>NZ_AP042447.1:10000-875000 GCF_055398265.1 Desulfogranum aggregans | reverse complement strand
AATCCGAGGATTGGAGAACCCTTCCGGCAACGGCAGATTTTGCGGAACAGTGGAGGATAACGTGCGTATGGGAGCCCCGGCTGCAGCAAAGATCACCTTTGAGCCGCGGTTCAGTCCGTCTCCCGAGTAATCGAGGGTATCAATGGTATTGTTGGTGTAGTAATGAATATCGCGTGTAAGATCGAGGCGTTCCAGTATGTGGTTGAAAAAGACGTGCACATCTTTAGTGGTAAGCTCGGGCAGGTCTTCTTCTGCAGCAATTAGCAGATATTTGGCCAATGAGAGCTGGCCAGTACCAAGGACACCGCTCGCTACGGTAAGGAGTTGAGCCGGGCGGGACCGTTTCATAAAGGGCATGTAGTGATCCTTGCCTATTGCGAGTAGGAGTGGATGAACGCCGGCCTGGTCTACAGCGTGGACTTCTTTCAAACCTGCTACCTGTGAGCCAATTGCCTTATCGGTTAGCTCATGTATAAAATCGCCGAACTCTGTATCTTCCTGGGGAGGGCGTCCCACTACGGTAAAAGGCCAGATCGCATCATCCCGGTGATACACTGCTTCGACTTCGATAACCGGCATATCATGAGCAAGGCTGTAATACCCCAAATGATCGCCAAACGGTCCCTCGGGTTTGATGGCTTGGGGCTTGACCTTTCCAACAATACAGAAATCAGCTTCGGCAGACACCACATGTCCTCCGGCTATTGCATAGCGAAAACGGTGTTTGCCCAGCATACCGGCAAAGGCGACCTCCGGCATATTGTCAGGCAAAGGCATCACCGCGCCGATGGTCATGGCTGGAGGACCGCCGATAAAGATACTTACCCGGAGGGGAATATTACGTAACAGACACTCCTGGTGATGGTTGGCGATCCCCCTGTGTATCTGGTAGTGCAGCCCTATTTCGTTTGCTTCATACGCATTACCGTCAAGCTGTACTCGATACATTCCTAGATTGGAACGCATGGGACCGCTGCCGTCTGGATGCTGGGTATAGACCTGGGGCAAGGTTATATACCTTCCCCCGTCATCCTTCCATGAGACGATCCCGGGCAACGATTGCAGATCAGTGGTATTTTTGAGTACAGGTGCACGCTGTTTTGCTACTTTTTTTGGTAGAGCCTTAAAAAGGATTCCGGCGAGATCGAGATTTTTAAAAGGAGATTTAAGCGCGAGGTTTGGATCACCAGCAAGGCTGATTACTCGTTTGAGCGGTTCCAGTGAATCCTGAAAAATATAGCGAATACGCTTGGGCGTGCCATAGAGATTTGAAACAGCCGGAAAGGGCGACCCTTTGACCTGCTCAAAAAAAACCGCCGGTCCGCCCTTGCTGTAAACGCGACGCTGAATTTCTGCCATCTCAAGGTAGGGGTCAACTTCTTGGCGTATGCGAAGCAGCTCACCTTGTTTCTCCAGGTCATTTACCAGGTCACGGGTGCTCTTGTAGATCATATTTGCCTTTTTATAATGGATAACTCTTCACAGTGACGACGCCTGTTTCGCTTTGGCACCATACTTTCCTGCAAAATCTTTTAGCTTGGTATAGGGGGGCACCAACCAGCCGTTGATCATCGATGATAGCGGTAGATGCCGCCACAATCTCCCTCTGAGAGGCCTCCTCCCAATCTAGTCCAATAACAAATCAGCGTTGAAAAACAACAAAAAAATGAGCCCTTAAAGTCTGTGCACGCCCTGAAGCTGACGCGATGGATGTTTATGAATGCACGTGGATAGTATTTTTACTCGTCGTTAATTCCCATGCAATAATTGCCAGGTAGCTGTTTTACAGCGGAAAACTCCCCTGTATCGTCCCCTGGGAGCTAGCGGGGCCCAGCGAAAGGCAAGCGAGTTTCACAAAGACCGGGAACCGGGGGTATGAATCATAAAGCAGCTTGCTCATCATTGTACAGGGAGTGAGAGTTCTTGTTCTTCGCCGTGATAATGGGGAAAGCAAGCCCTTCGACGTTTATCCACGTGCGTGAGACGAAAAAAAGCGGTTTCCTCACCTAGGAGGAAACCGCCTTAAAACCAGATTGTCTAAGTCTGTAACACACACATTTAGTGCATATTGAAACTCCACAGAATACCGGCACAGATAGCCGAACCGATGACGCCAGAGGAATTACAGGCCATGGCATGCATCAGCAGATAGTTTGTTGGATCGTTTTTCAACCCCATCATGTGCACTTCACGAGCTGAACCGGGAACTGCTGACACTCCAGAGGCTCCGAGCAGAGGATTGATTTTCTGTTTTAGAAAGAGATTCATGATTTTGGCGAAAATGACCCCGGAACCGGTAGCGATACTGAAGGCAACAGCCCCAAGCAGGAAAATTCCGATGGATTTCGGGTTGAGAAATACATCGCCCTGGGTGCTGGCGCCAACGGTAAATCCAAGAAAAATGGTTGCTGTGTCGATGATAGCGGTACGGGCTGTTTGTGCCAGTCGTTCAACCACACCGCTCTCCTTCATCAGGTTGCCAAAAAAGAAGGGACCGAGAAGAGGGATGGATGCCGGTGCCAGGAAGCAGCAGAGGATTACCCCAACAACCGGGAAGCAAAGGCGTTCCTTTTTCGAGACCTCCCGCAAATCCGGCATTCGAATCAAACGCTCTTTTTTAGTGGTGAGCAGGTTCATGATCGGAGGTTGGATAATCGGGATCAAGGCCATGTATGAATATGCCGCGATGGCAATGGGACCGATCAGCTCAGGGGCGAGTTTGGCCGTTAAAAAGATCGAAGTAGGTCCGTCAGCCCCACCGATAATGGCGATGGAAGAGGCCTCATTGGGAGCAAAACCAAGGGCCATGGCGCTGAGCAGGGTAAAGAAAATTCCCATCTGCGCGGCTGCTCCAAGCAGCATCAACTTTGGATTGCTCAGGAGAAAGGAAAAATCGGTCATGGCGCCGAGGCCAAGAAATACAATAGAAGGATAGATGCCGGTGGTTACCCCGAAATACAGGTAGTGCAGTACGCTGTTTGCCTCATAGATACCTATCCCGAATCCCTTGAAAAAGGGGATATTGCCGACAATCACACCAAACCCGATGGGGAGCAGGAGCAGTGGCTCGTACTCCTTGGCGATGGCAAGATAAACAAAAACAATACCGATTACCAGCATGATGATGTTGCGGTAATCGGCGAGGTAATAGCCTGTATTGCTCAGAAATTGTAAAAACAGCTCCATTAACTCATTCCTCCTTTAAACTGTTTCAGTAGAATGCACAGATTATTCCGCAAGTCGGAAAACTCCGTCGCCCATTGATTCGAGCACACCTGCCTCCCGCATGCACCTGATCGACAGGTGAGGATGGTGCATGTGGTATTTGTTGGCAAGTGTATAGAGGTCGGCAAGCTGGAACTGGTCATCGAGTTCGTCTATCAGTGGACGGTATAACTCAAGCGTAATCTGAATATCAGAGGGGCAGGCAGCTCGATTTTCTTCTGCTCGGGTTTCTTTTTCTGTGACATTTGCAACAGGAGGGTCGTTTTTCTTGTCAAGTAAACCGACGACTTTGTGGAGTTGAGAGATAATCAGCGACAGGATTGCAAGGCCGGATATGACGATGGTCGCACCTACAATTGCCATAGCCCACCCGTTATGGTGTGTAATAGCTTCGAAACCAGTCAAGCGTAACCTCCTTTTTTTACAGATTATGGGTCCTTTTCCAGAGGCGGAAAAGAGGTATCGGGGATGGATGGTGAATATTTACATACAAATCACGATATTGTCAATTTTTATGCAATGTACGCAGGTGGGTGCTGCGGTAGGGACAGTTCTTTCTGGGTGAAAAATAAGAGACGATCAGGCTGGATGAACTGTTCCGGGAACAGTCCTCCCAACTCTCCTTCTGCTTAGGGGTGTGAACCGCTAGCGGCAGCGAAATGACTGGAAGGAGAGAGGGGAGGTGAGGATTGAAAAAATGTCAGAGGGCTTTGCCACGCAGAGAATGCTTGCCGGCATGATCAATGGTTACCCGGAGAAAATTACCGACAGCAACCTGAGCATCGGGTGAGGGGAAGTGAACGATGTGATTGGTCGAGGTTCTTCCTTTGCAGGTATCCCCTGAAACCTGCTCCACCAGGACCTCTTCCTTCCGGCCGATATACTCCCTGTTTCTGGCGAGGCTGATTTCGTCCTGCAGCTGCTGGAATTGCTGCAACCGCCTGCTTTTTATCTTTTCAGGGACCTTGTTGTCAAATGTGCTGGAGCGGGTGTTGGGCCGATCCGAATATTTAAAGGAAAACGAGCTGTGGTAACGAACAGTTTGCAGCAGTTCCATGGTTTGCTGAAAATCGTCGTCGGTTTCTCCGGGAAAGCCGATAATCATGTCAGTCGCCAGGGCAATGTTCGGATTGTAGGTCAGCAGGGTTGCCACTTTCTGCAGATAGTCCCCACGCGTATATTTTCTATTCATCAGGTGCAGAATGCGATTGGACCCGGATTGCACAGGCAGATGAAAGTGAGGGCAGAGGTTGTCGAGTTCTGCAAAGCATCGCATCAGTTCCTCGGAAAGATCCTTGGGATTGGAGGTGGTGAAGCGGAGACGTCGCAATCCTTTGACAGCAGCCACGCGACGCAGTAATTGCGCAAAGGAAACAGGGGTGTCAGCCACACTATTGGTCAATCCGTAGGAATTGACATTCTGCCCGAGCAGGGTCACCTCTTTCACTCCCTGGTCCACGAGAATTTCGACTTCTTCGATAATATCCGTTACCGGCCGGCTGATTTCCCTTCCGCGAGTGTAAGGGACGACGCAGTAGCTGCAGTAATTGTTACATCCTTGCATGATGGTAACAAACCGTTTCAATCCTTCTCCGTGAGCGGTGGACGGCTCCTGCTGAGTTAACAACTGTTGAAACGGAGGGATGGAAAAACTTCGGTCGAGCTCCGTCGCTGTTTCCCTGGCTGTCTGTCCGCTGCGCAATCTGTGGATGATCTCCGGCAGTTGGTAGAACTGTTGCGTTCCCACCAGAAAATCCACATGGGGCATTCGTTTGTATAGTTGTTCACCCTCCTGCTGGGCAACGCATCCGGCAACACCGATGAGCAGGTCGGGATGAAGCTTTTTGTTGTCGCGGAGGTGTCCCAACAGGCTGAATACCTTTTGCTCGGCTTTTGCCCTGATACTGCAGGTATTCAAAATGATGACATCTGCATTTTCGGGATCGCTGACCGCTATATAGCCCTCTTGAGCAAGAAGCTGCTCGATAATTTCAGAATCCCTTTCGTTCATCTGACAACCAAAGGTCTTAATGTACAGATTCTTTTCCATGGTATACATCTCTGGAGCGAGGGTGTTGGCTAGCAGGGTAGGGGGTCAGCTCTCCGGCAAGCGATTCGAGCAGGGCGAACAGTGGCCGTGTTGATGAGGAAGGCACCCACAACTGAATGAGTCCTTCTGCAACGGAAACAGTGGACAAGGTCGCCAAGCCGTCGTATCCCTCTAATATAAATTTGAGCCAGCCGATTTTTTCCGCACGGATGCGAAGAAAAAAAACGTATGACTCTGATGAAAAAATATGTTCTTTCAAGCCGTTACCTTAAACACTTAACGAAGTGTCAATGTCCTGGTCGAGAAGGTCGCCGTGCTTTTCCAGCAACGGTTGCACCACCTCGCCCAAAAATTCATCCGTCTGTTCGGCAGCACGTCCGGTGAATTCCTGGTAATTGCCAAGCAGACCGTCAAGTTCGTCATGGTCAAAGGGAACCCGTGGATCATTGCCAAGCCGTTCGAGCAAGTCATTGGCCAGTCCCTGGTTTTTGACCGCATTGCCAGCCTCAACAGAATACTCCCTGATGACCTCATGCATTTCCTGGCGGCTTTTGCCGCGCTCAACGCAGGCCATAAGTATTTTTTCCGTAGCCATGAATGGAAGTTCTTCGCGAAGATATTTTTCAATTTGTTTTGGATATACAACCATATCGTTGGTTATATTAATGTACAATTTAAGGATGGCGTCAGTGAGGAGAAAGGCCTGAGCAATGTCCATTCTTCGTATTGCCGAGTCGTCAAGGGTGCGCTCAAACCATTGGTTGGCAGAAGTGGCAGCGAAATTGGCCGGCAGGCCCATCAATTTACGGGCCAGCCCGGTCATTCGTTCTGAACGCATAGGGTTACGCTTGTAGGCCATGGCCGAGCTGCCAACCTGTTTGCGGGCAAAGGGTTCTTCCTGAACTTTCAGGTTGGAGAGCAGACGGAGATCTACAGCGAATTTGTGTGCTGAACTGCCTATGCCAGCCAGGGTTTCACTGGTTTTCATATCCAGCTTACGCGGATAGGTTTGACCGGTCACAGCAAAAACCGTTTCAAACCCCAGTTTTTCAGCCACCCTGCGATCCAGCTCCCGGACTTTTTCATGGTCTCCGTTAAACAGCTCGATAAAAGTGGCCTGAGTGCCGACCGTCCCTTTGGCACCGCGTGCTTTAATTTGATTTTCAAGCTGTTCGATATACTCCAGGTCCATTACCAGGTCTTGAAGATAGAGAGTGTTGCGTTTGCCAACAGTCGTCGGTTGTGCCGGCTGGTAATGGGTATAACCAAGGGTGGCGGTCGCTCTATGCTGTTTACTGAACACGGCCAGATTCTGGATAACTCGAAGCAGCGACTGTTTAATCAGGGCAAGGGCACGTTTCTGCACCAGGAGGTCAGTGTTGCAGACAACGAACTGGGAGGTCGCACCAAGGTGAATGATTGGTTCAGCCTGCGGACACTGTTGACCGTAGGCAAAGACGTGGGCCATAACGTCGTGGCGGATTTCTTTTTCCTTGGCTACTGCAACGTCGAAATTGATGTTGTCGGCGTTGGCCTTGAGCTCGTCGATCATTTCCCGAGTAACGGCTTCCAGCCCCAGCTCATGTTGGGCTTCGGCAAGGGCGATCCAGCATTTTCTCCAGTGGCTGAATTTAAACCGTTCGCTGAACAGTTCCTGCATGGCCTTACTGGTGTAACGTGATACTAACGGCTCCTGGTAAATGTCTCTGTTCATGTGTAGATTATCCTTGTGAAAGAAATGGCATGAGAAAAAAGCAGTATCTAGCTGTTTTTCGGTCGGATCAAGCACAGATATTTGTTGAAATGAATTATGCTTTTCCTGTGCTATGTCGCATAATATATATTATGTTAAATTTTATGCTCAAGGACGGCTATGTCGACAATTTGCACTTCGCGCCGCTGTACTCCACGATAGGATGAGCGTTTTAACTTAAAAATAATATCAACCGGCCCTTGCTGTACAATCGGTATCTTTTCGGCCATGTAAAACCCGATACCGTTTACCGTGATTCCATTGTTGAGCGCCAAGGTGCACTTCAGGTGCCCGCTGAGCTCTTTTACATTAACCAGTTGGGTCTTAGGTAAAAGGAATAATGGCTCCGGGTTGCCCTCTCCAAACGGCTGGAACAGCTGCAATTTGTTAAGAAAGTCATCCGAAGCTATTTCTTCAGTCTGCAAACGGTGGTCAACCGGCAGTTTTCTGGGAGCACCCACTATCGGCTCATTGCTGCAGCATGCATTGAATGCTTGGCGAAATGCCTTCAAATTATTTTTCGGTAAAGTGACGCCGATAGCCATCGGGTGTCCTCCAAACTGCTTGACCAGTGACTTGCAACTTTCTATTTTTCTGTATAGATTCAATCCTTCGATGGATCTTCCTGATCCTTTGAGCAACGGTGTTTGATCACTGTCCGCCTGTTCATCGGTGACCACAATCGCCGGACAATTAAACCTGTCTGTTATACGCGAAGCGACAATACCCAGAATGCCTGGATGGCAGGCAGGATGATAAATGGTCATCGCTGCAGCTCCCCGATCCTTGAGCAGCGCACACTGTTCAAGAATCTCCTCGAGTATCTGGCTTTCCAGCTTGCGCCGTCGATTGTTTAATGCGTCCAGCTGACCGGCAGCTTTTTTCGCCTCCTGGGTGTTCTCCGTAAGGAGCAGCCGTACTGCATGATCGGCCTCACCCATTCTGCCGGCAGCATTGATTCGGGGGGCAAGTTTAAACGATACATCCTCGGCTTGAATAAGGTCGTTGTGCAGCATGCCGCACCGTTCGGCAAGGCAGTATATGCCCAAACGACGCTGTTGGTTCAATACCTCCAAGCCGCCCTTTACCAGAATTCTATTGGTCTCTGTCAGCGGCATGACGTCGGCGATGGTACCCAGAGCAACGAAATCGAGGAACTGTTTCAGATTTGGCACCTCTTTCGATGTTTTCCAGTAGCCCTGTTCCTGCAGTACCCTGCGCACCGCGGCTGCGAAAAAGAAGGCGACCCCCACTCCGGAGAGTTCTTTAAACGGAAAATCACAGTGCGGCTGCTTGGGGTTGATGACCGCCTCAGCCTGGGGGAGCATTGGGGATGGTTGGTGGTGATCGGTTATAATCACTTCAAATCCCTGTTCGCGGGCAAAGGTGGTCGCTTCAAGAGAGGTAATGCCACAGTCCACCGTTATGAGTGGACAATTACGAAAGCCTGAACGCTCCATTATGCGCTCAACAGAGTGGACTGTAAATCCATACTGATCCGTCAGCCTGTTGGGGATATGGTAAAATGTTTCCAGGCCAAGAAGGTGGAAAAATTTTACCAACAAGGCAGTGGCCGTAACCCCGTCGACATCATAATCGCCGTGAATGATAATGGGCTTTTTTGCTGCACATGCCCTGGCGATGACCGCTGCTCCCCCTTCCAGGCCACGCATAAGCAACGGTTGAGGCAATAAAGAAAAATCCGGATAAAGAAATGTCCTTATCTGCCTGGTTGAAGTAAAACCGCGTTTGCGAAGAAGGGCCGCCAGTGGTCGTGGCAGATCAAATTCTTCCTCAATGCGCATGCACCCTTCCCTCTCCTTTTTGTCGGCTTGTATACACGGCGCTGTTGGTCGGTCCAGGTACATTGTCTCCTACGGGTTAGCGTGATCTATATGGTGGTGTACGGCATCGATAACCTGCTGGGCATCAGCCTGTTCGAACCACTGCAGCTGTACTACTTTGTTGAACCAGGTCATCTGACGTTTTGCATACCTTCTGGTGTCCCTCACCAAATCGTCAGTGGTCTGCGTGAGGGTGCGTCGACCGCGAAGGTAATTGACGGCATGACGATAGCCAATGGCCTGCATTGACGGCAATGCTTCTTGATAGCCCTTGTGCAGCAAGCCCTCGACCTCTTCAAGCAAGCCGCTCTCCATCATCACCGCGGTTCGTTCCTCGATCCTTCGGTACAGTCTGGCGCGGTCGCAGTGCAAGCCGATTACTAAAAGATGGGAAAAGCAAATCGGCGGCGGCTGTCGATGTTGCCGCTGAAGGTGTTCGGACCAGGAAACGCCGGTGCTGTGATAAATCTCCAGCGCTCGCAGCAGTCGCTGGGTATCGTTTACGTGTATTCTTTGTGCACTCTCTGGATCTACTTTCTGCAATTCCTGATAGGCTGCCGCCCTTCCCTGCTGCGTGAAACGGGTACGGACCATCTCCCGTACCTGTTGTTCTACCGGCACCTCGCTGAACAGGCCGTTGACCAGGGCAGAAAGGTACATGCCGGTGCCCCCGGTGATCAGGGGAATGTGGCTGCGTGAAGTAATGCCGTCCATTGCCAAAGCGGCATCATCGATAAACCTGGCAGCGTTGTACTGTTCATCCGGGTCGCAGATATCGATCAGGTAGTGCGGAACCTGCGCCTGTTCCAGGGGGGTTGCCTTGGCCGTCCCAATATCCATGTAACGATACACCTGCATGGAGTCCATGGAGATGATTTCGCAATGGAACCTTGCGGCCAGTTCCAGGGATAAGGCTGTTTTGCCGATGGCAGTGGGACCAACCAGTACGATCACCGGCATGTGTATGGTTTTCGGCTTCTCCATTAATGGGCAAAGTCAAGCAACGGCTGAAGATCACGCAATTTTTTTGCTCCAAGACCGGAGACCGATTCCAGGTCGTTGATGGTGGTGAATGGGCCGCGTTCCATTCGCCTGGCATGAATCGACATGGCCAGCTTGGGGCCAATACCCGGCAGCAGCTGAAGTTCCTCCACATCGGCCCTGTTGATGGGAAAAGGGGTGTGTAAAAACACGCTGGCGACTGCTGTTGAGATCGGCGGCGAGCGAAAATCGATGGTGCTGCTCCCTGGTTGCTTACCGGTCAGGTGTAAACGAACCGTTCCATCCTGCGCTTGTCCGTCGATAGCAGGGGTAACGACGTACTGTGCTTTTCCGGCGGCAGGCACCCTTTTTCTGTCCCCAAGCCCAGTCAACCGCTGTGCCATCAGGACAACGAGCAGCAGGGCACCGAAAACAAAAAGGACAAGCACCCGCTTGTCCTCAAACCGAAAAAAAAGACGCTGTGGGGTGTCGGCGGCCTTAATGCTTTGCCTTTTCATCCTTTAACAATTTAAAGTTGATGCTGTCCACCAGGGCTTGCCAGCTGGCTTCAATAATATTGACCGAGACACCGACCGTTCCCCATCTGTCGGTATTGTCGCGGGTATCAACAAGGACCCGTACCTGGGCACCGGTTCCGTACTCCCCGGTAAGTACCCGAACCTTGTAGTCCACCAGGTTCATTTCGGCCAGGGTGGGGTAAAAACGGGTCAAGGCTTTACGCAGGGCTTTGTCCAGGGCATTGACCGGTCCGTCGCCCAGTGCAGCGGTATGCACTTCACTGCCGCCGACATAGAGTCGGATAGTGGCCTCTGTTACCGGTGGCCGGCCCATGCTGTACTTATGGTTCATTACCCTGAAAGCTTCGAGCTTGAAGAATTTTCGCTGCAGCCCCAGGGTTCGGCGCATCAGCAGCTCAAAACTTGCCTCGGCAGCCTCGTATTGGTACCCCTGATTTTCCCGCTCCTTGAGTTCGTTGATAATGGAGGACATCAGTGGGTCATCAGGCTGTATGGGGATACCGTATTTGCGGGCCTTGGACATGACGTTTGCCCTGCCTGCCTGATCGGAAATCAGCACTCTCCTGATATTTCCTACTTTTTCCGGCTCAATATGCTCGTAGGTCAAAGGGTTTCTCTGCACAGCACTGACATGGATCCCACCTTTGTGAGCAAAAGCTGACTCGCCCACATACGGCTGATATTGATCATGTGGGAGATTGGCCAGTTCGTTGACCAGGCGGCTGGTAGAGCTGAGTTGATCGATATGGGGTTTAACGCTGCACTCCAATCCCATTTTGAAGATCAATGCGGGAATGATGGATGTAAGGTTACTGTTACCGCACCGTTCCCCGAAGCCGTTGATGGTCCCCTGTACGTGGTCCACCCCTAGGTCGACGCTGATCAGGGCATTGGCTACAGCTGTTTCAGAATCATTGTGGGAATGGATGCCCAGCTTAACGGTTTTTCCCTGTTCAGCTATGTACTGCCGGACCTGCTGAACAATCGGTGCAATTTCATGCGGCAGGGTGCCGCCGTTGGTATCGCAGAGAACGATGGTCTCCGCGCCGCCGGCAAGGGCACTGCCGATGGTTGCAAGACAGTACTCTTGGTTTTTTTTGAATCCATCAAAAAAATGCTCGGCATCATAGAGCAGGTGCTGCACGTGGGGTCGGAGGTATGCCAAGGAATCTTCAATAAGCTGAAGATTATCCTCTAAACCAATACGCAGCGCTTCGGTGACGTGAATATCCCAACTCTTGCCGAAAATGGTAATTGCCTGCGTTTTGGCGTCCAGCAACGCCTTGAGATTGGGATCATTGTCCGGACGATTCTGAAAGTGTCGGGTAGAACCGAAGGCTGTCAGGCGTGCGTGTTCGAGCTTCACCCCTTCCATAGTGCGAAAAAACTCGACAGCCAGCGGGTTGGAACCTGGCCATCCGCCTTCGATATAGTCTACACCAAACTTGTCCAGTTGACGGGCAATCTTGACCTTATCGTCGACCGACAGGTTGAAATTTTCAGCCTGAGTTCCGTCGCGCAGGGTCGTATCGTAGATTTCTATGGTTCTGCTCATAAACAGCCGTCAGTTGGTCTCTTCAGCGGGCAGGTTGTCCTTTTCCAGGGCAAAAGCGTCGTGGAGTGCGCGTACCGCAAGCTCGGTGTATTTTTCGTCGATGATGCAGGAAACCTTAATTTCCGAAGTGGAAACCATCATCATATTTATCCCTTCTTTTGAGAGGATGTGAAACATAGTTGACGCGATTCCTGAGTGGTTGCGCATGCCCACTCCGACAATGGAAACTTTGGCAATGTGCGGGTCACCGGTCACCGATTCAGCGCCAATTTCCCTGGCAATCCCCTGTACGATTTCCATGGCCCGCTCATAGTCGTTGCGCATGACGGTAAAGGTCATGTCCGTCAGTTGACCATCGTGGGTGTTCTGAATAATCATATCAACAAGGATCTCGGCATCGGAGATCGGAAGAAAGACCTGAGAGGCAGTGCCAGGACGATCAGGAACTTTTTTAATCGTGATTCGAGCTTCGTTTTTGTTATAGGTGATGCCGGATACAAGCAGTGATTCCATGATTTTTTCCTCCTCAACAACCCAGGTGCCCACCGTATCGGTAAATGTTGAACGAACATGGACCGGGACCTTATATTTTTTCGCAAGACCGACTGCCCGTATATCGAGCACTTTGGCACCAAGGCTGGCAAGCTCCAGCATTTCTTCGTAACATATTCGATCGATTTTTCGTGCTTTGGTGCAAATGTTGGGGTCGGTGGTATAAACGCCTTCTACATCGGTGAATATTTCACAGGCATCTGCCTCCAGGGCTGCGGCCAAGGCGACAGCGGTGGTGTCTGAGCCTCCACGGCCAAGGGTAGTGATGTTGCCCTGCTCGTCGACTCCCTGAAACCCGGCTATTGTGACAATGCGATCGGCGTTGAGATGGTCGTATATCAGCTCGGAATCGATTTTTTGGATCCGCGCCTTGGTATGGGTGTTGTCGGTATGGATGGACACCTGGTCACCCAGGAGGGCAACCGCATCAATGCCTCTTTCCTTGACAGCCATAGCAAAGAGCGCGATGGTCACCTGTTCGCCGGTTGACAGGATCATGTCCATCTCCCGACCGCTGGGTCGCCGTTGGATTGACTGGGCAAGACCGGTTAGTCTGTCGGTTTCTCCAGACATGGCAGAAAGAACAACCACCATCTGGTTGCCCCGTTTATATTCAGCAATAACACGGTCAGCCACCGCCTGAATTTTTTCAACAGTACCGACGGATGTACCACCGAATTTTTGAACTATGAGTGCCATATCTCTCCCTGCAGCTCGATACGCTTCAACCTGTCTAAATTTCCTCTCCGATTTGCGCGCACAGGGAATGCATCACCCACAACAGTATACCGATGGTGATGACGTGTTTTTCCCTTGAGCCGCTGTGGTCATCGGTAAACAAAAAATCAGCCGTAAGAATGTAAGACGATTTTTTAAATTTGCAACCTCAATCATTATCAGGTACAAGCAGTCCCTGACTGCTTACACTTTTTTTATCATGGCCTGATGAAACCACTCCACATAGTCCTTGTCGAACCTGAAATTCCTCCAAATACAGGATCTATTGCTCGTCTCTGCGGAGCGACGAATGCGGTGCTCGATCTTGTTCACCCGCTCGGCTTCAGTACCGATGACCGGCACCTGAAGCGCGCCGGCCTCGATTACTGGCATTATGTGGATATTCGTCACTGGAACAACCTGGAGTCATTCCTCGCAGAACAGGATGAACAGGAATTGTTTTTCTTTACCACCAAAACAGAGACTCCATATACCCAGGCACATTTCCCAGCCGGCGCCAAACTGATTTTCGGCAAAGAGACCAAAGGGCTTCCGGAAGAAATTCTTGCACTGTATCAGGACCGTTGTTATACAATCCCGATGAGTAATCCCCGCATCCGCAGCCTGAACCTGG
Source organism: Desulfogranum aggregans (assembly GCF_055398265.1). NCBI lineage: Bacteria > Pseudomonadati > Thermodesulfobacteriota > Desulfobulbia > Desulfobulbales > Desulfobulbaceae > Desulfogranum > Desulfogranum aggregans. Next base: position 861,150 of record NZ_AP042447.1, on the reverse strand, counting down.
CCATGACTGCAGGAATTGTCTTGTACGAAGCTCTGCGGCAACATCACCGGTAACTTTCACTGGTGTTGACTCTATCCCTAACGGGGCGCTGCCTCACCGCTTGCTACCACCATCTACAAGGAGATCATCATGCCCGAGAGAATATATAATTTCAGCCCGGGACCGGCCACCCTACCCTACTCGGTACTACAGGAAGCCGCCGCTGACATTGTCAATTTCAAGGATAAAGGAATCGGTCTTATTGAACTGAGCCATCGTTCCAAGGAATTCATGGCTGTTACTGAAGAGGCAGAACAGTTAATCCGTTCCCTGCTCGCCGTTCCCGACAACTATAAGGTTCTTTTTCTCCAGGGCGGAGCCTCGTCTCAATTTTTCATGGTGCCCATGAACCTGCTCTCACCAGGGCAAAAAGCAACCTATCTCAACACCGGCACCTGGTCCAAGAAGGCCATTAAAGAGGCAAAGCTTTTCGGTGACATCGAGGTGGCATATTCCAGCGAAGAGGCTTCCTTCAACCGGGTACCAACCGATGACGAATACACCGTTGATCCGAACAGCCAATACCTTTACTTTGTCTCCAACAACACCATTTACGGTACCCAGTTCCCAACCATGCCGAGCAAGGAGACCATGCTGGTCGCCGATATGTCATCGGATATCTTCTCCCGTCCGGTCGATGTTTCCAGATTCGGCATAATTTTTGCCGGAGCGCAAAAAAATATGGGGCCTTCCGGTGTGACTCTGGTGATAATACGCGAGGACCTCTTGACTCGTGCCGTAGAGACCGTGCCGACAATGCTTAAGTATTCGACCCATGCCGAGAAAGACTCCATGTTCAACACCCCGCCTTGCTTTCCCATCTACTGTGTTGGCCGGGTATTGAACTGGCTCAAGGAGCTGGGCGGCATTCCTGCCATTGAACAACTCAACAGAAAAAAGGCGAACCTGCTGTATGCGGCAATAGACAGCACCGATTTTTATCGAGGTCACGCGGAAAAAGCTTCGCGTTCGCTGATGAATGTGGCCTTTAATCTACCGACCGCTGAGCTCGAAGCTCAATTTATTGCAGAGGCTGCAGCTGTTGGTTTGGACGGTCTCAAGGGGCATCGGTCCATTGGCGGGTGTCGCGCGTCCATATATAATGCGTTTCCTGTAGAGGGGGTGGAAAAACTTGTTGGTTTTATGGCTGACTTTGCGCGTAAAAACGGCGCCTGAAGTATAAGGGGTGCCGTTAGGGAGAAAAACTTTTTAAAGGCACCCTTTCACCTTCCTCCTTTATCCTCCCACCTCGTTTTCAGCAGTTCCTCTACGCTTGCACCCGTTTTCTATGGATTATCAGGGAAATATTATACGACCGCCAAGTGAGGCCAACTCCATTATTCTCCAGGTGACCACAGGGTGTTCCCACAATCACTGCACTTTCTGTGGAGCATACCGTGAAAAGCCTTTTGGGGAAAAGGCATGGGCCATCGTGGAAAAGGATATCGACTTTGCGGCGCAGTGGTGCCTTCGCCAGCACACACTTTTTCTTGCCGACGGTGACGCACTTGCCCTCCCCCATGCATCCCTTGTTCGGCTATTACAAACCATCAAACAACGTCTCCCCTGGGTAAGGCGGGTTGCCTCCTATGCCAACTGTCATAATATTCTCGCCAGGAGCGAGCAGCAACTCCAGCATTACAATGCCCTCGGTTTACGACGACTGTATATGGGGCTGGAGACAGGAGATGACCAAACATTGCTGGAGATTGGAAAAGGGGTGGACAGTCAGCAGATGATCGAGGCCGGGAGGCGCGTTGCCGCCGCAGGAGTTTTTCTTTCTGTCACCTGTCTGCTCGGCATTGCCGGTAAAACCAGGTCTCGTGCCCATGCAGAGGCTACGGCAAGGGTGCTCAATCAAATGCAGCCCAGACAGATAGCCGTGCTTACCCTCATGCTATTGCCGGGAACGCCATTGTACAAGCAATGGAAACAGCAGCGTTTTATGCCGCTTGCCCCTGAGGAGCTGTTTGTCGAACTGGAGACTTTGCTGCGGGAAATTGAGTTGGCAAAAGTCCAGTTTCAGGCTAACCATGCCTCCAATTACTTTTCTCTCAGCGGTAGGCTGCCCAAGGACAAAGAGGCAATGCTCGCGACCATCGCCGCAGTCAGAGGAGGGAATGTACCGCTCAAAGAAGAACGGTTTCGATTGTTATAGATGCAGGAGAGGTGGATGACACAAGGAAAGGTGCAAAAAACAGATGTAAAGAACCTGACCCAGGAGCAATTGATCTCCTTTGTCGAATCACTCGGGCAGCCCGCATTTCGCGGTCGTCAGCTTCTGGCCTGGATCTACAAGCCGGGAATTACCGAATTTGAACAGATGACCGATCTGGCAAAAAAATTTCGTCGGGTTTTGGAACAGTCCGCGACCATCAGCAGATTTACATCTGCTGTCATTGAAACCTCCCGCGACGGAGCCGTCAAGTTTGCCTTTCGTTTACACGACGGGCTGGTCATTGAATCTGTGCTTATACCCGAGGAGGACCGCAACACCCTGTGTGTTTCCTCCCAGGCTGGATGTGCCATGGGTTGTACTTTTTGTCTCACCGGTAAAATGGGGTTTGAGCGTAACCTGAGCACAGCGGAAATAATCAATCAGGTGTGCGCGGTTCGCGATTGGATGGTGCACAACGACCGTGGTCAGCTATCTAACCTCGTCTTTATGGGCATGGGTGAACCGCTTGCCAATTTTTCTAATCTGCTGGATGCGATCAGCCTGCTCACCGAACAGCGCGGGCTTGATTTTTCCGCCCGCCGCATCACTGTCTCCACGTGCGGATTGGTGCCGCAGATGCTCCGACTGGGGGCGTTGACCAATGTGAACCTAGCCATTTCCCTTCACGCGGTTGATGATGAGAGCAGGAGTGCGGTCATGCCGGTAAACAGAAAATATCCGATTGGTGAACTGATTGAGGCATGCAGAAACTATCCGCAGAAAAAACGACAGCGGATTATGTTTGAGTATACACTGCTTCCGGGAAGCAATGACTCCGATAAAGCTGCCAGCAAGCTGGCCAGGCTGCTGCAGGGGATTCCATGTAAAATAAACCTGTTGGCTGTCAATAGCGGCCAGGGGGAAAAGGCGCAGGCAATAAGTAGAGATCGAATGCTCAGGTTTCAGCAGATTCTGCGGGAGAATGGTTTTACCGTCTTTATCCGACAGAGTCGTGGGGAAGATATTTCAGCGGCCTGCGGTCAACTGGCTGGCAAGGGATGGGACGAAACGCGGTGTACGGTGCTGGAGCCGGCCCTATAAATCCACCTGGATATTTCGGGATTCCAACAATGCTTTATTGCGCATGGTTCCCAGTTTGCTCCTGAAGGCATCTTCCGCACGATAGGAGCGAACCAAGGCCCACATACAGACAATAAGCGCCCGGATTATTCGCTCTTTTGGTGCATCAGCGGAAAACTTGACAATCCCTTTGGTGTATTCAAAATAGCCCATGTAGGGGTCAAGGTAGGGGTAGGTGTCCAGCTGGGATTGCATGTACTCATTTAGAACCTCTACGGGACGCTGCTCGCCTTTTTCCTGCAGGGTCTGAATGAAGAAGAAGAGCAGTTCCTCCAGAGCCGGCCGTAATTGGGAGTGAACAGGGTTTACTACCCTCGGGGGTGCTTTTCGGGCGGCTGTTTGGGTGGAACCCACCTGTTGTTTTTCCTTTTCCTGCGTTTTTTTGATATAGGAACCGAAGGTGAACATCCCCTCCCCTGCCTGTACCCTGCTGAGAAGGATATTATAGTCCTCGTCTGACTTGCTCATTCCTCCCTTTCCCCAGGAATAGGAGCCGCCGACACGATCTCCTTCGTGGAAAAACAGGAGCCCGCTGTCCTGTTTATTGATAATCTGCACATCGATGAATCCGGAAAAATCTTTCTGACGCAGCCGGAAAATAAGATCCGGAAGAGGAATTTCGGTTGACTTGAGCGCTGATTTTGCCCGTTGAAAAGGCTGCATGTGTCCCCAAAAAAAGATAGCATTGGGGTCGAGATAGTGGATGTTGACCACAAAGCTGTTTTGCATGAATACTTCACTGATTACCGCCAGGTCAGGGAAAAACTGGGCTGGTTTTCGCGTTTCCTGCAACAGGCTGCGGATTATTTCGTCTTCATCAAAATAGATAAGGATTTCCCGGTCAACGGCCTTCCCGTGAATACAGCCGGAACCAATTTCTCCCTGTAGATGCTCCGTCAGTTTCTCCAGGTTGAGGTAATAGCTGTTGAGCCCCTCAAGAAAAGGCTTTTCTTTGGGAAGCAACATGGTCTATGTCAAGCCAGAGAGCGTTGAAGGGCCTGGCAAGCATGCATAGTTCATTCTTCGTAACCATGGAATAGAGAGTTGCCGAAAGCCGTTTCGGTACTTTTTCAGCAGTGGGTATGTATAATTGTCGACACCATATAATAAATCGTTTTTCTGAAAGAAATTCAAGAGATGTCATCAATAAATAACAGAATGGGCACGCATTTTCCTCATCAAAGAGGAAACATGGCACGCTGATGCTCTTTTGGCGTGAGCGTTCCCTTGCTCGGCAAGTCGCAACTTTATGCAAATGAAAAGAAACCGTCGCGCTGCCGAAGGAAGGAATGGTTCCTCCGGCAGCACGTCTCGGTGTAGATCACGGCTTCTGCGTGTCTACCTCAGGCGGGTCTGGCTGGGGGGCTTCACCAGAAGCGCCCTTTTTCGATTTGGTTACCACAATGATGTGTCCGCACTCGAAACAGGAAAATCGAGCCTGGTCACCTTTTATCATTGTTTCATCGACATTGTATTTTTTTGAACATTCCTCGCAAATTGCCAACATAAACACATGCTCCAGGTGGATATGGCGTCAAGAAAAGAAAACCGGTTGCGACGCAGTCGCTATCAATTGAGTTGACCGCTGTTTTTTTGGGTAAAAGCGACCAGGGTTCCCAAGTAACAGAAACGATGGCTGATCGATTTTCCGCAGACCGGTTAGCAGCATCAACTGTTCAGTTTATGGAGCAGCCAGGCCATATTTTTGCCCAGGTCGCGCATGGTGGTCATACCTTCGGTATCCTCATGCACATCTCCTTTTTCTCTGCCTACCCCTATGTTCCAGTAGGAAGAACCGACGATGATCATCTGGTTAATGGTAAAAAAATGATTCATCGTGTCAAATGCATGAATGGCGCCGCCCCGCCTTCGGGCTACAATAGATGCCCCGACTTTGCGCTTGAACATATCATCATTTGCCCGTGACGTCATGCCGCTCCGGTCAATGAGAGCTTTCATTTCGGTGGTTATATCGGCAAAGTAGGTAGGAGATGCGAGGATGATACCGTCGGCTTCAACCATTTTTCCGATACACTCGTTGATGCAGTCGATATCGACAATACACTGCTGATTTTTTTTCTTGAAGCATTGGTAGCACGCGATACAGCCATGGGGATGTTTGGCGGCCAGCTGCAGCATTTCGGTTTCGATGTCCTGCTTTTCGAGCTCTTCGAATACAGCCTCGATCATCAAGGCAGTGTTGCCGTTCTTGCGAGCACTACCGTTAAAGGCTACTACTTTCATGTTACACCTCTTCGTCATCTGTAATTACGGAGCGCGGGAGCGAGGAAATGTCTACTTTTTCTGCCTCTTTTATACCGCGATGCAGTGCTTTCCTGTTGAGCTCCTCTGTTCCTTTGGGCACTCTCTCCAGCAATGCGCGTTCCAGGTTGTCCAGGTCAACTCGCTGGCAGAGCTGGCCCACCGATCCGAGGGCCACCATGTTGGCAACTACCACGTTTCTCAGGTCCTTTTTCGCGATATCGGTAAAGGGAATGGCAATAATCCGGCTGGTTGGGTGTTGCTCAACCAGGGAGGAATCTACAAGAAGGAGCCCATCGGAGTTGAGGTCAAAAAAGTACGCATCGCATGCGGCCTGATTCATTGCCAGAAGAAAATCCAGGTTGAGCGATTTAGGGTAATCAATTGGATTATCGCTTATGACCACCTCTGCCTTGGATTTACCTCCGCGGGCTTCAGGCCCGTAGCTTTGGGTCTGGCAGACATATTTTCCGTCGTAAACTCCTGCTGCTTCAGAAAAGACAACGGCCGCAGTAATGAGTCCCTGCCCTCCTGAGCCGCTGAAGCGCAGTTCGTACCTATCTTGTATGGGTTTGAGTGCTTTCATATTTTTCCCTTTGTTGTGCTGGCTCGATGGCGGACCTTTTTGTACTCTTCGGTTGAGATGGGCATCTCCCTATCGGTCAGAACGCCAACGGTGAGTTTTCCCTCCAGTTCTTCAGGGGTCATTTTTTTCGCCTTGTTGACCGTGATGGCATTTTCCTTGAAACTGGTCAGCATTTCTACGGCGCCGCCGAGTTTATTGCGCCGTCCATACTGGACATGACAATTGGAAATGACCTCCACTACGGCAAACCCACGCTTTTTCATCGCCTGTTCAATCAGACGATCCATCAGCTCTCCGTGGTATACCGTCGCCCGCGCGACAAACGAAGCGCCGGCGGTAACCGCTAGTTCGGCAATAGAAAAATCATGTTCAATATGTCCGTAGAGCGAGGTGGTTGATGTGGACCCAAAAGGAGTCGTTGGTGAGTATTGACCACCAGTCATGCCATAGATGGAGTTGTTGATGATGATGGCGGTGAGGTTGAGATTACGGCGGGCAGCATGAATGAAATGGTTGCCGCCGATGGCAGTGGCATCACCGTCGCCCATGATCGCGACCACATTGAGTCCGGGGTTGGCCAGCTTGACACCGGTGGCAAAGGTTAATGCCCGTCCATGGGTGGTGTGCAGGGTGTTGAAGTCGAGATAAGTCGGCATTCGCCCGGAACAGCCGATACCGGAAGCGAGCACGACATCGTCCTTGCTGATCTCCATTCGGTAAATTGCTCGGAGCAGGGCAGCCATAACGATACCGTTGCCGCATCCTGGACACCAGACGTGGGGAAATTTTTTGTTGTGGCGGAGGTATTCGTGTCGAATCGCCTGTGCAGAAACTGACATACTGATGGTCTCCTTAAAGCTTGATCAGCTGTGCATAAATTTCATTGGGGGTGATGAACTGGCCGTCGATGCGATTGTGTTTGGCCACAACGCATTTGTTCTGGTTGACGCGCTGCACTTCACGGCTGATCTGGCCCATATTCATTTCAGGAACCAGAACCGCGCGGCACCTGTCAAGCAGCGGAGTAACGTGGCTTCGTGGAAATGGAAAAAGGGTAACGAGCTGCAGTAATCCGGCCTTTACCCCCTGTTTACGGGCATCTTCGACAGCCTTGTAGGCGGATCTCGCCACCGAGCCATAGGCAATAACCCCTACCTCAGCATCCTCGAGCATATATCCCCGAGTGATCATGATCTCAGAAAAACCGCGGGTAATTTTTTGGGTCAACCGGTTTTGAAACTGAAGCACCTCGCTGGGTCTCTGGGTGGGAAACCCGTGTTCGTCATGGACGAGGCCAGTGACGTGATGACGATATCCATCACCAAAGGCAGCCATGTGTGGTACGCCACGATTGTCCCCTTCATAAGGCTTGTACCAGTCGGGTGGGACACTGGGTCGTATACGATCAACAACCCGAATAGTTTTTTGGTCCGGCAACTGTACACATTCCCTGGTGTGGGCAACCACCTCATCGGAAAGCAGGACCACCGGCACCCGGTACTGTTCGGACAGGTTAAACGCCTTGACAGTGATAGAAAACGAATCCGCGACTGATGAGACAGCGAGAACGATGATAGGATGGTCGCCATGGGTACCCCATCTGGCCATCTGGACGTCTCCCTGTGAAGGGCATGTAGGAAGACCGGTGGAAGGACCGCCGCGCATGACATTGACAACAACACAGGGGACTTCGGCAATACACGCATATCCCAGGTTTTCCTGCATCAGGGAAAAACCCGGGCCTGAGGTTGCAGTCATGGATTTAACGCCAGCAAGGGACGCGCCGATAATGGCCCCCATACTGGCAATTTCATCTTCCATCTGCACGAAGGTACCATTTACCTGCGGCAGCTTGGCTGCAAGCATTTCTGAAATTTCTGTAGCCGGGGTAATGGGGTAGCCGGCAAAAAACCGACAACCGGCTGCCAGAGCACCATAGGCAATTGCCTCGTTTCCCTGGAGTAGAAGTCGCTTGTTTGCTTCGTTAAACATCGTCTCTCCTCCTCTTGGGGCGTCGCTCGGAAACAGTTATGGCAAAATCCGGACAGTGTATTTCACAAAAACGGCAACCGATGCACTTGTCAGGTTCTTCGATAACGGGCTTGCCGGATTTGTCGGGAGTGATAATTTTTTTGGGGCAAAAGGCAATGCAAATTCCACACGCTTTGCACCAGTCATGGTAGAATGCTATGTCATACAGTTTCTTTTTTCTCTTGGGTGAAGGAGTTGTCGTCTCTTCCTGTTTAACTGTTTGTTTTTCTTCTTTTTCTTTCATTTTTTAAGGGTGTGCTGTCACTCAAGTTGAGCGCTCGTCATTGGTAGCGGGATGTGCTCTCACCGGTCACCTGCCTCTCTCCACCCCCGGCATACAGGTTCTCATCAAAAAAATCAAGCAAATCCCCTGCTTTTTTCCGGCCCAGTCCTGATTGTCAAAAAATAGAAGAAAAACTTGTAAAGCCATTAATAATTCTATATAAAAATAGGTTGTTGCATAGAGGGCTAACGCTTTTCAACACGAATTAACGCAATGGAGGTATGCATGAAGAAAGGACTGTTTCTATCAATTGCAGTGGCAGCAGGTCTGTGCATGGCAGCAGGTCTTGCCCAGGCGAAAACGCAGTTTGTGACCATCGGAACCGGCGGTATTACCGGCGTGTATTATCCAACCGGCGGCGCCATTGCGAAAATGGTCAATAAGAAAAAAAAGGAATACGGCATTCGCGCCACGGTCGAGTCCACGGGTGGTTCAGTATTCAACATCAACGCTGTCATGAATGGTGACCTGGAGTTTGGCATAGCCCAATCCGACCGCCAGTTTCAGGCAATGGAAGGGACTGCCGAGTGGCAGGATAAAGGACCGCAAAAGAATCTCCGTTCTGTTTTTTCCATCCATCCCGAATCAGTAACGTTAGCAGCGGCAGTGGATTCCGGTGCGGTTGACATCAAGGATCTGAAAGGTAAACGGGTCAATATCGGTAACCCCGGATCCGGACAGCGGCAGAACGCTATCGACGCGTTGACGGCTGTTGGTCTTGATCCTGAAAAAGACCTCACCGCTGAGGGAGTCAAGGCTTCCGAAGCGCCAGGACTGCTCCAGGACGGTCGGCTTGACGCCTTTTTCTACACCGTCGGTCATCCGAGTGGAGCCTTTAAGGAAGCAACTTCCGGAGCACGAAAAGTGCGTTTTGTTTCCATCACCGGTATAGATGCGCTACTGGCCAAATACCCCTACTATGCAAAATCCATTATCCCGATTTCCAACTACCCGGGAGCACAGAATGACAAGGACGTTCCCACCTTCGGGGTAAAGGCCACCCTGGTTACCTCTGCCAAAGTTCCTGATGAAGTCGTCTATGCAATTACCAAGGAGGTGTTCGATAACTTCGAGGAATTTAAAAAGCTGCATCCGGCATACGCCATCCTGACCAAAGAATCGATGCTGGAAGGTCTGTCCGCTCCGCTTCATCCCGGCGCGCTGAAGTATTACAAAGAAGTCGGTCTGAAATAACAGGCTCGGCAGTATGGAACACCCCGGGCAGCAGCCGCCGCTGTTGCCCGGGTTCTCTCCCGACTGCAGACAGTCGGTCCACAGCGCAGCCAAGCTGTTTCCAATCCCCCTGTTAACCCGATTTCCGGGTTGAACCGGAGGCATTTCTTCCCGATCTATGCCCCGGTTTGTGGCTGACAAGTAACAGCCATGATGTTCAATGATATTCGCCTTACCGACAGGAGGTAGTTGATGAGCAAAATCCGTATTGAAAAAGTCGAAGACGGGGTCGAAGCTGCCCGCCGTCTGGCTGAAGAAGAAGAAGGGATAGGGCGCAGGCCGGATGGATGGCAAAAGTACCTTATCCCCACCATTGCCATCGCCTGGAGCTTGTTCCAATTGGCGCTGCCCAAATTCCTGCTCCTTGATTCCACCTATATTCGAGCCATCCACCTCGCTTTTGCCATGGCCCTGGTGTATCTCAATTATCCGTTTTTCAAAAAACCCTACTTTGGCCTGCGGTATTTTGCCGAGCACAAGCGCATTCCTCTGCTGGACATGGGCCTTGCGCTTTTTGCCGCCTACTGTGCGTTGTACCTCATGCTCAACTATGAGGAACTGGTCATCCGATATGGTACTCCATCAACCATGGATATTGTTGTTGGCCTGTCCCTTGTCGCTGTTTTACTGGAGGCTGCTCGGAGGACCATTGGGCCGGCACTCCCCGTCATTGCCACTTGTTTTATTATCTATTCATTCCTTGGTCCGTATATGCCCGATCTGATTGCTTTCAAGGGTACGTCTCTCGATCGTTTTGTCGGACAGATGACCATGTCCACCGAGGGTATTTACGGTATTCCGCTTGATGTGTCGGCAACCATTGTTTTTCTTTTTGTACTCTTTGGCGCCATGCTGGACAAGGCAGGAGCCGGACATTATTTTATTCAACTCGCCCTGAGTCTGCTGGGACGATTCAAGGGAGGACCGGCCAAAGCGGCCATCATGGGTTCCGGACTTACCGGTCTGGTATCGGGCTCATCCATCGCCAATATCGTCACCACCGGGACCTTTACTATCCCGATGATGAAAAAAGTCGGATATCCGCCCACCAAAGCGGCAGCCATTGAGGTGGCGGCTTCCACCGATGGGCAGTTGGCACCGCCGATTATGGGGGCAGCTGCCTTTATTATTGCCGAGTATGTGAATGTACCCTACATCGAGGTTGTCAAAGCGGCTGCTGTACCGGCGTTCGCCTCCTATGCAGCTCTGTTTTTCATTTCCCATATCGAGGCTTCAAAACTCGGAATTCGCGGCATGCCCAAAGAAGAGTTGCCGCCGTTTTTAGCCACCCTGCTCAGCGGCGTCCATTACCTTATTCCCCTGGCCATGCTGCTCTACGAACTGATTGTTGTGCGCCATTCCCCCGAGCTGGCCGCCTTTAACGCGATTATGGTCATGTTCGTCATCATGCTGTTCCAGGAACCGGTCAGGGCGTATCGGGCCAAGCAACCCCTTGGGCCGGCATTCAAGTACTCCATCATCAATATTCTCAATGCATTGGCTGCCGGTGCCCGGAATATGGTAGCCGTAGCCCTGGCAACGGCAGCTGCCGGTATCATTGTCGGCGTTGTAGCCCTGGGGCTCGGCAACCTGATCACCGAGATCATTGATGTGCTTTCCATGGGTAATGTGGTGCTCATGCTCGCCATTACCGCCCTTGCCAGTCTGATTATCGGTATGGGGCTGCCGACGACGGCAACCTATATCGTCATGGCCTCGCTGACGGCTCCTGCCATCGTGAATGTTGGCGGAATGCAGGGCTTCATTGTTCCGCTCATGGCAGCACACCTTTTCTGTTTCTATTTCGGTATCCTGGCTGATGACACTCCGCCGGTCGGACTCGCCGCCTATGCGGCAGCGGCCATTGCCAAATCCCCGCCGATTCAGACCGGGATCCAGGGGTTCATGTACGATATTCGGACGGCTATTCTGCCGTTCATGTTTATCTTCAACACGGATCTCATCCTGCATAACGTCTATTCTTGGAGTCAGGGAATACTAATTTTCGTTATGACCTGCATTGGTAACTTTGCCTTTGCCTCTGCTACCCAGGGATGGTTTATTGCCAAAAACCGCTATTGGGAAATTCCCCTTTTTCTCTCGGTGACCTTTATCCTCATGCGTCCTGATCAAATCGCCAAGTGGCTGGGCATGGCCCATGATCAACGATACTGGACCTACCTGATCGGATTGACGATTTTTGGTGTGCTCTACCTTCTGCAGCGACCGCGGGTTCCGCGTTCCGCCCCGCAACAGGCACCAGCGGCATGATACGCGGCAATCATTTATGCAATCTTTTCAACTGAGGAGCAGACTTTCATGGCTGGTATACGAAAAATTATGGTTCCACTGGCTTTTTCAAGTTTTTCCAAGGGCATACTTGAGTATGCGGCAATGCTTGCCAAACCGTTTGATGCCGAGCTCCTGCTTGTTCATGTAATTAACGAACGGGATCTGGAGGCCGTACAGACCATCACCTCTTTCGGCTATGAAGTGGATGAACAACACTATGTGGAGGAGATAGAGAAACAGCGGATCGGCCTGCTCGAAGAAATGATCAAAGACGTTGACATAAACGAAGACAAGGTTCGTTTCCTGTTTAAGGTAGGGCGTCCTGCAAGCACCCTGCTGAAAGTAGCGGTCAAGGAAGACGCGGACATGATCGTTATGGGGCTCAAGGCCAAATCGGAACTGATGCACGCCTTTACCGGATCAGTGGCGGAAAAACTCTTTCGTCGCTCCCCTGTCACCATCGTTTCTTACCGTGGTGAACGCATTGCCGAGAAGTTGCGTAAACGCATCCAGGTATAAAGCACCTCTCTTTCCCCCCTTTTACATGAGGCACTGCAGAGCGTGATTCTTTGCAGTGCCTCTCCCGTTTTCCCTCCCTTGAAACCCTGTCCCGAGTCCCGTCTGCCATAACCATAGCACGTCGACAACACTTTCCTGCTTGCTTTTTTTTCTTGTACTATTACATTTAATCAAATGTACAGTTACAGGAGAGTAACCTTTCATGTCCCAATCAAATGCTTTAACTCCGCGGCAACAACAGCTGCTTGCCTATCTGAAAAAGCAACTTGCACATACCGGCCAGACCCCGAGTCTCCGTCAGGCTGCCCATGATCTCCAGGTCAGTCACACCGCTGTTGCCAGTATGCTGCAAACCCTTGAAGAGAAGGGGTGGGTGAAGCGTGACGGCCGGTACAGTCGATCGTTGACCCTGCTCACCGGGGGGGAGGAGCACGCGAGGGAGTCGCAGGGGCGCATGGTTCCGATCATTGGTCGTGTAGCCGCTGGGATGCCGCTCTATGCGCAGCAGGAATGGGCCGGCCATATCTGCGTTGACCGCACCCTCTATCGTGGCGACAACCTCTTTGCCCTCTATGTACAGGGAAACTCCATGGAAAAGGTCGGCATTCTTGACGGTGACCTTGCCATCTGCGAACCCCGGCAGTATGCCCAGAACGGTGAGATTGTGGTCGTCCTTATCGGCAACGAGGAAGCCACTGTCAAGCGGTTTTTTTATCGTGGTGACTCTATTGAACTGGTACCGGAAAATGACGATTACCAGCCGGTCCGCTATGCGTTGGGCAGTGTGCTCATTCAGGGAAGGGTGATCGGCATCCACCGCGGTCCTGACCGGATGAACGGCCTCTAATGGCGGGACAATGTCTGCGAGTCGGTACCTGTGGTTTTTCTTATCCCGAGTGGATTGAAGCAGGTATTTATCCGGCCGGAACCAAATCCGGCCACATGCTCGACCTGTACAGCCGGCTCTTTCCGGTGGTTGAACTCAACTATACCTGGTATCAGATGGCTCGGCCCGAGCCCCTGGATCGTATGCTCGACCGTGCACCTCCCTTTTTTCGGTTTACTGCCAAACTTACCCGAACCATGACCCACGAGGTCAACGATCAGTGGAAAAGCCATGCCCGCCTTTACTGCAGCGGGATACGGCCATTGCTTTGTTCGGGAAAATTACTGGCCGTTCTGCTCCAGTTTCCTTTCTCGTTTTCCCGAACCCAAACCAATCGCCTTTACCTGTCCAGGCTTCTGGACGAATTGCGCACCTTGCCGCTGGCTGTGGAGTTTCGTCATCGTTCCTGGGCCACTGACCGAGTCTTTCATGCACTTGAGCAGCGTAACATCACCCTGGTGACGCCCGACACCCCTCCCCTTCCCGAGCTCTTTCCCTGCTTGAATTTTTCCACCAATACTGATTTTTTTTATGTTCGGCTTCATGGCCGCAACAGTTCGGGATGGGGATCAGCTACCACCCGGCAGCGGTTGAGCTATCGCTACAGTCACGATGAATTAGTTGCGCTGATCCGTGAAGTTATCACCCCTTTGCGGGACTGTGCCGGTCGCGGGGTTATTTTCTTCAATAACTATGTGGCCGGGCAGGCAGTGGACAATGCACGGCAGATGCACGATCTCCTTGCCGGCAATTGATTGCTTGCCTTTTCCGCACAGTGTACTTTACAAAAACTTTACATTTGTTTACATTTGAGAGATGGAACGAAAAGTCATCCATCTCAATATTGCCGACTTCAGCGTTGCTGTCGAGCGCTTGATGGACACCTCTCTTCGCAGTCGGCCATTGATCGTTGCCCCCCATGCTTCGCGTTCGCTTGTGTATGACATGAGTGAGGAGGCCTATCGCGACGGCGTCCGCAAGGGAATGCTTTTAACTTCTGCTGTCAGGCGTTGTCGCGGGGCGGTCGTGCTCCCGCCGCGACAGGAAAAATATCGACAGGCCCTGCTGGAGTGTTTTCGTCGTGCCAGGCATTTTACTCCTCTGGTAGAATGCTCCGACGGTAATGGCCATCTCTATCTCGATGTCACCGGCACGCATCGCCTCTTTGGCCCCGCTCCTGACATCGGATGGAGGCTGCGGAAAACATTGTTGCGGGAACTGGGGCTTGACCCCATCTGGTCTGTTGCGCCCAATAAACTGACAGCCAAGGTGGCAAGCCGCTTGGTTAAGCCAGTGGGGGAATACATTGTGGCCGCCGGTGAGGAGGAGTCTTTCCTCGCCCCCCTGCCCATTTCACTGCTGCCAGGCATCCTTTCTACAGATCTGCATTGCCTGCACGATATCCATATCAGGAAAGCCTCTGAGGTGGCAGCTTTAAGCGTGGAGGAACTGAGTGTCATATGCGGCAGGCGTGCCAGGACCCTCTACCAGATGGCCCGTGGTATCGATCAGGCACCGGTCCTCCCTTTTTCTTCCCACCCGGCAGGCAATGTTTTCGTGCATACCTTTACACCGGACACCAACCAGGCGACAGTCGTTCGCAGCGCATTGACAGCGCTTGTTGCCCGGGCCGGTCGCAGTTTACGAATCCGACACCTTGGCTGTCGCCGGGTTAGTGTGCAGCTGCTGTATACCGATGGGGCGACAGTTGCCCGTCAGGCCGTCACCCGAAACTCCGTTGCCGATGATTCAACCCTTGGACAACTCGCCCTTACCGCCTTATACCGTGCATGGCACAGAAGGGTACGGTTGCGGCAGCTCACTGTTTCCTGCAGCCGCTGCAGTAGACCGGTACAACAACTTTCCCTTTTTGGTGACAACAGCGAGAGTGAAAAGGAGCAAAAGGAACAAAGGCTGAGCAGTGCCTGTGACGCGATTTTCCGGCGATTCGGAGCCGGGGCTATCCGACGGGGGGGCGCTACAACCCAGTAGCAGGGATATGAACAGCAAGGCGCCTTTACGATCCGCTTCAGCGGCCCTTGGCCTCCACTCTCACTATTCGATGATGGAGGGAACGCCTTCCATGGAGGAACTCTGTCGTCATGTTCGTCAATTGGGATACCGCTCCCTTGCCGTGACCGACATCAATAACCTCTACGGAATCTGGAAGTATGTTGAAAGCTGTCGGGAACAGGGGCTTAAATCGATTATCGGCGCCGAAATCCGTACTGCCCAGTACCGCATGGTATGCCTGGTAAAGAACCAAACCGGGTATGGTAATCTCTGCCGTCTGCTCAGCAGATACCACGACCGATCCCTGTTTGACATTGAGGATGCGGTAAGCGTTTATCACCAGGGGCTGGTACTCCTGCCAACGACTATCCCCCTGCTTGATCACTGCCATGCATGCGGCGCCGATACCTTTGCCGCCATAGTCCGCAAACCTGATCAGTACAATCACGGTTTGCGCAACGCAGCCGCACGACGCGGTATTCGCGCGATTGCGGTCAATGACGCTTTTTTTCTCACTCCAGACGATTACCCTGTGCACCGATTGCTGCGCGCCATTGCCGATAATACCTCCATAAGCAGGCTGACTGCGGCCGATGATGCGGGGGCGGACGCCTACCTCGCTTCTCCAAAAGAGTTTGCCCAGCGGTTTGAACAGTGGCCGGAGGCAGTGCGCAACATCCGACAGGTTGAAGAACGATGCACCTTCACCAGCCCCCCTACCCGGCTGGTCCTGCCCCCCTGCAGCCATGGAGATGCCGATCAGCGTCTTTGGCAAGCTGCGTATACGGGAGCTGCCCAACGCTACGGGGTACCCCTTCCCGATGCTGTTGACTCTCGCCTGCGGCATGAGCTAAAGGTGATCGGCAACATGGGGTTTTCCTCCTATTTTCTGGTGGTTCAGGATATCGTCGGCTCGGTTTCCAGAACCTGCGGGCGAGGATCCGGAGCCGCCTCATTGGTAGCCTATTGCCTGTTTATCACCAATGTGTGCCCAATCAAGCACAACCTCTATTTTGAACGTTTTCTCAACCCTGGCAGGAGTGATGCGCCGGATATAGACGTCGACTTTTCCTGGGATGAACGCGATGCCGTCCTGCAGCGGGTGCTTACCGATTTCCAGGGCCATGCCGCCATGGTCTCCAACCATGTGATGCTGCAACCGCGCATGGCTATCCGGGAGACAGCCAAAGTCTTCGGTCTTCCTGGAGGAGAGATTTCCCGCATAACCAAAAAACTGCCCTGGATGTGGCGGGCGCAAGGTCGGCGAGGCTCCTCCCTTGCTTCGCTGGAAAGTCTCCCACAACTGAAGGGCGTGGAGCTTTCCGCCCCCTGGCCCAGGATACTGGCCATGGCGGAAAAAATTACCGGATGCCCCAGGTACCGCTCCGTGCATCCGGGAGGCGTGGTCATCACTCCGGAGCCGATCAGCGGATATGTGCCGGTGGAGTATGCACCCAAAGGGGTCCCTATTATCCAATGGGAAAAAGATGGCACCGAAAGCGGGGGGCTGGTCAAGATCGACCTGTTGGGCAACCGCAGTCTGGGCGTCATCAGGGATACGGTTGCCGCCATCCGCCGCCAGCACCTTCCTTTCGACGAAACCAGGTGGGAGCCCGAAGATGACCCCATGACCAGGGCCGGTATCGCCCGGGGAGACACGATGGGATGCTTTTATATAGAAAGCCCTGCCACCCGGCTATTGCAGAAAAAGGCCGGGGTCGGAGATTTTGCTCATATGGTCATCCATTCCTCGATCATCCGTCCGGCAGCCAATGAGTTTATTCGCGAATACCTGCGTCGTCTTCATGGCGGCCAATGGCAACCGCTTCATCCGCTGGTGGGCAACGTGCTCGACGAAACCTACGGTATTATGGTCTACCAGGAAGATGTATCACGGGTGGCGGTGCAGTTCGGCTTCAGTCACAGTGACGCTGACCGTCTGCGCAAGATCATGTCCAAAAAGGATAAGGACAGAAAACTCCGGGACTATCAGCAATCTTTTCTGGCAAAGGCAAGGGAACGCGGTGTGGATGATGCCACTGCCGCCCGCATCTGGGAGATGATGATGAGCTTTGACGGTTACTCCTTTTGCAAACCCCACTCAGCAAGCTATGCCAAGGTCTCTTTTCAGGCAGCCTATCTCAAGGTCCATTATCCGGCAGAGTTCATGGCCGCAGTTATCTCCAACCAGGGAGGATTTTATTCGACCTTCGCCTATGTCTCCGAGGCTAAGCGCATGGGGCTGACCATTATCCCACCGGATGTTCGCACAAGCGAAATACCCTGGACAGGCCGGGGAAACAGGCTACAGGTAGGGTTCATGGCTGTCCAGGGGCTTTCGCACAGGACTGCTGAACGCCTGGTGGATCAGCGCGCCAGACGTCCCTTTGCCTCAGCCATGGACTTTTTCACCAGGATCGCGCCGGAAGCGGACGAAGCCCGCGCCCTTATCCATTGCGGTGCCCTGGACGAGCTGGAACCCTACGAAGGCGAGCAGAATCGGGCGGCATTGTGCTGGCTGCTCGCTCGCTGGCAGAAAGGCAAAAGCGTTGAAACCGGCTCCCTGTTTGTCCCGTCAGTCAAGCCGCCGCCGCTTCCCGAAGGAGAACCGCTGGAACGGCTGCGCAGTGAGTTCCGGGTTCTCGGCTTTCTCTGCGCATGTCATCCCATCATTCTCTTTGATCGATATCGTCGCAGGTTGAAAACAGTGCGTGCCCGGGATATGGAGAACTGGCCGCCACTCCAGTCGTCATCGGCCAGGTGCCGTCTTCGTTTCTTGGGGTGGATGATTACCGGAAAGGTGGTAGGGACCAAGCAGGGGGAAACTATGCAATTTCTCAGTTTTGAAGATGAAACCGGTCAGGTGGAGTGTACCTTCTTTCCCCGGATATACGACCGGTTCTGTCATCTGCTTCACCGCAAAGGTCCCCTGCTGTTGGAGGGATACATCGATCAGGAGTTCGGTGTATCCACCCTTACCGTTGAACGGGCCGCAGACCGCAGCACCTGTTTTCAGTTCACGGCTATGCCCGATGCACGGCCTGTAGCGAAAAAAATGGGAGGTTAGCTTTTTTTACGTTTGGCGATTTTTTTGCTATATTTTTGTTTTTTAAATTGGCGCTTGGCTTCAGCCAGCCGTTTGGCGGTTTCTTGTATGCATTGTTCCTGAGCCGATACCGCTTTGGCGGACGAATCGGGTTTTCGCTGGAGGTAGGAGCCATCGGCGCGCATATCCCATGCACCCCGCTGATCAGCGAGCTGCAGGTCGATAAATCTACGTAATTGTTGGCAGAGGACCGGTGCACGGATAGGGGTGATGACCTCAACCCGTCTTTCCAGGTTGCGCTTCATCAGGTCTGCTGAACCGATGAAATACTGCTCCTCTCCCTGGTGCTGAAAATAATAAATGCGGGCGTGTTCGAGAAAACGGCCGACAATGGAAATAACGGAAATATTGTCGGAAAGGCCGGGAATGCCTGGTCTGAGGAGGCAACTGTCACGGACGATAAGGTTTACCTTTACTCCGGCCTGGGAGGCCTGGTAAAGCGCTTTGATGATATCGAAATCGGTGAGGGCATTGGTCTTCAACTGGATCAAACCTGGGGCATCATCGCTATGCAGCTCGATTTCCTTATGGATGAGCTCAAGGAGTGTGGTTTTCAGCACCTTGGGTGAAGGGAGCAGTTTCTTGTAATTACGAAGCGGTGCGTATCCCATGGTCAGGTAATTAAACAGCTCGGTCAAGTCATTGCCGAGTTCCTGATCGCAGGTCAGCAGACCGAAGTCACTGTACATGCGGGCCGTACCTGCATGGTAATTACCGGTCCCTATGTGGGCATAGCGGCGGAGGCCGAGATAATCCTGACGGACAACAAAGATGACCTTGCAGTGGGTTTTGAGGCCGACAACGCCGTAGGTAACGTGAATTCCCGCCTCTTCAAGGGAGGTTGCCCAACGGATATTGGCTGATTCATCAAATCGTGCCATCAGTTCAACGACCACTGCCACCTGTTTCCCATTCTGGGCAGCCTCAAGCAGGTATTTGATAATCTGTGAGTCGGCCGAGGTACGGTAGAGGGTCATTTTAATGGCCAGCACTTTCGGGTCGCGACTCGCCTCTTTGAGAAACCGTTCCACCGACGAACTGAACGACTCATAGGGGTGCTGCAGGAGGAACGGCCCCTCCTCCCTGATCAGGTGAAAGATGTTGGGAGAGTCGCCGGCCAACCTATAATGGTCAAGAGGTTGATGCACCGGATAGTGCAGGTGAGGTTTATGGATGCCAGCGATCTGAAACAGATCCCGCTTGTCCATGATGCCGTCTACTTCAAACACGTCTTTGCGCGAGTCGATGCCGAGTTCTGCCGCCAGCATGCCGCGGTGCTGCCTGGTCATGTTGCTGCTTACTTCCAGCCGGACAATGGAGGCGAATTTACGATTTTGGAGCGCTGTTTCGATCATGGCCAGCAGGTCGGTTGCCAGATCAAGGGTTTTTTCGGTAATCGCGTTCCTGGTGACCCGAAAAAATTCACAACTTTCGATAACCATTCCCGGAAAAAGGACTTCCAGGTTATTGGCAACCAGGTCCTCAAAACGAACGTAAACATCGGTCCCCTCCTGCACCTCAATAAAACGGGGAATACCGACCTCGCTGGGAATTTTTATCCGATTGAGATAGGTGTGGTCACTGTTCTCATGATGGGTTGCCACCAGCAGGTTGAGCGAGAGGTTGGAAATAAAGGGAAACGGATGGGCCGGATCCATGCCCTGTGGGGTAAGGAGCGGATAGATACTGTCTTGAAAGTAGGTGTCCAGTGCACTTTGTTGCTCCTTCTCCAGATCCGTATATTCGATAATATGAATACTTTCCTTGGCCAGGAGCTTGAGCAGGGTTGTTTCCAATTCCTGCTGCTGACGCAGGAGATCACGGATCACGGCATAGGATTCATCGATCTGCTGCTGTGGTGTTCTTCCATCATCAGACAGACGCTTGAGATCGGCACCGACCTGCTGTTTGAGTCCGCCGATCCGCTTCATGAAAAATTCATCAAGATTGTTGCTGATAATGGCAAGAAAATTGACCCTTTCCAGAAGAGGGTTACGTTCATCCTGGCCTTCATGCAGTACCCGGCGGTTGAACTCAAGCCAGGTCAGCTCGCGATTGAGAAACCATTTGCTGCTGTTCAGATCAAAGGTGGCAGGTGCTTCTTTGGCCGATGCTTGTTTTTTGGTCGTGTCTTTTGCCATATTCTCAACAGCCTTGTGTGTGCTCAATTCCATGGGTTGCCTCGCGCTGGGATACGTGGCCGGTAGTTACGTGCGGGGTCTGTGAGGGTTAGTTCCCTGCCTGCTATTCATCCTCCGGAGGAAAATGAGTGAGGATCTCATCCACATAGCTGTTTATCGCCTGTTGCATTTTTTCCTGGTCCTTGTATTTCTTGACAATACCGGTTCCAGCGCCTCGCCAAATCAGTTCCTTGTTTTTGGCGTCTACAATATCGATGATCAGGGTGCCCTCAGTGTAGTAATTGACATCTATACGTCCGCCATACGCAGGGCCGACTCCCCACCACGGGTCGTACCAGGGAGAACCGTAGTAGCCCCCGGGACCGCCCCAGTTGGTCACGCGCATTTTCTCCTGTGTTCCGGCGTGGGCAACCACGTACATATCCGGTATGGCATTCACCGCTTGGGTGTACCCCCGGCCGGCAAGATAGGCGTCTACCGCTGAAACAACCCGTTTTTTCAGCAACGGGTTCGCCTCAAGAGCGTCATTCTGTACATTGGCCATGCGCCAACTATAGGTTGTGATCGCACTAAAGTCAGCTTCCTGATCATAGTCATAGTTGACCTGAATGGTGCTGCAGCCAAAAAGCGTCAGCAGTACGAGCAGAGCAAGGATAAAGCGTTGCGGTTGCATGGTATTCCTCCCTTGGAATGTTTTTGCGAATAATCAAGAGTGCCGCAAAAGAAAATTTGCATACCTTGCCTGACAAACCGTGAGGGCTTTCAGGTGGTGTCATCTCCTCTTTTTTCGGCAAATACATTACTCCCCCCCTCTTCCTCGGGAAGAATATAGCCGAGGCCGTAACAGACAGGGCATTCTTCGCGGGTGAGCAGAAAACGGCTTTCCCCTTGAAAAAAACCGATTTCACCGGTTCCTCCGCAGCTGGGACAGATTGTTTTACTTTTCTCAGCAGTCATGGCCGTGCACGTAGAGAATCAATGATTGATTAGCTGCTGGCTGCCTGTTGTGCAGCCTGCAGAGTGTTTTTCATCAGCATGGTGATGGTCATGGGGCCGACGCCTCCGGGAACTGGCGTGATGGCGGCAGCCTTTTCCTTGACGGTTTCAAAATCGACGTCGCCGACGAGAATAGCCTTTCCTTCAGGGGTCTCCCCTACCCTGTTCACCCCTACATCAATAACCACCACCCCTTGCTTAACGTCATCTGCGGAAATCATCTTTGCTACTCCAGCGGCGACAATGAGGATATCGGCTCTCCTGGTGTGAAAGGCAAGGTCACGGGTGCGGGTGTGGCACAGGGTAACAGTGGCATTGCCGCTGTCGCGTTTCTGCAGCATAAGGTTTGCCACCGGTTTACCGACGATATTGGAACGACCGACAATGACCACTTCCGCCCCAGAAGTCTCGTATCCGGAACGACGGAGCAATTCAAGAATACCGTGAGGCGTGCAGGGGAGAAAACATTGTTCACCAAGTACCATTTTGCCCACATTCACAGGATGGAAGCCATCCACATCCTTGTCGGGATCAATGGCAAAAAGAACCTTGGCCTCATTGATGTGCCGGGGCAGCGGAAGTTGCACCAGGATACCATGGATCTGCGGATCACGATTATAGCTCGCAACAAGTTCCAGCAGTTCCTCTTCCGGAGTATCTGCGGGCAGATTGATCTGTTTGGAGTAGATACCCAGTGCGGCGGCTGTCTTATTTTTTGCCGCTACATAAGATTTTGACGCCGGGTCCTCCCCTACGAGTATTGTGACAAGCCCCGGGACAATATTGCGGGCGGTTTTGAGAGCCGCCACCTCTTCAGCTATTTCCTGGCGAATGGCTTTGGCAATTTCAGCTCCGCGGATAATCTTTGCACTCATTTGTTTTCCGTTAAAATAAAAAGGGATAAATAGAATATCTTCGTATGTATACTATGTATAATGCGGCCTGACTGTAATCGCAGCAAATTTGTCAGCTTTTTCCCTTCCTGTTTCCAGGAGAGACTGCCTGCAGCAGCTGATCGAGGGCCGTCTGACGCAGCGAGGTGTCCCGGTTGTTGATCCCCATGGCCAACGCCTTTCTCGTTCCGACGAGGACAACAAGTTTTTTCCCTCGGGTAATGCCGGTATACAACAGGTTGCGAAACAGCATCTTGAAATGCTGGGTTACGACCGGAATGATTACTGCGTCGAATTCGGACCCCTGTGATTTATGAATGGTAATGGCATAGGCCAGGTCGAGCTCGGTGATCTGTTCCCGACTGTATTCCACCAGACGAAAGTCGGGGTAAAAAGCCACATGCAGGGTGAGGTTGGTGTTGTCCACCTGTTCTACTCGGCCAATATCCCCATTGAACACATTCAGTTCATAATTATTACGCCTATGGATGACCCTGTCGCCCACTCGAAAAATCCGCTCACCAATACTGATTTCCGGTTTAGCCGCTGCCGGAGGATTGCTGTTTTTCTGGAGAACAAGATTGAGGTTTGCAGTGCCTAAAGATCCGCGAATCATGGGCGAAAGCACCTGGATCTCGGCATGCTTGCCCAGGTATTTGGGTATCCATTGCAGGTAAAGCTGACGGACCACGTCTTGGGCGGTGAGCCCATAGTAAAGGGAGGACCAGGGGTGGGTTTTGGCAGCAAGGGTCAACAGTGTTTCAGCACCCGGTTCAGCAGTAGCCAGAGCACCAAGGTCAACATGGTTGAAGCCACCAGGTAGATTGAACGGCACACTTGCACTGTCATCACCCGTCCTCGGTGGTGCATAGGGGGAACTGTCGAAAGCTTCCTCGCGCTGTTCGATATCCTGAAAATGGTGTTTTACCCGTGCTGCAAATCGCAGCTGTTGTTGTGTTGCTTCGTCTGAATCGATGAAAAAACAGTCTTTTGTTCTCCATACTTCAGGTTTTTTAAAGGGTGAGTCAAGTTTTGGGACCTCGCCGGCGTTGATCTGGTGAGCGGCGCTGATGATGCAGGAGGCAGTGGCCTGACGGAAGATAGTGGTTAGGTGAAAGCAAGGGACGCCCTGTGAGGCAATCAGGTCCTTGAGTACGTTGCCCGCTCCAACCGATGGCAGCTGATCGGCATCACCGATGAACAGCATCGCTGTTTCCGGTTTAACAGCCCGCAGCAGTGACGCTGTCAGGGTAATATCAAGCATGGACGTCTCGTCAATAATGAGAAAATCGGTCGTAAGGGGATTTTCTTCATTACGCTTGAACCCTGTACCCTGAAACTCCAAGAGACGATGAATGGTTTTCGCCTCCTGGCCAATCACCTCTCCCATACGTTGGGCGGCTCGTCCGGTTGGAGCGGTCAACAGTACTCGTTTTTCCATGGCATGCAGCAAGGCGACAATAGCCCTGGTTGCGGTTGTTTTTCCGCATCCTGGCCCACCGGTCAAAATCGAGCATCGCTGATTGACAATGGCGCAGATTGCCGCTTTCTGTTCGGCACTGAACGAAAAGCCAATGGATTCTGCATAACGTTCCACCCACTGTATAACCCAATCTTGCTCCTCTCCCATGGATCCGACCTGGGCACGGACCCGTTCAGCAGTATACTGTTCGTCATAAAAGAGCGATTTAGCATAGTAGCAGGTTGAAGGTTCGCTGGCTTCCCCCAGAACAAGCTGCCGCACGCGAAGCAGTCCTTCCTGCTTCATGGTGTCGAGGTGAACGGGAACAATCGAATCCAGTTCAAGGGCAAGCAACTCGTTTACCCGCGAAATGACTTGTTTTGCGGTAAGAAAGCAGTCCCCTGACTCGCGCGAGGCAGAGAGAACGTGCCGTATGGCGGCTACGATCCGGACCTGGGAATCCGCTGCAAAACCAAGCGCCAATGCCACCCGGTCGGCGGTGAAAAAGCCGATCCCGTAAAAATCGCTAGCGAGCCGGTAGGGATTGTATCGGACTATTTCAATAGCGTCGTCCCCATACTGTTTGTAGATGCGGACAGCGAACAGAGTGGAGATTCCGTAGGACTGAAGAAACATCATCACGTCCCGTATCGCCTTATGGTCCGACCAGGCCTGCTTGATGGAGGCCAGTTTTTTGGCTGCTATTCCTGGAACATCAACCAGACGGTCAATGTTCTCTTCAAAGACGTCCAAGGTGGCATTGCCGAAGTGACCAACAATTTTTTTAGCGGTTTTGGGGCCGACGCCTTTGATGAGACCGGAGCCAAGGTATTTTTCCACGGCACCGGTCGTGGCCGGTTTGAGTTCAGTGGCAAAGGTGGCCTTGAACTGGCGGCCAAACCGGGGATGGTGCGTCCACGCCCCGGTAAACTCCATTGTCGCCCCCGCAAATACGCGCGTCTGGTGGACCGTAACGGTGATTAAGTCATCGTAGTGGTGAAAAGAGCTGACCTTAACCACCGACCAGCCGGTGGCTTCGTTGTGGTAGGTAACCCGTTCAACTACTCCCTTGATTTTTTCCTGGAGGGGCGTTTGCTGCAAAGGTCTTCCCTTGAGTCCATAGTTGTCTGAATCGTAGAGTCGTGGTAAATTAGGCGGGTATGTGGCAATACTATGATTTTTTCAGGGA
Organism: Desulfogranum aggregans; assembly: GCF_055398265.1. NCBI lineage: Bacteria > Pseudomonadati > Thermodesulfobacteriota > Desulfobulbia > Desulfobulbales > Desulfobulbaceae > Desulfogranum > Desulfogranum aggregans. The sequence continues at coordinate 835,921 of NZ_AP042447.1, read as the reverse complement.
CAATGCGTAAAGTTTACCGAAAGCGCCCCTGATTTTCCACTATTATCCTTCTTATAGGTAGAGGTTCATGCCCCTAGAGGCAAGCGGTAAAAGGAGCGTACATATGCATCAGTGGCAGGGGAGTATCGTCAAAACTCTGGAACAAATTCGGCCGGCGCTGCAGCAGGATGGCGGGGATGTCGAGTTTATAGGGGTTGACCAGGACAATGTGGTCACGGTCCGGCTGACCGGCGCATGCCGGAATTGCCCTATGTCGGAAAAAACCCTTAAAGAGGGAATAGAAAAATTTATTCGCAGTGAAATACCCGCGGTCAAAAGCGTGCGGGCTGTGGAAGAGGGGTAAAGAAAAGGTCATGAGTTTTCTTGAAGGGTTACTGTGGCTCACCCTCAATGTATACCACGAGGCGCGCAGTGAACCGGAAATCGGGCAGATGGCGGTGGCGCATGTGACCCTGAACAGGGCCATTGAGGAACGTAAAAGCGTGGGTGAGATCGTTACCGCTCCCTACCAGTTCAGTTGGACCTTTCAGAAACGTTCGTATTTTCCCACCGAGTACCAGGCCCTGCAACAAAGTGCACGCATAGCGCTCAAGGCACTGACTACCCCTGATTTTACCAAGGGGGCGACCTTCTATCACCATACGGCCGTCAATCCTCACTGGGCTGGAGATATGACTTTTGTTGCCCAATACGGATCCCATAAGTTCTACCGTAACTGACCCCTGCTCGTCTTGGCTTCCCCTGCTGATTCCCCACGGTCGTAACCATAAAACACCCAACGATCTCCCAGCTGTTGCCCTCAACCCACTCTTGAGATGTAAAATAGGCGCGTGGACCCCACAGAGCAGGACACCCTGGGTCCTATTGAACAAGCGCTACCTCCCCGAACCTGCTTCGATCTGCGGCCGACTGCAGGTGTATTCGCGTTGCCGGCACAATAGATGAAGGGTCAGTGATATGCGGATTATAGCTCCAGAGGGCAGGCCAACGATAGCGACTGCCAAAATAGCGCTCGGCAATGGACTCAAAGCCGGTGGCTGCTGCTGGGACTTCCCGCGCCTTCAGCCAGATCACCGTTCCGGCGGCAAACGTTGATTGGGAATGGAGTTCAGGGTTCAAGCGGCGCAGGGCATTGCTATCCATGCCCCGTTCTGCCAGGTTATAGTCACCAATAATCTGGTCTGGAGTACTGGCGTTGTCGAGTCGGATGAACGTTGCCGGTCTGGGTTTGATAATAACAGAGGTTTCATCATAATTGGCTCGATCGCCTGCACGAACAGTAATTGTTCCGGCTGTCTGTCCCGGGGTAAGCACTCCCGCAGCGGTGATGGTGCAGCCAAGGTCCGGTGGGCGAATGGTGAATGCAGGCGTTGCTGCCTGTCCTTCAGCATCAACGGAAACGGTCGTGGTATCGACCGCCGGTGGTGAACCTCCCGGAGGGGTGGGCAGAGACCTGCGGACGGAAGGGGGATTGGCACGACATCGACGAAAAACCGTTGGCCCCACATAGTCTTCTACGATTTCCTGGTTGATGCCGCTGGCGTTGGCGCTTGTCACTGCCTTGAGTCGGTGTGTGCGCTCCTCAATTGCCCGACGGTGGGTTGTCGTTGCAACGGCTGTCGCTGCGTATGTTTGAGCGGGAAAGGTCAGATTCCGAAAATTCTGGGTTGCCGTCAACGCCTGAGGCAGTTGTCTCCTTGGGTTGGGATTGGACGCATTGCTCACAAAGGGACGGGCATCGGCCGTGTTGGACCAGGTCACATGATCTGGTCCAGCCATCGTTCCGCTCGCATCCAGGTTCCACCCGGCGGTTGCCGAATTCGGGTTATTCACGGTTAAATTCAAATTGATCAAAGCCCCTCTCAGCCTGAGGGTCGTGCCGCGTGCAGCAGCAAATCGCTCGTTGACATGGGTGCGTTCCAATGCCGACTGGCCGCCGCCAGGCGAGGTAAAGGTGTGGATAAAATCGCCGCCATATACCCCGGTGGCAGTGGTGGGTGAGGCACTTGTACTGGTGATGCCGGTAGGGATGGCAGTGAAATTAAACGGGGCCGTTGCCGGTGAAGTACTGACCAGTGTCCCTCCACCTGGACCATGGGCATTCTGACTGGCTGCCACATGTGCACTGCCACCGGTTTGAGCGGCTGCTACCGTGATCACCCCAGTCCGACTATCGATGGTGGTTGCGGAGTTGATGGTCGCGTTATCGCCAACAAGGGTAAAGGTCACCCCTGAAGCATTTGCAGGTCTTTTGCGCGCCCTGAAGGTTAACCCGCCAACCGGTGGGACGGTGACCCGGTCATGATTCACCCTGACGCCTGTAAGCGGCACCAGCCCACTCGCCTGCCGGTGGAGCCTGGGTCTGTTGCTTGGCAGAGGCGCCGGCAGTTCTCTCCCCTCAGACGCGGCCACGGCCTTCCTTTCTGCTGCTTCGCTCGGCCTGCTGATCCTGAGGTCTCCGGATGGGGCAGGCAGTGCGGGTGGATAATCCGCCACATGGCTCAACTCATGGAGGAGCAGCCGTTTGGCTGCCTCGGTTGAAGGATGAAAGTGCCCCTGGGCAAAGACGACTTGACGCCCCACTGTATATGCCTGGGCATTGACGGCCTGTGCGGATGTTGCCGCAAGTTCCCCGTCGTGAATGCGAACATCTGCGAAAGTATGACCAAACCTCGCCTCCATCTCAGTGCGCACCTTGGAAGGGAGTGGGCGACCGGGGCTGCTCAGCACCTCCTGCACGATTTTCGGTGCAACCTGGGGAGCTGGTCCGGATGGTTTACGCTGGAGGATTGGCCCTCCGCGGCCGTGTATGCCTTTACGTCCCTGTCCTGAGGGAGCCCGTTGAACTGCTGCTAAAGTGTACGTTTGCCGCTGCATTCCTCGTCGTCCTTTTTCAAATAGAGGTTGTGCACTTCCAGGCTCCTGCGGATAGAAAGCTGATGTACACGCCTTCCCATCCCTCTGCCCATGACAATCCACCCAGGTTTTGCCTACGGAGCCTTCATCGGCCAGGGCAGGACAACCGTAGCTTTGGATGCAGCGCAATGTTGTTCAATTTCCGCTGCTGACATTCCTTCCCGGCAGAGGCAGAAATAGGGCTTGATCCGCATGTACCTTGGCAGTTTGTTGCCAACGTTACAGGGAATCCACGTGCAGAACCAACGTGCGTCAGTTGGAAGTTCCTGAAAGTAGAACGGATAGGCGCCGTTCGAGGCGGTCTTTGCTGCGGCTTCACTAGCGGTAATTGCCCAGAAGTCAGTACCTTGCGGATCATCCGGATCATTGACGGTTATCGTTGTTTTGGGTTGTGACAACCCAAGGATATCCTCTATCACACTCTTGATGGTGGACCCAATAGCCACCAGGCACCCCAGTCCACCGCTGCCGACACAGCCCGCAACCGTACCCGTCACTTTGCCGCCGATCTTAAACGCTGCTTCAAGGGCATCTATCTCATCCTGTACCGTAATGGTTGCATCAAAGTCGCGCTCCATGAGGGTGGTATTGAGCCCCAGCCCCAGCTCTGTATCTATCTCACGATACAGCCCGGCTGGCGGCCAGATCGCCAGACCGGTAGCTAGTAACTTTTTCAGCGGAGGATTCGAGGGTTCTTCCCCAAAGGGCTTGTTGTCAGGCTCGTCAAAGTCGCCGGGCTTGACACTCTCCACGCCCACCCCTTCTCCGCAGCACCAGCGTGATGCGCCATGCTCAAGGGTTCCCTTGGAGGTGATCCCGTTGTTCCAGGTAAACACCAGGTAGGGCTCCTCCCCGCCGCCATATTTGTTGTCGTTATATTTCTCGTTATCATAGAGCTGTTTATCCGGCAGTACTTTGATTCCCGAATATGCATAGGCCGCTGAATTATTCAAGACCTGCATACCCAACCATCGCAGTGTATAGCGTTGCGGACAGCCATGTCGGTTTTTGGGGATATACTTACCTGAGGCTACTCCGGGAAGCGACGGGCAGAAGTCATCTTTATTCGGTATACCGTCTTCATCCTTATCAGGACAGCCATGGGTCAGTGTACCTTTCTGGCTCGGGCAAGCATCAAGAAAATCCGGTATACCGTCGCCGTCCGTATCTGCCGGCTTGGGAGGAGGTGTTGTCGCGTAGGACTCGCAGACCGCATTGGAAGGTCCTGACTCATTCACCTGCGGCTGCTGTCCGATTAAAGCTAGAGGACTGACCTTGAAGGCCTTGAGGTAGTAACAATACATATCCAGAGGATTGGCTGGTTTAGTCAACAGGTCGCGATAGGTGGTAACCGTCGGCCCAACACTCGTAACCAGCAGGGTTTTCTGAGGCAAGGGATTACCGGAAGGTTTGAACACTCTATACAGACGAAATCCGTCTGCATTGGTGGAGTGCGTTTGCCATTGCAGGGTTATTTCGTGATGCGGGAACTCCTGGTCCCACCGCGAGGTGTTCTGTGCGACCAGATTGCTCGGTGCAACGGGTGGGTCACCAAATTTTTTGCCAAGTATCGGAGTGTCCGCTCGTAAGCGGTCCCTGATATACTCCAGAGAAATCTCTCTGGAGCTCTCATTGGTCATTGCCACCACTTCAGCATCAAGCATCCTCGTCCTGGTTACCAGAGGGATTGCCTGGTAGTTTGCCAATGCTCGCTCAGACATTTTTCGAGCCGAAGGCGATGCATCCAGTATCGAGCGGATGTACTGATCAATCTCCGTACCTCCGGTATGGTCTGAAAAGTATCTTTTCAGGTAATACATGTACAGAGGTGTAAGGATACTGGCGGCCATATCTGCAGAACCGGCACCGCTGCTACTGATCTCAGCTACCTGTTGAGAGGTGTACACCTCCACATTATCGATAAATGCAAAGGAGTCTTCAATGGTTTCAAAAGCAATACTGCCGGCAAATAGAGGATTTTCATCTTCGACTTCCAAGACAGGCACGTCATCCACATACACTTGAATAATTCCCCTGACACCTCGAATTTCTATATCATACCATGCATCATGTTGAAGAGGCGTGGCATGAGCACCTAGCTCCTGAAATTTCCCCCAGGGGGTTTCCTTGTTCAGGTATACCCCATGCTCAGCGAATCCTACAAAATATCTCCCCTCTTCACTCACCCTAAAATTACAATGGATTCCACCGTTGAACAATTTAAGCCGTGCCCGTATGATGTAATCGCTCCACTCCCGGCCGCTCTGCAATCTTGCCCAGGAGTGCCCTTCTCCACGGAGGACGACATTATCTGCATCTCGCACCAGTCCCCACCCCGGCTCCAACTCCCAGTTGTTCAAAGGACGCGTTTCAAAATCATCTGCATACAGCATCCGCCTCGCCCACCCAGGAGCAGGATTGGCAAGCAGGAGGGTACTGCACACGATGAATAGGGCTCGCATAAACATTGTACTCTCCTCCCGCTTGTCAAAGGTGGTTGAACACTACCCATGTGTTTGAGCAAAAGCTGGAACACATACCAACACCCTTTTTCCTTGCTCTGGTCACGATGGGGAGAACAGTTTACGATTTACTTTGCATCTTTTATTCCTGCTTTGTGAGTATGTTTTTATTTCATAATAACATATAGTTACTTCGGAGAATGAACAGCTGGCTCAAAAGGACATCTGGCGAGTGGTACTTTTGCACCACTACAAGTGGTGCAAATCCACCAAAATTAACGAAATCCGCTGCCCCCTGTATTTCCCTGCAGCTCCATGGATCGGTTTGCCAAGTCCATTGATTTCCCTTTCACCGTTCTTATCCTCTTTTTAGGTGAGGACGAACCCAGAGGAAGGAAAATTGCCTAAAAAGGAAAAAATTAGCGGAGCAACACCCTATGCTTCCAGGCGCTCTCCGACAGCGAATGGCTTATTCGGTCCAAACAGCGGCTGCTCTCCTACCTGATACTGAGGATTGCCGCCTGCTGCTGTATGGTGAGAGCGGTACTGGTAAATCGACGTTAGCGCTGGAACTGGCAAAAATATTCAGCCGGGCTGGACAGCCCTGCTTCTGCCTGAGTGCAGATCCGGGATCGCCGTCCTTCGGAATACCCGGAACCGTTGGTTTGGCGAGGTGGACAGCAGCAGGTTGGCAAACCGGACCGTATGAGGCACTGTGCAGCCTCAATGCGGGCCGATTCCGCCTTCCGTTGGTCCTGGCGGTACGAAAACTTGTTGCCCTCCATACCGAAGGTGTGCTGCTGGTGGATGCTCCCGGAGTGGTCAGAGGAGTTGCCGGGGCAGAACTCTTGACAAGTCTTGCTCACGCCGCTGCGGTTGACATGGTGCTGGTCCTTGTCCGACCCGAAAAAGCAATCCCGCTGGTCAATGAACTGCGTGCTCTTTCCGTTCCAGCCTATTGCATGGATGCCGCCGCGGAATCCTCTTTACCCGGTAAAAAAAGCAGGGCATGTCAGCGGCAGCGTTTATGGGACGACTATCTATCCGACAGTATATCCGAGGTCATTTCCCATGCTGCTCTGCAACTTGTCGGCATGCCCCCTCCTGTTACCGCTCCGGAGCAGTGGCCCGGGAGACAGATAGCATTTCTTGACGACAGCGGTGTACTGTTAATGGGAGAAGTGGTTCAGATCAATCACGATACGCTGCTGGTCAGGGTTCCAGAAAACGTCCCGCCTGATACCCGGCAATTGCTGGTACGTGATGCCCGTCGAGACGAGAAAGGCCATTTGGCTACATCCCAGCCTTTTACGGCCCGTTCCGTTAACGATGCTCCCCCACCAGACATCAAGCCGGATGTTCAGGTCTTCAGCTCTACCGGACCAAGGCCTGTTGTCCATATCGGACCAGCTGTCGCCATGCTGGTGAATGGTGTACTGGGTGACCCCTTGCTTCATCTTCGCCTGCGCAGCCAAAAAAGGAGTATGCTGTTTGATCTTGGAGAAGGCAGCCGACTTCCCGCCAAGATCGCTCACCAGGTGACGGATGTCTTTATCAGTCACGGCCATATAGATCATATAAGCGGTTTTTTTTGGTTCTTGCGTTCACGCATAGGAGATTTTCCTCCCTGCCGAATTTTTGGCCCTCCAGGGGTTGCGGCCTTGATTGCAGCGCAGATGAACGGCATCCTCTGGGACCGTGTAGGTACATTGGGGCCCTGTTTTGACATAGGCGAACTGCATGGTGCCAGCCTGCACTGGTACCGGGTGCAGGCTGGCATTGCGACCACCACCAGCCATTACCGCAAACAGTCGGTGGAGCAGAAGGTTATCTGGCAGGAACCCACCTTTTGCGTTCGCGCTGTCACGTTGGATCACGGCACGCCTGTACTTGCTTATGCATTCGAGCTTTCCCCACGGCTCACTATCCGCCGGGATCGTTTAGCAGCTATGGGATTATCCTCTGGTGCGTGGCTACAGCAACTGAAATATCATGCACAACAGGGCAACCGGGAAGTCCTCCTCGAACTGCCCGATGGCGGCAGCATGGCAGTGGGTAAATTAGCCGATGCGCTCATCCGCGCTTCCGGTGAAGAAAAATTAGTCTATGCCACCGACCTGGCAGATTCCCCTACCAACCGTAAAAAATTAATCGAATTTACCGGCGGAGCACATACCTTTTTCTGCGAAGCCGCTTTTTGCCAACATCACGCATCCCAGGCTGTTCAGACTTTTCACTTGACCGCCAGGGCCTGCGGAGAAATTGCGAACGCAGCCGGAGTAAAACGCCTCCTGCCGTTTCATTTTTCAAAAAGGTACAGCAGCGACCTGCAGGCGGTGTATGATGAAATTCGTATAGTGTGCCCCAATGCGGTGACTTCAGGGTATGCGGAAAAGCTCAAGAAGATATAAGGCGGTGGCATACGCTGCATACTCCACGATACCCTTGCTGGTGGAATACGATGTCGGGCCCGGGCAATGAACGGGTAAGGATGGGCAGGTGGGGGAAAAATGCTGATTGGGGGAACAAGCACCTGCTGCACAAACCGGCTCATGGGCAATCGATATCTTTGATTACATCTTGAATCCGGTCAAAGGAAAATGGTTTCTTCAAAACGCCCCTGGCTCCGGTATTAACGGCCTCTTCCAGTGTTTCATCATATCCCTGGCCAGTGATAATGATGACAGGCAGAGCCGGATGAGTGAGCTGAAGGGTGCGAGTAACCTCGACCCCATTCATCCCTGGCATGCGTAAATCTGTAAATACTGCCAAGTAATTGTTTTCTTTTATTTTCTGCAGACCATCGACACCGTTATCTACCTGATCAACTGCATACCCCAGGAGCACCAGGAAGTCTTGAAGGACTTCCCTTACAATGGATTCGTCATCAATAATCAACATTCTTTTCGGTGTCATGATAGCCTGCTCATGGGTGTGTGTTGGGGTGAAAGCATCGTGGTGACCGCTGGAGAGACTTGGCAGCTGTTTCCCGGACAGTCGCCTCTGAAGATCTTCTTATGCTTTAGTTTATCCTTGATCGATGATGATAACAATGGTGGCTACGAAAAAATTCGGGTCGCCCGCTCAGGTTACAAGTGTTATACCCCTGCATGGCGCTTGGTTGCAGGGATTGAGGTAAAGGCGTATGGATACACGCAGTATACAGCTTCACCCTCCCTCCAGGAAAGAGGGGCAGAGGAAAAATGGTCTCGCTATGCGTGTCCCATAAGTACCGGTGCAGCCATCTTGCAATGCCGCCAACACGTTCCCGATAGCTGAAGCACATGCCACAGGCAGCATGATAGACAACCCAATCACCTCATTCGCTCTCTTTTTCCATGGATATCACTGAACTCTATGAACAATTCTATGAGCTGGTTGCCCCAAGCATGCCGGCTGAAGAAGATGTTGAACGCAGCCTGCAGCCGCTTGTCGGTGAAAATAACGACACCACCATCAAAATCCTCCAACAGGTTCCCGCCCTCTGGTCTGTCTCCTATACACTCTGTTTTTCCTATCTTGCCCACGTGCGGCAGGTTGTACCCTATATTACCCGGGAAAATCTTGATCGGTGGGTAAAAGAACTGCTTGAGCAGTACAACTCACAAGGTTTGTCGGCTGTGCTGCGCCGCATTGAGCAGGCGCACTCTTTCCAGCCTCGGCTGCGCGGCAAAAAAGGGGTACTTTTTGATGATGTACAGGGCCGACTGCAGTTGTACCTTAATGGGCTGGCTGGAAAAGAAATTCCGATTATTGCCGCAGGAACGACCTATACAGACACACAATCCATTTTCGTCCCCTGGGAATTGGATGCACTGGACACAAGGGAAGATATTATTTTTCTTTACAAATCAATGGTCACGTATCAATGGGCCTCACTCAGGTTAGGCACCGTCAGTATTCGTGGGTTTGGAAGAACTGCTGACACCGCGATCCATCCGCTCCAGGATTTTTTTACCACTGGGGCTGACCCGCTCCTGTTGATGCAGTTGTATCATTTTTTTGAAATGGTTCGAACGCTGTCTTACCTGCGCAGGGAACTTCCAGGGCTCATGAATGGTTTTGACAGGATTACCCCCCAGCTGTGCTGCCACCTGTCCCTAGCGGAGAACCAGACAGACCTGATCCATTACCTGCAATGGTGTCTGCTGGGGGGCAAGGTATTTCACGATCATCAATCACCTCTGCTGCAAAGCGTTGCCTACTGGGTTGAGCAATGTGAACAGCAACAGGCACTACGCAGCACCAGTCAGCGTGCTGCCAGCGATGTTGCTGCGCGCCTTACAGATGATCTATTTACATCCTATGAAGCGGAGCCGCTTGTTTTTCAAGGCGAGTTGCGCCTCCACGAGGTCATGACGGCTACAAAACAACGGCGGGCACGAAGGCAACAGCAATTCATTGAAACATTTTCTTCCTATCTGGCAGACTCTCCATCATTTGATCTGACAGGAGAAAGCCTCGGAGAACAGGACGCTTGCAACTTGCTGTCCAGCGACGACCAGGATTCTGCCATTTCCGGCGAGGATACAGATCAACAATCGATGGGAAAGCAAACAACTATCATGGTCGGCGATCAACAGATTCCCCTTAATGAAGAATTGGCAGAACTTGCCGATGACATTGCTGAAGATCTTGGCCAAATACCGGTCCACTACCTGAACTGCGCTGTAGAGGCAGCTGAGCAGGCAAGAAGCTTGGCAGGCACACTCAGTGAGGGCGCTCTGCCTCGGCCGGCAAGGGTCCAATTCACTTATGATGAATGGGATTGTCGCCGCCGCGGGTTTCGCAGGGAATGGTGCGTTGTCACTGAAAAATCGATTCCCAGGGGTGCCTCCTCTTTTGCCCAGGAAACCCTGACTCACTACCGGCATCAGGTCGCCATCCTCAAACGGCAGTTTGAAATGTTGCAAACCACCACCCGATATGTGTATCGACAAAAAGAAGGGGATGATATCGACATTGATGCAGTGATGGAGTCTATTGCCGATACCAGGGCCGGGTACACGCCCTCAGACAATCTCTTTGTTCGCCTGGTACCGAATCAACGAGATATTGCGGTTTTGTTTCTGGTCGACATGTCGAGTTCCACCGAGGGATGGGTAGGGAGAGCCATCAAAGAAGCCCTGCTCCTGATCTGCGAGTCACTGGCAATGCTCAAAGACCGATACGGCATCTATGGCTTTTCCGGAAGATGCCGGTTGGGCTGTGAAATTTTTCCGATCAAGACACTGGATGAACCCTATGGTAACGAGGTAAAGGAACGAATTGCCGGCATATCTCCACAGGATTACACGCGAATGGGACCGGCTATCAGGCATATGACCGCCCTCTTCCAACAGGTTGATGCCCGCCTGCGGCTGCTGGTGATCCTCTCCGATGGTCAACCAAAAGATTACGATGAGTACAGGGAGGAATATGCGATAGAAGACACCAGGCACGCCCTGATTGAGGCCAAGTTTGCCGGCGTGCAGCCGTTCTGCATAACCATTGACGATCAGGTACAGCCGTACATGCGCTACATGTATGGGCCGGCCAATTACATTATCGTCGATGATCTGAAAAAACTGCCACTACGCATGCCTGAAGTGTATCGCACCCTGACCACCTGAAGCATACCCTGAAACATTTCCGGCCCCTGTAGAGCACAGTGCGGAGATCATGGAGCAGCACCGCATTGCTGCCCGTCCTCAGTGCAAAGGGTGGAATTATCTTTATTGCTCCCCTCAACGCCAGTGTCGCACACTTCACCTCAACCCGGAGGTGATTCTATTCCCCAGGTGACGGCACATCATGCCCCTGCACGCGCTGGGCTCTGGTTATTGACTTGGCCCATTCCCTATCCGCCTCCTCGGCGCTGAGTCCATCCTGTTCGGCGCATCGATGGGGAGCGAGTCTCAGGCTGGTCAGGAGGGGAAAATGATCCGAACCGATTGTAGGAAGCCGTTGTATGTGGCGCAGGGTGAAATGGTCGCTGTGAAAGAGGTGGTCCAGGGGCCACCGAAGAAACGGGTAATCAGCGTGAAACGTATTAAACAATCCCCTGCCGATACGTGGGTCGAGCAGGCCACTGATTTTACGGAAAAGGCGAGTTGTTGCAGACCAGGCAACATCGTTGAGGTCGCCGGCCACGATAACCGGATAGCTGCTCGCGGCAACACTGCGAGCAACGATAATCAATTCGGCGTCTCGCTCGCCCGATTCCGGATTTTCTGTCGGGCTTGGAGGGGCGGGATGGATAAAATGCACCCGAACCATATCTCCTGACCTCATCTGCACCAACGAGTGGATGGACGGAACGTCATCCTCGACCAGAAAACTGATTTCCGGCTCGATCAACGCCAAGCGGGAAAAAACATGCATGCCGTAAAGATTATCAAGCGGGCATTTGATGCTGTGAGGCATTTCCGTTGCTATTGCCTTGAGTTGGTCTTCCCACCATTGGTCGGATTCCAGGGTAACCACAATATCCGGACGGTGGGTTCGAACAAGGCGAATCAGGGAAGCGGCATCATGGTTCGGTGTCAGTACATTGGATGTCAGAATGCTGAGCTCATGATGGTGATCGCCCCCCCTGGCTCTTCGGACCTCCTTTGGCCACAGCATGGTATAGGGCGCTATCCACCACAGCTGCCACCCCATGCAGAGTGTGGTTGTTACCAGCATCACCCAGGTAAGGGCTGCGGTCCTCTCAAGGAAAACCAGGTGTGCAAACACCAACATCGCCGCAAAAACGCCTATCTGGAGCCGAGGGAAATCAAGGATACGAACCATCCAGTGGGTACATCGCGTCATCGGCAAAAGCGTTGCAAGGGCGAGCAAAATTGTCAAAATAGAGAGAACTGACACCATTTGTACTTTGATGAACCGGGCTATAGTTAGTTTTGATCTTACATGCAGGGCTTCATCACGCTGCAGACTGAAAAAAGGAATTGGCGCCGCAGCCTCGATATTCGATGGTCTCACCTGTCGTCCACCAGGGCATCAGGTCACCATGCCACGCAGCAACAAAAACCGGTGCACGACAGGAACGGCTAAGGTGATTCAATAACGCACCGGTAAACGGCGTATCAAGGATTCACCAAAGCGCCTCTGCAAGATGGGGTCGTGAGGCATGCTTCCTCAGCGGAGGATTGACGAGCAGAGCTCTTCCAGGGGCTCAAGTGGATCGATCTCTGGGGGACGAAGGCATCCAGCCTCTGTGGACGATACGCCTTCTGCTGCCGAAGACCAGTCAAGAAGCGCTCCCCGGCATGAACCCTCCTGGGAGTGGTATTTTTTTCGGCTATCTGTTCATTTAATAGGCGCTTTTTACCACACCGCCATCCACACGAAGGGCGGCGCCGGTCGTTGCCGATGCAAGCGGACTTGCAAGATAACAGACAAGGGAGGCAACCTCTTCGGGAGATGCGAATCGCTTGATGAGCGAAGTAGGTCGCACTTTGTCAAAAAATTCTTTCTCAAATTCCTCGAAGGTCTTCCCTTCCTGGGCTGCAAGTTCACTGACAAAGTCGCCGACACCTCTCGAATGCGTGGGGCCGGGCAGTACCGAATTCACTGTAATGCCTGTTCCGGCAACGTGTTCGGCCAATCCTCTGGCAACTGCAATTTGTGCGGCTTTGGTCATACCGTAGTGAATCATCTCCGCCGGAATTTGAATGCCGCTTTCGCTTGAAATGAAAATAATTCGCCCCCAGTTGCCTTGTTTCATCGAGGGGAGATAGAGTTTTGACAGGCGCACGCCACTGAGCACATTTACTTCAAAAAATCTTCGCCAGTCTTCATCTGATATTTCTTCAAACTGGACCGGTTCGAAAATCCCAAGGTTGTTGATGAGTACATCCACATGGGGATGGGTTGCCACCAGTCGGTCCGCAGTGTCGGCTAAAGACAAGTCACCACTAAATCCAAGAACCTCGCCCGTAGCCGATAATTCCAGTTCGGAGATTGCGCGCTGCACCGTCTCCTCGGAGCGTCCATTGATGATCGTCCGCGCACCTTCCTGGGAACATGCTTTTGCTATGGCAAAACCGATGCCTGCACTGCTTCCTGTTACCAGGACGGTTTTATGTTCGAGCTTGAGATCCATATTGTCCTCCTTGTCGCGGTTGAAATGCCATCATGCTCGTCCACCAGGGGCGGCCGTTTCCCGGAAAAACGGGTAAAAAAGATACCATGGCACAGAGGGTAACAAGGTGCATGCACTGCGTAGCCAAGGGGTAAAACGTCTGCTCAACATCGCTTGGGTTTTCCGGCGTTGGTTGCTTCTCGCCACTGAACCCGCCAATTAAGCCTTTGGCTGACACCTCCACCCCGGCGTTTCCGCACTGCTGGCCACGATTTTCCCCTCAGTGCCCATGACCGGAAGCTCCACTGTCGCATCATCCCGTCAGCCAAAGGTGGGATTCCTAGAGCAGTGCTGGTAGAGGTGCAGCAAGCCATGGGTAGAGAGCGTTTCTTAGTTTCTACCCCGAACCCTCTGCGCTGACAATGTCAAATCAGCAAATATCGTTCTGTCCCCTCCGCTTAAAAAAGGCGTGCAAAAGGCAATGGGGATGCGTTGTTTTTCTCAGCAACGATTTATCCGCTCCAAACGTCAGTGTGCCTTCACGCAAAGAGGTCGAGAGAAAAAGAATCTCTTTTCCACTGGACATTAACTTAAACCATTTTGTAAATAGTTATTGCTAAGCTATTGTAAAAAAATGCTTTTATTTGTTTATATAATAGATAATTTTGGCCGCCTGTGCTGAGAAAATTTCTTGTTGACAATTATTAACCCCTCTTTTATACAGGGAGTCATCGCTAGGGGTGCACGCTCTGCTGAGAGGAATTTCTCCAACCCTTAGAACCTGATCCGGGTAATACCGGCGAAGGGAAGCGGCTGATACATACTCTGCAAAATTTACAGATTTTCTGAGCCTTTCAAGCCACTTGCCTTCTCCATAGGTGAGTGGCTTTTTTATTTTGAGGAACAGTGATGCAACTGCAGATCAACGGCGAACAGACAACTACAGGGGCCGTTACCATTGAAGAGCTGGTCAGGGAACTGCAATTAGAGAGCAGCTCCCTGGTGATTGAACACAACAGGCAGATTATTCGACAGGAGCAGTGGCCTGCTGCTCTGCTCAATGAAGGCGATGTACTCGAATTGCTAAACTTTGTCGGTGGAGGGTGAGTCATGGATGATCAGGGAGTAGAGCTCGGTGGGGTAACCTTTACCAATCGGCTTTTTACCGGTACCGGAAAATTTGCCGCTCACAGCCAGATCCCGGCCATGCTTGCGGCCAGTGGTTCACAGATGATCACCGTGGCCCTGCGGCGGATTGATATCGGCTCACAAACCGAAAATATCCTCGACAGTATACCTGACACAGTCACCCTCCTGCCCAACACCTCCGGTGCCCGCACGGCTGAACAGGCCATCCGGTTAGCACGTATTGCTAGAGCGGCCGGCTGTGGTGATTTCATTAAAATTGAAGTGATCACCGATGCCAGGTACCTAATGCCAGATAATTACGAAACCCTTCGAGCCACAGAGATTCTTGCCAAGGAGGGATTTGTGGTACTGCCTTATGTTCTGCCCGATCTCCCCCTGGCCAAACGGCTTGAGGATGCTGGAGCAGCAGCGGTCATGCCCCTGGGAGCGCCTATCGGCACCAATCGAGGATTGGAAACCAAACCTCTGATTGCCATGTTGATCGAAAACTGTCAGGTGCCGGTAGTGGTGGATGCCGGTATCGGTCTTCCCTCCCATGCAGCTGCCGCCATGGAGATGGGCGCTGATGCCGTCCTGGTCAATACCGCCATTGCCACGGCCAGCGATCCGGAGGCCATGGGCCGTGCCTTTGACCTGGCTGTCCGTGCAGGCCGGACAGCATTTAAGGCAGAGGCTGCAGGGAGGAGTACCGAGGCTCGTGCATCATCCCCATTGACCGGATTTCTTGCATAAATTCCCGGCCCCAACCTTTGCCCCTTCTCGTTTACCCTGGAGCTCAATGTGACCTTTTTGGACGTGCTGGACCACTATAGGGATTTTTCTTTTACCGGTTTTTTTGATCAGGTGACAGATCGAGATATCGAGCAGATCGTTGCCAGGGACTCACTCAAACCCATCGATTACCTGGCGTTGCTCAGCCCTCGTGGTGCAGATCACCTCGAACTGATGGCTCAGAAGGCCCAGCGTTTAACCGTACAGTACTTCGGAAGAACCATTCAACTCTTCACCCCACTCTACATCTCCAATTATTGTTCCAACCAGTGCACCTATTGCGGTTTTAATACCACCAATACCATTAGCCGCCGCAAGTTGACCTTTGACGAAATTGAGCAGGAAGCACGGGTGATAGCGGCAACCGGGATGCAGCATCTGCTGTTATTGACTGGCGAATCACGCCAGGCGACCCCGATGGAATACCTTACCGAGGCCGTAACCCGACTTAAACGGTACTTTGCCTCGGTCTCGATCGAAATATTTCCCATGGAGGAGGATGAATACCGCCATTTACAGCGAGCCGGAGTCGATGGCCTGACCCTTTTTCAGGAAACATATGACCGGGATACCTATGATAAGGTCCATCTTGCTGGTAAAAAGAAAGACTACTGTTTTCGCCTGGCTGGTCCGGAGCGGGGAGCACGAGCCGGCTTTCGATCGGTCAATATCGGCGCCCTCCTCGGCTTGGGGGAAAAACGAAGCGAGATATTTTTTACTGGTCTCCACGCCGCGTACCTGGACAAAACCTACCTGGACACAGAGATATCGGTCTCCCTGCCACGTTTCAATCCGGCCGAGTGTGCCTTCACGCCCCAATACCCGGTGGATGACAAGACTTTTGTCCAGTTTTTGCTGGCATTGCGGTTGTTTTTGCCACGTGCCGGAATCACTATCTCTACGCGGGAAAATCAGCATATGCGTGATAACCTGATGCAGCTGGGGGCCACCCGTTTTTCTGCGGGAGTCAGCACCAGTGTTGGTGGCTACAGCCAGCATGAGTCGCAAGACACCCCGCAGTTTGCAATAACCGATGAGCGTAGCGTCCGGCAGGTGGCCAACGCAATTGCGGCTCACGGCTATCAGCCGGTATACAAAGACTGGGACGATATCAGATGAAAATAGGCATTGCCGGAGCCGGTGGAATAGGCTCCAATGTCGCCGCCAATCTGGTACGCAGTGGAATCACCAGGTTACGGGTCATTGATGATGATCGTGTTGAACCCTCCAATCTGAACAGACAGTTCTATTTTCTCGATCAGGTTGGTCATTTCAAGGTGGAGATGCTGCAGCGAAACCTGGAACGAATCAATCCTGAAGTACGGGTGGAAAGCTTAATCGAGCGCATCACGCCGGAAAATATTGACCGTCTTTTTACTGGCTGCGACACCATTGTTGAAGGGCTTGACCGGCAGGCTGATAAAAAAATGCTGCTGGAGAGTTTCGGGCTGTCCAAGCAGCTGGTGGTTTCGGCCAGCGGTATAGCCGGGGCTGACCTGACACCCATTACCTGTAAACAGATCGGCAATACTCATATTGTTGGAGATTTTATCACAGACTGCAGTCATGCCGAGCTCTGTGCACATAAAGTGATCGCTGTAGCCGCTCGGATGACCGCCATTTTACTCGCCTCAGGAGCGCCAGATGATTAAAAAGCAAACCATTCTTCCTGCCGGTATCTACGGCATAACCGCAGAACGATTTTCCCGTGGCAGGTCCAATATCGAAGTAGCCGAAGCGATGCTGCGAGGTGGCGTCAAGGTGCTGCAGTATCGGGAAAAACGGCATCAGAAAGATTACCGTGATATCCTTGAAGAGTGCCTGGCTATCCGCGAGCTGACAAGGCGATACGGAGCGACCTTCATTGTAAATGATTTTGTTGATATCGCCCTGCTCGTTGACGCTGACGGGGTCCATGTAGGGCAGGAGGATCTGCCGGTAGAGGCGGTTCGCCGCCTGCTCGGCCCGAACAAGATCATCGGCCTTTCCACCCACTCCGCGACCCAGGCGGAGAAGGCCCAAGAGGTGGGTGCAGACTATATTGGCGTCGGTCCCATATTCGCCACCCAGACCAAGGAGGATGTCTGTGCAGCAGTTGGGCTGGAATACCTGGAATACGCTCTTGCCAATGTTTCTCTGCCCCTGGTCGCCATTGGCGGGATTAAACAGCACAATATAGGCGAGGTAGTGAGTCGTGGTGCCCGAACCATCTGCCTGGTGACGGAAATTGTCGGCGCTGACGATATCTGCCAAACCGTCAAAGAGATACATCGTTTTCTTACCACCTAGATTCAACGTTTTCTTTCACTCATTCCATGGAGGCCTTGAGATGACCACCTATACCACCCAGATGGATGCAGCCCGCCGGGGTATCATCACCCCCCAGATGCAGGATGTGCTTGCCAGCGAAGTTATCACAGAAACCGACCTGCTGGCCAAGGTGGCTGAAGGGAAGATTGTCATTCCGGCAAATACCAATCACTCCAATCTTGTCGGATGCGGGATAGGCAGCGGCCTGCGAACAAAAATTAACGTCAACCTGGGGGTGTCCGAGGACTGCTGCAATGTGGAGGCGGAGTTGGAGAAGGTACGCCGCTCGGTTGCCCTCAAAGCCGATGCCATCATGGACCTGAGTACCTTTGGTGATACCCGTACCTTTCGCAAACGAACCGTGGAAATCTGTCCGCTGATGATCGGCACCGTGCCGGTATATGATGCCATTGCCCGCTACGGAAAAAAGATGGATGCCATCACGGTGGATGACTTTTTCGATGTTGTTCGAATCCATTGCGAAGACGGAGTCGACTTTTTGACTATCCACGCAGGACTTAACCGTACCGCTGTCGAACGGTTGAAAAATAATCCCCGCCTGACCCATGTGGTCAGTCGCGGCGGCTCCCTGCTACTCCACTGGATGGATGTCAATGCTGCGGAAAATCCCTTTTATGAACACTATGACCGACTGCTCGAGCTTTGCCGTCAGCACGATGTTACCCTGAGTCTGGGCGACGGCCTCCGGCCAGGCAGTCTGAACGATGCCACCGATGCCGCTCAAATCCAGGAGCTAATTGTCCTGGGCGAATTGACCAAGCGTTCATGGGAACAGGACGTACAGGTCATGATCGAGGGCCCTGGTCATGTACCGCTTAACGAGGTCGTTTCCAATATGCAGCTGGAAAAAAAGCTGTGCCATGGCGCGCCCTTTTACGTGCTGGGACCTATCGTCACCGATGTTGCCCCAGGCTACGATCACATCACTTCTGCCATCGGCGGTGCGCTTGCGGCAACCTACGGAGCAGATTTTCTCTGTTATGTGACTCCGGCCGAACATCTCCGCCTGCCGGACCAGGACGACATGAAGGAGGGCATCATTGCATCACGGATCGCCGCCCATGCCGCCGACGTGGCCAAAGGTATTCCCCATGCCATTGACTGGGACAACCGCATGAGTCAAGCGCGCAAGGAACTGGATTGGGAAAAGATGTACGAATTGGCGATAGACCCGATCAAGGCTCGTGCCTACCGGGAGTCTTCACTGCCTATGGACAAATCGGTATGCACCATGTGCGGAGACCTGTGTGCAGTGAAGCGCAGCAGGGAAATCCTGGAACGGGTATAGTTTGTTTTTTGGTGCGCACCCCTCTGTTTCCCGAGCGGTGCGCATAAACATTATGCTGACGGTCTCTCGTCCTCTTTCAGGTTTTTGCTTTCCAAACCCGTGCTAAAAAGGCGTCTCTGCCAGATCCGGTTCGGTAAAACCTATACCTGGTGGGATTGGTCAGGTGGTAATCCTGATGATACTCCTCAGCCGGATAAAAGGTTGATGCCGGCAAAATCGCGGTGACAATCGGTCGTTGAAAACGTCCGGAAGTGTCCAGCTGTTCTTTTGACTGTTCAGCAAGCAGCCGCTGCTCATCAGTGTTGTAGAAAATAGCCGTAGTGTAGCCATGACCGCGATCAGCAAACTGCCCGCCGAGATCGGTGGGATCTATCTGCCGCCAGAAGACGTCCAGCAGCTGCTGGTAAGAAACTTTTTCCGGATCATAGGTCACTTCCACCACCTCAAGGTGACCGCCACCATGATAGTCCTGGTAGGTCGGATTTTCCGTCGATCCCCCGGCATATCCAGCAACCACATCTTCCACCCCTTCCAGCGCGTCAAAGGGCCCCTCCATACACCAAAAGCAGCCACCGGCGAACATCGCCTTTGCTTGTTTTTTATCAGGTGCCATTAGGTCTTTCTCCTGTAAATGGGTCGCAATCACCCGCCGATCCAGTGTATGCAAAGCCGTAATCGACGCGTTTCCCACAAGGCGGCTCCAAGCCGTCTATTACTAATAATGTGCATTGAACCCAGGCTGACAAGGAGTGGTGGCGCTTATTCTTCTTTACTGAAGCCGGGGAGCTCGGGAGTGTTGACCGGTTCTTTTCGGGGAGTCCCGGTAAGATTGCTTACGCTGCGCACTACGCGGTTGGACACCCGCTTCCCCTTGGCAGCCGGCCCCTTGATCAGGTGGTCACCAAACTCCACCTCCAGGCTGTTGTACTTGGCCCTGGAGGAGGGGACCAGGCTGACTCTGGCCCGCACATCCGCATCGCCGGTCTCAAGAAAGAGAATGGCCGATCGTTTATGTTCGTCAAAGAGGTGGTATTCGCGGTTGAGGATAAACTTGGGTGTGGTAAACCGCTTGATGTAGGTAAGGTTTTCGCGACCGTTGCGATAAATGAGGTTGAAGGTCTGTTCGGGCTGAACCAGGCCCATCCAGACCAGGTCGCTGCCGATAAAAAGTTTCTCCGGCACACTGATGACCTTGTACATCCCGTTTTTGAAGATAAGGAGGATGCGGTCATATTCAGAACAGGTTAATTCTTTGTCTTTTCGTTTGTTTTCTACTTTCAGCTTTGAGCCGACAAATCCGTTGTCTTTTTGGTAAACCAGATGGAGGTTGGAGAGCGCGGCAGCGCGGGCATCGACCTCACCCAAGGTACCCAGGGTACTTCTGCGCGGATACTGGGGACCATATTTTTCCAACAGAGCGCGAATGTAGGCAATGGTGAACCCCACCATGTCCTCGAGATCCTTTTTTATCCTGTTGATATTTTTTTCGATCTCCAGGAGCTCTTTCTGTTGCCGCTTGATATCGTACCGGGATATGCGGCGTATTTTTATTTCCAACAACCGTTCGATATCTTCGGTAACCACCTTGCGCTGCAGTTCATCGGCAAAGGGCAGCAACCCCTCGCGGACGACACCGATAACCGCTTTATAGCTGGTTTGCTCCTCTATCTGCTTGTAAATGCGCTCCTCGATAAATATCTGTTCCAGCTTACGTGCGTGCCATTTCGCCAGGAGTCGCTCCAGTTCTAATTCCAGTTCCCGCTGCAGGCTGGCAACCAGTCTATCCGTGTTCCTGCGTAGAGCTTCTTCCACGCCGATCACCTTGGGCATGTTGTCCTCAATGGCGATCAGGCTGGGCGATACGCTTATCTCGCAATCGGTAAAGGCATAGAGGGCATCAATGGTTTCTTCGGCATGAATGCCCCGGGGCAGCTTGATTTCAACTTCCACCTTTTCGGCCGTATAATCGTTGACCGAGGAAATTTTCAGTTTTTCGCTTTTGGCAGCCCGCTCTATGGATTCAATCAGTGTGTGGGTGGTGATGTTATAGGGGAGCTCAGTGATATGAATGGTCTTACTGTCTGGCTGTTCCAGTTTGGCCCGGCAACGTATGCGGCCGTTACCGTGATTGTAGTCACTGACATCAATAATGCCTCCCCGGGGGAAATCCGGATAGAGCGTAAATTCCCTGCCCTCCAGGTAATCTATCTGCGCCTGTAGCAACTCATTGAAGTTATGGGGCATTATCTTGGTCGCCATACCCACGGCAATGCCTTCCGCGCCGAGCAGCAGCAGCAGCGGGATTTTAACGGGCAGACTGACCGGCTCCTGCATTCGACCGTCATAGGAATCGATGAACCGGGTCAGTTCCTTGTTGAACAGGGTCTCCAGAGCCAGCGGGGTCAGGCGGCATTCGATATACCTGGCAGCCGATGCCTGGTCTCCTGTATAGATATTGCCGAAGTTTCCCTGGCGGTCGATCAGGTAGTCTTTATTGGCCAGGTTTACCAAAGCGGCAAAAATCGACTGATCACCATGGGGATGGAGCTTCATGGTCTCCCCGACCACGTTGGCCACCTTGTGGAAACGCCCGTCATCCATGTTATACAGGGTCTGCAGCAGTCGCCGCTGCACCGGTTTCAGGCCATCGTCCACATCCGGAATCGCCCGTTCCCGAATAACATAGGAGGTATACTCAAGAAAGTTTTCGTCAAAGAGCTTGTGCAGTTTGCCTCGTTGACGCTCTGCAGACTCACTCATGCCGGCTCCAGTTTGAGGTGATCCATGATGTACTGTCTTCGTTCAGGTGTATTTTTTCCCATATAAAATTTTAGCACCCGATTGACTTCTCCCAGCGAATCCATCCTCACCTGCTTAAGACGCATATCCTCACCGATGAACTGCTTGAATTCCGGCGGAGAAATCTCTCCCAGCCCTTTAAACCGGGTGACTTCAATCCCTTTGTCCCGCTTGCCCTTGGCCTTGAGCCTGGTGAAGGCTGCTTCCATTTCCTGATCAGAGTAGCAGTAGATGGTCTCCTTTTTGTTGCGGACCCGGAAGATAGGGGTCTCCAGGATGTAGACATGACCGAGTTTGATCAGGGGTTCAAAATAATGAA
Source organism: Desulfogranum aggregans (assembly GCF_055398265.1). Lineage (NCBI taxonomy): Bacteria > Pseudomonadati > Thermodesulfobacteriota > Desulfobulbia > Desulfobulbales > Desulfobulbaceae > Desulfogranum > Desulfogranum aggregans. The sequence continues at coordinate 813,818 of NZ_AP042447.1, read as the reverse complement.
GGAAAAAAGTCAACAGCAGGTTACGGATATGCAACCCGTCCACATCAGCATCAGTGGCAAAGATAATCCGGTCGAAACGCAGGTTGGAAATCGACTCTTCGATGTCCAAGGCACGCATGAGCGAATACATTTCATCATTTTTATAGAGCAGGTCGAGCCGCTGGCCATACACATTCATCGGTTTGCCTTTGATGGAAAACACCGCCTGGGTCATGGGATCGCGTGAACTGACAATGGAGCCTGCTGCCGATTGTCCCTCGGTGATGAACAGCATGTTTTCTTTTCCCGCTTTAGACGATTTTCCTCGTGAGGGATGATACTTGCAGTCTTTGAGCTGAGGAATTTTGAGGGCGACTTTTTTGGCCTTGGCCTTGGCCTCACGGCGGACCGACTGCAGCTCACGGCGAACCTTTTCATTTCGCTGCACTTTGTCGAGCAGCATTTCCGCTACATCCGGATGCATGTAGAGAAAATTGGCTACCGCATCTTTGGTGGCATTGACAATCCCTGAGCGAATATCGGTATTGCCGAGTTTATTCTTGGTCTGTGATTCAAAAACCGGCTCCTGCACCTTGACCGCGAGCACTCCCACCAAACCATCACGGACATCCTGACCACTGAATTTTTTCCCACTAAACTCATTAACTCCCTTGAGAAACCCTTCCCGAAAAGCCGACAGATGGGTTCCCCCCTCACTGGTGTAGGTCCCGTTGACAAAGGAAAAATAGAGTTCCCCGTAATCATCGGTATGGGTAAAGGCAAATTCCAGTGCTTTTCCACTGAAGTGAACCGGTTCGTAAATCCGGTTGCTGTTGACCTCTTTTTCGAGAAGATCCTGTAATCCTTTTTTGGAAAAGAACTCGGTGTCATTGAAAAACAGGCTGAGCCCTGCATTGAGGTAGGCATAGCGCCACAGTCGCTGTTCAATAAATTCGTGATCAAAGGTATATTCAGGAAACAACTCAGGATCAGGAGTGAATTCTATCAGGGTGCCGTTTTTTTCCGAAGTCTCCCCTTCCTCCTCCTCCACAAGCGTGCCATGATCAAAAATTGCCCGCTTGAACCTGCCGTCACGAAAGGCGCAGACCGTAAATCGCGTGGAAAGCGCATTTACCGCTTTGGTTCCCACACCGTTGAGGCCAACCGAAAACTGGAATACATCAGTATTGTACTTGGCTCCGGTATTAATCACGGAAACACACTCAACCACCTTGCCCAGAGGGATACCCCGACCGAAATCCCGAACGATGCAGCTGCCGGAAGGCTGGATTCCTATAGCAATCCGCTTGCCATACCCCATGATAAACTCATCCACCGCGTTGTCCACCACCTCCTTGAGCAGGATATATATTCCATCGTCGGGGTGACTGCCGTTGCCCAGCCGTCCGATATACATTCCCGGTCGTTTGCGGATGTGTTCAAGGGAACTGAGTGTTTTTATTTTTGATTCATCGTACTGGTGAGTGGACATAGGCTGTATGCAGAAAGATGCTCAATGGGCTGAAGAAACAAAAACTCACGGTCTTTGGGCAGTGTGTTTTCAGGGTCGGGTGTTTGCGATATATCTGACTATTCCATCATGTGCACCCGCTCGCAGTCGGGGCAAATCCAGGTTGGTCCGTTGCTTATCCCCCATTTATTCTCCTCAAAGCATTCCGGACAGATCTGAAAGCCGCAGGTGCAGCTCCAGCAGAAAGGCTTTTCCTGTTTACAGCAATGACATTTAAATGGGGCGCGGCGGCGTCTTCGTCTGCTGGTGGAAGGGGTACTCTTCATTGTATTTCGTCCGTGGTGACCTCGTCGCTCATGGGCGCTTTCAGGAGTCTTGCTCTTCAGGCAAGGGGCGAAGGGTCTCCCCCAGCCACTGCAGGTAGGGATCGGCTCCATCGGTTATCGGCAAGGCAATGATTTCCGGTACGTCATAAGGATGGGCTTGTTCCAATGCCTTGCGCAACAAGGGAAAAAGAAGGCTGTGGGATTTCATGGTACAAAGGTATTCCCGGTCGTGTTCAATTTTTCCTTGCCACTGGTAGACGCTGGAACAGGAAGTGATCTGTACACAGCCGGCCAGCCGCTCCTCCACGGCCAAGGTTGCGAGCGCTACAGCCTCGGCTTCTGTGGTTACCGTTGTCTGTACTTGAATATATCGAGTCACTGTTTACACCTGATCAAATACCTGTTACAGAGTTTCAGGGCATCGACGGTCGGAAAAACCGGATGCCCCGCGCAGAAACATAGTACCAATCTCGGGCAAAAAATACAAATATTGCCCCGGTAAAGCAAGCTGTGGGAGAGAAAATGCTATTTACGGTTGATGTAGGTAATTCGCACACCGTCAGCGGGGTTATACACAATGATACGTTCATTGCCAACTGGCGGCTCCAGTCCAACCAGGACCGAACTGCCGATGAACTCGCTATACGCTACAATGCCCTGTTTCAGATGGCTAAAATCGATCCGTTGCAGATTACCGGTTTCATCGTCTCTTCGGTGGTGCCGACCCTGGAAACAAGTTGGCTGAATTTCGCCAAAAATTACCTGATTGAGCTGCGACATCCGCCTCTGGCAGTTAACCACCTCCTCAACCTGGGCGGCCTGAAGATTCACATAGAAAATCCCGCCGAGGTGGGCGCAGATCGCATCGTTAATGCGGTGGCGGCCTGGGAACGATTCCATTCAGCCTTTATTGTGGTCGACTTCGGTACAGCAATCACCTTTGACTGCATCAACAGTCGGCACGAGTATCGTGGCGGAACCATTCATCCGGGAATCGGCATTTCCCTTGATGCCCTTGCATCGCGTACTGCGAAGCTTCCCCGTCTCGACATAGACGTTACCCCTGAAAATCCTATCGGCACCTCCACTGTCAAAGCCATCCATTCCGGCATGCTTTACGGGTTCGGCGGACTCATAGATAGGATGATCGACATCCTGGGAAAAGAACTGGCACCAGATCAGGAAGAGGTGAATACGATCGCCACAGGAGGCATGGCCGATATCATCATGCCCTACGCCCACTCATTGAATATTGCCGACACCCATCTGACCCTGGTCGGCCTCAAACACCTCTACTCCTTGAACGCCCAATGACAACGTCACGTCCCTTGCTCCCTCCCAGGCTTCGCAAAGGCGATACCATCGGCCTCTTCTGCCCCGCCGGTCCTCTGCGGCATACCCGGGAGTACGAACAGGGCATTGCCCTGATCCGCAATCTCGGGTTTCACTTCCTGGTCGAAGGGGCGTTGGAAAATTCCGGGCACTATCTCGCTGACACGGATAGTGCCCGAATAAGCGCGCTCAACACCCTGTGGGAGGATGATCAGGTTCAGGCAATAATGGCGGTTCGCGGGGGATTCGGCTGCCTGCGCATGTTGCCGGGAATCGACTGGAAACGACTGCGCCGCCATCCAAAACTGTTGATCGGATTCAGTGATGTCAGTGCCCTGATCAGCGGTATGGTGCAGCAGGCCGGAATAGTGGGAATTCATGGACCGGTCCTCACCTCACTGCCCTCGATTAATGAGAGAAGCCTACACCAGCTGTTTGCCCTGATGACCGGTACAGCCGAAGACACCATCTTCTCCGCCGAAGTGGAAGTGCTCCGCGGGGGGACGGCAACTGGTCGTTTGCTCGGCGGCAACCTGACCACGCTGGTGCATCTTATCGGCACTCCATGGGAATGCATCTGGGACAATGCTATCCTTGTGCTGGAGGATACCGGAGAAAGCCTCTACCGGATTGACCGTATGCTGACCCAACTTGCACTCAGCGGTCGTCTGGAGCGAATAGCCGGTTTGGTTTTAGGAACCTTTGATCCGGGCACCCCGGATCGGCTGGAGACGATCCGGCTCCACGAGCAGGTATGGCATCGGGTTCTGGAGCTGACAGAAGGTCCAGGCTACCCGGTATGGGGAGGTTTTCCAGCTGGGCATCAGGAGGCCAATACAGCCCTGCCGATGGGTATGGAGGCCACCATGGACGGTCAAGGCGGAAAGCTGCGCCTTCATCCGCAGTCGGTACAGGTACTGTAACGAGAATCAATGGTCAAACGCTATCTGCTCACCATATTCGCTTTTCTTCTGTTGCTCTGCGGCTACGCATTGACCCTTGTCCCCCTGCTGGTTGTTGAAGCAGGGCTGAAGTCACAGGCCGCCATGACCGCTTACGGGCTGTGGGGGGGGCTGGTCTTTGTTTCCCTCTTGCCTGTGCTGAATATGCTCCTGAAAAAAATCTGGTTTTTTCGCGGCATGGGAAAGACGGTTCCTCTTGCAACCTTGAAAAAACAGCTCCTTGCAATAAACGAAGTGCAGGGACCCGTGCAGGTTCGGGAGAAAAAGAACCGTTTGATCGTCACCTGGCACGTCACAAGCCCCAAGTGGTGTGAATGGATGAACCGCCACGGGATGAACCGGCTCTACGAACTTCACCTTCGCTTTGATAGCGCCACGAATACGGTAGAGACGGTCGATCGGGTCCGCTCCCTGCAGTTTATCGATTGCCCTGAAAAGGTCAAGACCGGGTTCTTCAGTCGACCGAAACCTTTCTTGCAGGTCGGTCTCGGCAAACAGTGGGGAGTGGAAAACTACAGGGGCAGAAATCCAGAGGAATATTCTTATCACTCAAGGGAGATCAAGTCGCCGGTAGTCGGCACGCTGCTAAAAAACGGCTGGAATGTCCGTTTCTGTTTTTTTTAAACTACCCCACCTTAACGAATGACCAAATCATGTCCCGCTCGTTGGCTCTTGCCAATAATCAGATCCTCGAGTTCATTGGCATCTTGGACTTTTACGGGAAAATGTTCACGCAATAGATTTCCGATTTCCTCGATGGCGTGACAGATTGCCTCCCCCCTCTTGCGTTGCCGAATACCTTGGGTCAGGTTGTCGACAAGAGGCTGCCAACCGGAGGCAGCAATCTTCCCATTGACCCCTCTGTCCCCAAGAATCCAGGCCTTGCGTTCAAAAACCGAGATATAGAGGAGTACCCCGTTCTCCTCTCTTGTTTGGTGCAGATTCTCCTGATAAAAGGAGAGGAACGCGCCCCGTTGAACCTCCAAAGCCATCTGGGACTCGGACACGAACCATCGCTTCATCCGAAGGGATCGCTCGATCAGAAAGCTGCTCACAGGGAAAAACAAAGCGGCCATAAGCAAAAAAATCCAGAGACTGTTCCAGTCTGTCCATAAGAAGTAGTCAACGGTCATAGTCATCATCAGGGCTGGCACCACGGCCAGGGTCAGACCGCCGACTATAGCGGCTGCAGGATACTCGTGGCTGGCGGAAACGACCATGGGGGCGATCTCTCCGGAAGTGGTTTTCTCCACGGCCTGAACGGTTTGACGAACAGCCTCCTGTTCTGCAGAGGAGAGAAATGTTTGAGCAAGTGTCATCCGTATCACCAGTTTCCTGAGGCGCCGCCTCCGCCAAATCCACCACCACCGCCGCTGAATCCGCCACCGAACGTTTTGCCGCTGCGACGATTGTTGTCACCGAGGGTGCCGGGAAAATGCACCCCTTTTCCGCTTTGTCGGCCCGTGGCTGCTCTGGTAAACGCACTGGCAGCAACCGTCCCAACCATACCGCCAACCGTACACAGTAAAATCAGCACCACCCCTTCAATGAACGGTGCGGCAAGGGCCAGCACCGTCCCGTACAGGGCGCCGGCAGCTGCAGCAACCACCTTTTTTTTGCGAAACATCCTGCCGAGAAAAAAACAGCCAACCAATGCGGCAATCAGCCAGCCGAGAGGGTCTGTACCCTGTTTGTCCTCCAGCAGATTGACGTCAAACGTCCCCTTGACCGTGCCGATGATGGCACCAACGCCATCGATTATTCCCTGGTCGAAACGATTTCTGCGAAACTGGGGCACCATAACCGTGCGGATAATGCGGCCGGCGATCAGGTCGGTGAGAACAGGCTCCAGCCCGTGTCCGACTTCTATGCGTATTTTTCGATCTCCTTTGGCAACAAGCAGCAGTACCCCGTTATCGAATTGTTGTTGCCCTATTTGCCATGCCTCAGCGACTCTCAAGGCATATGCCTCGATACTTTCTCCACCAAGCGAAGGAATGGTCAAGAGCACCACCTGGGTGGAATCTTCCTCAGCCAGCCGCTGCAATTGCTGTTCAAGCAACTGGCGAGTGGCGGGCGAGAGCAGATGCGCTGTATCGTTGACGAACCCTGAGGGAGCTGGCACAGAGCGGGCAATGGATACTCTGTCCAAGAGTATCAGACAGAGCAGCAATACTCCCGCCGTTACGGCGCATCGCCACAGGTTACTCAAAAGATACCTCTGGTACCTCGGCGGCCTCGTTGGTGGCCGAGAAGTACTCTTTCCGTTCAAGTTTAAGCAGGAACGAGTTGGTCAGGTTCGCCGGGAAGGTGCGAATGGCTCCGTTAAATTCCTCCACCGCTCTATTGTATCGCTGCCGCGCAACGTTGATTCTGTTTTCCGTTCCTTCCAATTGGCTCTGCAGATCAAGAAAGTTCTGGCTGGCCTTGAGGTCCGGGTAGCGCTCGACAACAACCAATAACCTGGAGAGCGCTGCGCTCAAATTTCCCTGAACAGCCTGCACGTGCCGCATGGCAGACGGATCGCCTAAATCCTCCGGACCAATATGTACAGCCGTCGCTTTGACCCGAGCTTCTATTACCGCTTCCAGGGTTTCCTGCTCGTGCTGGGCATACCCCTTGACCGTCTTTACCAGGTTGGGGATCAGGTCAGCCCGTCGCTGAAGAGTGGATTCAATATCCGCCCATGCCTTAAACACGGCCTCCTCTTTAACCTGCAGCGTATTGTAGCTGCACCCTCCCAGCAGACTCACGACAACAGCGAAGAATACCACGAGGGTCGCGCGGTGTTTCATTGCAATTCTCCCGGTTTGATCATTGATAAATCATATTTGTTTAAAATCAAAACCCATCTTAGTTTGGAAATCCGCTACCTGGGAAAGGGCTTCCCGAAGAACCACCTGTTCCATCTCGGTGACCAACTTGGGGTTGATGTAGTTGTCCGGTTCTTTTCCATGAGCAAGAGCCAGGATTTGGTGCTTAAAACGCAATTCAAGCAGGTATTTATAGACCAAGGTCAATTCCTGACACTCTTTTTCACTTAAGTGCCCTTTGGCTTGCAACTGGTTGAACCGGGCAAAAGTGTTGGTCTGGGGGATATGGTGACGCAGTGAATAAATCCTGGTGTAATCAACCAGGGGCGTCATTGCCTTTTTCAGGCTGAACATTTCCCGGTGCTCACCGCTGGATTCCACTACAATATTTTTAAAAAAATTGAGCGGCGGTTTTGACTGCAGGCAATTCTGGGCTAGGTGGTAAAAAAACAGAGGCTTGGTATCGGTCAGTTGGTGGAGAAAAGAGCGTAAACCGGTAACCAGCTCCAGATCACCATTGACCCAGCGAAAATCAAAAAATATCTTGGTGTCCAGCAGGTCTGCTGGTTCCATTGCCGATACCCACGTGCGAAAATAGTCCTCCCATACGCGAACCGGTTGACACCACTTGGGGTTTTTGGCCATCACCTCTCCCTTGCAGAGGGTATATCCGGCTGCATCGAGCCAGGTGCAGACTTTTTCCCCCATTGCCAGAAAATAGGCTGCGGTGGCTTCCTCGTCAATGGCATCAACATTGGCATAGACTATGGCGTTATCCTGGTCAGTGACCAGGGTCTGCTCCTCCCGCCCTACACTGCCCAGAGCCATAAACGCATAGGCACAGGGCGGTGGGCCAAGATCAGCAATAGCCAGGACAATGCACTTTTTCATCACAGCCTCGGCAACAGCGGAAATAATCCGGGTGAGGTTGCGGGCATCAGGTGCGCTCTCAAAAAGGCGCTGGACCAGTTCAGGTAGACGCCCCTTCAGGTTGGCCAGCTCTACCGGAGAATGGGCGCTGTCAATGTCACGGATAAGCTTTGTTAGTATATACTGCTGATTTTTAAGAAGATTTTTGGCGCTTATTACTTTGAAGTAGGCTCCCTGGGGATCACGGACCAGTAAATGATCGACGCGATTTTCCAGCATCTCGACAATGCCCTCAAAGATGAGGGCGTCGCCGGATATGCCGATAAGCGGAGCACTCATAATAGAAGATACCGATTCCGTGCTCCGCATTCCGCGTGCAACCATCCGCTCACGTATGTCATTATCAGTGACAATGCCAACCGGAGAGCCCTGATGATCTGAGGTTACCAGTATGGCGCTTGAGCCTGCATGGGTCATGAATCGGGTGGCGAGCTCGATGGAGGTAGAGAGCGAGCAGGTTGGTATGGCGACAGCATGAGCCTTATGAATAGGCTCGTTCTGGAACAGCAGACTTGCCTTCAACTCACTAATCAACCCTTCCCGCTCAACCTCCCTGCGATGCCGCTCTGTTATATCCTCTACAAACCCGTCGCAATAGACAGGTTGACCATAGGCGTTTTTTACCAGGACAGCGGTCAGGGAGAGGGTAGCTATGGATCCATCGGTTTTTTGATAGTCAAAAACCATATTGTTGACCGCTTCATCACTGCGCAGCATTTGCTTAAAATGTCGATACTGCTGCGGATTACTAAACAGTGTGCGCAAAGAAACCGTAAAGAGTTGTTCATTTGTCGGCATACCGAAGATGTCAGCTGTAGCGGGATTTGCTTCGACAAAGACCTCGTCGCCGCCGTACGTTGTACGAAACACCCCAATACTGATATTATCGGTGAGGTGTTCAAATTTCTTTCGTCTAGACCCCAGCTCACCGTCAATCTGTTTTTGGGTACTGATGTCTCGAATAATGAAGATCGTGCCGGATTGCCCGCTGATCTCCATGGGTGAGACCGACAGGAGGATATCAAAGGATGAGCCTGTCTTATGGTGAAGCAACCCCTCCAGTTGGGTCTGATGCTCACCATTGAGCACCTCCCCGCCGTTGCGAAAAGGGTGGTCGGCTGAAGGTGAAAAGGTAATGAGGTCGGCCGGGGGAATCTCGGCAATCTCGCTTTCCGAGTAGCCGCTGATGTCCTCTATGATTTTATTTGCATAGACTATTTGCCGGTCGATGATCATCATGACGCCCTCGGTAGAGGCATCGACCAAGGATTTATATTTCTCTCCAGCTTCGCGGAGACGGCGCTCGTTTTCCTGCCGCCGGGACTCAATCTTCATGCTCTCCCGTGTGATAAAAAAGAGCAGCGCGGTAATAACGGCAGTAATGCCGAGCGAAAGAATAAGCAGCCGGTTGGTCAACGATTTGATCTCCAGTCGCACATCTTCCAGGTAAATTCCTGTACCGATAATCCATCCCCAAGGCTTAAACAGCTTGACGTAGGAGAGTTTGGGAACAGTCAGGTTCGGGTTGTCTTTATCTTCCCACAGGTATCGAACATACCCGTCTCCCCTCTCCTGGGCGACCTGGACAAACTCATTGAACAGCTCCCTGCCCTCCTGGTTTCTGAAGTTGTCGAGCTCTTGGCCGATAAGATCAGTCCGGTACGGGTGCATGAGCATTTTCGGGCTGAGGTCCATCACCCAGAAGTAATCCTTGATTTCTTCTCCATAACGAAGAAACTGAATATACTGCAGGGCCTGCCGCTGGGCCTCCCGGCGGCTCAGGGTGTCGTCAACTTCCTGTTCTGCTGCTTTATTGACAATGGACCAGGCGGCAAAGGAGAGTTCCTTGATCATCTCCTGCTTGCCGGCCATCATGGATTTTTCCAGAGAGGGAATGATCAACAGGAAAATGATAGCGACAAACAGGGAAATGGCAAGCAGTGAGGGCAGGATGATACGATAGATAAACGGGCGCCAGACTCGAACATCCTTTTCAGGCGGCATACAATCCTCCTTGATGGAAGTGAGCATCGGGAGACAATGACTGCCATAAAAATTCGACGCGGCAGGCTGGTCAGGGGCAACAGCTGGCCTTCAGATGGTCTGATCGCAAGTTGCTGATCCTTTTACGGTTGTATTAAATACCATACCTCCATATATTCCTCTAGAGATATTCTGTACAGAAAACAACTGACTGCCAGCCGCGAGGCGGCAGGCTGGACATACTACGGCGAGGGAACCGGTACTTTTTCTGAAAAGGTACCACCGATAGGAGAGGATTGTTTATGCGCGGGAGAACTAAGAGTTGCGATGTAAAAGGTGGACGTATACATGTTGTCTGTTCACGATGCAAATCCATCAGGTACGTCCCTGTCTCGACCACGAACCGGCGAAAAATGGTCCGCTGCAAATGTGGCAAAGTGTCGAGCTATATTCTCAATCACCGTGGATTTATGCGCGAATCGATCAGTGGACAGGCCCTGGCCACAGCAGGCAAAGGGGTGGTCATGCGTGCCCAGCTTCGTGACGTTTCACCGACCGGCCTTGGATTTACAGTGAAATCGGGACAATCGCGGCGACTGCGTATCGGTCAGGAGCTGGAGATCAAATACCGGGTCGCCTCCGGTGCCATGGTCACGAGAAAGGTCCGTTTGCAGAATATAGCGGGTTCACGCATAGGTGCGGAGTTTATCGACTCCATGGCGGCCATGATGCGCCGAACATTGTAATCGCGCAACCCATGCAGCTGATTGGTCATGGGCAGTGGCTCAGCTGAGCCAGTATCCATTGAACCGCTTCCCCTAAATCTGGTGCAATGTGGTGCGGCTGCACGGTTTGCTGTGGACCTATATAGACTGCGTCGCCCTGTCCATAACCGGTAAGCACAAGTATGGTACGTGCACCTACCGCATCGCCGCACCGGATATCCGACCACCTGTCTCCCACCACAAAAGAAGCCGTCAGGTCCAGGTGCAGTTCTGCTGCCGCCTGTTGCAGCAACCCGGTTTTTGGCTTTCTGCAGTCGCAGTCGATCCGGTAACGGGCCTCCTTAGCCTCCGGATGATGCGGACAGATAAAGATGCCGTCAACATGCGCCCCCTCTTCCGCAAGTTGCGAGTGCATCTTTTGATGCACCTCTTCAAGCAGTGAAGCCGGAAAATAGCCTCTGGCCAGTCCGGACTGGTTGGTAACGACAACCACGGGAATGGACAGATCGTTTAGTCGGCGAATAGCTGCGCCAACACCGGGGAGCAGCTGAAAACGCGAGATATGGTTGATATATCCCATCTGTTCGTTGATGGTGCCGTCCCTGTCAAGAAAAACCGCAGGTCGCAATGGGTGTGACATTGTTTTAGACTGTGGAGGTTAGGAGATCGGAAACCGCTGAATACACTTCGTCTACCTCTATCTGCCGCAGGCAACGCAGATGTTTTTCCGGGCAGTGCGTCTGTTTGCACGGGCTGCACGGGAGCGGTTTACGGATGATGGTACTCTTTTCCGAATAGGGCCCGGTCGCAATGTGATCCGTGGAGCCGAAAATGGCCGCAAGCGGCACATGCAGGGCAGCAGCCACATGCATCAGGCCGGAATCATTGGTGACAAATGCGCTGCAGTGACTGATCAATGCCATGGCGTCGAGCAAGGTTGTTTTTCCGGTAAAGTCGAGAAACTTTTTTCGATCAGCAACATTTTCTCCGATCATTTGTGCCGCCTGGTTATCTGCAGCAGTACCGAACACCGCAATAGCCGCATCCGTGCCCTCACTTATGAGCCGGGCCAGGGCTGCATACTTCTCTGCAGGCCATTTTTTTGCCGGGCCATAAGCCGCTCCTGGGTTGAATCCGACCACTGGCAATTCCCCGGAATCATCGCCGGTCAGTTGGTTGATGCTGGTTCGGGCTTGGTGCCTGACGGCTGACGGAATAAACAGTTCGAGGACATTCGCCGATGGCCGTAAACCAAGCCCCTGAAGCATTTCCTGATAATAATGGACCTGGTGTTTGGTGTTGATTTGGGGGCTCTTCCGTACACCGTGGGTAAGGAGCATACCCCGCGCATCGGTGGTGTACCCTCCTCTTACCGGTATGCCGGCTAGGGTCGTGATCAGGGCCGCCTCAAATGCATTCTGCAGCAGAATTGCACAGTCAAAGCGGTGTTGGGCGAGCTCCCGGGCCAATGTCCATTTACCGCGTAATCCCTGATGTAGATTGTTTTTATCATAGGTGATGATCGCATCGACCCTTGGGCTGGAACGGAAAATATCTCCGACCCATGGGAGAGCCAGGAGGGTTATGTGGCTCTCGGGAAAATTATCCCGGATGGTGCGGACGGCCGGGGTGGTCATAACCGCATCGCCGATCCAGTTGGTTGAGCGAATGAGAATTTTTTTGGGTGTGGAGGGAAAAGGTCGCAGCACGGAATCACCTTTTATCTGCCTGCTCGAGCAGTTGTCCCAGCCGCTCTATCGCAAATTCGATGGTGGGGTCCTGTCCCAAGGCAATCTGGTAATTTTCAATTGCCTCCTCCCTGCTGCCGGTTTTCTCCAGATTAAGCGCCAGATTTGCGTAATCAATGGCGGAAACAGGATTCAGCTCCACTGCCCGTCGAAAGTGGCGCACGGCCTGTGGGTACTGTTCGTCCTTGAAGTAGCATACGCCAATGGTATTGTGCATGTCCGGTCGTTCTTCGTCAATGCGCAACCCCTCCTTGAGGGCAGTGATAGCCTCGCTGAAACGTCCCATATCCCGCAAGCAACTGCCCTTGTACGAATAAATATACGGAAGATCCTCTGCATGAGGCTGGTGAGTAAGGGCCCTGTCGAAATGGGCCAGTGCTTCTTCGAGCGCACCCAATTCGTAGGCCTCCCGTCCCTTGTAGAAATGAAGATAATAGGCTGTGGGCAGGAGCCTTTCCATAGCGTCCAAGGCATCTCTTCGCTGTTGTCCCTCGAGCAGGGTGGCCGCAAGCTTGGCGGCAAACATTGCGCTGTTGCCGCCCATGGCTCTCTCGCGAAAGTGTGCTCCGGGAATAATAGTGTACAGGGCCGGTATCTGCAGCTCCGGATGGGTAGTGTCTAGGACATAGATATCTGTGCCCATTTTACGGGCAGCCGCGATACAGTTCTGCACCTCCTGAAAGATGTCATCGTCATTTACATCGGGTATTTCAGCCAGTTGAACATTCCTGTCGCTGTTAATTACATACGCTACGTCTTCCAGTTGCAGGGGTTTAGGCAACCCGCTGGCGACATAATTGGAGCCGCTGTTGAAGTCGCCGGCTAGCTGCGCCACTTCGGTCAGGGCACGTATAACGGCTTTGGCTGCATCCGGCGTTGTTCCAGCGGTGAAAACGATTTCGCTTTTTTCAGGGAATGTCTCTGGATCCCAGGCCAGAGCACCGATGGTGGGAATACCTGTATCCAGGGAAAAGTCCTGTAGATGAAGCTGGATGTTATTGGCACGAAATTTTTCTATCAGTTCCACGGCTACCGGGTCAGTGATGGAGTCAAGGTCAATAGCCGGGGTCTGGAGTTTCTCCCTGCTGATCACGGCACAAACATGCCGTTCTATTATCTCACAGATCCCCTGCATGACCGCCTCTTCGTAGGTGTTACCGGCAGATGGGCCATTGAATTCGTTGATGGCATAAAACCAGCTGAAAGGAAGCAGCACCGGTTCCATGTCGGAAAGCCTGGTTGACCAGGTCCACTGCATTGGTATACCGGTGAGCAGTTTTTTTAGGGTGCCGGCATCAAGGGTGGTATCATGCACCGAAGTGAGTAGAACCTCTGCCGGTAAAACCGGGTATCCGGCCTGTTCCATAGCCTGATAATCGCCGGTAATAAAATTCTCCTGATCACCGATGAAGCTGAAGAAGGAAAATCGCTCGCCCAACTCCATGCAGGCACTTGCACGGGACTGTTCGGGCGTAGACCCTTTGCCCATCTGTTTCTTGTTACCGATAATATGGACGGCATCGTCTCCACAGACAGAAAAATAGACGGGGATATCCAGCCTTCCGTTATCTATTCGCTTCACCTCTTTAAGGATATCCAGGCGGGTGGACCTGAGGCGCTGGTGGAACCGTTCTACCGTCTCTACGGGCGAACATGCTTTGTCCTGGTCATAGGTGTATGTTTTTTTACACGGACGCAGCGTTACTATCTTTTGTTTCATATACACAACACAAAGTGAATAAAATGGTATAGGGAAGGACAGATAAATTGGTGAGAAATAATGGCGGTTAATACTACCCCTGTTTACTCCTCATTAAACAAATCTGCCCATTGCAATGCTTGAAAGTAGGACGAAACCATCGCCTCACTGGAAATGTTTAATCGGGAAAGATGGTGCATACATGTCTGCAGGTCGCCTTTTTCATAGGCCTCTACCGTCAGCAGAAAGGGTGCAAGCGGCCCCGTTCGCTGGACAAGCGCATTGTAGAGGCTTTCATCAAGGGGCAACTGGTGCAGCACCTCTTCCATTTGCCGATCAAGCATGGCATCAAGGAGGGAGAACAAGCCTAACAGAAAAACTTCGGACTCGTCATACCCAGCACGGCACTGAAGAGCAAGCAATTTACACAACTGGCCGCGGATTATGGCTAACCGGGTAAGCTCAGGCGTTTTGTTGACCGCTAATTCTGATGCGACCACCAGACAGACAAACTGGCGGGTTCCTTTCTCGCCGAGATACGCCAGCGCATGGCGGATGGATTTCACCTTGGAAACCAGGGAATAGTAGGCTGAATTGATGTAGCGCAGCAGTTTAAACGAGAGGGAAACATCTGAGGAGATCATCTTTTCTGCACGAGAAAAGCTAAAATCCGGGCGGGTCACCTCGGCCATCATGGCAAGAAGTGTGACCTGGGTAATATCGAGTTTTTGTTTGTGTATCACTTCAGGTTTACTGAAAAAGTACCCCTGAAAATAGTGAAAGCCCATCTCACGGCATCGGGCATACTCATCCTGCTGCTCAATTTTTTCAGCAAGCATCGACTGGTGGCGATCTTTGGCAATATGGCTGATGTTGGTCTGTAATCGATCCGGACTACACGCCCTCATATCCACTTTCACCACATCCACCCACTGAAGGAAAGGCTCCTGGATTTCCTCAAAACAGTAGTCATCCAGTGCCAGTGTATAGCCGCGCTGCTTTAACTGCTCGCAGGCAGTGAGAATTTCTTTGGTCGGGGGAATATTTTCCAGGATTTCTACGATACACGTCTCATGGGGCATTTGCAGGGGGGTGCCGTCTAGCAGGTGCTGTGCGGTAAAGTTTATCAGCGCCTTTTTGCCGCCGGCAACCCTTTCCAGGCCAATATTCATGAGGGTGTGGGCAAGAACGGTACTGGTGGCAAGTTCTCCATCCACCTCCAGGGGAAAGTAGTTCTGCAGTTCCCCCCGGTAGAGTACTTCGTAGCCGAAGACCCGCTGTTTACGATCAAAAATCGGTTGCCTTGCAAGATAGATATCCATTCAATCCTGGTAAGTTACGCAGCTTTAAGCAGTTGCGCTATGCGATCACGCCGCTGTTGCCAATCCTCTCCGTGAAAGGTGAACGTGAGACGACGATGTGCTTGATCGTGAATGTGTATTTCCAGGTCAAGATACTGGCGTGGCATAGCACTCCCCAACCGCACCGGCCATTCAACGAAACATATGCCTTGGTGATCGAAATAATCGAGCAGGCCGGCGGCTTCCACATCCTCCTCGTCGCTGAGACGGTATAGGTCCATGTGATAAATGGGCAGCCTGCCTGAATATTCATGCATAAGGGCAAAAGAAGGGCTGGAAACATACTGCTCATCACTGACATCCAGTTGTCTGGCTAGAAGCTGGACCAAGGCCGTTTTTCCCGCCCCAAGCTCGCCTGACAACAGTATGGTATCGCCAGCATGGAGGAGGGGGGCAAACTGGGCGGCAAATTCGGTAAGCTGCTCCAGGTTAAGCGGCCTGGAGATGAAACGGTTTTGCTGTGACAATGGTGCAGAAATGCGCTGTTCAGGGGATACCCCGGCTGGCGGACAGGTCGATAGCCGGCGGTTAATTTTACTGTTCATTCTCTGACGGCATTGTAGGGAGTTTACGTGTTCTGGGCAAGGGGTATTTTAACCAGGGCGAAAAACAGTCTCTGGGATAGCCGAACAGCATATGCGTTTTCCGGATACCCAATACTCCCCCCGGCCTATTAACCGGGTTGCATCCTCCTTGAAGGAGGTCTCGACATTGGCAGAAAAAAAGAAATATTCACCTGAATCGATTGACAATTTTTCTTTGTATCACCACTGTAACCTCAGGTGATTCCCTCAAGGTATTGCCACTTTGACTCAAGGTGTACCCTTTTTGCCCTGATTGCCTTGACCATACCACTGCCCGGGAGGTACAGATGTCTTTCACCATGCCTGCCTATACCGCTCCTGATTTTGACACGCCGCCACTTGCCGACGCACCATTGGCAACCTTTGTACCCGTCGAACAGGACGGGGTGGCACCGGAAGGATTTCACGCAACGACCATCTATCCTGAATATTTTCATGTCAGAAGAGGACACTGGCTGCTGGCAGGCCGTTCAAGAATGGACGCTGTGGTCGTGCTGCAACCAGACGACACCCTGGCAGTCACAGAATTCAGAAGGTTACGACGCGATGACCTGGTAGCCATTGGGCGCACGAACAACGGAGAAGAAGGCATCTATGTCCATGCCAGTGGGTTTGTCGAAGGCGATGGTCATGAAGAACTCTTCACCTTTCGCTCCAATCGCAGTCGTGAAACGGCTTTCAGTATCGATTATGACATGCTCTACGACCTGTTGGCCTATGAGCGCACCAACGGATATGTGGTCTGGGTCGTGGGACCGGCAGTTATTTTCGACCATGATGCCCGCTCAGCCTTTTCAACCCTTATTCAACATGGCTATGTGGATGCGCTGCTGGCAGGCAATGCCCTAGCCACCCATGATATCGAGGCAGCTTTCTTCGGTACCGCCCTGGGGCAGGAGCTCTATCACAAAACAAGAGTAAGCGATGGACACTACAAGCACCTGGAGGCTATCAACACCATCCGTAGAGCCGGCAGTGTGGAGGCAGCTGTCAAGCGGGGACTCCTCTGTGAAGGGGTCATGTACAGCCTGGTAACCTCCAACATTCCCTATGTACTCGCCGGTTCCATACGGGACGATGGCCCGTTGCCTGGCGTTATCGCTGATGTCTACGCGGCCCAGGAGAAGATGCGTTCATTTACATCCCAGGCAACAACGGTAATAGGGCTCGCGACCCAGCTACATACGATCGCCAGCGGCAACATGACTCCCTCTTTCACCTTTGACCACGAGGGGAATCTTCGGCCAGTGTATTTTTATTCGGTGGATATGAGTGAATTTGCGGTGAATAAATTGTGCGATCGGGGCTCACTGATGGCCAAGGCCATTCTCACCAATGTTCAGGATTTTATAGTCCATGTAGCCCGAAAGCTGGAAGCCGTCTCTTCCCCTGCGCCGATGGATCATTTGTGATATTTTTGACCTGCTAGGATGGTACAGGCCCGATACAGCTGTTCCAGGGTGATGAGTCTGGTCATCTCATGGGTAAAGGTCAGCCGGGAAAGCGAGAGCAACTGATCGGCCCGCTCAACGATGGATGGATGCAACCCCAGATGCCCACCAATAAGAAAGGCCGCACTATCAACCCCCTGCATCTGCCACTGGTCGAGCAGGGAAGCCAACCCCGGAGAGTCCACCATCTTTCCCTGCGGGTCAAGTGCGACAACCACCCCCTGTCTGCACGAGCTGATTGCATCCAGCAGTAATTCAGCCTCATGACGCTTGAGTTGTTCGTCCGGAAGACTGCGGCTGTTCTTCCCTTTGAGCACCGGCAGGTCCACCTGCATAAAATGACTCAACCGTTTGCTGTAATCGCGTATGCCCTCGTCGAGGTACGCTTGCTTGGTTTTTCCAAGCAGGGGAAGGATCAGCTTCATGGCTGCTCTTGCCCCGCCCCCTTTTCCAGAAAAAAGCGCAACCTGCTGCAGAACTCCTCATACTCCATCTCTCGATTGAGGCCCGGGCAGGAATCGACAATGGTGGTATAGTTGTTCTTATCAGCAAGAATGCTGGGGTGCAGCGGCCACTCCCTGCACCGTTCCGGCCGTCCGGCATGCACCGAACAGCCTTTGATTTCCGGATCATAAAAAATACAGTGACCATCCTTCACTTGCATTTGCACAACGTTGCCGGAAAGACGCCAGTACGTTTCCCGCGCTTCTTCAATGCTCATACCCAGTTCAGCGGCCATACGCTTCTGGTCATAGGCGGAGAGGGAAACGGTCGTCTCTCCATGGCAGCAAAAACCACAGCGGGTGCACTGAAAAATTTCGTCTATGGTAAACGTTTCTTTAGATTGCATGAAAGACTCTCCCTAGAGAGGGCTCTAAGATAAAAAGGCGGCAGGCACTGGCTCAATGTCGACTCATTTTGCCGTATGCGTGGATCAGGCAGAACCGATGGCATCACCGAGAATGGAGATGTCTATACCCAAACGCGCTGCAGCTTTTTTCCACTTCAATTCGTCTGGGGTATGAAAGAGGACGTCCAAGTCCCCTTCTACGGTCAGCCAGCTGTTGTCAACCAGCTCGGCTTCCAGCTGTCCGGGTCCCCACCCTGCATAGCCGAGCAGGAAGATATACTCTCGGGGTCCTTTTCCTAGGCTGATATCCTCAAGCAGGCGCGTATCACGCGACAGCGATACTTCTTCAGTCACTGCCAGGGAAAACTGGTCTGCTTCCTTGGCGCTCAGAAAAAGAATAAACCCGGCATCCATTTCCACCGGGCCGCCAATATATACAGGTGGCAGGGGACCTTCCGGGATGGGCAGATTCGCACCATGAAACACTTCCAGAAGAGTGATTTCATGGTTAGGATTATTTATAACAACGCCCATGGCCCCTTCTTCATTATGGGCACACATATAGATGACCTGCCTCTGAAAACGAGGATCTGGCATCTGCGGGGTGGATATGAGAAAATGGCCGGCAAGACTTTCCATAGTAACTCTGCTCGTAGTTTGTTTACAAAGATCCTATCACTTGACTGTTTCAACAGTCAAGGAGGATCAGCCATCCACTGGAAAGAGAATGGCAAACCATGGCTCTTCTCGGTGAATCATGCTATGAAAGGTGCGGACATATTCACTCACACCTTCACCCTACAAGGCACCCACTATGACTGATTGCACATCACTGTATCCTCATTCTGAAAAAGTGAAAAAGGCATTGCTCTGGTTAAGCGAAAACCTGGAAAAACGGCCAACGGCCACCAGGGAAAAACTGCTGCAGGAAGCTGAAATCCGTTTTGACTTATGCCCGGCCGATTGCGCATTTCTTGATAAAAATTTTTCCGCTGCCCCTTCCGCAAATGACCACCTGGATGAGGGCTGAGACCAAGTGTGTACGGGAAAAATCATTTCTTCCTCCCCGGATCGGCAGCAGGGAGCAACAGAGTAACCGTTGTTCCCTGTCCTGCTTCGCTGGCCACAGTGATGGTCCCCCCATGATCAAGAATAATTTTCTGCGATATGGCAAGCCCAATCCCGGTTCCCTTCTTCTTGGTGGTGAAATAGGGGTAAAAAACCTGAGCGAGTATAGCCTCATCCATCCCCTGCCCGGTATCCCTGATAATTATCTGCACCCACTCCCCCTGCTCTACGCTTTCCGCTTCAAGCGAGAGGCTACCTCCATCAGGCATGGCCTGAATGGAGTTCAATAGAATATTCATCAGGACTTGCGTCAACCTGTCCTTATCCCCGTGCACGTGCCGCAAACCTTCTTGGACTCGAAGCTCGATAGCAATAGCATTATCTTCGCTTTCCGCCCTGATCAATTCTATTTCCTTTTCCAGCAATTGCCGTACATCAACCGGCTGCAGGCTGAGCGAGGAAGGACGAGTAAAGCTGAGCATCTCTGTAATAGTGCGGTTCATGCGATCGGTTTCCTGAATCAGCAGGTCTGCAGTATCATGTTCTTTGGATCCCGGCAGAAAAGAGTTTTTCAGCAGGAGCCCCAGCCCCTTAATCGAGCTTAAAGGATTTCGTACTTCGTGCGCCACTCCACCGGCCATTCGACCGATGGCAGCCAACCGTTCGCTTTCCCGCATTTTCTGTTCAAGCCGCTTGACCTTGGAGATATCTGAAAGCAGCAGCACATCGCCCACACACACTTTATTATTGTCGTAGATTTGAATGAGGCGACAGAGCAAGACCAGCGGAGGATACCGATCAGCGAGGCGGACTTCCTGTTCATCGTCCGCTGCAGGGTGATGTCTGCGCGGTGCATCGTCAAAAAAAACAGCCAGCGCCGGCGGAAGAATTTCATGGGGCTTTTTTCCTAAAGCTTCAGTGTCGCTGATACCGGTTATATTGTCCACCGCCTGGTTCCATGTTGCGATACGGCCAGATTTATCGGTGGCGATAATGCCCACCGGCAAGGTGGTGATGAGCAGAGAAGTAAAGGCCTGGATGGCATTAAGCGTTTTCTGAGAGACCCTGTAGCCTTGCACCATGGAGAGGGAAAACCAACCGGCCAAACCAACCAGGAGCATTGCCAGGGAAAGGATAACTATTTGCAGCCGCAACCTGCCGAGTGTTTGTTCATACTCATGCATATCCAGCCCAACCAGCAGAAAAAACGGTCGACTACTTTTGCTCCTTTCAAAAAACATCCCCATAGCCGGTGGACGCTGTCGTTTTCGATCGAAAAAGAACATCCCACGTTCATGATGATGGGTTGGTTTTCGCATGCCGCCAACAAGAATAGGTCGAATTCTCTTTTCAGCAACAAATACCCGGCCGCCTTCTTTTTGTGGGAGTATGGATATATACACCTTACTTTCCTCTGCTTCGCTTTCACTGTGGAACATTTCGCTGTCCAGCGAGCGCTTTGTTCCGATGCGTTGTTGGTCGCTATGGGCAAGGATGCTCCCCTGTTCGTCAAACAACGCTATCTCCATGATGTCGGTATCCTCGACAAGATGATCGATCACCTTCTGCACATGGCTGTGCCAGGGATCACTTTCCCAAAAGTTATTGCGTACGTCGGCAAGGTAGGAAGCCCTTGCCCCTGATTGCACGGCCTTGATCAACGTGGCTGCCTTCTGCATCATGGCATTGGTCATCAATCGTTTTTCCAATCGAAGATTGTGAAAGGCAAACGTGACGATAATAATGATCAGCAGCCCGGCAGCCGCAGTAAGGAGCCAGGGAGAGGCGTAGAGAAAGCGGGATCGAAGAAAACTGGTGAGTGTCTGCATAGCTTGATTCTCTGCAAATTAGAGACCATGTTTACATATAGAAATACACCCTGTGCAAAGCACCATGCAGCGAACAGTGCATCGCCACGGACAACAGGTTGAAACAATGCGTGTATTTTTTACCCAGTCTTAAGCGAAACAGTGCGTAAAAAAGAAACAACAGCAGCTCGCATGAAGAAAACTCTTTACGTCCCCTCTCCTTAATTTATCATTTTTCTATATAATTTCAGCATATTATAGCTTTTACTTGCAACATGGCACGCGGTTGGCAATAAACAGGGTGCAACAGGCGTTCATCACCTCAACCTACAAAGTGGAGAAAAAAATGAAAAATATTCCAAACAAAAAATCCATCCTCCTTGCGACCATCCTTGCCAGCGGTATATCCCTGGCTATCACCCAGGCAGCTATTGCCAAACCAAACTGGCACGGCCAGGGCGGCAACAGTCCCTGCCAGGCACGGCAAATGGACACCGTAACGCAGAAGGCACACGAAAAATTCCTTCAGGACACCACTGAATTGCGCAAGCAAATGATGGAAAAGCGCGCCTCTATGCGTGCGGTTATGGCAGCAGAGACACCCGACCCGGCCAAGGCCTCAAAGATAGCCGGTGAGTTGTTTGACCTCCGCGAGCAATTGCGCATCAAGGCCCAGGAATACGGGCTGCCTGCGGTGGGCATGGGGTTTCACGGAGCCATGATGGGTTGCGATGGAAAAAAAGGCATGCGTGGTAAATGGAACTGATCACCTCGTATCTCCCCCTCCTCCCCTCCCCTGGCAGGTTTTCCCTCCTTTTCCTCCTGCTGGGGGAGTTTTGCCTAACCGTCCAACCCGCCGCACCTACATCATACTTTCCGGATCAACGTCCACTGCCACGCGTACCGCGTGTGAACCATGTCCCCTCTGTTGAGCGTGCACTGCTGAGCAGATTCGGTGGAGCCCTGCAGGATTTGTCCCCTGTAAGAGCAACTGCCACCTATACCTGTCCTTAATTTTGCTCACAGGAGAAGGTGACGGCCCCAGAACGGTTATCTGTTCCCGTCTGCACCTATCTGCAATAAGGGTTTGGGTTTTACGGGCTGCCTGTTCGACCTTGCGTTCATCAGTTCCGCTGAAGAGTATATTGATCAACCTGGAAAAAGGAGGAAAGCCCATTGGCGCACGGGACGCCAACTCGGTTTCATAGAGTGAGGCGTAATCATGAGCTTTGGCATGAACGATGGCATAGTGTTCCGGCTGGCTGGTTTGAATGATGACTTTCCCCGGCTCCACGCCTCGACCGGCCCTTCCCGTCACCTGAGATAAAAGAGCGTAGGTTCGTTCAGCCGCCTTATAATCTGGAATGGAAAAACCGGCGTCTGCCCATATTACGCCAACAAGGGTAATATCGGGGAAATGAAGGCCTTTGGCGATCATCTGCGTTCCAACGAGAATATCTACATTTCCAGATCGTACCTCTTTGAGCACCGACAGGTAGCGTTTTCTTTTTCCGGCAACATCGCTGTCGAGCCGAGCTACCCTTGCCGCAGGAAATAGCTGCTTGGCTTCTTCTTCTATCCGCTCTGCTCCCAGACCGACACCGGCGACATTCTCTGAATGACACTGTGGGCAGACAATACGGGTTCCCATACTGTATCCACAATAATGACAAAGCAGTTTCCGACGTTGGCGGTGATAGGTCATGGACACGTGACAGTGCCGGCACTGCACAATATGCCCACAATCTCTACAGAGCATGGAGGAGGAAAAGCCGCGTCGGTTGACAAACAACAGCACCTGCTGCCTCCTGTCAAGGGTGAGGCCAATATGGTGAATCAACTCATCGGAAAAAAAAAGATCGTGCCTGCTTCTCCGGGGTCCTGAAAGATCAACCACCTCCACTGTTGGCAGGGGTTTTTCCTCTACCCGCTTCGTGATAGTCAGCAACCGATACTTGCCAATGGCAGCGTTATGATAGGTGGTTATGGAAGGCGTGGCTGTGCCGAGAAGTATCGGACAGCCAGCCTGCTTGGCGCGCATGACAGCAACATCACGTCCATTGTACCTCGCTCCATCCTCCTGCTTGTACGCCGGTTCATGCTCTTCATCAACGATTATCACGCCCAGGGAATGGAGAGGGGCGAAAACTGCAGAGCGGGCACCGAGCACCACCCGGGCGATACCATTAACGACCCGCTGCCACTGATCAGCCCGTTCTCCGGGGGTAAGACCGCTATGAAACAAGGCCAGTTGCTCCCCGAAGCGTGAGTAAAACTGCGCTTCCAGTTGCGTTGCCAGGGCAATTTCCGGTACCAGTATGAGTGCTGATTTATCCGATTGCAGCGCGGCTTCCGCAGCCCTGAGGTACACCTCAGTCTTGCCGCAGCCGGTAACACCGAAGAGAAGAAATGGCTGGAAAACGGCAGCTTCTATTGCCGGAATTATCTCCTTGAGTGCTTTGTTTTGTTCTTCGGTGAGTTCCAACGGTGATTCAACCGTGGGGATGGTTTCCCCAAAAGGGTCGCGATAGAGACGCTTTGACCGCTGTGTGATGATGCCTTTTTCGCACAGCGATGTCAGGGCCTTGGCGCCATTGCGGTACTGACCTAATATGGCTTTTCGCCCAACAGGCGTCTCCCGACCAGCCTGGTAGGCGGTGAGAAACACGGTTAAAGCCTTCTGTTCGGAGACCTTCAGTCGGAAGGAGGACTTAACGGGTTGACCAGTCTGCAGCTCAGCAAGAAGTTCTTCAGGGCTGTGGCCACCTGGCGCCAAAGCGTACACGGTTTCCTTTTTCGGCTTTACCTGCCTGGCAATTAAGGTCGGTATGAGAGCCACATAGTTACGACGAATCAGTGATTCGAGCTGTTTTCGTTGTGAAACATCCTGTTTTATGCGGGTGACAGCACTGGGGGACAATTCCTCCTCTGCAAGTAAACGCCGCAACCATGCCGGCTGGGCCTCTCCCGTTTCTGCGACAGTGGATTCGGCCAGCATCTGCCGCCCCTGATCGGTGAGCTGGGCACGCAAACCACTTTTTGCCGACGGAGCAGCCGGTAAAGCGGTTTTGATGACTTCCCCCAGGGGATGATGATAGTATTCGGCAACCCACCGATAGAGAGGGATAAGGAACTCAGGAAAAAACGGAGCAGGTTCAAAGACTTCAGCTATGGGCTTGATGGGACGGCGAGAATGCTCCTCGCCTTCCTCTTCAGGACCGAGCGTGTCCAGGACATAGCCGGTAACCTTTCGGTTACCCAGAGGTACGAGCACACAACTGCCAACAGGTATGGGCGTGACAGAGGTTTCCGGGTGGCCGTAGGTCAGCGTATGGTTGATCGGCGCATTGACGGCAACCTCATAGCGGATCATCTTTTCCTGCAGTGTCCAGCCTATTTTTTCCTGCTGCCCTTACAGACCTTTTGCAGATGGTCACCAAACGGTTGGCCCAAATCAGGGTGTCGGAGGGCGAAATCAACGATGGCCTTCAGGTACCCGAGTTTATCCCCGGCGTCATAACGTTTTCCTTCAAACTCATAGGCGTACATTCCTCGCTGGTTGGAAAGCGCCAGCAGGGCATCGGTCAACTGAATTTCACCGCCATGGCCCGGAGTGGTTTTCCCCAGCAGATCGAAAACCTCCGGCATGAGCAGGTAGCGACCGATAATGGCCATGTCGCTATGCGATGTGCCGGGGGCTGGTTTCTCGACCATACGGTTGATCTTGAAGGTCCGATCTTTATCTGTTGGCTCCCCTTCCACTATTCCATACTGATAGGTCTGGTCCATGGGGACCCGCTGAATGGCGACAATAGATTCTCCAACCTCAGTATAAAGGTCAATCATCTGCTTACAGCAGGGAACATCGCTCATCACCAGGTCATCGCCGAGCAAAACCAGGAAGGGTTCGTTGCCGATGACATTACGCGCCATCCATATGGCATGGCCCAGCCCCAGCGGTTTTTTCTGGCGGACGGAAACAATATCGATCAGGTTGGAAATATTGGTCAGCTCCTCGCTAAGCTGGGTCTTGTTCTTTTCTTTGAGAACAGTATCCAGCTGGAAATCATAATCAAAATGATTTTCAATGGCGGATTTCCCTTCACTGGTGATGAGAACGACCTCTTCGATACCGGAGGCAACGACTTCCTCGACAATATATTGTATGGTTGGTCGATCAACGATGGTCAGCATTTCTTTGGGAATGGCTTTGGTTGCCGGCAAAAAACGGGTACCTAAGCCGGCCACCGGAATAACAGCTTTTCGTATCGCCTGCATTGTCACCTCGATTCTGAGTTTTGGTAAAGGATAGCGTGGAAGCACGATGGGGTGTACAAATAGCAAAGTGTAAACTATACTCACAGTTTGGTTTTTCTCACAAGTACAATTCCTTCTTTTTTATGCATATTTCTTATCCAGCCAACCTGCCCATAGCTGAACACCGGGAGAGTATCCGCAACGCCCTCGCTGAACATCAAGTCATCGTTATTGCTGGGGATACCGGCTCCGGCAAGACCACCCAATTACCGAAAATCTGCCTGGAGGCCGGCCTTGGCAAGCGGGGAATGATTGGCTGTACCCAGCCTCGACGGATTGCCGCCATTTCTGTGGCTGAGCGGGTTGCCGAAGAACTGCGCGCTCCAGAGATAGTGGGATACAAGATTCGGTTCCAGGACCGAACACGCGAATCCACACTTATCAAGTTTATGACAGACGGGGTATTGCTTGCTGAAACCAGAGGCGATCGTCTGCTGCGTCAATATGAAGCCTTGATTATAGATGAGGCCCATGAACGAAGCCTAAATATTGATTTTCTCCTTGGCTACGTCAAGCAACTGCTGAAAAAGCGTCCGCAACTCAAACTGATCATCTCTTCGGCTACCATTGATACGGAAAAGTTCAGCCATCATTTCAACACCGCACCGATCATCAGTGTTTCTGGTCGACTCTATCCCATCACTACCATATACGCCCCCCAGGCGACAGAGGAAGCTTCTGAATCAACAGGCTATGTCGAGCAGGCGGTCAAAGTTGTTCAGGATTTGGCCACCGACCCCTTTGGCGGCGATATCCTTGTGTTTATGCCAACGGAAAGGGATATTTTTGACACTATCAACGGACTGGGAGACTATGTGCATGAAAACAACCTCATCCTTCCCCTGTTCGGTCGCCTGCAGGCTGCGGACCAGCGCAGGATATTCAAGCCAGCCCCCCAGCGAAAAATCATCATTGCCACCAACGTTGCCGAGACCTCCATCACCGTACCGGGCATCCGTTTTGTCGTAGATACAGGTTTGGCTCGTATTTCCAGGTATAACCCTCGAACCGGCACCACCAGCCTTCGTATCAGCAAAGTTTCTCAAGCCAGCTGCAATCAACGGCAGGGTCGATGCGGTCGAACCGGACCCGGTACCTGCATTCGCCTTTATGCTGAAGAGGATTTCCTCAGCCGCGATGCTTTTACGCTGCCGGAAATCCAGCGTTCCAACCTTGCAGAGGTCATCCTGCAAATGGTCAGTCTTCAGCTCGGCCCCCCTGACCAGTATCCCTTTGTCGATCCACCCCATCCTCGAACAATACGCCTTGGATTCCAAGCCCTTATTGAGCTGGGCGCTCTTGATCGCAACCACAGACTCACCAAGGAAGGCCG
Source organism: Desulfogranum aggregans (assembly GCF_055398265.1). NCBI lineage: Bacteria > Pseudomonadati > Thermodesulfobacteriota > Desulfobulbia > Desulfobulbales > Desulfobulbaceae > Desulfogranum > Desulfogranum aggregans. Next base: position 787,078 of record NZ_AP042447.1, on the reverse strand, counting down.
TCTAATGGCATCGTTGCCGCTCGATCCCTGCATCTCGCGCATCATCATTGAAGGCGGTAAACAGAATGCCTTGCGAGAGATCACCGTCATTGCTGCCGCCCTGACCATCCAGGATCCACGCGTTCGACCGCTGGACAAAGAACAGCAGGCTGATCAGGCCCATCGAGAGTTTATGGACAACCGGTCCGATTTTTTAACGCTCTACGCCCTGTGGTCGGCGCTCTTCCAGGATAAAACACGTGTCAGCTGGTCGACGTTGTCCAAGTTCTGCAAGCAGCACTACCTCTCCTGGCAACGAATGCGCGAATGGATAGATGTACACGACCAGCTGACACGACTATTGAAAAACAGAACGGATTTTGGACTCAATGACGAGCCCGCCGGGTATGAAGCCGTTCATATGGCCCTTACCAGCGGTTTTCTGCGCAATGTCTGCCGTAAAAAAGAAAAGAATATCTATCAAGCCGCAGCCAATAAGGAACTGCAGATTTTTCCCGGATCAGCCCTCTACAAACATGGCGGTGAATTTATCGTTGCTGCCGCGTTTGTTGAAACAAGTCAACTGTTTGCACGAACCGCAGCCACCATCAAAGCGGAATGGCTGGAGCAACTGGGAGGCGAACTCTGCAAACGCTCATGGACCACCCCCCGCTGGGAGAAAAAAAGCGGAAGAGTCATTGCAGATGAACACGTCAGCCTTTTTGGATTACCCATCATAAGCGGTCGTAAAATCAATTATGGGCGTATCAATAAACACACCCGCCAAGAGGCGCGGACAATCTTTATCCGTGAAGCACTTGTCCAGAACCGGCTTGGAAGAGGGTATCCGTTTCTCCAGGCGAATTTGGACCTGCTTGCCCATTACAGAGAGGTAGAGGACCGCCTTCGTCGCCGAACGATTGTTGCCGACGATGAACACCTTTTCCTTTTCTATGACCGGAATCTGGGCAATGTGTATGACCGATTCACCCTGCACAGATACCTGCGCAAAAAAAAGAGCGATACGCACCTGCGCATGACCCCGGAGGATGTCTGCACCAGCGCACCGGATGATAACGAGCTGTACCTGTACCCTCCCACGTTGACGGCGGGAGAACATACCCTGCAGCTGAACTATACCTTTACCCCGGGTGATGAACGTGACGGGGTTACTGTTTCCCTTCCCTTACAGCTCGTTGACAGCCTGCAGCCTACCCTCTTTGAATGGCTTGTCCCCGGTCTACTGCCGGAAAAAATTCTCCACCTGTTGAAGCGGCTGCCGAAAAGACTGCGCAAGCCACTTGTCCCTTTGCCGGACGCCGTTGACAGGATAATGGATGCGCTTGATCTCTATAAGGGGTCACTATACCAGTCCATAGAGCAGGTGCTTCGGCGGACATACCAGGTCAGTGTCCACCGGACCGATTGGCAGGCAGACACCCTGCCCCCCTTCCTGCGCATGCGCTTTGCCCTGCTCGATGAGCAAGGCACCCCTTGCTTTCACTCCCGATCCCTTCAGCAAGTTCACCAGTACCTCTCCCGATCGCCAACCGTTGCTCAGGCTAGTTCAACCCGTAAGCTGCCGACCATTGATCCGTTTACCCCCAATGATTTTGACCGGGTCCAGTCCTCCCTGCAGGTGAAGGACAGCCAAAGAGGCATTGTGCAAATATACTGCCCGTGTCTGAGCATGAAAGAGGGCGCGTTCTCTTTGACCTATACCCTGGAACGCAGCACCCGTATTGACTCCAACAGGATTGCCCTGGCAGCACTCTTTGCATCCCAGTTTCCTGGAGAAGAAAAGCAATTGCGAAGGGAGTGCAAGGCAGCGGTGACCATGCACTCGGCAAGCTGGCTATCTCTTGGAGGGAAGAAAACGGCCGGCCAGCTGAAAGAGGAACTGTTCAATTACCTCATTCAGACACTCTTCCCCATTGACGGGGAACATTTTCCCTCAACTGACGCTTTTTTCGATCAGGTCAATCAGGTGAAGGAAAAAGGCCTGCTGAAGCTTGGCCTGCCTCTGCTGCAGCACTTCCTAGAGATGCTAAAAAAAAGACGCCAGGCCAGGCAATGTATAGAACAGTGGGCCCAACGCGTCAGAAAGAGCCGTAGTTTCAATCAACAGCGGTATGAAGAATACCTGGAGGCACTTGAACAGATCATGCCAAGCAAGATTCTTCACCAGCATCAACATCCCCTCTTTCCCCATACTGGCCGCTATTTGCAGGCACTCATCGTCAGAGTTGAACGTGCCGAGCATTTTCCGGATAAAGATCGCAACAAAGCAGCCAGGCTGCAGAAACCACTCAACAGGCTGGAGCAGTTTACCACCTTTGCCTCCCCGTCACCTGCGTGCAGGCAACGACTGACCACATACCGCGAGCTAGTGGAAGAATTCAGGGTCTCTGTATTCGCCCCGGAACTCGGCACTGCAGTGCCGGTTTCCGAGAAACGCTTGCTGGCATACTGGAAGGAAGTTGAAAATGTGTGCAGAACCGTCGAATAGTCAGCCACCTCTGCTCTTTTTTACCTGCCGGCAACCCAGCACCCAGCTGTCTTTATATGGATAATCAATATTATTCATGGATGGACATCGTGCATTGCTTGTGCCTTGGTAAAATTTAATGCTATAAGATTATCTAGGGATGTACCAACCACCGATTGGAGCCCGTGTTCCCTAGGTGAAGAGTTGGAGTAATTCACCATAACGCGCTTACCTCTCCGATCGCGAGGCCCACATGAATACGTACAGAGGAGGAAAAACGTGCACGGTCGATTAACAAAACTGTTGTCAGCATTGCTGGTGATTGGACTGCTCAGCTTTGGCTGCGCCCATAAACCGGAAACAGAACAGTCGATGTCCACGGACGCCGGTCAGGCAAAACAAACGGTAAAACAGGACGTCTACAAGGGGAAAATTGAAGGAAAATCAAACAAGGCCAAGACCATCTCCATAGAGGTGGGAAAAGGTGACCAGGCAAAAGTTATAATGGTCAGGTTTGATGAACAGACCACAGGCGTTGAACATGCAGTCAAAGGAAATGCCGCCATTATCAGCTATGAACAGCGTGGCAAGGACATTTATGCCCGTTCCATCAAACCAAAACTGGCAAAGCTTCCTGCTGGTGTTACCGAGATAAAGACCGAAGAACTCAATGCCCTGTTAAATACTGGTGAACAGGTTTACCTGGTTGATTCAAGACCTGCCAGTCGTTACGGTCAATCACATCTTCCTGGTGCGGTTTCCATTCCGGTACCGCTGCTTAAGGAAAAGAAAGCCGCCCTGCTTCCTGAAGATAAGGACCAGTTACTGGTTTTCTATTGTGGAGGGCCCACATGAGGCATGTCAACAAACTCCGCCGGTCTGGCGAAGAAACTCGGTTACTCCAACGTTCGCGTTTATCTTGATGGTGAGCCTGCATGGTCCCAAGAGTACCTGCCCACTTACGCAACCCATAATTTCATCAAAAACGGCAATGTCGTCCTGGTCGATGTGCGCGACAGCAGTGAAGCCGTAAAAGGACGGATAAAGGGTGCCTACAGTATTCCATATCCCCAGCTTGAAGACCGTATTGATGATATCCCGCGCAATGCACCGGTCGTCCTCTATGGCGACGAAGAGGTACTTGATGCGGTAGAAGACCTTCGCTACGAAGGCTTTAAGTTCGTCTCGCTGGTGAAAGGCGGCTTTGCCGGATGGATTGCTTCAGGAGAACCCATTGAAAAAGGCCCGATTTTCAATACGGAAATTCGATGGGTACGCAAGCTAGGCAAGGGTGAGGTGTCTCTGGCCGACTTCAGAAAAGCCGCCTCAGGCGAAGATCCAGACGCTGTCATCGTTGATGCACGAACAAAAGAAGAGGTGGCTGAGCTCGGTATTTTTAAAAATACCATCAACATACCGTTGGATGAGATTCCTGCCCGCATGGATGAATTGCCCAAAGATAAAAAGATATATGTGCATTGTTCTACCGGAGCGCGAGCAGATATGGCGTATAAGGAACTGTTGAAAAACGGATATAACGCCAAGTTCCTTCTGCTCAACATTGCCGATGCAGAATGTGACTGTGAAATTATCCGTCCATAACCTATAAATTGCTGGAAGCGTCTCAACCATTGACCGAGGCGCTTCCAGGGTGTTTTTGCTGGCTACAATTCAACTAAAGCATTAAATTGGCCAAGCAACTCACCGAGCTGACTCGCTCTCTTTTCAATATCCGCCTTGTCGCCTTCCTCACGAGCGGTCTGTTCTATTTCCAGCGAAACACTCCGTATTCCTTCGATCCCCAGGCTGGCCGCAGCGCCTTTTATACTGTGCGCCGCTGAGAGTATGCTGGCCATATCTCCGGCCTGGACAGCTTCCTGCAGTTGCTGAAAATCTGCAGCAGAAGAATCTTTGAACAGCAGCAAGAGCTCTTCAAGCAGTTCCTTATCGCCTGCTGTCTGCTCCAGGGCAAACTCCTTGTTCCACTGTAATGAGTTCATTTTTCCTATTCAATCAGTTGGTTCTAAGGGAAGTACTTCGTTGATGGCACTACGACTGAGAGCCCCTTCTCGAAGACACCGGACAGAAGTATCGGTGCAGAGGACAAGGGTTGACCCCTTAACGCCGGGAGTCTGGCCGCCGTCGATTACCATATCTACGCTGTTGTGAAAATAATGGGCTACCTGTTCGGCGTTGGCGGCAGGAGACCTGCCGGAAATATTTGCACTGGTTGCGGTAATTGGTGCTCCCAGCGCATCCACTAGTCTGCCGGCTACCTCGCCTGATGAATGGCGCATGCCTATGGTTCCCGTACCACCGGTGAGGGCGGAGGGGAGTTGAGGCAAAGCACTGCAAACCAGGGTAAGCGGTCCAGGCCAGAAGTGTTGGGCGAGAAGATAAAAACTGTCTGGCAATGGCCGCGCAGCCAGTGTCGCCGCCTGATCAACACTCCCTACGAGTACAAGGATAGGAAGATGCGCCGCCCTTTTTTTTACGTGAAAAAGGCGCTGCAGCGCATCGGTATTAAAAGGATCGACACCAAGGCCATAGTAGGTTTCCGTGGGAAAAGCAACAAGGCCGCCATCCTGCACAAGACGGACAGCCTTGTCTATCGCCTGTTCATCTGCCGAAATCTTCAGCATCCCTTTAAGGCACTATTTTTTTCCATTACCTGTTGCTCCATATCCGCAGCATATTGATGGAGTTTTCTCTGGAGGTCTTCGTCATGAATTCCGAGAATGCGGGCCGCCAGAACAGCCGCATTTTTAGCGCCTGCCTTCCCGATTCCCATGGTTCCAACCGGGATGCCAGGAGGCATCTGTACCGTGGAAAGAAGGGCGTCAAGGCCGTTCAGCGAAGAGGCGTCAATGGGGATACCAATAACCGGGACGGTAGTATGAGCGGCCAGGACACCTGCCAGGTGAGCGGCCATACCTGCTCCGGCGATGATTATCTTCACCCCACGGTCATAGGCGGTTCGGGCATACTCAGCCGCCTGCTCCGGCGTCCTGTGTGCAGAGGCTATACGCATTTCGCAGGAAATATCAAAGCTCTTAAGCGTATCGGCTGCGGCTTGCATGACCGGAAGATCAGAATCGCTCCCCATGAGTATCCCCACCGCGGGTCCCTTCTGCTGCTGTAGCCGCTTCAGCGCTCGATGGCCGATATCTCTTCTGTAAAAACAACCAGACCAGTCTATTTCATCCACAGCCTGATAGGCCAGTTCAATTGCCTTCCCGATATCCTGACCTATTGCTGTCACCCCAAGAACCCGGCCGCCGCTGGTTACTGTTCGACGATTTTCAATGCTTGTCCCGGCATGAAAAACCTCCACATTTTTTATCCTTCCCGCCTTGATCAATCCAGTGATGGCTTTACCCTTGACATAATCGCTGGGATACCCCCCTGAGGCCATCACCACGCATACCGTTGGACGCGGGTCAATATCCAGTTCGATTTCATCCAGGGTGGAATCAATACAGTGCTCCATGACCTCAACCAGGTCACTTTTCAGCCGCATCAAAAGCGGTTGGCATTCCGGGTCACCGAATCGGCAATTGAACTCAAGGACATTGATCTCATCGCCGTCAATCATCAAACCTGCATACAACATACCTTTATAGGGGCGGCCTTCCGCTGCCATGCCACGGACTGTGGGCAACATGACTTCATTCATCACCCGCATTGTAAGATGGTCTGTCAGCACCGGCGCCGGAGAATAGGCCCCCATCCCGCCGGTATTTGGTCCCCGGTCACCTTCAAAGGCAGCCTTATGGTCCTGAGAAGAAGGGAGAGGCAGCACGCTCTTACCATCGGTAAATGCGATGAACGAGGCTTCTTCGCCACGAAGATAGCTTTCAATCACCACCTGATTGCCGGCTTCGCCGAACTGTTTTTCCTTCATGATGGTGTCAACGGCGTTTTTGGCGGCCTCAGTAGTTTCCGCAATAATGACCCCTTTGCCAGCCGCGAGGCCATCGGCCTTCACCACGCAGGGAGCGCCAATCTTGTCGATGTACTTTTTAGCCTGTCCAGGCTTGGTGCAAACCTTGTACGACGCACTGGGAATATTATATTTTTGCAGAAAATCTTTGGTAAACGCCTTGCTGGCTTCCAACGAGGCAGCAGCCTTGCTCGGGCCGAAGATTCGCAGACCGTTTTTCTCAAATTCGTCCACAATTCCTTTTGTAAGCGGATCTTCGGGGCCCACCACGGTCAAATCGATGTTTTCACTCACAGCGAATTGAACCAGGCTTTCAACGTCTCCGGCGGATATATCCACACAGTTGGCCAGTTTACTGATCCCGGCATTCCCAGGGGCACAATATATTTTTTTAACCCGCGAAGATTGCTTGATCTTCCATACCAGGGCGTGTTCTCGACCACCACTCCCAATAACCAAAATGTTCATTGTACGATCTCCCGCGTAATAGTTGAAGGCTGTAGCAACAATTAACAGCGAACCTAATAAATAGATACGGTATCCGTCCAGTAAAATTACATCTTCTTTGAGGGTAAACTACGCGGAAGGAAGGAAGGGAAAGGCTCTGGGGCGAACCGGCTTCCGGCATTTTTCTTGACAGCTTTGGTGAGTACTGTTACTTTCGTCAGAATGAGGGCTCATTCATTTAAGGTAACTTCCTGTAAAAACAAATAAATGAAATCACCTGACAAGCATCGAAAAATCATTCGTGCCGCCACCAAGGTCTTTGCGAAAAAAGGATTTTTCAACGCCCGTATATCAGATATCGCCAAAGAGGCCAAGGTGGCCGATGGAACGATCTATCTTTATTTTAAAAACAAATTCGACATCCTCATCTCTGTCTTTGAGGAGGAAATCGGCAAACTCATCATCCAGACCAACGAACTGATTGCCAACGAACACGATCCCAAGGTAAAACTTGAGATCTTTATTCATAAGCACCTGGAAGAGATGAAAAAAAATCGGAATCTCGCTGAGGTGATGCATATTGAACTTCGCCAGACCAATAAGTTGGTCCGAGAATACCGGAAAAATAGTTTTACCAACTATCTTGATATCGTCTCTTCCATTATTGAGGAAGGCAAACAGCAGGGTATTTTTCGCCAGGAGATAGAGTCGGATATTGCCAAACAGTTAATTTTCGGGTCGTTGGACGAGATTTCTCGTGTTTGGAGTGTAGGGAATGAGATTCGTTCAACCACGACGATGGAGGAAGTGAGCTCCCAGGTGGCAGCAATTATCCTGAACGGTGTTTTACAGCACGACCTGAACGGTCATGCCCCGGCCCCGGTCAGCCGGGAGGATGCGCAATAACCTCAGTAGTGCGCCACCCCGCCCGGCCTGGGCGTTTTTTCAATACGTTTTCGCACCATATACATAGTGGATTCCCACACTTGCCACATCCTTGCCAGGCGTGCAGAGGTACAGGTACGGTCGACGCATCTTGTTGACCGAAGTGGTTATTGAATTTTACCTGTGCTAATATCAACAACTTCAAATTCTCGAATGCCACCCGGTGTCTTGGTTACGACCTCGTCACCAACCTCTTTTCCCAATATGGCGCGGCCAAGCGGGGACAGGACAGATATAGAGCCATTTTTCACATCAGCCTCCTCAGGACCAAGCAACTGGTACGCTACCTCTTCGTCAGTGTCCATATCCATCAAGGTGATTTTTGTACCGAAAATTGCACGCTCTGTCGGCACTTTCGAACAATCTATCACTTCAGCACGTCCCAACTTATCCTTGAGTTCCATAATACGCCCTTCAATCATGCCCTGACGTTCTTTAGCAGCATGGTATTCGGCGTTTTCACTGAGGTCTCCATGTGCTCTGGCGGTTTCAATCGCTTTTACCGTTTCATGGCGCTCCACCCTCTCGAGCCGTTCCAGTTCATCACGAAGCGCCTTGTTCCCTGTCAGAGACATTGGTATACGTTCAACCATTCCTTCTTCCTCTTAAAATATTATTACTAGATAGAAAATATACTTACTTGGTATTGAGCAATACGAAGAATAATGCAGTGAATATATGGGGATAGTGCCATCCACCAAGGGGTGCTGCATACACATGGTGAGTGGATGCGTGGGATGCCGCACATGACGTAGTTCGCTGCTAGTTTATACTCCGGTTATTGTTGGTCTGCAACTGCCTCTGCAGTGCAGCCATCTCCTCGCCCCTCCCCTGGACAATCAGGAGCTGCTCCAGTTCTCGCCATACCGGATCGCTTCGAGGCAACTCTTGTGCAACAACGAGCAGGATATCGGTAAGCTTTCTGAGCTCCCCCCTGTTGCGAAGAATACCGGCCATTGTTTTGTACACCTCAACCCTGTTGGAGGTAACCTCCAACAGGTCTTCCCAGAGCAGCTGCGAGTCACTGTTTTCCACGAGAACCAGCAGCTCTGTTGCCAATGCAACGAGTGCACGACCTCTGAGGACAAGGATATCAGGTTGATCAGGATCCTCGAGGAGAACGGTATCGCATAATTCAAGGGCTCGGTCAGCACGACCATGCTCGATATGCAGCTCTATCCGTCGTGCGGCAAGTGAGGATGCATGATGTCCCTTGTCCACCAGTCGCTCAAGATGCACGAGTTCCATAGCCGAGTTACCCTTCTCCCTGTAATAAGAGACCAGCATCGTATTGGCCTGCATATGGCCTGGAACAATGGCGACAAGCTCTTGCCAGTACCTTGCAGCAGTATCGGTCTTTCCCAGGATGGTTGCAACTTCAGCACTGCACTTCAGCACCTCAGGGTCGTGCGGAAATGCGGCATACACCTCTGGAACCAACAAGGCAGCTTTATTGAAGTGATGCAGGTGACTATAAAGGAGGAAGGCGCGCCGCTTAAACGTGCGGTTCTCCGTTTCCAGGCTGAGCAGGTAATCCATAAGCGGTTCGGCCAGGGTTTGTTTGCCCATGCCAATAAGGGCACTGGTTAAACCATCGAGGGCTGCAACGGTTTTCTCCCCAGGCGGACTGCTTTCAAACAGACGGCGATACACCCCTGCCGCTTTTTCCAGGTTCCCGGTATGCAGGGCAATCTTCGCCTGAGCAAAGAGGTACCGAGTGTTTCCGTGCTCTTTGGCCAGCAGAGTGTTGAGCTGTGTTTCCGCCGCTTCCCACTCTTCGACATGAAGAAGTACAGATATATACTCCCACCGAGCCTCATCCAGGTTCGGTTTGTTGTTCAGGAGTAAGGAATACAGAGAAAGCGCCTGCCTGAAGTTTCCGGTACGCGACTCCCCCCTTGCCTCGTCCCACGTTGTTTTCCATACCGGTGCGGTCTGGGAGGTGGCATAGGCAATATCGCGATCCGGAACAAGACCGTTTTTTGAGTCCTCAGTGGCCGCGGCCCGGTCGCCAGGCACATACATCGCTACCATTACCGCGAAGCCACCCATTTTTAAGGCACCCCATAGCCATCTCCTTGCTTTGCTTGTCATAGGCATACCTCAACAGCCGGCCTGTTAATGGTAAAATTCCTTGATAGCATTCACAACATAACCTAACTGTGCTTCGGCCAGTTCCGGGTAGATTGGCAGAGCGAGGGTTGCCTCTGCAGCATCCTCTGCAACGGGGAACCGTTGCTCGGCCATGCCGGCAATTTCGGCGACACATTCCTGCTGGTGAAGGCAGAGAGGATAATAGATTTCAGTACCGATGGATTGTTGACTTAAGTATTCGCGGAGGCTGTCTCGCTGGGGCACCCGAATGACAAATTGATTGTAAATATGGTGGTTATGATGCTCGGCATCAGCATGCTCGGCATACACGGCTTGCGGCAGGACTACGGGGTCGTCTTTCAGGCCGGCCTCAGTGAAAAACCTGGTATAGAGCTGTGCATTTTTCCGCCTAGCAGCATGCCAACTTTCCAGGTGTTTCAGCTTGATGGAAAGCACTGCCGCCTGAATGGTATCCAGCCTGAAGTTACCACCTACACGAGCATGGTAGTACTTTGGCTCAGCACCGTGATTGCGATTGTGTCGAAGGAGAGTGGCAAAACGCTCGTCTGCAGTGGTAATCATGCCGCCATCGCCTATACCGCCGAGGTTCTTACTCGGAAAAAAAGAAAAGCACCCAGCCAGCCCCATGCTCCCGGCCCGTCGCCATTCGGTCCTGCCATTCTTTTGCATGGGGTATTCGGCTCCTATTGCCTGCGCCGCATCCTCGATAACCGGAATTCCGTACTGATCGCTTATCTTCATGATGGGGAGCATGTCCGCACATTGTCCATACAGGTGAACAGGCATGATGGCTTTCACTTTTCCCTGAGCATTATTGACCGCTTCCGCGGCGAGTTGCGGGTCAATATTAAAACTGTCTTTGTCGATATCTACAAACAGGGGCTGAGCACCGGTTCGAAGGATGGTCCCCATGGTTGCAAAAAAGGTGTACGGCGTTGTCAGGACCATATCCCCTGCACCGATATCCAACGACATCAATGCAGCAAGCAACGCATCGGTCCCGCTTGAGACGCCGACGCCATACTCAGTGGAGCAGTACTGGGCAATTTCGTTTTCAAAGTCTTCAACAACAGGTCCCAGAATATATCTCGTGGAATCGATAACCTCTGTAACGCTTGCAAGTATATCATCTCGAAGAACCTCCAGTTGAGGTTTCAAGTCAAGTAATGGTACATTCATGAAAAAGGGTAAGAAAGGTAAAGGTGGATATAATAATGATTAAAAAATAGAGGAAGAAAAGAATCAGGTGGTTTCTTTAACCGGCTTGCTCGCAAGGATCATGCTTTCACCGTTAAAGAAATCATGGATGTCAGGCATTTCTTTTTCCAGTTGTTTACGCAGTTTTTTTAACAGGTTAGCTTCAATTTGACGCACCCGTTCCCTGGAAATTTGAAATTCATCGGCAATGGTCTGGAGTGTTTTCGGTTCATCACTCAGCAACCGGGTGCCAAGTATAACCTGCTCTTTTTCGTTAAGGTTGTCGTGGAGTCCTGCCAGGACCTCCTTGAGGCGGTCACGCATCTCATGACTGGCGACGATCTCTTCGATACCTGGCCCCTCATGAGGAAGAAAACTCTTTTGCTCATCCTCTGAATCACTCCGCACGGGCGCTTCCAGGGAAACATCCCAGTTGTCCATGCGTTGTCCCATTTCAATAACTTCACTTTCCTTCACATTCAGCCGCTCGGCAAGCAGTTTTACTTCAGGCTTAAACCCCTGCGCTTCAAGCAGTTTTTTCTCTTTGTTAAGGCTGAAGAACAATTTGCGCTGGGCTTGGGTTGTTCCGATTTTCACCAACCGCCAATTATCCATAATGAACTTCAGAATATAGGCACGAATCCAGTATGCGGCATAGTAGGAGAACTTGACCCCACGGTAAGGATCAAATTTTTTTGTAGCCTGCACAAGACCGACATTCCCCTCCTGAATCAGATCCATAAAATTCTGCATCCAATATTTCTGGAAGTCCATTGCCACCTTAACCACCAGGCGCAGATTGGACGAGACTAAACGATAAGCCGCATCCGGATCTCCGGTTTCCTGAAATTTGGCTGCCAGCTCTTCGGTTTCCTCACGGCTTAACAACTCATACTGGCTGATCTCCTGCAGATAACGGTGTAGCGCCGGGTTGCTCAGTGCGGGAAGATTTTCTTCATTTGAGCTGACGACCAGTGGATGATGTTGTGCACTATTCGGATCAAGTGTTGCGCTGTCGCTGGATGCTGTCATTGGCAAAGTAGATAAAGGTTAAATTCGCAAAGGGTTGTATACCGAACAGGTTTACAGAGAAAATACTTTTGGCGGGCAGTTGTGTTTTGCCCGCTTTTTCTCCGAGGGTGGAAGTTAAAGGGGTACAGAACTACTGCGAATATTAGTCTGAGATAACTATACTCTATTCAATATTTTTTTTCACTTTATATAGTGACTTTTCGCGGAAGAGTTTTTTTTTCACTCAATCTGTGCTATTTATAGCACCTTTTTACACGCTTTCCTTCCTCTACAGATGGCGACAATGGATAACATTAGAAATTTCAGTATAATTGCTCATATTGACCATGGCAAATCGACCCTGGCCGACCGGATTATCCAGCACTGTAAGATGGTGACTGACCGGGAGTTTAAAGACCAGTTGCTCGACAATATGGATATCGAGCGTGAACGCGGCATAACCATCAAATCGCAGACCATCTGCCTCCCCTTCACCTCAGAGGACGGCAACACCTATACGCTTAATCTGGTGGACACCCCCGGTCATGTGGATTTCAGTTACGAGGTTTCACGAGCCCTTGCATCCTGCGAAGGAGCCTTGCTGCTGATTGATGCAGCCCAGGGGATAGAGGCACAGACCCTCGCCAACCTCTATCTGGCAATGGAAAATGATCTGGAGATTATTCCCGTCATCAACAAGATTGACCTACCTGCAGCTGAACCGGAAAAGGTAGTCAGCCAGATTGTCGATGACCTCGGCCTTGAAGGCGATACTATCAGACTCTGCTCGGCCAAGACCGGCGAAGGCGTCAGTGAACTGCTTGAGGCGATTGTCCGTTACCTTCCACCTCCGGAAGGAACAAACGATGCTCCGCTGCAGGCCCTTGTTTTCGACGCCAATTACGATCCCTATCGCGGCACTATTATTTCGGTTCGCATCGTCAATGGCACCATCTCCACTGGAGACTTTATTGTCTTCATGTCCAATGGAGCCGAATATAGAGTGGAAGAGCTCGGTGTTTTTGGGCTTAAGCGCATGCCGCAAAAAAAACTGACCGCCGGCCAGGTCGGGTATATTATTGCCGGAGTCAAGACCGTTTCCGACACGCGCCCAGGAGATACCATTACCCTCAAAGCTGCCCCCTGCCCCATTGCTTTACCCGGATTTCGGGAAGTGCAGCAGGTTGTTTTCTCCTCCATCTATCCGATCTCCACCGATGACTATGAAGACCTGGCGAATGCCCTGGAGAAATTAAAACTCAATGATGCAGCACTTACCTTTCAAAAGGACTCCTCGGCAGCGCTGGGGTTCGGATTTCGCTGCGGTTTTTTAGGGCTCCTCCACCTGGAAGTGGTGCAGGAACGCCTGGAAAGAGAATTCGATATATCGCTTATCCTGACTGTACCAACAGTCAAATATATCTTCTACCTGCAGGACGGCACGGAAATAGAGGTCGACAATCCCGCTTATTTTCCGGATCCGGGATCCATTTCCCGAATCGAAGAGCCGTTTATCAAAGCCACCATTCATATCCCGGAACGCTACATGGGCGCAGTGATGAATCTCTGTATGGAACGAAGAGGGGAAAACACCAATTACCATTACCCCATGCCGGGACGGATAGAGTTTACCTGCGAGCTGCCTCTGGCCGAGGTAATCTATGACTTTTACGACCGCCTGAAATCCATAACCCAAGGATACGGCTCCTTTGACTACGAATTGACCGACTACCGACCCAGCGACCTGGTCAAGCTGGATATTCTGGTGAACGGGGAACAGGTGGATGCGCTCTCGCAGCTTACTCACCGGGAGAAAGCTCGGGAAAGAGGCATGCACGCCTGTGAACGACTCAAGGACGAGATCCCCCGCCAGATGTTCAAAATTGCCATCCAGGCTGCTATCGGCGGCAACATCGTCGCCAGGAAAAACATTTCAGCCCTGAGAAAGGATGTTACCGCCAAATGCTACGGTGGAGATATCAGCAGAAAGAGAAAATTGCTGGAGAAGCAAAAGGCAGGCAAGAAACGGATGAAAACCGTGGGCAATGTTGAGATACCCCAGCGGGCCTTCCTGGCAGTCCTCAAATCCGATCAGTAATTCTCGCCGCCCCTATATGCCGGCATGAAGAAGCAGCTGTTCTCTCAGTGCCTCCAAGCCCTGACCGGTCTTGGCTGAAAAAATTATCCGCTGATCCGAATGCACATTGAGTCCGGCATCGAGTGCAGCTGCATGCTTCGCCTGCATGTTGTTCGACAGCTTGTCGGCTTTGGTATATACAAGCTGGCAGGAAATATGGTGGTAGCGCAACCAATCGACAAGATCACGGTCCAGCTGCTTGACTTCATGGCGAAGGTCAACTATGACCACCACCGTTGCCAGCACCTCCCGACCGATCAGGTATCCGTTGATCAGGGTCAGCCACTGATTGCGCACCTTTTTGGATACTTTGGCAAAGCCATACCCGGGAAGGTCAACCAGGTAGAGCTGGTCATCGAGTGAAAAATAATTGAGACTTTGCGTCTTTCCCGGTTTGGAGCTTGTTTTGACCAGATTGGTTCTGCCGACCAGACGATTGATCAGGCTGGATTTTCCAACATTGGATCTCCCTGCAAAGGCTATTTCAGGAACGACCGGTTCCGGTAGCTGTTTGAGCGAAAAAGCGGAAAGCAGGAAATGCACTGATTGAAAATTCACCTTGCCTGTCATATGGCTCCGATTGGCAGTCTGTCCTACTGAATCAAATGACTTTATTGAGCGTGTACTCAATAATTCCCTCTGCCCCAAACTTTTTCAACTGGGGAACCAGATCCCGCACCTGATGCTCGGAAATCACTGTTTCAACCGAAAACCACTCGGTTTTGTACAATTGGGCAACCGTCGGCGCGTTAAGACTGGGTAGCAGACCGATGATTGTTTCGAGCTTCTCCCCAGGAACGTTCATCTTCAACCCCACAATCCGATCGGCCCGCAATGCTCCCTTGAGCAGCGTGATGACATTATCGATTTTCTCTTTTTTCCATGGGTCAGCAAGCGCGCTCTTGTTGGCGATCATCTGAACATTGGACTCCATTAATTCATGAATGACGCGGAGACCGTGCGCACGAATGGTCGATTCGGTTTCAGTGACCTCAACGATGGCGTCGGCAAGCCCGGACACCGCTTTGGCCTCAGTTGCACCCCAGGAAAAGGAAATGTCCACATTCAGCCCCTTTTCATCAAAAAAGCGACGCGTGACATTAACCAGCTCCGTTGAGATTCTTTTACCATCAAGTTGCTCGATACTGGTGATATCCGAGTCGCCGGGGACCGCAATAACCCACCGAGTAGGTTTTTTACTGACTTTGGAGTAGACCAGGTCTGCGACGACCTCCACATCAGAGTCGTTTTCCATGGTCCAGTCTTTACCGGTAATGCCCGCATCCAGCATACCCGACTCAACGTATCGGGACATCTCCTGCGGACGACAAATGGAACAGTTCAACTCCGGGTCGTCAACTTCGGGAAAATAGTTTCGCGACATCAACTTAATCTGCCATCCTGATTTGGCAAAAAGATCGATTGTTGCCTTTTCCAGGCTGCCTTTGGGTATTCCCAACTTCAACATCTTCATATTCTTCCCCACGCGCTGATCCTGCGGATCATGCATTTTTTTTGTATACTTTTTCCGGATCAAAAACCTTCTCTTCCTTGACGATGAGCTGGTCCTGTTCGAGGTGTCGATAAAAACAGCTTTTATAGCCCTTATGGCAGGCGGCCCCGCCAAGCTGTTCAACTTGAAAAACCACGGTGTCCATGTCGCAGTCGACGGCAATATCCTTTATCAACTGCACATGGCCCGAAGATTCACCTTTCAGCCACAGGGTATTTCTGCTGCGGCTCCAGTAGTGAGCTTTGCCGGTTTCCAGGGTCTTTTCCCAGGCAAGTTGATTGATATAGGCGAGCATCAGCACCTGACCGGTTTCATGATCCTGAACAATTGCAGGAAGCAACCCATTGGTATCTTTTGCGAAATCGAGCTTAATCATAACATCACTTTTCCCATGAATGCATTCAATTCGTTACACAAGGTGCGGTCTTCTTATGGATTCGTGCATAGCAGCAACAAGGGGCTTCACCCGACAAATGGTGTATTCGCCATACAGGATTTTATTGAACAACCTGGACAATACAAGAAAAAACTAAGAGGTCAGGACCGGCTCCAGCTGCGTCGACGGCTATGAACAGTCGTAGGCAGTATTTCCGATGAAAACAGCCAACTCTTCGGCACAGGATACTTATGCCCTCCAATCGAGTTTGTCAACCCCTCTCTTGCTCAAGGCAGCTATTGTCAAACCAGGACAGGTTGTATATGATGCCGCACAATCTTGATGCTCAAATCAAAATCCAAGGAACAGAGAAAATGAGCCCTGTGCAATTTACAGATACTGTATTGGTCAGTTATACCGCAACGATAGATTCAGGAGAAGTGGTCGATCAGGTGCCGGAAAATAAGCCCATTCCCCTTTCCATCGGTTCTGGCAGGATACTCCAGGCCGTTGAAGCCTCCATGCTGGGGATGGAGCCCGGAGAAACAAAAACCGTTCGCATTGAGCCTGAAGATGCCTTCGGCCCCTACCATAAATCACTGGTCCATGAGGTGCCCCTTGCGTCATTCGGTGACAAGGTAACGCCGCGTCCCGGTATGGTACTCTCCCTTTCCGTAGAAAAAGACGGCCAGCCGCAACAGGTTCCTGCGACAGTACTCGGCGTTCACAACAATACGGTGACCATTGATTACAATCACCCCCTGGCGGGCAAGCACATTACCTATACCTATAAGCTGCACTCCATCGGCAACTGATTCCCCTCTCTGGCCTGCTGCGAGTTGTTGCCCGTCCCTCAGGTGGACATGTCTGCAGGCCAGAGGGTGTCCTTCTCCTCTATAAAATAGCAGAACCGGGTCCACTCAGCCTGGAATCCGCTGACCGGACACCGCAACACCACTGTTTTATCCCGCACTTCAACCACTAGCCAGTCGCCTTTTCGTGGTCCATCCTGGATATGGATTTTTTCCCCTTCCCGGAACGGGTAGCGGCGAAAAAGAGTGACGTGCTCTTCCTTACCTTGTGCCATGAACCTCTCTCCACTTAAATTTTAACCATGTAAAAAAAATCCTGTACAAGCAGGTTCGGACACGTACAATACTCTTATACGAGTCTCCCATCAGATACTATTAGCCTCCATCAATGGTTTTCCAAGGCGCTTTTGCAATGGAATCCGCACGTATGGTCTTGTTTTGCAGGAGAATTTTTAATGAATTTTGAAGATGATGAAATATTACAGGGATTTATAGAGGAATCACTTGACCATCTTGCCGACATAGAAAAAGATCTCCTTTCCATCGAGGAAAGAGGCGCAAATATTGACGTTGAACTGGTCAACAAAGTATTTCGTGCCGCTCACTCCATAAAAGGAGGCGCCGGTTTCATGGGCCTCAACGTTATCCAGGACCTTGCTCACTCCCTGGAAAATGTACTGGGGTTGATTCGAAGCGAAAAGCTTGTTCCCGACCCGGATATCATCAACGTTCTCCTCCTGGCATCTGACCAGCTGCAGCAGTTGATCGAAGATATCGGCAACAGCAATACGGTTGATATCACCCACCATGTCGAAGCACTTGATGATATATATGCCCGTGGAGAAGCTGCCATCGCCCCAGCAAATGCGGAGCCGCCCTCTTCCCCAGAGGAGGAGGCCGGGCAGCAGGAAGCTGTAGAGAAACCATATTCTGAAGTGCACGAACAGGAAAAGCAGTTCCCTGACCCGCCTGCTGATGATGCGGCGGATGTTCAGCAACCGCTGGCTGAAGCTGCGGCAGCAGCAGTAGCGGCTGCCGAAACTGTGCCCCAGGCTGTCCCGACGGCAAAAGAGACCACTGCCAAAACCTCAACAACCTCTTCGGCCAAACCCGATACCTCCATTCGAGTTACGGTGAGCCTGCTGGACCAGCTGATGAATCTTGCCGGAGAGTTGGTGCTTTCGCGAAACCAGCTGCTCCAGACGATTACGTCCGGTGATGTACGGAATGCAGAAGCTGTCGGCCAGCGAATAGACCTGGTGACCTCTGAACTCCAGGAGGCCATCATGCTTACCAGGATGCAGCCCATCGGTAATGTGTTCAACAAATTCCCCAGGGTAGTACGTGATCTCTCCGGAAAACTCAATAAACAAATTGATCTCACCATTGTCGGCAAGGATGTTGAGCTGGACAAGACAATCATCGAGGCGATCAATGATCCGCTGACCCACCTGGTCCGCAATTCGGTGGATCATGGCATCGAGGCGCCAGACATCCGTATCGGCAAAGGTAAGGATGCCAAGGGGCTTATCGTACTTAAAGCCTACCATGCCGCCGGTCAGGTCGTCATTGAGATAAGCGATGATGGGAAAGGAATAGACGGCGATGCCATTGCGGAAGCAGCCGTAAAAAAAGGATTAATTACCCAGGAACAGGTGCATGCGATGTCGGACAAAGAGCGCATCAACCTGATTCTCCTACCCGGTTTTTCCACTGCGGAACAGGTAACCGATGTATCCGGTCGCGGAGTAGGGATGGATGTGGTGAAAACCAATCTCGATGAACTCGGCGGCTCCATTGAAATAGAATCCGAAGTCGGGCAGGGATCAACCATCAGCATCAAACTGCCGCTTACCCTGGCTATCATCCCCTGCCAGATCATCATGACCGGTGGGGAACGGTACGCCATCCCACAGGTCAACCTGGAGGAGTTGCTGCGCATACCGGCGTCAAAAATTTCCGAACGCATAGAGAGAGTCGGAAATGCCGAGGTGGTAAGGTTGCGAGGCAACCTGTTACCGCTTATCCGCATGGCTGATGTCCTTGACATAGAGCGAACCTACTATGACCCTGTGCGGGAAGAGACCGAAGTCGACCGACGCCAGCAGCTTGTTGACAGGCGATCCGGCTCCCTCTTGGATGCAGCGGATGCACCTGTCGAGGAGACACATGACAGGGAAAAGGAAGGTGACGTTGAGGAGCGAAGGCACACCGACAGGCGACAGGCTCCAGCTAGTGCACTCAATATCGTTGTGGTATCCACAGGAGCAACCAAGTACGGATTGATTGTTGATCGTCTCCACGACTCGGAAGAAATTGTCATCAAACCCCTCGGCCGTCACCTGCAGCAATGTCGAGGCTATGCCGGCGCCACCATCATGGGCGATGGCAGGATCGCTCTTATCCTTGATGTCAGCAGTATTGCCAACATGGCGGGGCTCACCTCCCTGGACGGCACCGAGCGTGCCAACGAACTTGCCGACGCGGCACGGGATTCGATTACAAAATCCCGTGACCGACAATCACTCCTGACCTTTTCCAGCGCACCGCAGGAAAATTTCGGCGTCCCTCTCAATCAGGTTGAACGGGTTGAAAAGATAGAGGCCGGCGATATAGAAGATATTGGCGGCCGGAGAGTAATGAAATACCGAGGCGGCAGTCTACCACTGGTCAGTATCGATGATGTCGCCATGGTACAACCGCTGAGTGACCAGGAAAACTACCTGGTCATCGTTTTCTGTCTCGGCGGCAAAGATATCGGCCTGCTGGCCACCGGTCCCATTGATGCAGTGGAGATTGCCTCGGAGATAGATGATGTCACGCTCAAACAGACAGGTATTATGGGCTCGACCATCATTGCCGGTAACACCACTATGCTGGTAGATATTTTTGAAATAGTCAAAACGATCAATCCCCACTGGTTTGAAAATTCCAGTTTTGAAAACCAATTTGAAGAAGCCCAGGAAGCGCCAACTATTCTGATTGTGGAAGATTCCAACTTTTTCCGTAACCAGGTCCGAGGCTACCTTGAGGAGGCGGGATACACGGTTATCGAAAGTGAAGACGGCGTCGAAGCCTGGGAGGTCATCAGCGAACAGTATGAATCACTCTCCCTGATTGTCACGGATATTGAGATGCCTAATATGGATGGGTTTGAATTGACGGAGAGGATCAAACAGCATCCCCAGTATAGAGAATTGCCGGTCATTGCCCTGACGACTCTTGCTGCTGATGAGGATGTGGAACGAGGCAAAGCGGTTGGGGTAGATGAATATCACATCAAGCTCGACAAGGAGCGACTGATGGAAAGTGTCCATCGATATGTCGGCATGAAATTGCCCGTGTATTAAAACCGCTGCCGAACCTATACCCCCTGGTCCGGCTCCTCAGGGGATATATCACCAAATGCATGAAAAGCACCCGACAGCCGTGAGGCCGAGGATGCCAGAATAATGAGTTGCAAGGAGAAATCAAACAGATGAGTTCCTTATCGCAAGCCAACAAGACCGTAATCGAGCTCGCCACTTTTCATGTGGGTGATGCACTGTGCGGCATGGACATCCTGCAGATTCAGGAAATCAACAAACTCATGGAGATGACAAACGTGCCCCAGGCGCCCGATTATGTCATGGGGATATTAAACCTTCGCGGCCAGATCGTTACTATTATCGATCTTGGGAAAAAACTCGGTCTTGGCAAGACGGACATCAATCAGGACCCCCGTAATATAATTGTCAATTCTCCGGGTGAATACGTAGGGTTGCTGGTAAACAAACTCAGTGACGTGGTCACGGCGGAACCGGAAAAGATTGAACCTTCTCCGGCGAACATGAGCGGAATCCAGGGAACTTTCTTTACCGGCGTATACAAGACGGAAAACAAGCTTATCGGTATTCTGGATGTAAAGGAAGTATTGAAAATGGACGCAGACAACATCAACCGTGTGTAGTTTAGAGTCGATGACAGGCAAACAAAAAAATGTCAGGGTATTGGTCGTAG
Source organism: Desulfogranum aggregans (assembly GCF_055398265.1). NCBI lineage: Bacteria > Pseudomonadati > Thermodesulfobacteriota > Desulfobulbia > Desulfobulbales > Desulfobulbaceae > Desulfogranum > Desulfogranum aggregans. Next base: position 766,116 of record NZ_AP042447.1, on the reverse strand, counting down.
ACGACACGATTGTCTACCGAAAGGCAGTGAGTGATATTCTCAAGGAAATACCCGGTGTCGAAGTCGTCGGCGTTGCCCATAACGGGAAGATTGCTGTTTCCAAGATAAAGAGCCTTCAGCCAGATCTCCTCACCCTTGATATTGAAATGCCCGAGATGAATGGCATCGAAGTGCTTGAACACCTTCGCCGGAACGCTCCCCAGGTCTCCGCCATCATGGTGTCCACCTTGACTTCCGAGGGCGGGTCAATGACCATGAAAGCACTTGAACTCGGAGCCTTTGATTTTATCCTTAAACCAAATGCCACCAATATCGAGCAGAGTAAAGCATACCTGAGAGAGAACCTCACACCTCTGATTCGCGCTTTTTCCAAAGGACGCACAGCTGTTGGCGGTACAGGTCCCAAGCGTAGAGTAGGTAAAGAACCGCCAATACGCCAATCCCGCGGAACTGCCACCGCCCAGCCATCTGTTGCCAACCGCCCATTGTCCACGCCGGTTAGGAGAGGGGCATCCGAAATCGTTGCAATCGGTATCTCCACAGGCGGACCCAATGCCCTTGCCCAGATGATTCCGCGGCTCCCGGGCGACATCGGCGTGCCGTTGGTTATTGTACAGCACATGCCGCCGGTCTTTACCCGATCACTCGCCGCCAGTTTAAACAAGAAAAGCAGAATACAGGTGAAAGAAGCGGAAAACGGCGAACCGCTTGTCCCGAATGTGGCCTATATAGCGCCGGGCGGCAAACAGATGAAACTGGTTGCAGCTGCTGATGGAGTGCATCGCCTGATACGGATCACCGATGATCCACCGGAGAACTCCTGTAAGCCCTCGGCAGATTACCTCTTTCGTTCGGTGGCAGATTTTTTTGTCGGCAGAACTACAGCTGTCATCATGACCGGAATGGGATCGGATGGAACCCTTGGCCTGCAGGCGTTGAAGAAAAAAAATGCTTTTTTAATCGGCCAGGACGAGGAATCTTGCGTAGTTTACGGTATGCCAAAAGCACCGGCTGAACTCGGGTTGCTTGACAGGGTGGTTTCTCTGGATAAAATAGCTGACGAAATCGTTCGTTCGGTGCAATGAGTGCACAGCTTATTCTTTGCCCCTTTTAAACACGCGGCTCATGCACCTCCCGGCTGCCGACAACAACACCACCCGACTACTAGATGCTCAAAATAACTGCTGAAGAGGCCAAGCTTTTCTCCCAGTATATCTACAAGATATCAGGTATTTACCTTGACTCTTCCAAAAAATATCTGCTGGAAACACGCCTGAAAACCATTGTCGACGAATATGGCCTGACCAGCTATGGAGAATTGTATACACGGGCGAGTGCGGATAAGGGGCGGATACTCGAAAAAAAAATTATCGATGCCATTTCGACCAATGAAACCTTATTTTTTCGTGATAACAGCCCGTTTGAACTGTTGCGTCACAAAATTCTACCGGAATTGATCGATGCCCGCTCAAAGGCTCACCCCGCCAACACCCGGGTCCCCTTGCGCATCTGGAGCGCCGCCTGCTCCACGGGGCAGGAAATCTACTCGGTGGCCATGGTGTTGCGCGAGTTGCTGGGCAACCTCTCCCGTTATTCCATTAAACTGATAGGGACAGACATTTCCGATGCAGCCATAGCGCAAGCCAGCGCGGGAAAATACAACAAATTTGAAATCGAGAGAGGCTTAGCCAAAGACAAGCTTAACCGTTATTTCACTGCCTATTCAGGTGGCTGGCGAGTCAAAGACGAACTGCGCGCAATGGCCAATTTTCGTAAAATCAACCTGATGCAACCCTTTGTTGGTGTGGGAAAATATGATATTATCCTCTGCCGCAATGTCGCCATTTACTTTACCCAGGAAGATCGAAAAAAACTGTTTCACAAGCTGGCCCAGGCCCTAGAGCCCGATGGCTACCTCATTATCGGCTCCACCGAATCGCTAACCGGTGTCAGCCCTCTTTTCGTTCCTAAAAGACATTTACGCTCGATATTTTATCAGCTCAAGTAAGGGTTGTTTCTGTTCATCAGAAAGCGACATCACCGCCATTGATCGGGTGTATATCAGCCAAGTTGTGCGACTGTGCCCGTTCACCGAAGGCGTACTAATAAACCCAAACACCTATTGTTTGCCATGTCATTGTCATCAGATGCTGCTCCAGGCGCAGAGTTGAAACGCCTGATAGAAATCATTACCACCCTGCGCGGAGAGAACGGTTGCCCATGGGATAAGAAACAAACACCTCTCACCTTCAAGAAGTACCTGCTCGAAGAGTGCCGTGAGCTCGTGGAGGCACTGGACAGGGAAAATAGTGCCGATATCTGCGAAGAACTTGGCGACATGTATTTTATTTTGACCATGCTAAGCGTCATGTACGCGGAAAAACAAGATTTTGGCCTCGCTAACCCTATAGCTGCCATCAATGAAAAAATGATACGCCGACACCCCCATGTGTTTGGCGATGTGGAGTACATTGACGAGCAACACTTGCGACGTCAATGGCAGAAGATCAAGGAAGAAGAGAAACAAAAATAAGAAAACCGCAGACACTCATATTCTCTGTTGACGAATAATGGCATTTTAAGTAAATTTCGTTGTTCATCACATTAAACCTCTTCGCTCTCATCATCCAGATAGAAGCGAGGGCCACCATGACCACGAGGAGGCATCATGCGTCATTACGAAACCACCTATATTCTGCGTCCAAATCTTGGTGAGGACCAATTCACCGAGATCATTGACAGAACTAATTCGCTTATCACCAATGACGGCGGCACCATCATCAACGTCGATCGCTGGGGCATGAGAAAACTTGCCTATGAAATCAAGAAAGAGGTTCAGGGCTACTATGTACATGTTAATTATGCTGCTCCAGGGCACACCATCAATGAACTCGAGCGAATATTCAGAATAGACGATCGACTGCTTCGCTTCCTGACCATCAAACTCAATGATGCAATCGATGAGAGTGCCATCGCTCAGGAAAAAGAACGCATAGCAGAAGAAGCAGCTGCAAAAGAAGCTGAGGAAGCGGGAGAGGACGAAAGCTCTTCAGACGAGGCAAAAGCTGAAGAAAAAGCCGAAGCCCCGGCAGAAGAAACTGACAAAGAAGCGTAACAGCCCCAGACCAGCTTATCTGAAATAAGGAGAACTCCCATGGCAGCACCCAAAAAAGTATTTTCCCGTCGCCGCGTCTGCAGATTCTGCACGGACAAAGAAATCGTTATAGACTACAAAGACCCTAAAACCCTGAGAGGTTTTGTTACAGAAAGAGGGAAAATTATTCCCCGACGTATATATGGCACCTGTGCAAGCCACCAGCGTCAACTGACCGAGGCGGTCAAGCGCGCTCGTCAGCTTGCCCTTCTGCCATACACCGGTTCAACCCAATTCTGATCCGTTCATCCTGGACAGAACAGTGATCCAGGAGGCCGAGGCGCTCGCACAAGGTTGAGAAACAATCTGCTCCCCGCCGGAGCAGTTGCGGTGCTTGCCCAGCGCATGGCCCTGTTTCTCGTCTCACTTGCATTCTTTCCCCTCGGGTTCGTGATTGACCGGAGGGGGAGCACGAGCAGGTTAAAGCATAGCGACCACCGGGGCAAGTGCCATTGCAACCCTCTGTGGAAGTTTGATTCTGCTCTGATGGGGCTGCAATCAGGCAACCTCGGTACACCAGTACAGCCAGATAGCCGCCTTTCTCGATGTGCGCCTGATTCTGGCGCGTGAAGTATACAGGGGCGAGGCGGATATCCCACCAGGTATGCTCTCTTTACAGCATGCAACCATGTTGCAGTTGTATGGAAGTGGGGCCGTACATGATATTTCGAGGTGTGGATCAATTTCAGGAATCTCCCCGGTAAACATATTGTAACTAACTAAGAAAAAATACTATCACTTGCAGCGACAATGAGGCACGGTGATTACGTCAATCATATCACTTGTAGAGGGGTCACCCATGGAAATTATACTCAAAGAAACAATAGATACCCTGGGCCAGGAAGGTGAAATCGTGAAGGTAAAGGATGGGTACGCTAGAAACTACCTTATCCCCCAACATAAAGCGGTCCTGGTTACCAAGTCGACACTTGCGCAATTGGAAAAGGAAAAGCAGGCCATCGAAACCCGCCTGGCTGAGCAGCAGAAGGCTGCAGCAAAACTAACATCCGTACTTGCAGACAAGGTTGTCATCATCAATAAGCGGGCGGGCGATGAAAATCGGCTGTTTGGCTCGGTTACCAGCTCCGATATCTCAGCCGCCCTCGCTGATGCCGGCGTCCAGGTGGAAAAAAAGAATATTATTCTCAAAGATGCTATCAAGGAGATTGGCGAGTACAAGGTACCCGTCAAGGTCGGCTATCAGGCCACTGCAGATATTTCAGTGCAGGTCGTTCCGGAGGTAATCGGCGACTGACCAACCGGCTGGTTGAAAGCTTATTTTTTTCATGCCTGCCTTGGGCCTCCGTCGCCCGCAGGCCCAAGGTAATGACATGAAAATTCTTTAACTGGTCTCCATGATGCTTCGCTGAAGGGTCGAGCACGGAAACCAGTGTCACTTGAGTGCCTTTTCTGCCTGGCGGAAAAGGCACTGGTATTTTAGACGTGCATTAATAGGCAGCAGCAGTATAGTTGGCCCTACCTCTTTGTATCACGGTTTCTCCTGTTTCAGGCCATGGATATGCAACAAGCAGTCGCTTCCCCACCAGTTACCTCACCGTCCCTCCTCCCTCCGCAAAATATAGAAGCCGAGCAGGCAGTACTGGGAACTATTCTCATCCAGGATAAATCTCTTCTGCAGGTCGCGGAAATTATCGATCCCGATGATTTCTACAAGGAGGCGCATAAGATAATTTATGCAGCCATGGTCTCCCTTTTTGAAAAAAGTGAACCCCATGATCTGATTACCGTCACCGGTTTGCTCAAGGACAAGAATAAACTCGAAGATGTCGGCGGTGCCGGCTACATGGCCTCACTCACCGATATCATTCCTTTTGCCGGTACGCTGGTGCATCACGCTCACATCATTCGCAAAAAATCAGTATTGCGGAAGCTGATCAGGACGACATCAGAGGTGGCCGCCCGTTGTTATGACGCCCAGGACGACATCGATATACTGGTTGACGAGGCAGAGCGTACGATCTTTGAGATTGCTCAGTCTAAGAATGGACAGGGGTTTCAAGCCATGGCAAAGATTGTTCCCAGGGCTTTTGACCGCATCACCCGATTGTATGACCGCCAGGAACTCATCACCGGCGTAGCAACCGGGTATGATGAATTGGACAAAATGACCGCCGGGCTGCAATCTTCGGACATGATCGTGCTTGCTGCCCGTCCTTCCATGGGAAAGACAGCTCTGGCTATGAACATTGTTCAACATGCCGCCCTTATCGAAAAGGTGCCGGTCGCGGTCTTCAGTCTTGAGATGTCCATGGAATCATTAGCTCTACGAATGCTCTGTTCACTCGGACGTATCGATTCCCAGCGAATGCGTACCGGTAAACTGCACGAATCCGACTGGCCCAAATTGACCCGGGCAACCGGTATGCTCGCTGACGCCCCGATTTTCATCGACGATACCGCTGGTATTACTGTGCTTGAGATGCGGGCAAAGGCCAGACGGCTGAAATCAGAACACGACATCGGCATGGTCGTTGTCGACTACCTGCAACTCATGCAGGGGAAAAGCGGTATTGAGAACAGAGCCCAGGAGATCTCCGATATATCCAGATCCCTCAAGGCCATGGCCAAAGAGCTTGATGTTCCTGTACTGGCACTTTCCCAGTTGAACCGAAGCCTGGAAAGCCGAACGGATAAACGACCTCAGCTCTCAGATCTTCGCGAATCAGGAGCGATTGAACAGGACGCTGATGTTATCATGTTTATTTATCGCGACGAAGTGTATAACAAGGCCGAGGATAACCCTAATCGCGGCCTGGCGGAGGTCATCGTTGGCAAGCAGCGAAACGGTCCCACAGGAATCATCAAGCTGACCTTCCTCGGTGAATTCACTACATTTGAAAATTATACGACACTTGCCCCACCGCTCAACTGAGCGTTGTCGCAAACCAATGGCATCCCTTTTGCGGCAATCGGCACCGTCAGATCCATCAACAATAATCCCGTGTGCAGGCAGATGAACGATAAATACACTTTTCAAACCATTGAATCCAAATGGCAACAGCGGTGGGAAACAACCAATCCCTACACAGTTACGCACGAGAGTGAACGTGAAAAGTATTACGTGCTTGAGATGTTCCCATACCCCTCCGGTCGAATCCATATGGGCCATGTACGCAACTATACCATAGGTGATGTCATTGCCCGGTATAAACGACTCCAGGGATATAACGTCATTCATCCCATGGGCTGGGACGCTTTTGGTTTGCCTGCAGAGAATGCCGCCATGAAAAGAGGGGTTCACCCCGCCGCCTGGACCTACGACAATATCGATTACATGCGCGACCAGCTCAAAGCACTGGGCCTCAGCTACGACTGGAACAGGGAACTCGCCACCTGCAACCCTAAATATTATCGTTGGGAACAGCAGCTGTTTCTTGAGATGCTGGAAAAAGGACTGGTCTATAGAAAAGAGACCACAGTCAACTGGTGCAACGACTGCCAGACCGTTCTCGCTCGTGAGCAGGTCATTGATGGATTATGCTGGCGCTGCGACCAGCCGGTTTTTCCCAAAACCATGCATGGATGGTTTTTCAAGATAACCGACTATGCCGACGAACTGCTCGACGATCTGGACAAACTCAGCGGTTGGCCGGAAAAAGTCGTCACCATGCAGCGCAACTGGATAGGGAAAAGCACTGGACTAGCCTGCGATTTCCCTGTGGAAGGAGAGGAAAAGAGCGTCACCATCTTCACCACCAGGCCTGACACTATTTTCGGGGTCACCTTCATGTCCCTTGCAGCCGAGCATCCGTTGGTGGAACAGCTTATCGCCGGCACGGAAAAGGAAGACGAGGTTCGGGACTTTGTTGAGGCCACCATCATTGAAAAGCAGCGGGCTGCGGCTGACCAGGAGCCTGAAAAAAAGGGGATCTTTACCGGCAAGTATTGCATCAACCCCTTTAACGGAGAACGAGTACCCATCTTTGTCGCCAACTTCGTGCTCATGGAATACGGAACAGGTGCGGTAATGGCTGTTCCCGCCCATGATCAACGTGATTTTGAATTTGCCAAGGCCTACGACCTGCCCATTCGAATCGTTATCCAGCCGGAAGACATGTCGCTCAGCAACGATACCATGGAAGCGGCCTATGACCTTTCCGGTCAGCTGATTGAGTCCGGCCAGTTTACCGGCCTGGACTGGAAGGAAGCCCAGTCCGCGATTATCGCCTATGCCGAGCAAGAGGGTATCGGAAAAGCGCACATCACCTATCGACTCAGGGACTGGGGCATTTCCCGGCAGCGATACTGGGGGGCTCCCATTCCTGTAATCCATTGCGATACGTGTGGTATTGTACCTGTACCGCGGGAAGACCTTCCGGTACTTCTTCCCGGTGCAGATAAGGAAGGCGGACAACACAGTCCACTGCACCAGCAGGAAGATTTCTATACCACAACCTGTCCGACCTGCGGAAAAACAGCACGTCGAGAAACCGACACCATGGACACCTTTGTTGAGTCCTCCTGGTATTTTATCCGTTACACCAATCCAGGATACGTCAAAGGGCCTATCGACCCTGATGCCGCCCGCTACTGGCTGGCAGTGGATCAATATATTGGAGGAGTAGAACACGCTATTCTCCACCTGCTCTACTCTCGATTTTTCACCAAGGTCCTCCGGGATCTCGGCTACGTCTCCATCGATGAGCCGTTTTCCAACCTGCTCACTCAGGGCATGGTCATCAAGGACGGAGCCAAGATGTCCAAATCCAAAGGCAATGTGGTGGACCCCAATGAACTTATCGAACAGTTCGGTGCAGATACGGTTCGCCTATTTTCACTTTTTGCCGCCCCTCCGGAAAGGGACCTGGAGTGGAACGCTCAGGGCGTGGAGGGGGCCTCCCGATTTCTCAACCGCGTGTACAGGATGGTTGTAAACAACCAGACGACTTTCACAGCCGAAAGCTCCATCGATTATTCCCATCTCAACCCAACCTCGAGGCAGCTCCACCGCAAGACCCATCAAACGATCAGGCGGGTAACCGACAGTATCGAGGCAAATTTTCATTTTAATACCGCTATTTCCGGGGTAATGGAACTGGTCAATGCCATGACCACTGCTCAGGGAGAGGCAGAACACGTGGATAATTCGGTACTGAAGCAGGCACTGGAAACCACCATTGTCCTCCTCTTTCCCATGGTGCCGCATTTCTGCGAGGAGCTGTGGGCGCTAACCGGGCACGATCATTCCCTGGATCATGCTGCCTGGCCTGCGTTTGATGCCGAGGCCGCCAAAGAGGAGGAACTGACCATCGTTGTCCAGGTGAATGGTAAAGTCAGAGCCAAGCTGCAGGTCGCTGCCGATATCAGTGACAAAGAGGTGGAAAACCAAGCGCTTGCCCACGAAAAAGTGCAGAAATTTCTTGATAATAAAGAACCGAAGAAAGTTATTGTGGTAAAAAGGAAACTTGTTAATATTGTCATCTGATTTACCAAAAAAGAAAAGGGCTCTGCCGTTTTCGGCGCGCTTCGACCGACAGAGCAGAGGATATGGCGTTGCTGCAACGTTCAGTTGTTGCCAACGTCCGTTCCCTTCAGCAGCAGGGTTGTGTTGCAAAGGAGAGAGACTGTGAAAAATGTAAACCGGGGTCTGGCTGTTATCTTGCTTTTTTTGCTCTGCCTCACAGGCTGCAGCGCTTACTATTTCCCCCATGTCTATGACGGTCCCGAGCGGGTGATCTATGCTCCCACATGGCCGAACCGCACAAATCGGCTCGGCCTGGATTCCGAGATATACCAGTCCCTGTCTCGCTGGTTTCTCAAGTCTGACGCCATTACACTGACCAAAGACAAAACAAAAGCGGACCTCATCCTCGCCGGAGAGGTCGTCTCCATTTCCCTGCCGAGTATTTCCTGGGATGGGCAGTCCAATGCCACTGATATCAAAGTACGACTTGGTGTTCGATACGTATTGAAAGATTTAGAATCAGGGGAAATTATCTGGGAAGTTCCAAATCAACTGTGGACAGAGGACTATCCCTCGCAAACACTCAATGCCACCATTGAGGAGGAGACACTGGAATCCATTGTCGATGACCTGTCCGAGGCAATTTACCTCGGAACCCTAAAACGTATCAGGCGACAGAACGAACAAAACCAGAACGCCACCTCCTAACCTCAGCTTGTTGCATGAACCACCGAAAGGCGCTTCGGGGCTACCGCTTCGCAGCGTCTTTTTTTGTGCCGTTTACCTATGGATCATATCGTACAGCCGCTGCGGATTGGCCCTCTCACCCTTCCCTCTCCTTTTATGCTGGCTCCGCTCGCCGGATATACAGACCTGGCCTTTCGTCTTCTTTGCAAGGAACTTGGGGCCGGGCTCTGTTTTTCCGAGATGGTGAGCTGTTACGGCCTGGTTTACGGACAGCGCAATACCCTCGCACTGCTCCACACAGTTGATGCAGAACGCCCGTGGGGCGTACAACTCTTTGGCAGTGAGCCGGAGGTGATGGGAAAAGCAGCAGCCGTCGTGAGTACCTTTCCCGTGGACCTTATCGACATCAATATGGGGTGCCCGGTAAGAAAAGTGATTAAAAAGGGGGCAGGCTCTGCCCTAATGAAAACTCCTGAACGCGCCGAGGATATCATCCGCGCAGTATGTGCTAATACAACCCTGCCGGTAACCGTAAAGTTTCGGAGCGGCTGGACCCATGAACAGATCACCGCAGTCGAATTCGGACAAATGGCCGAACAGGCAGGAGCATCGGCAATCACCGTTCACGCCAGGACCTGGGCGCAGGCCTTTGGTGGAAAAGCCGACTGGGAGGTTATCAGGCGAGTAAAGCAGGCAGTCAATATTCCGGTGATCGGCAACGGTGACGTATTGTCTTATGCCGAGGGAAAACAGCGGATGGAAGAAACGGCTTGCGACGGCATCATGATCGGCAGAGGTGCCCTTGGCAACCCCTGGGTCTTTTCCTCATCTGGAACGCCCGAATCCATTGCCGGCAGGTTGCCGGTACTGGCTCGCCACCTGGAACTGGCAGCGCAACACCTTCCGAGCCAGAAAATGCTGTTTCGCATAAAAAACCATGCAGGTCGCTACTGCACCGGCCTGCCAGGCGCCGCCAGAATCCGTAAGAGCATTTACGATTGCACTGATATGACAGGCCTGCTTGATCTCTTTATCCGAGAACAATAGGCCCAGCTCCCTGCCTGCTGTAAAAGCCCGCGAGAGGCTCCTGTTTTTCGCCAGGTCCTGTTCACCGGAGCCCAGGCGTTTCTTTGCCAGCGGTTATTCGTTCTATTTCCTGATACAACTCTACTGAAATAGCCTGTGCCCGCTGGAGATCTTCCCAACTCATCTCTGCCATGAGACTGTTGCGGTTTACCCTTGCGGTGGTATTCCCCTTGGAGGCCGCCAGCGAATACCAGGCATATCCACGGGCCAGATCTTTTGCTGTCCCTATACCGGCGGCATGCATAAGGCCGGTATTGGCCTGAGCCAGGCTATCGTTCTGCATGGCTGCTCGTGTATAGAGCTCCAGCGCCTTCACCGGATCCTTTTTACCGTCAAGACCATGATAATAAACGAAGGCAAGGTCATTAATCGCCGCAAGATTGTTGGCTGCTGCAGCGGGCACAAGCCACTTTTTCGCTTCCTCGTAGCTTTGCGGCACGCCGTCGCCGCGCAGATACATACTGCCAATAATCTGCAGGGATTCAGGGGAATATTTGCCCTGTTTGGCCGCCTGCACCAGCCATTTAAACGCTCGCCGCCGGTCGGGATCGGTCCCCTGTCCCCGATAGAGCATACCACCGACAATAAACTGGGCTTCAGCATCTCCCCTTTTGGCCGCCATGAGGTACAGTCCCTGTGCTCGCGCATAGTTAACCGGACGGCCGACGCCATTGTAGTGTTTATAGGCCTCCACTTTGTAGCGTACGGTGCGTTTTTCCTCTTCCGACAGCTGAGTAACTGCTGCTGATAGGCTGTCGACGCTGATGAGTGCCAGCAGCACCAGCAACAACGGCCCGCAAAGCAAAAGGCGCTGAACTTTTCGTGACTTGGCGTACCATGGCGGACGTCTGGCGGACAGGCGAGGAGAGATCATGTTGTCAGCACTTTGTAGATTTCAGGAACCAACGATGGCAACCGTTCAACTTCGTTAATAAAAATGTAATTCGCCGGACCATACATATGTGCCATATATGATTGGGCATGTCGATCAATAGTTATACAGAAAGGATGCACCCCTTGCGCCTTTGCCTCAAAAAGGGCATGCCGGGTATCCTCTATGGCATAGGTTCCTTTATAGTCATCGTAATCTTCAGGTTTTCCGTCAGAGAGCATGATGAGCAGTTTGAGTTTTGCTTCAATGTCGGCAAACAGAGCATTCATGTGCCGAATCGCAGGCGCCATACGGGTGTATTCTTTAGGATGTATTGCCGCAATCCGCTGGCGCACCGCAGCAGAGAGTCGCTCTTCCACCCCTTTTATGGGAAATATTTCACAGCGAAGGCGACGCATACCCGAAAAGCCATAAATCCCGTAGCGGTCATCAAGGATTTCCATGGCCTCGGTCAGCAGTACTAAGGACTCTTTGATAGCCTTGCCGACCCACCCTTCGGTGGAGTTGGACATATCCACCAGGAAAAGAACGGCTATATCCCTTTGATCTCGCAGCAATTTGATAAACAGCCGATCAGAGGGCGGGTACCCGGCCGCAGTATCGGTTAAGGATTCGACAAGCGCATCAAAGTCAATGTCATCACCATCACGCTGACGCCGAGCAAAGTGTTCGCTAGTCCGCATTATTTCAAATTGCCGGCGTAGCTTCATTATCTGACCGCGGTACGCCTGGAGCGTATCGGCAATAAAGGTGGATTTCACCGGCAGAAGCTGCTTTTCAACTACCACACACCAATTTTTTCGAAATCCTTTTCGTCGATAATCCCACTCGTCGTAAACGACCGGCGCACTTGCCTGTCCACCTTCCTCTCCAGGATGCAGATCAGGTGCGCCCGAGCTTCGACCAGCCTGGCCTGCCGCACTGCTTACATAATGGGTCGGCAGGCAGCCGAGATCATCGATAATGTCCCTTGTCAAGGCTGCCAGCTCATCGGTCAACTTGATCTGCTGGTTATCGATCTGCACATAGACGGGCGCGGTAGACGGGTCTGGCTCGTTCGACTCGTTTTCTCCCCCTACGATGACCCGTGCCTGATCGGCATTGACAGGTGCCGGCGTGGCCGCATGCTCACGTTGCTCTTCATTGGCCCATCGTTGCTCACCCTGTTCAGGTAACTGCATCAGCTGGCTGGTAAGTGCCTCGATAAACACCTTACGTTGCTGTTCTCTTCTCCGTTCCACCGCCGCCATAACCGCCTCAAGGTCCAGCTCTCCTTGAAAAATCAGAGGATTAGCCAGGAAGACTCCCATGGACTCTTCATCAAAAGCAGGATAACAATCTGCTGTGGCCTGCAGGCTCATTTGCCGATCAACGTCGGCTGACCAGCAACGGTTGACCCATCCTCGCAGCTGTTGTTGCCAACGAGTGGAAAGGGATGCCCCAGGTAATTGGACCAATAGCTCTTCCAACAGCTGCAGAAATGGTGATCCTTTCCGGTTATTGGTTGTTACCGATGGGTACAGCAACGGCAAAAGCTTTCCAGTTTGACGCATCAGCCCCGGCAGTTCCACTTCAAGAAAATGCAGAATACGTACGGTCTCGAAATAATAATACAGCCGTTTAGCAAGAACCGGATCAGAATACCGCGAAAAAATGACCGTTAAAGGATGACCGTTTTCCCTTTCCCACCCCTGTTCAAGGATAGCATGGGTACCCAGCCGTATGGCGGCCCACTGAAAAGAGGCGATGAATTTGTAGAGCAGAAATGCCTGAGAGCTGTCATTGACCAACTGAAGTTCGGCTGGCAAATAGATGGTCTGTGTGTCTGTAAAGGTCCTGGTAGATGATTCAAGCGGTAATTCCCTGCCAGCCAATCCGTTGACGTACGGTTGGAGTCTACCTGCCGCATCTTCCAGGCGCATGCCCTTCTTACCGGACAATCGCGCGGGAAAATGTTTTGCCTGGGCAATACAGGCTTGTGCTGCCTGCAGACCGCCACGCTCATAATGATCCAGCAACTCCTTGACCCAGGTATCAAGCACTCCCGCCTTTACAACTGGACGAAAAACCTGGCTCTGGGAGAGAAAGGTAAAACACAACGCGTGCGATATGGGCCAGATGACCGGAACCTGTAGAAAAAGTAAGTCAACAATCCCTTGTTCCTGGTCGACAAGTGATTCAACTGCATCCTCTACATCCCAGTCATTGGGCAGTCCAGGGGCAACCAGAGCGTAAAATCGTTGTTTCAGCTGCTCAATAGTCATAACTTACCAAAGTGAGCTTACCATCTCGTCCATGGCACTCATTAACTCCTGATCATCGGTCAAGGTCTCGGTGATCGCTACCCGACAGGCCGTGGTAATCGGAATCCCTTTGCCGATCAATTTGCCGGCCTGAATCAACAACCTGGTCGACGCCCCCTCCACTAATCCGGAGTCTTTTAATCCACGAGTCATGCGGGCGAGCTTGACCAGTGACCGGGCAAGCGCAGCATCCGTGCCGCCTTCCTGTCGGACGATTTCTGCCTCCATCTGCTCTTCAGGGTAATCAAAGGTAAGTGCGATAAACCGTTGCCTGGTTGATGTCTTCAAGTCCTTGAGCACGCTTTGATATCCGGGATTATAAGAGACCGCCAGCATAAATTCAGGCGGCGCTGTGATCAACTCACCTTTCTTTTCCACCGGCAATTCCCTGCGATCGTCAGCCAAAGGGTGAATCACGACCGTGGTGTCTTTTCTCGCCTCAACAACCTCGTCAAGATAACAGATCGCGCCCCTCCTGACGGCAAGCGTAAGGGGGCCATCAACCCATACCGCCTCCCCTGCCCTGATAAGATACCGGCCGACCAGATCGCTGGTGGAGAGATCGTCGTGACAGGAAACGGTGATCAGCGGTCTCTGCAGCTTCCACGCAAGGTACTGCATAAACCGTGTTTTTCCGCAGCCGGTGGGACCTTTGAGTAATAGGGGAACGCCAATGGCGTATGCTGCCAAGGCGACCTCCACCTCATCTGCGGTGGCCAGGTAAAAGGGTTCCTGGGTGATGATGTGCTCTTCAATCTTGGTAGGTGTCTGCCTCATGATGGATCGCTCCTTTTTGTTGAGTATTAAAAATGTAAGAATTCAGAACAGAAAGACAACCTGCTCGCCGCCAAGGACTGATATTTGACGGTTGCGCAAACAGTTTGGTACGGGTACTCTGGACCCATATTTAAACAAACCACTTACCTCTTCCACTCTTCAGCCAGCGCATGTGCATCGACCTCCATACCCATTCCCTCTTCTCTGACGGCAGCTCAACCCCATTACAATTGGTTGAGCTGGCCATGGAGCGAAGGATTACTGCGCTTGCACTTACCGATCATGATACAATGGACGGAGTGGAGGAAATCATGCGGATTGGACATGATCAGGGCATGACCGTTCTTTCAGGCGTGGAAATCAGCGCCCAGTATTTCGATCTGAGTGTTCACCTGCTCGGTTATGGCATTGACCCGGCTGATTCGGATTTTCATACCTGGCTTGGCAGGCTGCAGGAAGGCCGCGCAGAGCGCAACGACAAGATTCTCAACTCCCTGCAGCAACTGGGAGTGGATATTACTCAAGAAGAACTGCAGCGGATCTCCAGCCAGGGCCTGGTAGGCAGACCCCATTTTGCCCACCTACTGATAAATAAAGGTATTGTCGGCAACTTCAATGAGGCCTTTCGCCTGTATCTGGGAAAAGGCCGCACAGCCTGGCATCGTCGATTCTGTTATACCGCTGCTGAAGCGATCACAGCCATACACCGGGCAGGCGGCATTGCCGTCCTGGCACATCCCGGCCAGATTGACCCGGAAATGAAAAAACAGCCGGCACTGGTTCGGGAACTTGCACTCTATGGACTAGACGGCATTGAAGTATATTACCCGTCTCACTCAAAAAAAACAAAAAAACAGCTGGGGGCTCTGGCATCAACACTGGGTTTAATCAAAACAGGGGGAAGCGATTACCATGGAGCGACCCGTCCGGCCAATGACCTGGCCGGTGGTCAAGGTAACTTTTGCCCACCGGATTCCCTCCTTGAGCCGATCAGAGAAAGAATACGCAGGTACCAACAGCACGCATAACTATATAGGCCATTGTAATGTATACCATCCTTGTCGTCGACGACGAACCGAATTATCAGATCGTTTTATCTGAGCTGCTCCGTGATGAAGGGTACGAGGTATTTACCGCAGACAGCGGCACTACCGGGATGCCCATCGTACGCGAGACAGACCTGGATCTGGTGATTTCTGATATGAAAATGCCAAAAATGGACGGGATTGAATTCCTGGCCACAATCAAGGAGTATAATCGCGAACTGCCGGTCATACTTATCACTGCCTTTGCTGAGGTGGAAAAAGCGGTAGAGGCCATGAAACTCGGTGCCTTTACCTATCTGGCAAAACCGTTTTCCAATGACCAGCTGCTTGCCGCTGTAAGCAAGGCGATTGAACACTATAACCTGATTCGGGAAATACGCAGACTCCGGGATGAGGCGATTCCCCGCTCCGGTTTTGGCGGAATGATCGGCAAGAATCCCGCTATGCGTTCTGTCTATCAGCTGATAGAAAAAGTCGCCCCCACTCCCTCTTCTGTTTTGATTACCGGCGAATCAGGGACAGGAAAAGAACTGGTCGCGCGAGCAATTCACAACCTTTCCCCGCGCAAGGAAGCACCATTCATATCAGTCAACTGTGCAGCCCTGTCTGAACACCTGCTGGAAAGTGAACTGTTCGGCCATGAAAAAGGGGCTTTTACCGATGCTGTCAGCATGCGCAAGGGACGCTTTGAGCTGGCAGACACAGGGACCCTTTTTCTTGATGAAATCGGAGAAATGGCACCCCAGTTGCAGGCCAAACTTCTCCGTGTACTCCAGGAAAAAACGTTTGAACGGGTGGGTGGCAGCGTTACGCAAAAGGTGGATGTTCGCATTCTGGCGGCAACAAACAAAGACCTTAAGGATGAAGTGGAAAAAAGTGATTTTCGGGAAGATCTCTACTATCGCTTAAACGTAATCCATATCCATCTTGTCCCGCTGCGTGAACGAGTGGATGATATTCCCGCCCTGGTCGCCCATTTCCTGGAAAAAAATAGCCAAACCCTACAAAAGACGTTGGACATCTCCCCTGAGGCCATGCGTTTGCTGGTCAGCCTTCCCTGGGAGGGGAATGTCCGGGAGCTGGAAAACACCATTGAACGCGCGGCAATACTCTGCACCGGGGACAGGATAGAGCCGGAAGATGTTCAGCCGGACTCCAGTCAGCTGCACGATGCGCAGGAATGGAGCACGGGGCTGGACCTGCAACAGTTTATTCCTGAAAACCTGAGCCTGGCAGAAATTCTGAATGGGATCGAAGAAAAACTGGTCCGCAAAGCCCTTGAGGATTCCGGCAATATTCAGGCCAGGGCTGCAGAGCAATTAGGTATAACCAAAAGTCTGCTCCAGTATAAGATGAAAAAATACAAAATTAAGCGAAAGAAAAAGTAGCAACCGCCAGATGGCTCGCCTACGGAAAGCGAATTGACCCCAGCCCCACGCCATGCTGTGGCGAATCAACAGTGCTTACATACGAGCTCCGGCAACGGCAGGTCAATGGTGGAGCCGCCCCAATTGAGCTTATTTCGTAAAATAGTAAAATAACTCTTCAATGGTGAGCTGATGAGGAGCAGCGGCTTGCTGGCTTTCTGAACAAGCAGGTAATCATCTTCGGTTATTCTCCATTTCACTGCACCGTCAATTATTACCTGCACCTCGCCTGCCGGCGCAAGCAGTTGACTGGTTATCTTGGTGTTGGCAGCCAAAAGCACCGGACGGGACTCGAGCATAAACGGACAAATGGGGGTAACTAGAATCGTATCCAGCTCAGCGTGGGCGATTGGTCCACCGGCAGAGAGGTTGTATGCGGTTGAACCGGTGGGAGTGGAGAGAATGAGTCCGTCTGCCCTGTAGGTGGATATATATTCCTTATTCGCCCAGCAGCGTAGCCTGACCATGTGCTCTGTGCTGCCTTTGACGATGACCACTTCATTCAGGGCAAAAACCGGTTCGCTTTTATCACCATCTTTGCCATGTACGACCGATGCGGACAACATGGTTCTTTTTTCCACACGAAAATCTCCGGCAAGCACTGTTTCCAGCGAGTAATACATCTCATCTGCAGAAACTTCGGTTAAAAAACCTAAATTTCCCAGGTTGATACCGAGGATGGGGATATCGAGATTACTGGCCTGCTTGGCAACATGCAGCAAGGTACCGTCACCACCCAGGACAACCAACATGTCCATGCTGGATGAAAGTTCCTGATTGAGCACGGCAACGATATCCCGTTCCGAGAACCAGTTTACCAGTTTTCGACCGATTTTTTCGACATCCGGACTTTCAAGACGAGTGACGATGCCGACGTTTTTCACCTTCACTTTCCCAATTCCTCTGACCTTTGAGCAGCGGCGTAAACGGCATCCATTATTGCCGAACGAACAGCTCGCTCTTCCAGTACCTGAATACCATGTATGGTGGTACCGCCGGGGGAAGTGACCATGGCCTTCAAGGCCGAGACGTTTTCCTCGCTTTCCAAGGCCAATTTGGCAGAACCAAAGACGGTTTGTATGGCCAATTGCTGAGCAATGGGTCGAGGTAATCCGGCAAGCACTCCTCCGTCGACAAGTGCATCAATGAGCGTAAACATATATCCTGGTCCGCTTCCGCTTAATCCGGTAACGGCGTCAAGTTGACTTTCATCCACCTCGAGGCAAAGCCCAACAGCAGAAAAAATCTTCAGGGCCAGATCACGGTCAGAATCGCTGGCCGCTTGGTTCAAGCTAATGGCTGAGGCGCCTGCCAGCACCAACGCAGGAGTATTGGGCATCACCCTGATGATTCTGCAGCCATCAGGCAACATGGCTTCAAGCCCCCTGAGAGGAATGCCGGCAACAATGGAAAGAATAAGGTGCTGAGGAGAAATAAATGGGGCATATTGGGTGAGGGCAGAACCGCAAACCTGCGGTTTAACGGCAACAATCAGGGCAGTACATTCCCGGCACACCTGTTGAGCATCATCAGTGGAGAGCACACCATAGGTATCTGTCAGGTATTGTCTCCGGGCCGCATCAGGATCGATAACCACTATCCTTTCTGCAGGCAGGACCTCTGCGGTTATCATTCCACGAATAAGCGCCTCAGCCATTTGCCCGCCGCCGATCAGCCCTATGCCATTGTCGCACTGCACCATAACGCACCCGTTGATCTTGAAGAATAAAGATAAAAAAAGCCGCCGGTGAAAATAACCGACGGCTGAATAGCGATACTGTAACCGAATAGTGTTTTTTTCTCTACTACGAATCCTTACTGCCTGTCAATCAGGGTGACAGCTGCCGGAGAGAAAATTTGGCTTTACTCAAGAGGCACATGCAGGCTGATGGGCTCTGGAATCGCCGCTCGGTAAAAAGAAAGGCGTGAGGCGATTACCAGCCGACCTGGTACTTCTGACGACCTGGCGAAGGAGGGCGTCCCCATTTTTTCTGAATTTCACGTATTCCCAGCACTCAGGGTGTTCGGCAATGGTCTTCATCAGCCCTAAATGCAGACCGTGTCCGGATCGGTTGGCGATAACGTGTCCGAGCACAGGGGAGCCAAGAAGGGCGAGGTCGCCAATAATATCAAGCACTTTATGCCGAATGAATTCGTCATCAAAGCGCAGGCCATCTTCGTTGAGAATAGAGCGACGATCCCAATGGATGGCAATGGTATTGGCAAGCGATCCGCCTAAAGCCAGTCCGTTCTGCCACAGGTACTCCACCTGCTCTACAAAACCGAAGGTACGCGCTGAGGCAATCTCCCGGCAAAATCGTTCCTGACTGACGTCAAGGCTGTATGTTTGCTCGTTGATGAGTTCATCATCAAATTGGATTCTGCCGGTAATCTTGAATCCATCATAGGGTTCGATTCTGATCTGTTTGTCCCCTTCCTTGAACTCAATGGGACGGGTGATACGCAGAATTTTTCGCAGAGCGCGCTGACGGATTTTTCCCCCTCTGTTCAAGAGTTGAATAAAAGGCTTGGCGCTGCCATCCATAATCGGGACTTCATGGGAATCGATATCAACTTCCGCATTATCAATCCCAGAGCCGCGAAGTGCAGCCATCAGGTGCTCGGTGGTGGAAACCCGATTGGCCCCCTGGCCGATGGTGGTGGCAAGGGTGGTGTCAACCACATTTTCTGCACGAGCTTCGATGTGCGGTCTACCGGCAACGTCTGAACGGCGAAAACGGATTCCGCTGTTGGCTGCTGCCGGACGAATGGTAAGGTTTACCGTACGGCCGGTATGCAACCCTACCCCGCAACAACTGACGGTACGTTTCAGCGTATATTGGTGAGGCTCAATGAGTGATGCCATATATTCGATCCTATCAAGTATTGAAAAGGGAAGTATCGTATTGATTACTTTCACTTTGCAATAAGCAATCCAAATTACATCTATTGCTCACAAAAAAGAAAAAGTCGTAAAATAAACATACTATTTCAGCATGTTACATCAAAGCAAACCCCCCGAGAACCGATAGCTGGCCATATGGACACCTGTGTCAAATTCAACACAATCCTCTGAATATACCGAGAATGTTGAAATTTCGACACAGGGTGTGGACAAGAAGCGAAATCAGAAGGTTAGCGCTGCACGACACCGAGAATCCGGCTATCAAAGGGTTGACTGCATCGCGTTTCCATACGCAGCCCGTATACTGGTACGGAAAAAGTTGCCCCACTGAGTTTTACCAGGTCTTTTTCCGTGGTGAGGATCGCCTCCGCGCCATTACGCTTCACCGCTGCAGATACGGCAGCAACCTGTTTCAGGGTGTAGGCTGCATGGTCGGGCAAAGCCTGCATTGCAACCACCTCGACACCTTCTCCGGCGAGCGTCCGTCTGAAGGATTCCGGTTTGGCGATACCGCACATGGCGAGGTATTTTTTTGACGGGAGTTGGGCCAGCGCAGTGGGATGGCTGTTCCCTTCTGAGGTCATCTGCACATACCCTGCTACGGCATATTCAGCGAATGTGGTTGGTATATCGGAAAACTTGGAGGCCAGAAGCTCGGCAAACCGCTGGGCGCGCTCCCTGTTTTCTGGAGTAACCCCGGTCATCAAGAAGTCGCTGGCTCTGGCAAGCGCCTTGATTGGTTCGCGAAGATCTCCACCGGGAAAAACCCGGGAGTTGCCCGCCAGGCTGTCTGTGTTAAACAGGACCAGATCGATATCCCGGGCAAGTTGCATATGCTGGAAACCATCATCAAGGACCAGTACATCGGCCCCCATGGAAATGGCCTTTTGCGCAGGGAGCTTACGAACAACGCCGGTCAGCACCGGAACCCCTGGTAAACTTTTAGCCAGTAAAAAGGGCTCATCGCCAGCCGATTTGGGATCAAGCAGAACGGAGGAGCCATCTGACACAATATTGACCGGTTCTCGAGACGCGCCGCCATATCCCCTGCTGATAATAGCCGGCGCATGACCGTTTTCATGCAGCAGTCTCGCAATATATTGAACCACCGGCGTCTTCCCGGTTCCTCCCATGGTCAGGTTACCGACACTGATCACCGGTACGGAAAGCCGATGAGTGGCAAAATAGCCCTTGCGGAAGAAATGCTCCCGCACGCGCATCAGCAAACTATAAACAGGTGAGAAAGGTCGGCCCAGGTGAAAATACAGTTCTCTTGACTTCATAGGTCCTGCCAAAAAAGTAGGGCTCCTCATGAATGGACAACGCAGCAAAAGCCTTGCAGCGCAAACTCATTTTGAGTGCTCAAAGAAAAATCAACCTACGTTTCAGTAACAATAAGAGCGCATTACAGGCGCTCTCTAGGGGGGAGGCTCTTTTCTCCCACGGTGTGTGAGCTCACCCGGCGTCCTCTTTCTCCTTTCCTCGGAACAGTTCCATTGATTTTTAGTGCAATTTTTCTGCTGAATAGGGTATGAAAGGAGCGTTAACGACAGTAGTACGCAATTCCCCAATAATCAACCATGAGGAGGTACGTCACGTGATTTCATCGAAACGAATGTTATCCGCCCTTGCAGCATTTGCTCTTGCAGCAGGTTTTTCTACTGCTGCAGTAGCAGCAGACACCATTAAAATCGGTGTTGCCGGCGCGCACAGTGGAGACCTGGCATCATACGGGATTCCCACAGTAAAGGCAACCGAGCTGGTAGCTCAGGTCCTCAATGAGCAAGGCGGGATTAACGGCGCCAAGGTCGAAGTCCTCGCTGAAGACGACGTATGTAAACCCGAAGTGGCAACCAATACAGCCACCAAGCTGGTCTCCGAAAAGGTCAACGTGGTCATCGGCCATATCTGCTCCGGCGCCACCAAGGCCGCGTTGCCGATTTACCGGGATGCCAATATCGTGGTCATGTCCCCTTCCGCTACCAATCCTGATCTGACCCAGAGCGGAGAATATCCGAATTTTTATCGTACTATCGCTTCTGATGATGCCCAGGCGCGGACGCTAGTCGACTTTGCCGTTGACACATTGAAAGTGAAGAAGATAGCGGTTATCCATGACAAGGGCGATTACGGTAAAGGCCTGGCCGAGTTCGTCCAGACATTCATCACGGATGGCGGTAAAGCAGAAGTGGTGCTCTTTGAAGGCGTTACTCCCGGAGCCGTTGATTACTCAGCCGTTGTGCAAAAGATCAGGCGGAGTGAAGCCGAAGCAGTCATCTACGGTGGCTACCATCCCGAAGCTTCCAAAATCGTCAGCCAAATGCGGAAAAAACGCATGACCACCAAATTTCTTGGTCCTGATGGGGTTAAGGACGATACCTTCATCAATGTTGCAGGCAAAAACGCGGAAGGTGTCTATGCATCCGGTCCGGCAGACGTTTCCAGCAACCCTTTGACCCAAAAATATCGTGAAATGTTCAAAGCCGCTGAAGGTGCTGATCCCGGAGCGTTCTTTGACAATGCGGTTTCAGCAGCTCTGGTCCTGACCAATGCCCTGGCAAAAGCCGGCACTGATTCCGATAAAATTGCCGCTTTCCTCCACAACGAGACCACCGAAACACCTTTCGGAGCGGTAAAGTTTGACAAAATTGGAGAACCTATTGGCATCGGCTTTGTCGTCTACGAAGTCAAGGACGGCAAGTACGTTCAGATTCAATAAGACTATTCCTCTAAAGAGCACATGCCTGGAACCGATTCATCGGTTCCAGGCATTTGTGCTTTTATCTTTCTTTCCGGTCATTATCAATATATCAGCAGGAAACCGTCCCTCCTGATACGGGTAATCTTATGGATTATTTTATCGAACTACTTTTCAGTGGCTTGACTCGGGGCTCCATATATGCCCTTATCGCCCTGGGATATACCATGGTGTACGGAATCATCGGGCTTATAAATTTTGCTCACGGAGAAATTTATATGATTGGTGCATTCACCGCCCTTATTGCTTCCACGGTGCTCAGTATATATGGTTTTCCCCTGCTTGCCATTGTCATTCTTACCGCCCTGGCCGCGATTATCTGGGCCTCGGCCTACGGATACACCATCGAACGTTTGGCATACAAACCACTGCGCAACGCCCCCCGTCTGTCGCCACTCATATCGGCTATTGGCATGTCCATCTTCCTGCAGAACTATGTACTGCTTGCCCAGACATCGGATTTTCAACCTTTCCCTGCACTCATACCTGAGTTTGCTTTTATGGAGCCCTATGCCCACATAGTAGGTTCATCCGATCTTGCAATCCTGGTTGTCTCGGCCCTGGTCATGGTCCTGCTCACCCTGATGATAAAATTTACCCGTACAGGGAAAGCCATGCGCGCTACCGCCCAGGACCGAAAGATGGCACTGCTGGTTGGTATCAATGTCGACAATGTTATTTCTATAACCTTTATTACCGGGTCGGCATTGGCTGCCATCGGCGGATTGCTCATTGCATCGCACATAGGTCAGATAAACTTCTATATTGGTTTCATTGCCGGTATCAAAGCCTTTACAGCAGCCGTACTGGGAGGTATCGGTTCCATCCCGGGAGCTGTACTGGGGAGTTTCATCCTCGGCCTGACCGAATCTTTTGCCACCGGATATGTATCCAGCGACTATGAGGATGTGTTTGCCTTCAGCCTGCTCGTACTGATACTCATCTTCAAGCCTGCAGGCCTTTTGGGTAAATCCACCGTGGAAAAAGTATAATCGCCTTTCACTCACCACAGCCTCGCACATGACGAAGACCAATGCTCTCTCTCAAGGACTTTAAAAACGGATTAACGGTCGCTCTCTGGTTTATCTTCCTGACCTTTCCCCTGCTCGTGGTCAAGATCAACCCCATTGAAAAAACGGTTATCTGGCGCTGGCACAACATGCTCTATGTCGGCGTGGTCGCCCTAGTTGTCTACTTGGTGTCCCGTTTTTTTCTCGCCAGAAAAAAAGCCAGCCAAAAAAAAATCAACCAGCTTTCCGAGGATGAGGAAAAAATTGCCTTCACGGCCAGAATTTTTTCCCAGCCACGGTTCTACATTCCCATCGCCGCGGTCTGTACCATCTTCCTCCTGGTCTTTCCCGCTCTGTTCTCTACCTACCAGGTAAATATCATGATCACCGCCCTGATGTACATCGTACTGGGGCTTGGGTTGAATATCGTGGTCGGAGTGGCTGGTCTGCTGGACCTGGGATATGTCGCATTTTACGCCGTAGGGGCATATTCCTATGCGCTGCTCAACATGCACTACGGGCTCGGTTTCTGGACGGTCCTGCCCATTGGCGGATTGCTTGGTGCGTTGTTCGGCATACTGCTTGGCTTTCCTGTTCTCCGACTGCGCGGAGATTACCTCGCCATTGTCACCCTCGGGTTTGGTGAAATCATTCGCCTTGTGTTGGAAAACTGGGGAGAATTCTCTCAAGGTCCAAGCGGTATCTCCAACATTGATCGCCCTGGATTCTTCGGCATGGACCTCTCCCTGGAAATGTCCATTAACTATATCTATTACCTCACCATCCTGATGGTCATTTTTACCATTTTCGTTGTTAACCGGCTACAAGACTCCCGTATTGGCCGAGCTTGGTTTGCTTTGCGTGAGGATGAAATAGCCTGCCAGGCAATGGGGATCGACCGGATGAAGACCAAACTAACCGCCTTCGCCTTGGGCGCTACCTGGGCCGGGATGGCAGGAGTCATGTTTGCAGCGAAAACCACTTTCGTCAACCCGGCGAGCTTTACCTTTCTCGAGTCAGCTATTATTCTATGTGTCGTTGTTCTCGGGGGCATGGGCTCTATACCTGGGGTAATCGTCGGCGCCTTGGTCCTCATTCTCTTACCGGAATACCTGCGCGCCTTTTCTGACTATCGCATGCTTGTCTTTGGTGCCATCCTGGTTGTCATGATGGTTTTCCGACCACAGGGGCTTATTTCCACCATACGCCGCACCTATACCATCAAAGAATAACTTCTCCTCGCTCTGCTATGGAACCAATTCTCAACGTAAAAGGTCTCACCATGGATTTCGGTGGGATACGTGCACTCGATAACTTGAGCCTGCAGATCAAACCCGGTGAAATCGTAGCCCTCATCGGTCCAAACGGTGCCGGCAAGACGACATTTTTCAACTGCATTACCGGTATTTACAAACCAACAAAGGGTGAGCTTTTATTGACCCCTCCGGGAAAAAAGACCAAAAACCTCAACGGGATGAAACCGAACAAGGTGACCCAGCAGGGACTGGCTCGCACCTTTCAGAACATTCGTTTATTTCCCAATATGACGGTACTCGAAAATGTAATGATCGGCCGTCACTGCCGAACCACCTCCAAGATATTCGGTGCAATTTTCCGAGGTCCGCGAACTCGAAAGGAAGAAAAAGGGATCGTTGATCAGAGCCTTTCCATCCTGCGAAAAGTTAATCTTGATGGTTTTGCCAACGAATATGCCAAAAACCTGCCTTATGGTGCACAACGACGGCTGGAAATAGCCAGGGCCCTGGCGACTGAACCGCTGGTCCTGTTACTCGATGAGCCTGCAGCAGGAATGAATCCCCAGGAAACATTGGAACTCGATGAACTGATCACGCAGATCAGAGACGATGGGCTGGCCATATTATTAATTGAACATGATATGAAACTCGTCATGAACATCTCCGATCATATCTTTGTGGTCGACTATGGAAAGAAAATTGCCGAAGGCACACCTGAACAGGTGGCACAGAATGCCGATGTGATCAAAGCCTATCTCGGGGAGGATCTGGAAAATGCTTGAACTCCGCAAGATTGATACCTATTACGGAAAAATACAGGCCCTGCATCAGATCGAGCTTTCCGTTGAAGAGGGAGAAATCATCACCTTGATCGGCGCCAACGGCGCTGGAAAATCGACGACATTGATGTCCATCAGTGGTATCGTCCCTCCCCGTCGAGGTGAAATCCTTTTCAAGGGAAAACCCATCCACGAACTGCCAGCCGACAAAATCGTCACCCTTGGCATCTGCCAGGTACCTGAAGGGCGTCACATCTTCCCCGAGCTCACGGTTGCGGAAAACCTTGATATGGGTGCTTTTCTGCGTAAAGATAAAAAGGGCATCGAAAATGACCGCGACTACCTCTACAGCCTGTTCCCCATCCTTAAGGAGCGCCGCAACCAACCCGGCGGGAACCTTTCCGGAGGTGAACAACAGATGCTCGCCATCTCCCGTGCATTGATGGCTCATCCCCAGTTGCTGCTGCTGGACGAACCATCCATGGGCCTTGCGCCCCTGGTGACCAAGCAGATCTTCGAGATCATCGAAAAAATAAACCAAGAACAAAATACGACCATTTTCCTGGTTGAGCAAAACGCCAATCTTGCACTGAAAATTGCTGACCGTGGGTATGTAGTTGAAAACGGGAAGATAACGCTTCATGACCAGGCAGATAAATTGCTGGTGAACAAAGACGTGCAGAAAGCCTATCTTGGGATATAAAACGGCTCTGTCTGTTTCCACTACAAACCATTTTTCCGCAGCAACGTCCTGGTGTTGCTGTTTTCTTTTGCCGATTAAAGAGTAACTAGCCGTGAGCAATAAAAAAGTAGGTGTCATTGGTGTTGGATACCTGGGACGCTTTCACGCCCAGAAATACGCTGCCATGAACGATGTGGAGCTCGTCGGAGTGGCTGATATCAATCATTCCCAGGCCGAAAGCGTGGCCCGTGAGTGCGCATGCCGAGCCTTTGCAGACTATAACCAGTTGTTGGACCAAGTGGATGCCGTTTCCGTGGTAGTCCCGACCAGTCTCCATCACGAGGTAACCAGTACCTGTCTACGGCAGGGAGTGGATGTCATGGTGGAAAAACCCTTTACCACCACCCTTGAAGAAGCGGATGAACTGATTGCCTTGGCTGAGCAGCACAAGGCCGTGCTCCAGGTCGGACACCTGGAACGATTCAACCCCGCGGTGATAGCCATGCAACCGCTCCTTGATTATCCGTTGTTCATCGAAGCCCACCGTATTGCCGTATTCAAGGACAGAGGGACAGATGTGGACGTCGTCCTGGACCTGATGATCCACGACATTGACATTATTCTCTCCATCGTCAATGCGCCGATCAAAACCATCCACACGGTAGGCACTCCGGTGGTTACCGAATTCACTGATATTGCCAACGCCCGCCTTATTTTTGAAAATGGCTGTACAGCCAATGTAACGGTGAGCCGTATCTCCATGGACAACATGCGCCGCATGCGCATCTTTCAGCCCGGCCGCTACCTGTCAGTCGATTTCGGGAAAAAGGAAGTGATGTCCATCCAGCTGAAGAAAACTGGAACAACCTCACCCCCCATGCCGGATATAAAAAAATATGGCTTTCGCGAACAGGATGCGCTTGAACTGGAGCTGACTGACTTTGTCGAGAATATCCGCCAACGCCGTCGACCGGCTGTCTCGGGCCTGGAGGGGCGCAGAGCGCTTGATGTTGCGTTACAGGTGGTGGATCAAATCACTACCAACCGTGCTGAAATCGAGCAACTGCTTGGTAAGGCGCCACATGGTTTGGCCTGATCACCTGTCTGCCCCCTGGGCGGTAACTGTAGTAAACGAGCAAACCCATGGACAAGCTTTCCCCATCATCTGAGGCGACTCCCCCGCATATTTTGATAGTTGCCGGCGAAGCGTCCGGTGACATGCACGGTGCCAACCTGGTTAGGGCCATGCACGCTGCCTGTCCTGAGATCACCTTCAGTGGCATGGGTGGTGATGAATTAGCTGCTGCCGGGGTAAAGGTCCTTTTTGATGCCTCTCGAATTGCGGTGGTCGGTATCGTTGAGGTACTCAGTCACCTGCAGGATATTTTTCAGGCCCGCAGAATCCTGCTCGAGGAGATGCGCACCCGTAAGCCATCACTGCTCATCCTGATCGATTTCCCTGACTTCAACCTGCTGCTTGCTGCACAGGCCAAGAAACTTGGCATACCGGTCTTCTACTATATCAGTCCCCAGGTATGGGCCTGGCGCTCATCGCGGGTGCACAAGATTGGGAGGTTATCGCAGCGGGTCGCCACCATTCTGCCCTTTGAACAAAAATTCTACCAGCAACACGGGTACACGGTCGATTATGTCGGGCATCCGCTGCTTGATACCGTCCATCGGTCCCAGCCCAAAGAGGATTTTCTCCGCAAACACAATATACCTCCGGAGACCACCTGCATCTGCATCCTTCCGGGCAGCCGCTCCAAGGAAATCCGCACCTTACTTCCCGATTTTCTGCAGGCGGCCGCTCATTTTCAGCAGCAGCATGCAGGCTCCTGCACCTTCCTTCTGCCTCGCGCACCAACAATTTCCCATGCGCAGCTCAAGGCGTACGGCATGGAGGAGGCACCCCCTCATCTCGATATCAGGGTTATTGACGAGCAACGTTACGACGTTATGGCCGCCTGCGAGGGCGCAATAGCCGCTTCTGGAACAGTCACTCTTGAACTTGCCATCCTGGAAGTTCCCACAGTGGTTGCCTACCGTCTCTCCCCAAAAACCTACCTTATCGGCAAGCTGCTGGTTCGACATGTCGACTACTTCTGCCTGGTTAACCTTATCGGTGATAGCCTGATCTTTCCCGAACTGCTCCAGGAACAGGTAACCCCCGAACGTCTTGCCCGGGAGCTGCGGGACCTGCTCGCGGACAGGCAGCCGGTCATAGACAATCTGCGCCATTTAAAGCAAGTTCTCGGAGGAGCCGGGGCTTCTGGGAAGGCGGCCGCCATAGCCTTGGAAATAATGCATGACAGCCAATGAGGACCATCCGGAATACGACGAGGACGAGACCGCCCCGGTAGAACTTCCCATCGACGGCACCCTGGATCTGCACACTTTCAGCCCACGGGAACTCGGTCACCTCATCCCCGATTATCTTGAGGAATGCCTGGCCCGCGAAATACTTTCAGTGCGAATCATTCACGGAAAAGGAAAAGGCAACTTACGCCGCAGCGTACACGCTATCCTCGAACGGCTTCCCTCTGTGAGCCGATTCCAACTTGCCGATGAAACCGGTGGTTCCTGGGGAGCGACGATCGTTACGCTTCGTCGGCAGGTGGAGTCGCCTGCAGGGGATTGACCAGCCCATTGGCAGAAGCCAGGTTGCGAACCGAGAGCATAAAGGTGGATGGCATGGGCAGGGGCCGCTCCTCCTGAAGAATGCCAAGGGCTTTGGCCATGAGCAACGAGGGTATGGAATGGATTCCTTCCTGATTGTCGCAGATGGTTTTCATCCGCAAAGCATCGGTAAGAAAGGGACACAAGGTTGGAAAACGTTGGTCGAGTGAGCGTAGCTGGGCCTCGACCTCTTCCCGGTTTTCCCGGGCAAAGGCGCTTACAGCAGGGTCTTCCGGTTCGGTGCCGAAAAGGTTATTGACCACTGCTCCGGCGAGCTTCCGCTGATCCGCATCAGCCAGTTCAGCCTGACGGGAGACAATATCCTGATGCAGGTGTTTAAAAAGCACCATCTGAACCATAACAATAGCCTCCCGCATTACCGGGATCACTTTGTTGTCAATGGATTGATCTATTGGGGAGGAATGGGTCGGTGTGGTCATAAAACAATCTTTACAGCTGAAATGTCAACAAGTTGCTGATAGAGCGACAGCCGCTCCTGTTCTGAGTGTACAATCAGTTCCAGGTTCATGCTCACGTAGCGTCCACCGGAACTGGTGTGTGAATCCGTCAGGATATAGGCGCTTTCCTTGATAATGGCAGCAACCGCTGTGACCACCTCTTCGCGACTGGTGGCAATAAGTTTATACTGCCATGGACAGGGATAGGCGATTTCAGGTGTACAGCCCTTGGTGACAACTGGGGGTATCTTTTTCTTCATCCCTGCCTTATACTGTAGCCCACAGCGCAAGACAATATCAAAAAACAAGAAAAGAACGTCAACCGCGCCGAGCGCTCCGCACAGAGCAGGAGAAAAACGGCGGATGCCCATCAGCCTACGAATTATCTTCTATCAACAACTGCCATGTTTATACTTTCCCCCTCCAAAGGACAGGATTTTGACTCACCCTTTTCCGAGAAAGGTGTAACGATCCCTCAATTTCTCGATCAATCGCAGCAGCTTATAGATCTGTTGAAGAAGTACACGGTCCAAGAGCTACAGGACCTGATGCAGGTAAGTGAAAAAATTGCCAGGCTCAACGTTGACCGTTACCGCTCATTTTCTCAGCCCTTTACCACCGTCAATGCCAAACCAGCGCTCTTTGCCTTTACCGGAGATGTGTACAGGGGCATCGCCTTTGACCGGTATTCGCAGGAAGAGCTGGACTTTGCCCAGGAGCACCTACGCATCCTTTCCGGCCTGTATGGCTGCCTGCGGCCGCTTGACCTGATTCAGCCTTACCGCCTGGAAATGAAAACCAGGTTAGCCACCCCCCAAGGAACAAACCTCTACGCCTTCTGGGGGACGACCCTTGCCCAAGCAATCAACAAGAGTGCAGCACATGCCGACTCACCCTTCCTCTTTAATCTGGCCTCTACCGAATATGCCAAGGCAGTTGATCGGAAGGTACTTGAGGTGCCGGTCATTGATATCCTTTTCCAGGAACAAAAAGACGACCAACTGCGTACCATTGCCGTTTTCGCCAAACGTGCGCGCGGCCTAATGGCCGATCACATGATCCGCAACCGGGCAACGCAGCCGGAAGAGGTCAAAGCATTCAACAGGGAGGGCTACTCATTTGCTCCGCAGCTTTCCACTGAACAGCGCTTTGTCTTCACCCGCCCGCAGCCCTGAGCTATACTTTTATGCCACCGGCATGGAGGAAGTGCGTTTCTCCTCTCCGTTAATGAGGGTGATCTGGTCGTTCAGGGTCCACATATCGAAGATATAGCCCAGTCCGAACAGACCGGCGGTCAGGAGGTACACTATACCGGTTATCCACTTGCCCATGTACATGCGGTGAACACCAAACAGACCGAGAAAAACAAGGAGCAGCCAGGCAAGAGTGTAGTCGATGGGACCGACTTCAAATCGGATATCAGCTTCCCTCTCCATCTTGGGAATAAGAAACAGGTCCACGATCCAGCCTATAAACAGTAAGCCTAAAGTAAAAAAATAGATGGTGCCTGATATCGGCTTACCATAATAGAAACGATGGGCTCCAAGAAATCCGAATATCCAGATAATGTAGCCGATGATCAGGTTGTGTGATGACCGCTGTTCTGCCATGAAACCTCTCCTGCAATTTTTTTCTTAAAGAGCTGCACCCGATCGATTGATTGGTGCAGGCGCTCTTCAGTTATCTTCCCGCTATGCAGCAAGGCTGTTATCGCCTTTACCCCTTCCTCGACCGCATCTTCCTGGTTATCAAGATTATTCCCAACAACCAGCATGTCAACACCTGCAACGAATGCCCTTTGCACCGCTTCCCGATATGACCACCCCCGTGTTATGGCGGCCATCTGGAGATCATCGCTGAATACGACGCCGGAAAAATGCAGTTGGCGGCGCAACAGATCATCCATCATGGCCGTGGAAAGCGTGGCCGGTAAACCTGTTGGATCCAGTCCCCGGTGCACCAGGTGTCCACTCATCACTCCGTCACAGTAGCCGTTTGCAATCAGGAGGCGGTACGGTTCGAGTTCGGCCTGGTTCCAGTAGTCGGTAATATCGACAAAGCCCAGGTGGGAATCTTTCCTGGAACTTCCATGCCCGGGAAAATGCTTGATGCAGCACCCCACATGAAACCGGTGATGCTCGCGGACAAAGAGCTCTGCAAAGGCCGCCACCTCTTGAGCTGAGCTACCATAGCTGCGGCCAAAACTGCCGATAGCCGGGTTCTCGGGATAGAGGTTGAGATCAATTACCGGCGCAAAGTTGAGGTTTATGCCATAGTGGGCAAGCATTTCCGCCATCTCCGCAGCCTGTCGGCGGGCCCGATCCCTCCCCAGGTCTGCCAAGGAAGCCGCCCCCAGGCAGGGGGCAAAGCCATCCTGCTCTCGAAGTCGGCATACCTTGCCCCCTTCCTGGTCAACACCGATAAGCAGGTTTTCAGCAAAGTCCTTGAGGGAGCCTACTATCTTCCTGAGGCCCTCCGGGGAGTTAAAATTCTGGGTTGCACCGGAGACATTCCGGTCAAATAGAATAACCCCTCCCAGGCCATGACGATGGATGGCCCGATCAACCCAACAGCCTGGCTGCAGACTCGTTCCCTGAAAGCCGACCAGAAAGAGCTGTCCTATCTGAATATGGTTACTCATTGTTAATGCATACCTTTTATGATTGAGAACGCAAGGCCTGGAAGCAAGGTGTCATAGAGCTGTACCATTGGTGTCAGAAATCTGACTCAACCAACAAACCCTTATCTTCAGCAGGAATGTATATCGTATAAGCAGCCGAAATTCATTATATAAATTTATTAAACCGGTGGCATTGATTTCGCAAAACTCACATTAAGTCTTTCAGGTTATTATTTTTTACGAACACAATAAGGAAACCGCCATGCATGCAACTGTTGCCGCCAGTCATTTCGACACAGAGGTAAAGCGCTCAGTGACCTCGCTTCTTTCAGAGCTTGAGCACTATCGCAGGCAATCCGAACTCCTGCAAAAGGTGAACACACTCCACCACCGTCTGGCCGGCATCCTCGACTTGCCGACCATGCTGGAAACCTACTCCATATGGATGGCGGAACATATCGGGCACGACCTGGTCGGCTATTTCAACTCAACGCACGACAAGATGCACATGTACTGTTCCAGTCATGGGCCGCAACGACGCTATGCGATCACAGTGGTCGAAGGACTTCTGCGGGAAGACAGCTCGTTTAACGGACTCGAACCCCAGGGCGACATGTGGTGTTACCGATGGCATTCGACGTCCTCAGAAAGCACCAGCAACTTTGTGATTGTGCGAAGAGTCGATAAATTTACCGAAGAAGAGGTAGCTTTTCTGGAACAGTCACTGGCAGTCATCGATGCGCCGCTGAAAAGGGCGCTGGCGTTTGAAGAGATTTTCAGCCAGGCCAGAAAAGATCCCCTCACCGATCTGCCCAACCGTTTTGTCTTGGAAGAACGGATTACTGGCATGATGGAACAGGCAAAACGGTACAACCGTCCCCTCACCCTGGCTGCCCTCGATCTCGACCATTTCAAGTCGATCAATGACACCCTGGGACACTTTGAGGGAGACCGCATCCTGCAACGCGTTGCCAGCGAGCTGCAGCAGCAGATACGGGTGCCCGACCTGCTGGTTCGAATGGGCGGAGATGAGTTTTTACTGGTCCTTCCCGATACCAACCTGCAGATGGCGCAATGCCTCGCTGAACGGTTGTGTAGGGCTATCGACCGAATGCATGTATCCACTGCCACCGGCAAGCTCGGTATAAGTATCGGCTTGTGTCAGTGGCGCCAGGATATGAGCAAGGAACAGTGGCTCGAAACAGCCGACGATACCCTTTATCGAGCGAAAGCCCGGGGAAAGGCGCAAGTGGTTATCAACTGATCGGGGTTGTAAAAGCCTCCCCCTAAAAAGGGAAAAAAACCGTATGATTTCCCCCTGGGGGACGCAGCTTCCCTCCAACCGGTCAACGCCCTGTATCTTTACGTTGCCTGGGCGACCGCTATGACCAGAGGAATCGAGTGGAGATCACTCTGCCGTTGTTGAGTGGTTCCCAGTTTCCACTCCTCGCATGAATACTCATCCCCCAGCAGTCCATCGATTTCCTTGACCAACCCCGTCAGATTGATAATCGGGTGACGAGTAAAGACATCGGGCAAGCCATAGGTCAGATTGCACGCCAGACATTTCCCCGGACGCTCATGAAGGTTCAAGCTCAGATGCAAGGTTTGGTCTGCGCTGTCATATCGGTCATATGCCAGCCGAATATCAAAGGAGCCCTCCTGGGCATCTCCAAAAAGAGCATCAAAAAAATCGTTACTGCGCACGACCGGAAACAGTTCGTCGAGCTTGTCTGTGGTGAAAAGTTCGGCAAATCGATCCATATTTTCTCTAACCTCTGTTCGCGTACTCGGCAACCAGCCATGCACAACCTGGCGGTCACTTATTATGGTGGAGGAACTGATAAAAAAAGTTACTTCTAATCTGTCCTTGCAGGAGTGTCAACAGCCATTGCTTCTCTTTGTCTGCTGTGGTAGGTAATGGACCATGCAAAAAAACCTCTTTGATGAACGAGCCATATCCGCAGTGTCCCCTTCCCCCCTGTCACTGACCGAGGACCTCAACCCTGCCCAACGTGCGGCTGTCACCTCCCCTGACGGACCGGTACTGGTAATCGCAGGAGCAGGCAGCGGTAAAACCAGAACCCTGGTGTACCGTATGGCCTACCTGATCGAGCAGGGGGTGGACCCGGAATCCATCCTGCTGCTGACCTTTACCCGAAAAGCAGCGCAGGAAATGCTGTGGCGGGCCGGACAACTCACCGACCAGGCCTCTCAGCGAATAATCGGCGGCACCTTCCACGCTACTGCCAACATCCTTCTTCGCCGCTACGGCCACTACCTGGATATTCATCCACGCTTTACCATTATTGACCGCGGTGATGCCGAAGGAATTATCAACCTGATAAAATCGTCACTCGGATTGGCTGGCGCCGGAAAACGATTTCCCAGTAAACGGATCATCATGAATCTGATCTCCGGTGCGATCAACAAGTCCAGTACCATTGACGACCTTGTCCATGACGGGCATGTGCATCTTTCTGAATTCATAGAGGATTTTCATACTATCAACCAGCATTACAACCAGTTCAAGGCAGATCACGGCCTCATGGACTACGATGACCTGCTGGTCAACTGGCAGCGTCTGCTCACTGAATCCGAAGATGCCAAGGCTGCTGTCAGCTCGCGCTTTCAACATATCCTTGTCGACGAATACCAGGACACCAACCTTATCCAGGCGCGAATCGTCCGGTCATTGGCCTCGCATCACGACAACGTTATGGTGGTCGGGGACGATGCCCAGTCGATTTACAGCTTTCGGGGGGCGGATTTTTACAACATTATGCGGTTTTCCGAACAGTTCCCCGGTACCGAAATCATCAAGCTCGAGGAAAACTACCGCTCAACCCAGCCCATCCTGGAACTGACCAATGCGGTTATCCGCAACGCGGAAGAAAAATTTACCAAATCGCTGTTTACTTCCATCACCGGTGGCGCCCGGCCAACGGTGTATGCTGCCAGAAACGAAGCCGAAGAGGCACGGTATATCGTCAAACAGATCCAGATGCTCAAGGACGAGGGGGTACCGGTCAGGGAGATCGCGGTCCTTTTTCGTTCGGGATTCCATTCCTATAAACTGGAAATGGAGCTGACAAGTAATTATCACCATTTTGAAAAACGGGGCGGCATGAAGTTAACCGAGTCTGCCCACATCAAGGATATACTCTCCTTCTTCCGGATACTGGTCAACCCATGGGACACCCTGTCCTGGAACAGAATCCTGCTGCAGTTGGACAAGGTTGGCCCTAAGACTGCGCATAAGATCATCAACTTCATTAAAACCCACGATTCCCCCACTGCCGCGCTTGCGGGGTACAAACCGGGGAAAACCTGGAAAAGTGGGTTTGACGAGCTGCTGACCACCCTGCAGGCCATCGACCAGCCAGGACTTACGCCCTCTGTCATCTATGACCGGGTGATCGAATACTACCTGCCGATATTCGAAAAAATCTACTACGACGACTATCCCAAACGCCGCAAGGAACTTGACCAGATCAGCGCACTCATCAGCGGCTATGGCGACCTGCAGTCCTTTGTGGACGACACGGCCCTTGATCCACCGGAAAATATCTCGGCAGGAGAACAGCAGGGGGAAGAGGGCAAATTGATTTTATCCACCATACACTCAGCAAAAGGACTCGAGTGGGACGTGGTCTTTGTTATAGGCCTTGCTGAAGGACGCTTTCCTCATCAGAATGCCATCCCGGGAGGACAATGGGAGGAAGAGCGACGCCTACTGTACGTAGCGGCAACCAGGGCAAGAAAGCGGCTATTTCTCACCTATCCGTGCGAAATGACCATGCCTGACCGTCAATTCCGCAGGACCGGGATGTCTCCCTATCTTAGAGAAATACCGCAGGGACTTTATGGGAAAGAACAAACGGATGCCCTTTCCGGAGCGGGGGTGTCCTCTTCGTCGTCCTCTCTTCCCGGGGGCAGTCCCAAGAAACAATCAGCGCGACAGACGTTCACTCCCGGTATGCGGGTGCGCCACAATTACTTCGGGCTGGGAAAAGTCGTTGCCATTCCCGGACCGCGAAGGGTGGAAGTCGCCTTTGATCGCCACGGAACCAAGATTCTCCACCTTGACTATGCCAAACTTGACATTTGCTCCTGAAAGCATCACTGCTCCCCCTCCGCAACACATCATTTCTCCCGTACACTTTCCGCGCCGTTGTCCATGAATTACCAGCAAGCTATTGCCTACCTCGACGACCTGCAACTGTTCAAGATCAAACTCGGACTGGAATCGGTCAATGCCCTGCTCGACCGATTTGGTCGCCCGCAGGAAGCCTACCCTACCATCCATCTGGCTGGTACCAACGGCAAGGGTTCGGTTGGCGCGACGCTTGTCAGCCTGTTCTCCCACAGCGGGTACAAGGTTGGCTTTTATTCCTCACCCCACCTGCAGAGTGTTCGCGAACGGTTCACCATCAACACCGCCTGCATCTCCCGCAAGGAATTCGCCGCCTTAACTGCTGTTATTCGTCAAGAGCTGGAACCTCAACAGGTAACCTATTTCGAATTCACCACGGCCTTGGCCTTCCTCTGGTTTCAGCAGCAACAGGTTGATCTTGCCGTCATCGAAACCGGTCTTGGCGGTCGACTGGATGCCACCAACGTTCTCCACCCCCTGGTTTCAGTCATTACCACCATCAGCCTTGATCACCAGGAACATCTCGGCGAGAGCCTCGAGCAAATTGCCGCGGAAAAAGCAGGGATCATCAAGTCAGATACTCCCGTGATCTGTGGAGCAAAGGAACAGCCGGCCCAAGGCATCATTCAGCAAACATGCGATCGCCTCCACTCCAGGTGTTACACCCTGCAGCAGGATTTCACCTGTACAGCCCAAAACAAAGCCTGTTTCACCTACACCGGCATCCACGGAAAAAGCATCAGCAACCTGCACCCTTCTCTCGCGGGCAGCCATCAACAAGACAACACCTGCCTGGCTCTCGCTGCTGCCGAAGTGGTGCATGATGCTGGGCTACCGCTGGACAATGCGGTGATCCCCCAAGCGATAAAGCAGGCCCGCTGGCCCGGCCGCTTGGAAACCATTCACCATGGCCACGGTGCAAACAAACGGACCTACCTGCTGGACGGCGCCCATAACGAAGCCGGAATCGAAGCCCTTTTGGCCGCTCTTGAACTGCAGAAGCAACATACCGGTCTCTGCCTCATCTGGGGCAGCATGGCCGACAAACAGTTTGGCCCCAACTGGCATGCACTCCTCATCCTAGCAAAACGAATTATCCTGACCCAGGCCGAACAACGCAGATCGTCCACCGCAAACCGCCTGCTCCCCCTGGTACCGCCTCGCCTCCGCCACAAGGTCACCTGTACAGGGGATGTCTCCCAGGCACTGCAACTGGCCAGAGAAACCACTCAGCCCGAAAACCTTATCCTCATCGCCGGTTCACTCTACCTGGTAGGCGCAGCCAGGCATTGTCTTCTGGTTGACCACACTGCACAAGGAGCTGAAGATGGAGTACTTTAGCCTGGACAGCATTGATGAATCAATTATCAAAGCAGAGAAAAACAAGGCCAGGAAGCTGCGTCGCACCAGGTGGTGGCAGCAAAAGACCGCATCCGGAACCTGTTACTATTGCGGGCAAAAAGTTGGCTACGCCAACCTGACCATGGACCATGTCATCCCGCTTGCACGAGGCGGAAGATCCACCAAGGACAACCTTGTGCCCTGCTGCAAGGATTGCAACACAAAAAAACAATCCTCCCTGCCGGTGGAATGGGAGGAGTATATGGATCAACTGCAAAAGAAGTGATCCCGCCGCCCTATTCTTTCGTTTACATGCTGCCGCAACCGGTGTATATAGCAGACACTTTCTTGTTGCGCTGAAAGCGGGTTCCCTCCCGCTGCACAATAACAAATCATCATGGGCGGGTAGCTCAGCTGGATAGAGTGTCGGCCTCCGAAGCCGAAGGCCGCGGGTTCGAATCCCGCCTCGCCCACCACAATTATACTCCAAGCAGTTCCAAAACATCCCTTTAGCGCCAGAATACAGAGTCTTAAGGGGCACCCATCATTCATAACGGTTCATAAGCGGTATTGACATACCATTTTTTTGTCGGTATTTTTGACGGTACTTTAAACCTAGCGCATGGTTTTATACCGTCAACGATGGAGCGATAAGAATATGGCTAGCGAAAAATTAACAGCGATCCAGGTAAAAAATGCTAAGTATGAAGGACGGCCTTACAAACTATCAGATGGTGGCGGACTATACCTACTTGTAAATAAATCAGGAAAATATTTTCGGTATGATTACCGATTCAATGAAAAGCGGAAAACCCTTGCCATAGGACCCTATTCTAAAACTCCACTCGCTAAAGCCCGAGAACTTCACAAAGAAGCACGGAAGTTGCTATCCAGCGGTGTCGACCCTTGCCTACATAAAAAACAAACAAAACTAGCAAAAAAAACATCCAGTGTTGAAACGTTTGAAGCTCTAGCTAGGGAATGGTTTGACAAAAAAAAGGCCAAGTGGGTAGACCGCTATTCCAGGACAATAATGCAAAGGCTGGAGTTGAACGTTTTCCCCTATATTGGGACAATGGCACCCAATGACATTTCACCAGCTATCCTGCTTAATGTATTGCAACGAATGGAAGCGAGAGGGGTACACGACACTACACGACGTGTACGGCAGATTTGCTCTAAAATATTTCAATATGGCATTGCGGCAGAGTGCGTCGACCGCAACCCGGCAGAAGACATCAAAGGGCTACTGACTACCGTAAAACCTAGCCACATGCCGACCATCAAAGAACCTTATAAAATAGGTGAACTTTTACGTGCAATTGATGGATATTCAGGAAATTTTACAACATTGTGTGCTTTAAGACTTGCACCAATACTTTTCGTTCGCCCCGGTGAGTTAAGGCACATGCAGTGGAATGAATTAGACCTCGACAATGCTGTATGGAAAATACCCGGTCACAAAATGAAAATGCGAGTGGACCATGTCGTACCTTTACCAAAACAGGCTATCGCTATACTACATGAGATTGAACCTGTAACAAAATTCCTTCCCGGCTCAAAAAAATACGTATTCCCCTCGATCCGCTCCAATGACAGGCCAATGTCTGACAACACGATTAACGCTGCATTGCGTCGGCTAGGGTACACCAGTGATGAAATCGTAGGGCATGGTTTTCGCGCAATGGCTTCAACCAATTTACACGAAAAAGGATGGCGTTCTGAGGTTAAAGAAAAACAACTTGCACATAATGATAAAAATTCCGTACGTGCTGCTTATAACCACGCCGAGCATCTACCTGAACGCATAGAAATGATGCAGCACTGGGCAGACTATCTGGACAGTTTGAAAAATATGCCAAGATAACTTCCAACTGAGATGTTTTTTACAAATAGTGCTACTTACGATTGCAACTATACACCTGGTAGTGTATAATGAAACATTATGACAATTTATGAATTGTCGTAGCAAATATCATTTTCCGGGAAACCAATGAGCCCCGCCTAATATCAGGTCGCGCTCGCGTTTTACACTAAACCGGAACGCACATCACCGCGCCTCCTAAAGGGAGCCCCCGTGATTCATACAGAATTGCGAGGCTCCCTTTTTTTGTTGCCTCGTACAATGCCGGACACCGGCAAAGAGGTGATATTCCTATGAATCCTGCAAACAATGAAATCTGGAGAAAAGAACAAACCGTAAGGGTAACGGGTCTGTCTTGGTCGACAATTCGTCGATACGAGAAGGCGGGCGACTTTCCCCAGCGTATTAAACTGGGTAAACGGTCTGTTGGCCACCTTGCTAGTGAGGTCTACTCTTGGATGGCTAATCGGGAACGTGTTGTAATCCAGGGGGAGGTGTGAAGAATGACCAACAAAAGAAAAGCGGTTTCCCCTGTAAAGGCTGCCACCTCGGGAGAAACCACCTCAACCAAACACTATGATTATAGCAGTAAAAATTCATTTAATCAACATGTTAGCGACAATTCCAGCACTTCACAACGGGCCAAAATACTTCATTATTTGAAAAATACAGGACCGCTCACAACACTCCAAGCACGACACATTCTCGACATAATGCATCCGGGCATGAGGGTATTTGAACTCCGTCAAATTGGACATCCAATTGAAACAGTGTGGACCGAGGATATAACCCCAGAAGGAAACCTTCACCGTGTTGGCCAATACATTCTTCTCCCGAGCAAGCAACTTCCCCTTCCAGGCTTCGATTTAGAAGATAAGGGCAGCATTAATACGTGCTGCCCTGGGGGGGTGTAAAATGTCTACCCTTGCAGAGCACATTGCCCATGCCTTAGGCCAAGGCAAAGAGCGGCAAAACGGCGACGGGTGGTCCACCATTTGCTGTTGCCATGAGGACACCAACCCTTCTTTATCCATCAAGGATGACAACAGCGGGGGCGTAATACTCCATTGTCATGCCGGTTGTGATGCCCTTGCTATTAAAGATGCGTTACGGGCAAGAGGGTTGTTACCAGAGTGGCAACCAAATCAGGGCAGCGGGAAGGACTATGGCCAATATACCGAAGCAAAGCCCCATGAAAATGAACAGGAATCATTTGTCTGGAAGATGGCTAAACCTGATGACACCAACATAAAGCGGTATTTCTCCAACCGGTCAATAACCCTCGATCAGGTCCCCAAATGCTTAAAGTGGGGCAGCTACACCGATAAAAAGACCGGCGAACAAATAAACCAGATTGTTTGTGCTGTCAGTAAGCCGGGTGACCCCTCCCCCCCTGCCGTTCAAAGGCTGTTCATTCATACCGAGCAATGGACCAAGAAGGGGCAAAAAATGCTAGGTCCTTGTAGTAGCCGAGGTGTCTGGTTTGACCATAAAGGAGATATGCGTTCACTCCTCGTTGGTGAAGGGGTGGAAACAACCCTCTCAGCGGTACAGACAACGTTTATAAATGGGGTGGCTGCTCTTAGCGCAACCAACATGCCGTTGATAGTTGTTCCTGATGAGACTGAAAATCTCTTTGTGCTGGTAGATAGCGATCCCGCGCAAAAAGGCATGGCCGGTCAACATGCTGCGTATGAGTTGGCCAAAAAGTTTGATGGCAGCAGGGAGAACAGGACTGCATACCTAGTTACCCCTGACGATACATGCTTCACGGCA
The DNA here is from genome assembly GCF_055398265.1 of Desulfogranum aggregans. NCBI lineage: Bacteria > Pseudomonadati > Thermodesulfobacteriota > Desulfobulbia > Desulfobulbales > Desulfobulbaceae > Desulfogranum > Desulfogranum aggregans. The sequence continues at coordinate 725,035 of NZ_AP042447.1, read as the reverse complement.
AAGCCGGTAAAGCTTGATTTTAACGACCTGCTAAAAGCTGACCCTCAAGGCGACACCATCCGAGAGAGGGTGAGAGTTGCGACAGCCTTCCAGGACCTTGAATGGCAACCGACCAACAAACAGGAAATCCAGGTCAAACAGAACAGTAAGCCCAAGTCACCGCAGGATATATTCAGCAAGTATGCTGTCTCTGATGACTATATCGACGGTATAGGCAAAGAGGTGTTCCTCTACCTAAACCTGATTATCAAAAACCATATTCTGGTGATCATCGCCGAGTCAGGCGGGGGCAAAACGACATTCCTGTTTTTTTACGTTGCGCCACGCATTGCCGAACAGGGCTATACCGTCCTGTACTTCGATGCAGACTCTCCCCCTTCTGACCACCCGCGAATGAAAAAACATGCTGATGAACATGGATTCCAACACCTGATACCTGACCTTAACCAGGGCACCAGTGTTGCCGGTCTTGTTGCAGACCTTGAGGCAATGGCCGGTGATCAAGCAGACCTCAGTGGGTATGTGCTGATTTTCGACACCTTGAAAAAGTTTATCGACCTGATGAGTAAGCAATCAGCAAAGGATTTCTTTGTTTTGATGCGCAAGCTTACCAAGTTGGGTGCAACCATTGTTTTACCCGGACACGCAAACAAGCACAGGGACAGCAACGGAAACCTAGTGTTTGAAGGTGTTGGTGATGTCCGGTCAGATTGTGACGATATGATCATCTTTGAAAAGGAAAAAAAGCATGACGACTCCATCGACGTAACCACAATATGCGATCCCAATAAAGGCGCAAAGGTTCGCGGCCTCTTCAAACCATTCTCTTTCAATATCTCCCCTGAAAGAGAAATCACTTTTTATGATACTCCACTTCAACTTATAGACTTCAGCCAAACTGGTACACCAAAGGCAACCGATGAGGAAATATTGACCGTTGCTGAGCAGTACCTCAAGGACCGGGGAGAGCCTATTATACAGAGCGAGCTTGTCGATTATGCCTGTGATGCTGTCGAGGGCACAGCCGGTAAAGAGCGGGTGCGGAAACTAATTGTCAAGCGAGCAATGCTAAAGGACAAATTCACATCGAAAGAAGAAGTGCCTCTTGGCGCGAGGTTTGTCTTTACGGCGGGGGAACGGAACAAGCGACTTTTCGAACTACCACCCGAACCGCCAAAGCAGCAACCAGTATTCGGGGAGGCTGTCTAATGTTGTCCATGAAAAAAATGAGCTTCTCGGGCCGCACTACCCAACTTCAGTTTCTCAATAAAGGGCGGGGGGGTTAGCTGAGTTATTAATATAACTGAGATACTGAGAAACTGAGAAGCTATGTGATTACTTACAGTTACATTTTTTCATGGGTCAATCCAGTTTCTCAGTTTCCCAGCCACACCCCCCCCTGCAACCGAGAAACTGAACAGGCAGAGAGCAAAATCATCACGTTGGAAATTTATTGAACCACGAAAGACTAATAAAACAGAGAGGAAAATCGAATGCTAACACGAGAACAAATTATTGAAAAAATTGCTAAAACCGACTTCTTCAAGTCACTCGAGAAAGAGGAAGTTGATCGTATTACACAGGAGCGCAAGGAGGCAGTTGCGTCGCTCAAGACTGCGGAAAAGGCTTCTGCCAAGGCTCACCGCGAACTTGAAAAAAGGGTGGAAGTGAAACGTAAGGAACTCCGAGCAGCAGAACAGCGCAAACGCGAACTTCAGCGTGAGTTCAACGCACTCGAGCATGATTTTTACAACGTCCCTGAAGCACTTGTGCGCCGCGAGAAGGCAAGAGTTGAACGGTTCTTGAGGGAAACCGCCCACAGTCGAATTGATGATGCGATCAGCCTATTTCGGAAAGGTATAACTGCATTCCGGGGTAAGGAGATCTACGCAGTCGCCTATAACAAGCAGCTAAATTTTACGACTTTAAGTTACGACTTCAAGATTGACACCAATTACGACAGGCTGGCGGAGGGCGTTCTTTTTTCTCAGCGCGGTATTGAAGAACTTCGGTCAATGCAATTTGACCCAGTGCTGGACGAGGAAAAGCTGGAAGGCCTCATTTCTGGCCTCTACGAGCGTGCAAAGGGTGCTGGAGTAGTTCTTTCGCAGCTCGACCAGTAGCACAAAAGGGGCTGAAACATGCCCCTTTTATCAGTGTTTCTTTACTTTTCCTTCGATTACCATAAAAAAATCTAAAAATTGCGGAGCGAGAGAAATTTGGGCGCGCTCCGGTCTATAGGCTCAGATCGTAAAGAATCACGTGCCCCACCCTCGGCAGGGAATCAGGAAAGAGAATTTACAGAGCCAATAAAAAAGGCAGAGCCGGAGCCCTGCCTTGAGTGATTTAATACATTTGACAATGTTTCAGTTGCGTCTTTTTCTGCCTGTAGCAGCAAGTCCAGCTAGGCCAACTCCAAAGAGGAGCATGGTTGTTGGTTCGGGCACGGGATCTATGCTATAGCTATGCAGGTCAGTTATAAAAGAACCTTGAAGCTGGGAGCTGAGATCCCACGTTATCCAGGCTTCTCCTGTATTCAGATCAATGCCGTATAAATTGTGGCATGTTCCTTGTTCCTCATAGCATTCCCGGTTTACACCCCAAAGGGTGCCATCTTGAGCAAATGTAATATTGGATTCACCGCGAAGTGACCAAGAAGATACGTTTGATACTATATCGTATTCTCCTAAAGAGAAAGAGGGAGATACTCCTTGATTTTTAATCAAGTACGGTCGCTCAGCCATATTAGGACCAGGGTTTGAATAATCCGCCGTACGAGTGATGGCATACCAATCACCTGTTTTTGGGTCTCTTTCGACATTACCGTGCTCTCCACCATCCCCTGTGTAAGAAACCCTACCGGTACGTGCTGAGTCTTGAAAACGGCCATTTTTCCCTAGTCTAATCTCATATATAGTGCCACCTTCATTGGTGGTTGTATAGAGCAGCTCATTACTCACTGCTTCCAAGCCAATCCCTCTATCGAGAATATTGCTTACAGGATCATCATCTTCTGGCCTATAATCTTCAAGCATGACCAAGTTTCCCCCCCCATTAACCCTGGCCAAAAAATTCACAACTGTATAATTTAAATCATCTGCTACATGGCCACTTTTAGTTGCATGTCCGTTGACATATAATTTTCCATTAGGGAGTTGAGCGACTCCGGTTATTTTCCCACCCCCATCCCAGCCTTTTTTATCCCAGTAGCTTGAGTCAAATGCGGCAATAACGTCAACATCACCAGTGGTAACATCCACTGTGAAAATCTCTTCATACGTGCTGCCTAAAAGCAGCGTGGAAGCGAACGATACATTTGCAAATAAACAGAAGACCGCTGAAAACAGACTTACTTTGCTCACATTTTTCATCCTTTCCTCCCTAGTGGTTGATTTAATAACACTCACAAAGAGTGTTACCACCACAACCCAGTGTCCGCAATTGTCACAAATACCCATAAATATGTAGGTAAATTCGCTGAACTACAATGTGACAGACCACACAATGGTACTGCTACCATTCTTGACGCGGCCCCGTTGTCAAGGTAACGTGCATCCTATCAAAATAGTAACGGTGAAATAGACCGCACTGTAAAACGGTCTATTCTTGTTGAAATACAATTCGTCGTGAGTGTCGGATGCTGTTCCTCGCAGTGTGGGCAAGCATGAGGATTCATAGGCAGAGCCAGCGCGGCATTGTGTACATAAAAAAACTTCCCGCACAATATACCCCACCACATATAGATAATTTTTCTTATCATCAAAAGTGAACCATTAGAACAGGATTGACATAATATATATCAGCCAGAATTAGAGAGGATAATAATCGAAATGAATCAAGTAAATTTTTCAAACCACAACGGTGATTGCACGAAGCATACAAAAAAGAAAAAAACGTTTTCATTAATTCTATTTTTAACGTTAACACTAAACATCAGTGCAGTTATACCTATTGCCGCTCCACAGAATGCTGAAAATAAAAACAATGAAACAGAAGAAATTAACAAACTATTAAATTCAACTAATTTTATATTCTCTGATCAACATCCAAGATACCCGTCCAGTGGTGTTAAGGCTGAAGGTAACTTGACTCTTGAAGTTGTCAGTGGCATATAATCGACAGGTAACAAGAAGAAGTTAAAAGTCAGTTATGATAAAATATGGGAATTAATGGACATGAGATTTTTTGCAAAAGTTCACCCTCAATACGATCCCAAAAAACCAGGACATGAACACCCTGACATTCATGAGGTTTACTGGAAGAATAATAAAATTCAGGCATATACAGTTAAGCGGTACTACACGAATATACAAGGATATTTAATAACAGACATATTCGACAGAGCCTTCATGCTGGAGAACATGTGAATAACCATACTGAGTACTTGAGAAACAATGCATAATCACATTACACTACCATACCTCGCTGCCTCCGTAGCGGTATGGGAAAAAGCGGGATGCCAAACATCAGAATAACACTCCTTATCCTTGCCGTACTATTTGCCTTTTTTCAGTACTCCATCGTATTTGCCTGGACCGGAAAGGTAACCGGCGTTGCAGATGGTGATACCATCTCTGTTTCAAGGGGAACCGAGAAGGTTAAAATTCGCCTCTATGGCATTGATACACCAGAGCCGTGTTCGGTATAATGAAGGGAAAGATAAGTTCGGAAATTCCGAACTTAACAATGAGGGAAAAGTTAAGATTGGAAATTCCAATCTTAACCCGACCGAAAAACCAGAACCAAAACCAGAAAAACCGGATGAAGGAAAAATTAAAAGGAGAAATTCTCCTTTTAACACAGCCGAAAAACCAGAACCAGAACAAGAACCAGAAAAACCGGATGAGGGTAAATCTATTATGGGAAATTCCCATAATAGACCGGAAGAGAAAGGGCAAGCGTACGGGAACAAGGCAAAAAAGGCCACCAACGCGCTTGTACGCGGCCGACAGGTTGAAGTTAAGCCTGTAACCACAGATAGATATGGGCGTACCGTTGCGCTTGTCTATGTAAACGGCCAGAGCTTGAACAAACATCTTGTTCAGGAAGGTTATGCTTGGGTGTACACGAAGTATTGCAAAAAGAGCTTCTGCACCACCTGGAAGGGTATTGAAACCTTTGCGCGGTTGCAAGATAGAGGAATGTGGAACGATCCGCACATTATTCCCCCGTGGGAATGGAGGAAGCAGAAACGCAGCGGCAACAGGTCAAACGCAAGCAATGTACCCGGCCCATACCATGGAAACGTGAAAAGCAAATCGTTTCACCGGGAATCATGCAAGCACTTCAACTGCAAAAACTGTACGGCGGGATTTGATAGCAGGGATGCGGCGATTGCGGCAGGGTATCACCCCTGTGGAGGGTGTAAGCCGTGAAAATTAAATTGGAGATTCAAATAAAAGTGAACTAAAAAATATAACCCTACCCGATCAAGACAAGGAAAAAAAATGTCGGTATTTTTGACGGTATAAAACAAAAATCGAAAAAATAAAACTATTGATAACATATATTTATGCTACATTTTATACAGCCGCCTCGCCCACCAGTAATATCAAGCACTTAGCGTAATCAATGCTAGGTGTTTTTTTATTTCCCCCAACACATCTCCCACCCTTCTCGGGAATTAATTTCAATGGGGCCTCAAGGTTTTCACCCTCCACAGGGGTTATAACCGGCAGCAATAGCCGCTTCTCTCCTCATCCTGAACATCAGCAAACCAGACTTCGATTCTATTTGACAAGGCATTAAAAAATAATAGGAAATATATTTACCAAATCGGTGAGAAAAATGTCATTGCCTGTGATAATCCTCAAACCGATATATCATGACAGTGCCGTGCTATCTTTCATTAATCGCACTAAAAATAACGATCTAAAACAACTAGGCTTTTATGCCCCGCACAGTCTGTGAAAACAGACGAACATAAAACTTTAATAAAGGATGATTCACTTTGATATCAAGCGAAAACAGAGTTATTCTCACATATTAGTTGTTGCTCACACCAGTTTTTCGGTGTCACTTCCGGAAGGTTAAAGCGTATCGTCTCCAGGCGGCAACTTTTTTCAAAAATAGTATTTTATAGTCTCATGTCGTCGTCAGCGGGAAATTCCCGGATAATACCTGAGTCGCTGCTCCTCTTCCAGCGGTGGTGGAATTAAAACGAATTTGCCAACGTGTTCTTTCTCTGTGAATTCACGTTGTGCATCAACGATATTTTCGAGCGGGAAAGTTTTGGCAAGAAGTGGTTGTATTTCGCCTTTTTCTATATAAGAGACAAGATTCGGGAATACTGGTTCATCCCAGGCGGTACATCCTATCAGGGTTATATCTTTTAGGTAAAAGGTACGCATATCCAGTGTGACCATCGGCCCGCCGATAGCGCCGGAAGAAACATATCTGCCGCCTCTTTTCAATACATCCATCATTTGGCCAAATGACGGTCCGCCAACATTGTCGACGACGACATCAACAGATTTTTCGCCAAGAGAGGCAACGATATCGTCGCCGCGAGGGATGACGCGATCTGCCCCGATTTTCAGAACCTGTTCCATCTTTTTCTTTCCAGCTATTGCCGTGACTGTAGCCCCGCGTCGCTTCGCCAACTGAACGGCCGCCGATCCGACCCCGCCCGACGCACCAGAGATAAGTACATAGCTACCGGCAGCTATTTTCGCCCTGTGAATCATGTTTTCTGCAGTACCATAAGCACACGGGATCGTGCCAAGCTCTGAATCTGTCCAATTACAGTCTACGGGAAACACCTCCTCAGCCTTCACTTTTACGAATTGGGCAAACGCCCCATCAAAATCAGAGGCCATCCAGACGTTTTCAAGCGAGTCCCACCCGGAGGTGCGCATGCAGGCGCGGACAAGTACTCGAGACCCGATTGCGCTCTCATCTCCCCCTGGACCGACGGCAACGATGCGGCCGCAACAATCAGTACCTTGGATAAACGGGAACGGGGTCGCCTCGTTCCAGCCTCCGTCCGCCTTTTCTTTTGCATTTTCTTTTTCGGTATCCGTGAGGTTTTCAGTACCTGTAGTAACTTTGCTTGAATACCAACCAAGTCGGGTGTTTATTTCGGTATTGTTCACTCCTGCGGCAAGAACATGGAGTAGCACTTCACCTGGAGCAAGTTCAGGAACCGGTACATCCCTATATTCAAGTTTTTCATATCCTCCGTTACCGTTTGTAACAACCGCTTTCATGGTATTTTTGATACCGGTTATATCGAATCGATCCTTTTGTGCTGTCGTTTTCTGTTGTTTGGTCACGCCGTACCTTTATTGGATTAGTCGAATATAGAAACCCTTGGCCTCAGACCCAGGTCAGAGTTGATGGACTTTTACCCTATACGACTCATTGCTCAATCTCCAACAGAGTTGCCCCACAACGTTGGAGAAGGAGAAAGCAATGAGCCGATTTAGCAAGTAATCACAAACAATATGGCACTGCCACTACTACCAAATAAGTGGCTGCAAATGTGAGAACTATACACTGTCTCCAAGATCCCATACCGGAGAAAGGCAGGCCTTTACCATCAGGGGTCTACGAGGGAGTACTATTTAATCAGATTTTTACTTTTGAGCCAATCCATAGCCACATCATGAACTGGTTTGTGGTCTACGTCTACGGCCATATTGAGTTGCTGCATCTCTTCTGTGGTCAGGTTCTCCGAAAGCGGCTTCAAAATGGTGCTGATCTCCGGATACTTATCCAGGATTTCCTTCCTGACAACCGGTGCGGGATTATAAACGGGGAAGAAAGACTTGTCGTCTTCAAGGTTAACAAAACCAAAGGCAGCGATTCGACCATCCGTCGAAAAACCCATTGCAGAATTAACATGCCCTTCTTTCAACGCTTGATAGGTTAGTCCTATACTCATTTTTTTTACCTGTTTGACTGAAAGTCGGAAATCATACAATTTCATGATTCCTTTAAAACCGTCAGGGCGTTCCCAAAATTCAGAATCCAAAGCGAATATCAGTTTGTCCGGGTTTTTGCCGACGTAGACTGCTAGATCGGATATGCTTTTAATTCCGAGTTTCTCTGCTTCCGCCTTGTTCATCATCAGGGTATAGGTGTTGTTGAACTTGACGGGTTCGAGCCAGACAAGGTCTTTTTCAGTGTCTTTATCTTTGACCCAGTTATAAACCTTCTCTGGAACCGTCATTATTGCGGTATCATTCTGCTTGTAATACAGCGTGTATGCTGTGCCTGTGTACTCATAGTAAAGATCGAACTGGGCATTCTCCAGTGATTTTCTTGCTATCACCGACCCTACTCCTGTTTTCAGGGTTACATCAAATCCCGCCTGCTTGAGGAGGATACCGGCAAGTTCCGGAAGCAGGAGCTGTTCGGTATAATTTTTACCTCCCACGACCAAGCTTTTGTCTTTGGCAAGGGCACTGCCTGGTAAAAGTACGCCCAACATTAACATTAAGATTGACGGAAGAACAAACTTACAAAGCGTTTTCATCTCACACCTCCTGGTTAGGCATCGTGTGCTGAATGCCTTAGTTTTTCCCGGTTTCAGGGCCCAAGCAAAAAAAGTTTGCCTGTTCCAGCTCTACACCCCGATTAAGTATATTTTGTGGTCACTGCTTTCGTGTGTTCATACCTTGCTTATTTGGAAAGACGCAGCCCCTTAGAAATCAGGACCAATCCCAGCAGCTCAGTCATAAAATCAGCAAAAAGCGCCAGAAGTGTCACCGGAATAGCTCCGGCCAGCAATTTATCCGTCTGCATAAGGCTTATACCTGTAAAAATAAGATCTCCTAATCCGCCGGCACCGATAACATAGGCAAGCGCAGCAGTGCCGATGTTTATGATCAGGGCCACTCTGAAGCCGGTGAGAATCACCTCCATGGCATTTGGTATCTCCACTTCCATAAGAATCCGCATCGGGGGCATCCCCATGCCCTTGCCGGCATCTATGAGTTCCGGAGGCACCGCGGTTATTCCTGCAAGAGTATTTCTGGCAATGGGAAGTATGGAATAGATGGTGAGTGCGAATACCGCCGGCTTTACCCCGATACCCAGGAAACTCATGGCCAGAGCTAAAACTGCCAGAGAGGGAATGGTTTGGCCCAGCCCGATAACATACATACAGACCCCGCTAAATTTGCGAAACCTCTTCCTGGTAAGTACAATTCCAGCTGTTACTCCTGTTAACGTGGCAAAGCTCATGCTCAAGGCCACTATGTAAAGGTGCTGAAAGAACAATGCCATTATCTCTGGATATTCAAATGGATCGGAGAGTAATGCTATAAGGCCGGTTCGTTCAAAGGAAATACCCGCAATCAATATTATAATCGCCACGAGAAGCCTATACAATTTTGTTAATAATCTTCTCATCTTGCAAGTTTCCTCTGCACCTTGATACCTTCAGGCGTCGCAATCCTTTCCAAAAACGCCATCGCGCCGTCTACGATTATAGCCAGAAGAGAGACAAGTATGGCACCGCTCAGTATCATCTCCGGATATACCCGGGCAATACCCTGCTGAATATATACCCCTAACCCGCCTGCGCCTATATATGTGGCAATGGCAGCGATTCCTATATTCATAACGGCAGCCGTCCTCAAACCGGCAATAATAACCGGTGTGGCTAAGGGGATTTCCAGTTCTCGCAAAAGTTTCCATTTGCTCATCCCCATTCCTCTTCCCGCGTCTACCAGAGCAGGTGGAACATTTTTTATAGCTGTGTAGGTATTTCTGATGATGGGGAGCTGGCTGTACAGAACCAAGGCTATGACGGCTGGAACTTTTCCCAGTCCCATATTGAATATCGAAAGGATCGGGAGCATGATCCCAAACAAGGCGAGGGATGGTATAGTCATAAGTATATTTGCACCGTTCAGCACCTTGGAAGCAACTTCCTCATGCTTGGTAATGACGACCCCCAAAGTTACACCGATTGGGGTAGCTATAAGGAGCGCCAGTCCCACAATCCACACGTGCTCCCAGCAGAGATACGTAACCTCGTTTAAGTTATTCATTATGAATTGCAATGTGCTCATAATGGTACCTCGGTCTCATCAATTTCTGTATCATCGGCGTAACTTGCTTTTACCGCTTTCTGTATGTCGTTGTAGGTTACAGTTCCAACAAAGTTTTTATCTCCGTCAACAACGCATAATGTTGCAGTGTTGTACATAAGCATGGAGGAGAGGGCGTCTCTCACCGGGATTCTTTCTCTCAGGAAAATGGGAAACGGCTCTACTGCCTCTCCAACCGCCCCATCTTCGTAGTGGAGAATTTTTTGGGTGACCGAGCCTATGGGTTTATTATTTTCAATCACTATGCCGTAGCGGGAGCCTTTTTCTTTCAGTCTCTGTAATACATCCTGGGAACGATCCGATGCCTGGATAACATTTTTCGGCTTTCGATTTATGACATCGCTTACCCGCAAAAGTCCAAGCACTTTTAATGCCCTATCCGCACCGACGAAATCGGAGACAAATTTGTTTTTCGGCTGGGTCAGAATCATCTCAGGGGTATCGAACTGTATCAGGTGTCCCTGGTTGAAAATTGCAATACGATCACCCATCTTAATTGCTTCGTGTATGTCGTGAGAGACAAATGCTACAGTTTTTTGTAGCTTTGCTTGAAGCTTGAGGAATTCATCTTGAATTTCTTCCCTGTTGATGGGGTCTATCGCGCCGAAGGGTTCATCCATAAGAAGTATATTGGGGTCTGCGGCCAGTCCTCGGGCAACCCCTACTCGCTGCTGCTGGCCCCCTGAGAGTTCTGCAGGGTAGCGGTCTCTGTAGAGCTCGGGATCCAGATTCGTCATTTCAAGCAGCTCATCTATGCGTTTGCTGATACGCTCTTCATCCCATCGCAGAAGTCTGGGTACAACGGCAATGTTTTCAGCAATGGTTTTATTAGGGAAAAGCCCAATGGCCTGAATGACATACCCCAAGCGTTGTCTGAGCTTGACGACATCTATATCTTTAATATTTTCACCTTCGATGGTGATGCTGCCCCGTGTCAATGTCTCTAGTCTGTTCGTAAGCCTCAGCGTTGTGGTTTTACCGCATCCTGAGGGGCCGAGAAACACCACCACTTCCCCTTTTGGAAGGGTGAAGCTGACATTGTCAAGTGCAGTAACGGCATCAATTCCCTTACCGTATATTTTAGTTACGGATTCATACGTTATCATTAGAGGTCTCTTTGTAATTTTAACTGCTTAGCTTTATTCAGAGTATTGATGGACCTGCTATCACTATCCTGCCTTTTCGCATCATTGCTCAGGGAATGGGCTTTCCAGACGTTTTCAGGCAAAAAACGTAAGAGTCGGCACGACCTGAATGGTCGAGCTCTAACTGTTGGTTAAATAAAGTTAGGTAAGCCGGTTGGTTATGCATGTTGGTTCCTGATGGGGTTCTTTATAGATTACCTTAAGGAATGTTACCCCTAATCATCTTTCCGTCACTCACCGTAGCCCTCAATCCCGGAAGCTGATACTTCAGCATCGACCAAACCGACAACAGGGCAATTTTTTAAATAGTCAGTCCGTTATTCCCACATAATTGTTAAGTATGCCTTTGGTTCCGTGTCAATCTTTACAAAAATGCACTGCAAAAAAATATTAAGAATTTAGATTAGATGGGATACCATTATTATTGGATTTCACCATAAAGCATTACCACACATTATAATTTATTACAAGGTAGCGGCTAGACTGAAAGAGACTATAGAATAATATCTTATACTCACTTTTCTTTTGGCCATGGTGTATAGAGAAGATAAATGCCGTACTCAACTCCATTCTTACAGAGGTATTCGTACAAGCGAGTGTTATCCGAGCTGTACCACAGAATAGTAGAAACTGATCTCGATTCTGCAAACAACATTTTCCCTAGATAAGAATTTTTAGTATTGTCCTCCCAAAGCTTTGATAATTTTAACAACGATTCAAGTTTACGTATACTTCCTGTACATCCCTGAGCCAGTAGTTTCTGTAATGGGCTGCAAGGCGAAATTGTGAACGTTCACCCTATCTTGGTCAGATCTGGTTTTGTTCAACTGGTAGCCTTAAAATGCTCCCAGGAATGATGGCACCGTTCACTGGGTCCAGATTTGGGCCCACCTAATGAACGCAAATCGGTGCTCGTTGAATTAACACCCCAGGGTTGGTCTGTTTTGCTCACTACCCAACCCGGGAACGGCAGCTTACCTTTTACATGTAAAATTAAATCGAATGATGGTTCTTACACCGATGGTGAATGAAACGGTGGTTGGGTATTCCATAACGGTTGGTGGCTTAAAATGAAGCGGTGAGGCAAGGGCAGAATCTTCCCTTTGAGAATAATACGGGATTTTACCGTATTGGTTCCCGCTCCAACCTGGGGAACCGAGTAAAAAAAGGCATAATCTCCTTTTGATATCAAGGTATTCCCTATAACAACGATATTACCCTAAGTCAGGGCAATTGGTTGGGAGGCTTCTCCTCACGGGAACAGATGAGGGAAATACCCTGCATTAAATACAGGGCAAGGTGATAAGGAAAATTATTCCCTCAGTGATTCGCGAAAACCTGGTAAAAATAATTAGTTACCCAAAAGCCTACCTGGTCATTAATCCTTGTCAGATAATTGGCAGCCCCAGCTAGCACCCTACTTCATTGCCAAATACCAGTTGCTTTGCAAAAGAAAAAAGAATAATTACCTGTCGAGGCAAGCAAAAGGATTAGAAAAACTCAAAGGTCATATTCTGACGGTACAAATAAAACTCTCATTATTTTTAACCTGTTATTCCTTGCAGTTACATGATTAACATTGCAGCCGCCTCGCCCACTATGAATATCAAGCACTTAGGCAATCAATGCTAAGTGCTTATTTATTCCCTCCCGCCCCTCCACCCTATTAAAGAATTGGCTATAAATGGACCAACTTTTCCCCTCAGAAATTCCGAAAAAAATAGGGAGGAAACGATGATAAGCATTGATTCCTTTGTCGCAGATTTTATCTTTTTTTTCGCCGTTATTGATCCTATTGGAACAATACCTGTGTTTATAGCGGTGACCAGCGCCTTTGACGTGGCCTTAAAAAGACAAATAGCCTTCAAGGCTACCTTTATCTCTGCACTGCTTTTATTATTTTTCGTTTGTGTAGGAGAAATCATCTTAGAGGCAATAGACATTCCACTTTCAGCATTTCAAATAGCAGGCGGAATAGTTCTTTTTCTTTTTGCTTTAACTATGATTTTTGGCGAATCAAAGCCAGATGAAGAAATAAAAATGGTTGACAAGGCTCATGAAACAGCTGTTTTCCCTTTGGCTGTTCCTTCCATAGCCGGTCCGGGTCCAATGCTTGCAGCTGTTTTATTGACCCAAAACGACACTCATACAATACTGGAGCAGGTTCAAACAGGCGTTGCCATTCTCGTGGTACTTGCAATTGTTCTGATTTTTTTACTACTCGCCGGATCTATTCACCGCTTCATAGGTAACAGTGGCGCAAGCATTATCAGCAGGGTCATGGGATTAATACTTTCAGCCGTAGCTGTGAAAAATATACTCGATGGATTGAAAGATTATTTTTCGCTTTTATAAGTGATCCTCTACGAGAAAAATTGGTTCATCCAACTAAAGCGTACTATGGTTCATGAAGGGGCATTATTTTCAGCTTGAAAAATTCCATGTCTCTGAAGCCATACGCCTGTCACTTCATGGTATTAATTCAGCTTGCCGTTGAGCTATCCTTTTCCCCAGGCTATTTATTGATCTTCGACTTCAACCTACGTCTTAGCCCTATCCATCTGCCCATTCACCATGTTTAGATCCTTTTTTCCCAAACCCCGAGTGTTCTTTCTGACCGTCTTCCTATGGACCAGTTTTGCCATCGCAATCTGGTACCTGTACAGCGCAGATATCGCCCAGGCTCTTGGCCTGACGCTGGAGGAGGATTCGCCGGTGATCGGTCTCGGCCATTTTTTTACTGACTCTTTTCTGCTGCTCTATGTTTACTATACCGTATGCGTGTTGTTATTTGGCGGGATCTGGGCGCTCTTCTCACCACACCCATGGCAGTCATGGTCTATTTTCGGTTCAGCAGGCATCCTTTTTTCCACCTACTTCTCGGTGCAGGTTTCAGTAGCGATAAATAACTGGCGACGCCCCTTTTTCGATGCGGTGCAGAAGGCCCTCTCACCGGAATCCTCAGTCACGGCGCTGGAACTGTATGACCTGATGCGCCTGTTTGCAGAAATCGCCTTTCTCGCAATCGCGGTATTTGTCCTTACCAGGTTTTTTATCAGTCATTATATCTTCCGCTGGCGTACGGCAATGAACGAATACTATACGAGTCACTGGCATGAACTGCGACTTATAGAAGGTGCCTCGCAACGTATACAGGAAGATACCATGCGATTTGCCTCGATAATGGAAGGGCTGGGTGTTGCAATGGTTGATGCGGTAATGACCCTCTTTGCGTTTCTGCCTGTGTTATGGTCGCTTTCAACCTATGTCGATGAATTACCCGTTGTCGGCGCTGTCCCACACCCACTTTTTATTGCGTCGATTGCATGGTCCATATTGGGAACAGGATTACTGGCGGCGGTGGGTATCAAATTACCCGGCCTGGAGTTCAAGAACCAGCGCGTTGAGGCGGCATACAGAAAAGAGCTGGTATATGGTGAGGATGATCTTGACAGAGCCCAGCCGCTGAGCCTGAAGGAATTGTTTGCCAATGTCCGGCGAAACTATTTTCGCCTGTACTTTCATTATATGTATTTCAATATCGCCCGCAGCATGTATCTCCAGGCAGACAATATATTTGTCTACCTGATTCTCGTTCCAACCATTGCCGCGGGGACAATTACCTTTGGTATCCTTCAGCAGATATTAACCGCCTTTAATCAGGTGAGTAACTCTTTTCAATATCTGGTCAACTCCTGGACAACCATTGTCGAGATGCTTTCCGTATATAAACGACTGGCGTCCTTTGAAGCCGCTATCAGCGGCAAACCGCTTCCACATATTGATGCAGAATACGAGGAGGGCACAAGCGATGCCTGAGGGTGCACTGCTCGGAAAAGTCCTGAATAGATACCTGTATCGGAGGCTACAGGATGTCAGCAAAAACGGGCTTTCAGGTGCGATATGCCCAAGTCGTGCCAGCAAAAAAGCCGGAAGAGAACCTCACCAGCCCCTGTCAGACCCCAATATTGACAAACTGCAGGTGTTTTTTCATGAGCATGGTACCTCCGCCCTGTGAGATCACCTGCTTCACCTGGGCAGCTTCACTGACCATGGAGCCGCTGAGCTGGGTAATGCCAGTGCCTGCAAATGCTTCCGGACAGACCGGAGTGGAAGGCCCGAGCATAACAGCTGCCCGGCTCTGGCGCAGAAGACCAAGCAGCCTGTCGATGGTATTATTGATGATGCTCGTTGAAGTGATTATCGCTACATCGCATGCGGTCAGTATCTCGTGATCAGTGCGCAGATCGACCTGAGCAGGCCTGCTGGTGTTCAGCTCCAGGACATCGAGCTGACAACCGCTCTTTTTTATTCGCGGAATGAGCGGTGCAAAATGACCAACCATCACCACCCGGTCATCCGCCGAAAGCTCCAGCCGGGCAATGGCTTCCATCTGATCAACTTCCCGCTTGACCCGCGAATTGAGCGCATTGAAGGTGGCAAGCCCTATCGCCCGTTCGAGATGCCCTTCCCCTGTCAACAGCTGGAGCGCTTCAGCCTCAGAGCACTCGTGCAACTGCCCTGCTTTGGGTAGATGGGTACAGCTTGTCGACCCGTCCCTGCCGGGTGTCCAGGCGATTCCGGCTTTTCCATCGTGCAGCTCCACGTAGGTATACCCTAAGCCGATACGGACATCGGCAAGGAATGCGTCTTGGCACTGCTGCTCTCCAGAGATCTTCAACCTTTCACTAACCAACATTTCAACGCCTCAACAAATGTATTTACAGCTTACGCGCCCTGCCGCTTCTTTTTTCGAGAATCACCCCCACTCTCCCCCCTGCACCCATTCTTATACATCTCCAGCCAACCAAATACAACGCCATAGCCGCCCTTGACCTCCACAACACATTCACTTTGCAGCGCATACCATTAATTTTAAATCAATACTTTAACATTCTACCTTCTGCAGAATCTGAAGTGATGTGATAAAGCACAACGCATTTCATGGAAATGCCTGAACATCTCTCCTTCCGTTGATAGCAGTAACCATCCGTTCAACAGGCTAAATGACCTGAACGGTGTAGGTTCCAATGGCCCTCCCCTGCCAGCTGAGCGATTGACAAGGGGTACACACTTGTATATCTATGAAAGCACGAACAATTACTGTAAACTCAAGCAAAGGGAAATACCATGCGGAGTCATGAAATAGACTATGAAATCATTGGCAATGATATCCAGATAATTGAGGTGGAACTCGATCCAGGGGAAACAGTCATCGCAGAAGCCGGTGCCATGAACTACATGGAAGAGGGTATCGGTTTTGCGGCAAAAATGGGCGATGGGTCGGAATCGGAAAACGGAATTATGGGTCTGCTGAAAGGGGTCGGCAAGCGCGTCCTCACCGGTGAATCCATTTTCATGACCCATTTTACCAATAATGGTGGCGGTAA
The DNA here is from genome assembly GCF_055398265.1 of Desulfogranum aggregans. Lineage (NCBI taxonomy): Bacteria > Pseudomonadati > Thermodesulfobacteriota > Desulfobulbia > Desulfobulbales > Desulfobulbaceae > Desulfogranum > Desulfogranum aggregans. The sequence continues at coordinate 708,439 of NZ_AP042447.1, read as the reverse complement.
GAAACGGGTAGCCTTTGCAGCGCCCTACCCAGGAAAAATTATTCCCATTGACCTGGGCAGCATTGCGGGAGGGGAACTCTTATGCCAAAAAGACGCCTTTTTATGCGCAGCCCTCGGCACCGAAATCAGCATTGCTTTCAACCAGAAGCTGGGGGCCGGGTTCTTTGGTGGTGAAGGCTTTATACTGCAAAAGCTGGTAGGCGACGGTATGGCCTTTGTTCATGCCGGTGGCACCGTGGTGAAAAAAGAACTCCAAGGCGAAAAATTACTCGTGGATACCGGTTGCCTGGTCGGTTTTTCAACTGGTATTGAGTACAGTATAGAGCGCTCCGGCAACCTGAAATCCATGTTCTTTGGCGGTGAAGGGTTATTCCTTGCCACTCTGCAGGGTCATGGAACCGTGTGGCTGCAAGGCCTGCCCTTTTCCAGATTGGCGGACCGTATTCTTGCCAACGCCCCATCAGCTGGCGGTGACAACAAGGGGGAAGGGTCAATGCTGGGCAACCTGGGGACACTGTTTGAGAAATAATGCGGTGCCTATCCGCCATTGCCCTGTTTTTTCCCGGCTGCAGGAAGAAAATGGGGCATGGTTAGCCTGCTGCACTTTGGGATGAGTGCTGTCTGTCCCTTTCCTGTGCAGTTACCTTCACCTTATCACAGAAATTTTGCGAAGCCCTTGTCCGTCGAAACTGTATTCAAGTCAACCCAGGAGAAAGAAATGAAGGCTCAATCAGATCAATTTCTTCAAGTCTGGATTGTGGCGCTTGAAATCTGCCTCTTCAGTATTTTTCCGCAAAGCAAAGCTATTGCCTGTGAGGTGGCCACGACGGTAAAGGATGTTACGCTTGATGAAATCAAAACGTTCTTTGTGAATAAAAATAAAGTGGTCATTACCTTTGTCGGCTATTCCGGTGCGGAATATGAAGATAAACAGGCGATGCTTGAAAAAGCGGGACGTATCCTTGATGAATATGACGCATCTCAAACCATAGTCAATATAGGCGCAACCCCGGAAGGTATAGGCGCGATCTATGAATTGGCCAAAGAGAAAGGGTTCATGACTACCGGCATTGTATCGACCCAGGCCAAAAAATATGATGCGAAACTGTCTACCTGTGTTGATTACGTATTCTATGTGGAAGATGCTACGTGGGGTGGATTCATTGACGAAAGCGACAGGCTGTCTTCAACCTCGACAGCGATGGTGGAAAACAGTACTGTTGTAGTTGGAATCGGCGGCGGTGAAGTTGCTCGAGATGAACTCCTAGCTGCCGATCGTCTGGGAAAAGACGTCATTTTTCTTCCCGCTGATATGAACCATCAAAAAGCTCGAGAGAAGGCCAAGGGAAAAGGGTTGCCAGAGCCGTCGGATTTTGGTGGTGCTGCAGATCAAGTATTGTAGCACGGCCAAACTGTCGGCCGGCTTTCGAGACCCAACAATAGGCTGCGGCTGTCGTCTGGTACTGTCACCCTTTATTTGCCAGAATCTTTACCCTTTCCAGACGGAGCTAGGCATAGATGTTACCAGAAAAAAATGGATGATCTCTCCATAGCATTTAAACTTAACGATCAAGTGATTTCATTCTGGCAGTTCTATGTCGGATGGAATGCTGGTGTTGTTGGATGGGTGTTCTCCAGAGAAGCGGCATGGTCAAGGCAGAAAAGACTCGGCGTAGGCTTAGCAGTGCTTGTCTTTAACATTTTCAATATTTCCGGCCTTTTTCGCACCACAAGCAGTTTATTCGACATCGTTGCCTCCATGCAGGCGGAGGGGTACGTGATACAAGGCGCACTTACCCCAGCAGTATTCAATGCCGCACTGCAAAGGCTCTCAACTGGTGATTGGTGGCTGCATATCGGTCCACACATCATAGCGGACCTCATAGTTGCCTATTTTATTCTTGTCGTTGCCAGGAACAAGCCATCGCATGCCAGGGGGTCCTAGCTTCCTGGAAACGCCAGGCGTGCCGGCCACCCCAGCGCCACAGTTTGCCCTGAAAATAAAGAGATTGTCATAGCCTGGCTCCCTCCTTTCCTGCTTGACCACCTCCCGCCTCCAATTCGCCAGCTCCTCCCATACTCCCCGAGGCGCAACACCTTTGTTCACCAACTAATTTCCACCACTCACAACGATAGATCGTTTACCAAAATACTGCTCCGCTGTAGGGGTATCACGAAAAAAGGCTCAGTACAGGTAATAACCGAAAAGTTCATCACCATTGTTCACCCGGAAAGCCAGGACACCTGAAAACACATTGCTTTTTACACCTCAGGAAAAAAGCAGCAACCACACCGTAGGAAATGCACAGCGTGGAGGCAAATTATGTATGTAAAATTAGAGAGTTTGCTCTTTTTATTTCCAGAGATTGACGTATACTGGCAAACCGATTCTGCATGTTTTATGGGAGGGTCAGTCACGAAAAATGTACCGTGGCTGTTTTACAGGCAAACAAAAACTCGACGACAAGAAATCAACCGAATGTCAAACAGGTATATCCTATAAAGGACGCCGGATTGGCCCAGCATGCCCCCATCTCTGAAAAAGGTCCTGAAGGCAAATAAACAATGCCGCCCTGCTACGCCTAATTGCCTCGGCAGTTGCCTGATGGTTCTGCACAACCACTTGGAAAATGAGCCGAGCTCGAACAATACCTCCTTGTATACTTTGATGAAAACGCAGGCAGCCATGAGATTCCGCTTTCTCTTGACGTGCGTGAAATATTGACGACCTCATTCAACCCAAACTATTTCAGGAGAGAACAATGCATCACACCAGGCTGATCACCCTCTTTTTAAGCGTGGTCATTGTATTTTCGTTTTCAGATGCTTTTGCCATTGAGGCAAAGATATCTGCCAGCGCAGTTAAGGCAGGCGATCCGATCACCATTGAAGGACAGATTGCCCCTGACAGCGACCTGACCGTCGTTATCTGTTCCGAAAAGCTCTTCAAGGCATCGGATTCCACCGGTGCAAAAGAACGGACGCGGTTGAGCGAGGGGAAAAACGGTACAAACGCTTTTGGCGATACCCAGATCCCGGCCACCTATTATGTGGTGGCCAGCAATCCCGACACCTATGCGTCCATCGAAACCGTGAATAAAGGGCAGACCAGCGGACCTTTTGCCTTCCCGCCCTTCAAATACAAAGTAAAGGTCAACAAAATTAATACATGGGAGACCCTTGCCCCTGAAAGCCGCGCCATGCTTGGCCCTATTACCACCGAAACCCAGTGGGACTATATTATTTTCACCCACGAAAATAAGTTTGGTATCAACACCATTGCTAAAGAAGCCGCCATTGGCGGCGGCAACGCAAGAATGGTACTGACCGATTTCGACCGGCAGCAGGAAGCATGGAATGAAGGGGTGAGCCTGACATTGGACAAAACAACGGGTAAATTCTCCGCAAGCATGCGCCCCTACAAGCACATCGCACCGGAAACGATGATGGCTGTTTATGTCAATGGCCAGAAAATCGGTGCCTTCCAGGTAGAATCATCTGGATTCTATTTCAAGACCGCCAATGTGTACATGAATCCCTTGGTTGTTTTCGGCGGGGCCTTTGTCATTGGCGTGCTTTTTGTGATCATGGGAGCTGCTGGCGGGCTTTTCACGGCCGCCTACCAGATTACGGTTATCGGAACAAAGGGACCCATCGGCATCAATGCCGGCAACACGATCAAGCCGACCAACCTGTTTCTGACACTCTGCTCTCCTATCACCGGCCTGATCAGTTATTTCAGGGAAAAACGGTTTGCCTGGCCGGTTGCCCTCTGTTTTGCCACCGGCATTATCACCGGCGCCTTTTTTATTGGCCCTCCATTGTCAGCAAAATACCTCAACCTGGCTGCCTTCAAATTTTACCTGGGCATTATCTGTCTGGTCATCGGTATTAAACTCTTTATGGAATCCCTGCCCAGTTCCATTGAAAAGAAAAAAAGCATGAAGGCGATTGTTGATAAATTCAACCGAGCGGTCAAGGAGGCCAAGGAATCCGGCAAAGCCATGGAGCTAGGCAAGGTCGAATTTGAAAAATTCAACTTTATTCAATTCGACATGAAATTCTGGGGAGAGAACTTTGTGGCCCGCCCCCTGCTGATGTTGTTCGGCGGCATCGTGATGGGAGTTATCGCCTCTGCCTTTGGTGTTGGAGGCGGATTCATGTTCATGCCCTTTATGACTACCCTGGTGGGGTATCCCATGTACCTGGCTGTCCCTATTGCCCTGACGGGCGGTTTTGGCACCTCCATCGGCGGCATTGCCAAGTTCGTCACCATGGGTTATCAACCGGACTGGATCATGGCGGCCCTGATTGCTGCCGGCGCCATGTGTGGCGGTGTGGTGGGCCCCAAAATCCAAAAACGCTTACCGGAAATTTTTCTCAAGCGTATGCTAGCCCTTGCCCTGATCATTATTTTTGCTAAATATACCGACCTGCTCTGGTTCATGCGCTAGCCGGGATTTAGCATCGGTTCAGACGATTCCTGGCTCAACGGTTCTGGCATTCAACCTCGTGGACTAACGCGGGGTCTGCGCGTATCGTAGACAGCCAGAATACAGAGTACAATCGCACCGCATGGACTGAGCATTGATGAGCATGCCTTGTATTTACGACCCGGTTGGCTTGATGGCACTCATCATGAACTCACGCATTTCTCCGAAAAATGATCAAATGCTCAGCAGACATCAGGGGGAGAGGCGCAAAGGCAGATGCATAAAGGGATCACATGATGGGGGCCTCTATGGACATTATTTCCCATTGGCTTGATATACTGTATTTTTCTGTGGTTGATCCTTTTTTCCGCTTGCTTGGAAAATGTCTTGAGCTTTTCATTGTGGTGCCGCTGGACAGCATTCACGCTCCACCGGCATGCAAAGTTGCGGCGGCTGCAGTGCTGACGAGCCTGATCTCCATCAATCTTCGCAGACGTTTCAGGGTGACAGACAAGGAAAGGCACTTCAAACAGGTGTTTACAGAAAAAAAAGAACAGCAGCGTCAGCTTGAACTCCTTTCAGACTGGAAAAGCAGAGAAGCGCTGTACAGAGTGACAGATAAGGAAATCGATGAGGACTTCAACACCTATCTTGCCGGCAGGTATGTGGCCTATGTGGCCATTTACCTGCTGCCGGTCTTTCTCATGCTCCACTGGACTCACGTCATTCTCCCGGGTTCCCCTTTTGTGATACCGCTGCCCTCCAGGCCCTTTGGATTAGACGGCATTTCCATCCAACTGCTGTTCCTTACGGTCTATCTCATGGGGCTGCTCCTTTTTTCCACGGTTCTCGCCAGATACTTCCCCCGGAAAGAAACGCTGGATCACGCACCAGAAAGAAAAGACTGAGCACGAAAACGGGATTGAAAAGAAAACATCCTGTTCTGACCAAGTCAGGGCAGAACAGGATGCTGCACAGGCGCCCCACAAAGGGATAGAAGGCGCTTATGGTTGGTGGTTGTTTTAGTCAGTGCCAGGTGGTTACAGCGTGCGTCGCTGTTTTACAAAATGGGGAAAGACTATTTTTTAACTTTCCTGGCTGTATCTATGAATTATGGCGTGTAGTTGGTCATGCCCGGTCCGGTCAAATCATATACGTTGAAAAACTCATCCGGCATGATGGTCGCTATACCATTCTCAGGTCTTTCGATGAGGTCCTTCTCAAGGGTTTTGACCCTGAACGTCCAGCCGTCAGGTAAATTTTTAAACTGGTCCATTCCCGCAGCAACAAACTCTTGGTAGGTGTATGGTGGAGTCAGCCCCAATTGAAACCCTTTCATGACCCAGGTATTGCCTTCTTGATCATCAAGAAGCAAGACCGTTGTTCCCTTGTTCCAGCCAATGCCGCTTTTTCGAGCAATTTTTTTAGGCTTATACGGTTTACTTTCTGCTACGCCGCCGGTATTGCCTCCCATGTCCAGTTGACCTACCCATGGGGCTGCTATCCCATTGAACTCCCTGACTACTCCAGCCTCTATTTCTGTCCAGTCAGGCAACCATAATTTAGGGCCATTCAATGAAGCATTGAGGACACCGTACTCTTTTTTGATCTTTTCAAAATCCAGTCCCTCCACCAGGGCCTGCGGAGCGGTATCTCTGGTTGCGGGAATTCCTTCAGACGTGAACATCGGGTTGTAACAGGCTGCGACCAATTTTTGCGTGGCCGGATCTTTAAATGCAAGGAACATTTCAATATAACGGGTCTGGTGCATGTTCTTAACAACCATGTGTTTTGCGTCTGCACCGTCGTGTAATATCTCTGGTGTTGTCGCTGCACTGGCAAAGGCACTACCTGGCAATACAGCTATCAGGCACATAATCGCATTTCTTAACACTCCTACCTTCATCTTCATTTCTCCCTCCTTTTGCTTATCATTTATACTCAAAGACCATCCTTACAGAACCGGTGTAGCTTCAGGAAAAGTCCACAATCCGTCGATGACTTTCTGTTGTGGCCGGTACATTCTGACGATGTAATTCCAGCCCGGGGTGATTGGCAGGTAGTTCCTCTTGGAAGGGTCGCCACCAAAATGAACGGTCACCGACCCGTCCGGATTTTTCTCGGCAGTCACATTATTCACTGAGTACGCATTCCTGTCATTTTTCTGCATGAATCCTTTGGCGTTGTAGACAGAGACTGACACGAAACCATCAACCGGTACTTTCCCTGTTACGGTGAGGACATAAGGAATTTTGCCGTCATTTTTCTTTGGAACCACGTTGAGATAGGTGGCATCCTTATCCGGGTTTCCACCCCAGCCATACGCCGTCCCCAGCAGATGACTAATCGGGTCGATTTCATTTATATTGCCAAACATGCCTTTGGCACTGCCTCGGGTTCCTGCTAAAACGTTGATTGCGTCTCGGACCTTGTGCAGCGATGCTTCATCCCACTCAGGTATCACGAAACTTCCTGGATCCTTTTGCCGTACGATTACCTGATCTTGCAGATCATTTGCGGCTTGAATATCAGCAGGATTACCGGCATCAACAAATGTCCTTATAAGAATGCAAAGGTAGCGCGTGCCGACCTTATCCTTGGTAAAAGTGTATTCACCTTGGCCATAGTCGACCTCAAGCGTGTAGTGATCCTGATTGATGATCTGCATCGACTGAAACCGGCCCTTGTTGTCAGGTTTCACAACAGTGACCGGCTCTGTGAGGTCAAAAACACCAAAAGAATAGATTGTATCGCGATTCATACGAATAACTTTCTGTTGATCAATTGGTGTGGGATTTCGAATGTGGAGGAATTTTCCCAGTGCTCCCTGTTGAACATAACTGTTCATTGTCACATCCGTCTCTGCACGGATGAAGTTATCAACGGTTACCATTTCTGATGCATTGACAAAGCTCGCCAGCGAAAGGAACAACCCCAAGACGATAATACTGAGCAAACAATGTTTCATTGCGTTACTCCTCCATGTCGGTTTTTGTGGTCAAATAAGCCGGTAATAGCGAGTGAGGCTTCAACGGTCCCTCCGAAAAGAACGTCCTTTGCAGCCACCTGAACTGATCCATGCAATAAAAGCCATCCTGAGCTTCTCAAAGCGAATAGCTGTTTATTGAAGCGTCCCAATATCAAAGAGGGTGGTGCAGATTTCTTCGGCAAGCCTCATGATAAGAATACTCTGTGCCTCAACAAGCGCATCATACCCATCCTGTTGAACAGGCTCGGTGAAATCTCCATGACGAATCACAAGCAACTCGTCTGCTGTTTTATCGTATAGAGTCCATGTTGCCTTGAGCGATGCGTATTCTCCCAAACGACCGTCAAGTCGATGCACATCCAGACTCATTCGAATGTCAGGGTCAAAATATCCCTCCCATGGTCGAACCATTATTTTGTCGGTTTGCAGTATCCTGCGCAGGTTATCAGTCAGAACCCGTACAAAATCACTCTCAAGTGACCCACCCCATCTATGAAACTCGTTTATGACTAAACGATTTTTCTGTGAACGGGTAACAATGGAGGGACGATCAAGTTCACTGGGCAAGGAAACCGGGCCGATGCCGAGAGCTAAAGGCCACTGTTGGGAAGGGGATAGGCTAGTTTCACCTGGATCGGGTGATGTGAGCGTGTAGTAGACAGATTCTGGACTTGATGCGATACAGCCAGACAGGCCTGCCGACAGCAGGATAACAACCAGTAATATAGTAGGAGATCTCACAACCACTAGTTCCTCTTCAGTGTTTTGCCCTGAATCAATGCCTCCGGATGACGCTCAAGCATATCGGCGAGATTATTTATAGACCTGGACGCCTTGGCGATTTCTTCGAGCGATTTAATCAGGTTGCTCTGCACAGGTGAGTCCGCACTCAACCACCCTTTTACCTCATTGGTCAGTTGATTCAGTTCCTGTAGTGTCGCTGTTATTTCGGGCATTGTATCCGCATTAACATGCTTTGCAGTTTCCTCAAGTGCAGAGAGGACGCTGCGTAAAGCATGAATGGATTCCACAATATCGGGATTTTCAACTATACGTTCGATCCCTGTTAACGAATTGTGCAGGCTTTGACCTATCTCTTCAATGGGGAGTTTGTCCACCTTGTTGATAAAACTGACCACCCCGGTCATCACTTCCTGTGCTGAAGACTGCACGCTTTGCACGACCAGCAAGCCATTGTACCGTTGCTCATTGACTTTTGCGGCATCTGGATAATAATCAACATCTATCAGCAGCTGACCGGTCAAAAGGCTCCCTGTCTTGAGTTGTGCCCGAAGACCATTGTTCATCATCTCTCTGACCTGTTGATCAAGATCTTTCTGCTTTTCATCTAGCAAACCAAGTCGATCCCTCTCAACATCCAAGAGCACCATGGTGGAGAAATTGAGTTTGTCAGAAGAGAGCTTCATTGAGATATCTCTGACTTTCCCTATCTGTATTCCACGAAATTCAACAGGTGCACCGATAGACAGACCGCGAGTAGACTCGAAAAATTCTACATAATACTGATGTCTCATCCGGTACTGATCATCTTTGGCCTCATCGCGTGTTTCGTACAGTCGAAACGTATTCTCTGCAGACGGCAGTTCAGCAAGAGGTTCTTCGTTAAAGGTGCCAAAGGCAATTCCACCGATAATCAGGGAGACGACGGATTCAGTATCCACCTTAATGCCGTTTGCGGTGAGTTGTACATCAAGACCACTGGCGAGCCAAAACCGAGTATTTTTACGGACAAACTTGTCGTAGGGAGCATTTATGAAGATGCTGACATCAACGCTATTGCCAGCAGTATCCATTTCATATTCCACCACCTGGCCTACTTTTACCTGCCGGAAATACACCGGGGAGCCGGGGTTGAGTGAACCAAGGCGAGGTGCAGCCAATTGAAAAAAACTTCCTTTATCGGCACTGGTAACAATGGGGGCGGTTTCAAGTCCGACGAAATCTCTCTGCTCTTTACCTTTTGTTGACGGCTCAATTCCAATATAGGCGCCCCCAAGGAGTGTGCCGAGACCACTCACCTCACCGGCTGTAACACGTGCCCGAACAACCCAGAATTTTGTCTGGTCAGTTAAGTATGATTCACTGCCTTTGTTCATTTGCACATCCAGGATGACCCGAGATAGCTCTTCATTAATATGAATGGATTCAACCACGCCAACGTCAACCGATTTGTACTTGACTTTTGTTTCGCCGGCTTTAAGACCTTCGGCAGTGGCAAATGACAGTGTTATCATTGGGCCTTTTTCAGTAATCGCCTTGTAGGCGAGCAAGCCGCCAACAAGTAAGGCGACAATTGGCACCAACCAAACAATGGAGAAAGAGCGATGGGCTTTGATAACCGGGTCCGCAGCTTGCAACGCCGGTTGCTTGGCTTCAGTATTATTCTGCATGGGTAGTCTGCAAAGTGTCCAAAATCAGCTGAGGATAAATTGACTCCGGGGCGAACATAGTAGTGACAGCGCCCATCCCAACTGCGAGAAGGTGACAGAAGGTTAACGCGCAGAGCATTAGCAGGGATATAGTTCTTTTACTCTCCACGGTATCGGCTTTGAATTTAGCGATTTAAATTGGCTTTTCAACTGCAACATATACAAGCTTGTTCCCCATGAAGGCGGCACGATAAAAGGTATCGTCACACTTCTGGTATTGGGTGTTTCCTACCGTGATGGGCAAACACCCTTCCTTGGGAAGCGTTTCCAGTACGGTACCCATGGGTACACCTGAGGAGGGTGGTGGTGAGGCCGCCTGCTGCTTTGCCGCTTCCGCTTCCTGTTGAGCGGCAGCAGCTTGTTGCTGAGAGTAAGCCGCCTGCTGTTGGGCGGCAGCAGCTTGTTGCTGGGAAGCAGAGGCCGCGGCAGCTCCTGTTGATCTTCCGGCTGAATAGGCTACAACAGCCGTTCTGCGACGCACCCCAAAAATCGCCTGTGCATCTGGTACAAGTTCTAAGGGTAACATCGGGATGTCAATAGTTAACATCGCTGCAACAGGCAACATGGGGACCAGTACTCGAGAAAGTCGTTTCATTGGCTGCTCCTGCATAAATAGTTAGAATGGGAGAAATTCAATTTTATGAGCACCATCAGGAGGAGTGAATGTAAACTTGGACGTATTGATTTCAGGGGTGAAATCCCACTCACGCAACACTGTTCGTATACTCATACGGTCGGGTGTAGATGTGTCGGTGACAACGTATTTATAAGGGATCGGCTGGTCACCCACAGCAACCCATACCTGAAAATCAACCCCAGGGCGGCTGAAAAGCAGCTGGTCACAGAGCACACCATAAATGTTGCTTTGACCGAGATATTGTGCGGAGGTAACTTCTTCCGTCAGTAATGCGTAAGAATTCTCCAGGATCAAATCGGAGACTGGTACGGCAAATCCAAGTGTGTTTGCCATGAATCTGAATAACTCGAGATAATTATCCGGGACAACCTCTGTTGCGTATACATTCGTCTCTGGATTGTGTAAAGTCAGGACATTGCCATTATAGTAAAAAACCTGCTCCACCAACTTGCCGTGACGTTCCGCCCTCAATTTATTGGGCCTATGCACCATAACGTCGGCCGATACGTCAATATCGATCAAGTGCCCTGAATCAAGAAGGTATTCAAGCGCATTTTCTGTTGTCACGGTAAACTGCTCGGCATTTCCAATAAATGCTGACATTCGTTTCAATATGGCCGTTGCAGTTGGGTCTATCTTCGCCTTCGCTGACGGTTCTTGAGCCAAAGAAGGGGTTGCTCCAGCGCTGAAAAGGAGCAAAGCAACCATTGCAATACAATACTTATAAAAATTCATCGCGCATAGATCTCCTTGTTTGTGTTTGTGGAGGACAACTGCGAACTGAAATTTTGCTTTCCATCCTCCCGGTCAGTGGCCGGGTGATTCAGCCCAGCAATTGGTTGCCAGTAATATCGCCCCTGCATGGTGATTTTTTTCCTGGTTCGTGCCGTAGCTATTTGTACTCAAATCCAATGCGGCCCGCGACCTTCTCCTCAAGCGTCCAATGATTCTTTTGCAGATTTTCTTTAGCCAAATCGGAAAACGTTCCTGTTATCCATAATTCTCCCGGATGATTTCCAATACTCGCCACTCCACCTGCCAGGCGCCTGTTCCATGTGACATGATCAGCGGGTAAGGTGACAATCATTGTTCCTTTCTCATTAACACCACAAAAAATGCGCCCAACAGATCGAAATTCGACCACGGGTGTAATGTTTTTATCATACCCTGAGAGCATAAGCATAAGAGAAGTCATGATAGATGTGCTTTCCGGGTTAGAGGCATGTACTGCAACATGGAGGGGTAACGCAACGTTTCTCTTTGCTTGTATTTTCTCCAATGCCATGACAAAGGCGGTTTGCTGTAAGGGGGAATAGTGAGGATTTTCAATAAAGAGGTTGGCCAGGGCTGGATCGATATGCAACCGATCCAACCTTTTTCTGTTTTGCCTCTTCAGCTCTGCTGGCGGAGAGGTGGCAACAGCCTCTCCTAAAATACGGGCAGTACCTGATACAGTAAGTGTGCCGCCGGCAAGACCACCTATGGGCATGGTAGCTGCGCCAAGGGTTATGCCCCCGGCATAGTCAGCCCAGGCGATACGATCAAGATTCTGTTGGAGCAGCTGGTTGCGTGAATACACATCAACGTGGTAGCGATAGGCTATCTCCCGCTTGGCTTGCGAAAAACCGATGGTCTGCTCGACTCGAGAATCTTCAGTATCGCCCGGAGTACTATGCAAGAGAGATTCTTCAGCCCGTCCGAAAAGACTACTGAGTCCGGTGGCAGCGTGTTGCAAGGTCGTCCCTGGATCAGTGACAAGCTTCTTGATGCCCTCAACCGTTGCATCCCCTGACGCCTTCAATGAGTTGACAAAAACATCACTCTGTTCCACTCGCTGCATCGCCTCAATAGCTTCAATTTCAAGCAGCAATTTAAAAAGACCGATGTTGGATCGAACAGTGTATTTTCCGTTGTTTGAACTCACGGTATAGGTGTTCGTAAACCCATCATTTTCAACCTTTTCCTCTATTGAATAGCTTTTGCTGTGCACTACTTCTTGAGGCAATACCTGTGAGGCTCGTAGTGTTGCCGCAGCTTCATAGCTGCCACTTCCCGATGCAGGCAGAGCGAAGAGCAAAATACCTGTAGAGAGCATGAGCAGAAAGAGTGTATACCTATATTGATTCGTCATGATAGTCTCTTATCACCAGTAGCGTAACCGCTCAAAACTTCAGCAGTTGTTGCCTGTACACTATTTCAGTAAAAGGGACGGTGCTTCCCGGTAGTCCTAAAACCTGAACCCTATGCCCACTACAGGTCCACTTAATGCCATATCTTCCATGGTTTTATCATCATCAAAGTCATAGCTCAGGTACCTGTAGCCAGCCCGGATATCGCCCCAGCTGAATCGGTAGCCAACCCCTGCAAAAAGTTGCCAGGTGAGCTCTGATCCGCCGGTTCCGATATCAGCATGATAGGGGAGGTACCAGTCGTCATTGAGCGTGATTTCTCCCCGAAGACCAATTATTCCGTCGAGCACAGCTTCGGATTCAGAAATATTTACCTGGGGTGCGGCTGCAGGGAGTGCCCACTGTATGCCCAGGTCACTATCCACATCGACCGTGGTATAGCGGACACCGCCAAGCACGTTGAGTGTTCCATGGTCACCCTTGGCAACTTGATACGCCACAGCACCGCTCACGATCCAGGAACTCAGATCAAGATCTACGGAACCAGAACCGGCTGGGAAGGTTTTTGTTTTTGAGTCGCCGACGTCCATGTACACAACATCGGCGAGTATGGACCATTTGCCATATGTGGATGCAACCCCGCCCATGAAGATCATTTCCAGGTTCTCAAGAATATCATCGGCATCGTACGAGAAGTCCACCCCGGGACCTGGTCCGCCTGGATGCTGTACCGTGCCGTCAATACCGGCAAACCAACCATAAATTGCAACCTCAAGTTCCCAATCCGTGGCCGTAGCTGATGATGGAATACTCCAGCAGGCAAACGCCAGCGCAGCCATAAGACCGGGTAAGATCGAACTGTCTCTCATTTTCATCCTCTTCATTTCTCTTCCTCCTTCACTTAGATCTGTTGGCGTGACCCTTTTTTGCCAGAGTTTCTCCTTTGTTTTCCAATCCCCACCCTCTAGCCGGGTTTCTTTACTACCAGAGGCCCCTGAACGACTTTCATGATGTAGGACACAGGCAAGTCATTTTCAATCAGTTGCGCCATTGCATGCAGGTATTTACGAGTATGGCAGAAAAATGTTTTGTATCCCGGGCAGAGATACTGAAGTCCGGGTTCACCGCCTGGTGTCATACTGAGACGGTGTTTTGGGCACCCTCCCCTACAGGCAGCCAACACTCCACATTCTCGGCAATAGCTGGGCAGCCCCTTTTCTCTTGCTCTCCCAAATCCTGCCTGACGGGAAAGTTCCGCAAGAGTATGCGGTGAATCGGTCAAAATATTGCCAAGCCGGTATGCGGGATAGACAAAATGGTCACAGGCATACACATCGCCATTCTGTTCAAGCACCAGGGAACCACCACACTGCTGTGCATGAACACAGACCGGTGAAGGCTCGCCAAGCCAGGCGTTTAAGGCCCATTCAAAATTCATAACAAAGATCTTGCCAACATCTTGACGTACCCATTCTTCATATATTGCAATGAGAAAAGCACCATACTCCTCGGGCAGCTCGGTCCAGGGGGTTACTTCCGTTAACCCTCTCTGGTCTATCGAGAGTTGCCGGCTCAGCAAGCGATAGACCCCTCATGCGGCTTGCTTCACATGCAATTCGTTCCACAATTGGAGCGAACTGGATGTACTCGACCCCGCACTGCTTGAAAAAATGGTACACTTCCAGCGGTCGTCTGGCGGTCTCCCTGCCAACACTGGCAAGCACGTTATATTTAACATCGTAGTGTTGCAGCATTCGGAGCCCGGCCATTACCTGTTCAAATGAACCCTTGCCGTTTCGATGCCGTCGGTAACGATCATGGATATCCTGCGGTCCATCCAGGCTTAGACCGACAAAAAAGTTATGATCCTTGAGAAAACGGCACCACTCATCTGTCAGTCGGGTTCCGTTGGTCTCCAGCACATTGGTGATATTTTTTTGCCCGGCATATTGATGCTGCAGTTCAACCACCCGTCGGTAAAAAGAGAGCCCCACGAGGGTAGGCTCTCCTCCCTGCCAGACAAATTCCACCTCAGGGGTTGGTTGAAGGGTTATGTACTGATGGATATAGGCAGCCAGTACCTCGTCATCCATTCGAAACTCTTCATCCTTTGCAAGGGGAGCTTTTTTTTCGAGAAAGAAGCAATAATCACAGGAGAGGTTGCAGAGCGGGCCAATAGGTTTAGCTACAATATGAAGTCCTGCAGGGGACTGGAAAGTATCACTGCTGTTCTGTATCGACGAAGTCACGCCAGACCTGTTTTTAAAGGTTTATCTAGCCCGCCGCACTGGCAGAGATAAAATGAAAAATAGTCTATCTGCCTGGTACGGGTTTGTCCTTGGCCGATAGGGTAACCCGTAATCGATACATGTGTTCCAGGTCTTTACGGAAAAAATGGACCAGCCTGTTATGTAGCCAGCCGAGCGACTGGCTACATACTCAGGCCAGATAGGTTAGCTTTTAAAATGCATATCTTAAAGCCAGCACAATGTTATTGGATGTAAGGTCACTGACATCCTCGTCTAAATCGGCATCATCAAGTGACATGTACTCCCAGCCAAGATCTACTGCAACGTTATCGTCAAAGGCGTAGAAGATTCCTGCTCCTCCTTTCCACGCGAACCCGCCATCATCTCCGTCTACATTATAGACACTGACAGTGGCTTGCCCCCAGCCTATTCCACCAGTGATATAGATTCCAAACCCGTCACGAATATGAAAGTCATAATAGCCGTTAACCATAAAAGTGGTCATACGAATATCGCCAGAATCAATAATTTTTCCGGCATCGTTACTCCCTATTCCAAGGGCATCAATATCTGTTTTTTGAGTTGATAATTCTCCCTCTATACGGAAAGCTTCGACTGCATAGCCAATTGCGCCACCAAATCAGTATCCATCATCACTTTTAATATTTACGCCTTCAATTGTCGGATCACCAGGCATTGCATATTTCAGATTACCCTTAACGTACAAACCATCGGCTGCTAAACAGCTCGTACCTGCGATGAATATACTTGAAATGGCAACTGCGCATAATTTATTTTTCATTTTCTATCTCCATCAGATCATTGGTATTTTATCATTCAACATGTGCATCTTGGGTAACAATCTTCACCTAGTACTTTTAAACCAATAGGCAAACCTCCTCGTCACATCAAATCTCACTTGATTTCAAGTCCAACCGAGAGACATAACTCCACAACCAATCAAGAAGAGGCTTTGTCACTTTTCGCAGAGCCTGTCAGTCCTGAACCAGTCTGCACAATTACGTTGTCTCCAGGTTGTGACTGTGGAAAACTGCAGTTATACACGCCTACCGCGCAGCGTCTTACAGTGCGACGCCCGACACCAGCGACACTCACTGGGGTTAAGGGACGTCCAACCCTGGCTTCGACACTCGGCACCAGGTGCTGCGCCCAGGGAAGTTTGAAATGCTCACCAACCTCAGACCCGAAAGATACGATGAGTGCAAAAACAAAGACGATTCCTCCCAGTTTCCATGTATTCATTCTGCGCCTCCGATTGTAAAATGTCCTGGCAAGTCACCTGTGCCTTGGAGATCGGCTAATTCGACTTTTTCGGCCTTGGTAGAGTTCATGAAGTGAAAGCTCGTTGCCGGCACCTCACTCCCGGTCTTCCAGTTTCTGGTTTGAATAGAGTACTGGGGTTCACCTTCAATAAATTTGGAGGTGATGACATATCGAACAGGATAGGGATAATCACCATGGGCAATCCATATCTGCCAATCAACCTCCTTTTTCCTAAAGGCAAGATGATCACACTCAACGCCGCCAATTACGCCACTACCAAGATCCTTTACATCAACTACATCAAGCATCATCTCGTCATAAGAATTCGACAAAAGCAGATCCGCTGCTGGTAACGGCCTGTTATAGGTATCTTTCAATGCGTTTACCAAGTGATCGATGGTTCCAGGTATTTCGAGTTGCGAATAGATATTGAGGTATTTACCCAGCAAAGTTAATGTTTTTCCGTCAAAAGTCATCTCAACATCAGCAAATCCGCTGGAACGGATGGCCCGAATTTTATCAGGCCGCTTGAGAATCACTGAACCGGAACTCGCCAATCCAAGCTTTTGTCCATCGGTTGTAACGACCTCAAGAATAGAATCATATTCAAACGAGAGGCTTTTCTGCGACTGCACATAATCGCACATGGCTTTAAAGATATTTTTCGCATCTGCATCATCAGCTTTTACCTCAGCAGACGAATACACTACAAGCAGCAATGGTATTGCCACTGTGAACACGCCACCCTGGAGAATTCTTACCAACATTTGGATAAACTTCTTCATTTGAGTGCACCTCCTTATACGTTTGCATGATTCTTTTGTTCTACAAACAACTATAAAATCATTTATAATTTTATTCAAACCAAGTTTATGTCATAGTTTTTTTTAAATAATTTTTACACACAAAATATCTTTTATGAGGACTACCTGTTAAAAAATATTTTCAACAGCTTTTCTTTTCCTAATATATTTCCTAATTCACGAAACGCAAAAAAAGGCAGAAAGGCAAAAAAAACCATAAGTACCTGAGCTGCCATTTCGTATGGGTTTTTCTCCAGAGCATTTTTTAATTCTTCAAAAATACCATTTCCATGAAAAAAGCTCCGTGCAAATGACTCAAACACTCGAAAGATAAAGACCCAAATTGAAAAAACTATGGTTTTATAAACAGCGACTTTGCAAAGAGGAAAATTTTTTAACCTTTTTCCTAAATGAAGCAAGTCGCCAATCATAATGAGTTTTGCCAACACAAGGGCTTTAATAATATTAACGCCGTAGTCAGCGAAGCTTAAATTGTATTCTGCCATCAGCAATGCTCGATATATGCTAAATATGCAAAAAAACAGTGCCAGATATACAAAATTAATAATATAGCTACTCAACTCCTTGATTATTTTTTCCTTAAAAACAGTCCATTCCATATTGTTATCATCTCCCTTCAGTAAAGATGGTAGCATCTACTGCCCTGCCAAAAGAAAACCGCTTCATGGGTTGAGGGGGACGTTATAGATTGACCGATATGTTCAGCAAACACCTCGCCAGACATTCGAAAAGCGCAGCTATTCCCGGTTTAAACGTCATATGGCCTACAAGTCGTGTCAATTAAGCAATTCAGGTTCATCCGATAAACGCGTACCTAGAAGTATGCATGTCATAGATTCTGAATTTGAAATATTCCATATCTCTGAATCCCTGCGTAGTGGTGTTTGTGAACAAACTGTCGTAGCAGTGAAGACATTGCGATTCTCCTTGTAATGTTTTGTTATCACGTGAAAAATCACGAACTGCCTTTACGTTTTTGTCAAGAAAACATCGAACTTACATTTTTTATCATAAATACAACAAGATACAGCAAAAAGTTTACGAAAGCGAACCTGCCGGCATTACGCTATTTCACGTTTTGCGGCTATACCGGGAATTGCTGTATTGAAACGATGGCGTCGCGCAGCGGGACGCCATCTACTCAGTAGCTTCGAAAAAATTTATTGCAAATTTAGCACACCTTTCTCTGCCAGTGTGTACAACTGATCGATGTCCTGCTTATTTCAGTGAAATTTTCAGTCCTTGGCCTGCAAAAGTAAGGCGCACACCTTTTTGCGCGGTCTGCAGTTTTAAGACCACCCCTTTACTGTTTTTCATGACAAGAGCAGATCCCCCGCCAACGAGCGCGGCACCCGCTTCCCCTACCAGGTAGGTGCCTTCAAGGTCCTTGGCCTCGACAAGATTGTACACTTCTCCATTGGCCTCTACCCCTGAAATACCGACATCGACGAGCGATACCCCTGATACCTTGAATGCGTGGTTTGTTCCGTCATACATGGAGAACGTCCCCTCTCCCCACTCAACGCCAACGCCAAGAGCAACAGCCTTAATGCTCATGGTGACCTTTCCTGAAACTTCAGGCGCTGGTATCACGCTCACTGCAAACGATTCGGTGTATAATGCCTCGACTTCCTGTCCGACTTCTACTTGCGCCAAATCAATATCGTCCTGAACCTTGAGAACGAGTACTCCCTCGGCCCCTTCAAGACTCACAACTCTGTGCTCCAGGTCTATAGCCGTAACCTGAGCAGCGGCATAGATACTTGCCGTAACCTGCATGCCCGGCTTTTCTCCCTCTTTCGCCCGTTCTGCCGTAAGCTCGGAGACACGCTCTTTCAAGCCACTACCACGTGGCTCAAGTGCCACAGCAAACCCTTGATAATACTCTGCAATAACTAAATCACCACGTTTAAGCTGATCAAAATTACGGACTTCAGGTCCTGCGGTGAAAGATCGCTTTTCGCCAGCTTCGTTTTTCAAGGTTATGACCCGAGTCTCCTTATCGATATCTGTTATCACATCAATTGCTACTGCAGAGCCTTCAACATCCTTGAAGCCGACTTCTTCTGCCATAGCCACGGTTGCCAGCAACATCATGGACAACGCAAAAAGAACTACCGTTGCTTGTTTCACACCAACAATTCGTTTACCCATTCTACACCTCCGGTAACGTTTAGGTTAAAGACCGGTATACACCCGGCCAACATGAAAAAACCGCCTAACTACAGACAATCATTTTTAGAAACATACCAATCACCCTTCATCACACTCTCAATAGCCAGCGTCAGGTCATCGACAGCTGTTCGTTTGAAAACAAACGCCCCGGCTCCAGCTCGACGACATTCTGAAACCACGGCCTCGCTATCGTATACGCTTAAAATAATGAATTTGATTTGAGGGCAATATTTTTGCAGTATGCGCAAAATGTTACCTTCTTCTATTACCGGGAAGGTTAAGTCTGCAATAATGAGATCCGGGGCAATTTTCTCAATTGCCTCGACAAGCGAAGCTTCATCTGCAACCATAAAAGTTTTGTCAAATAACCCCTCCAATAGAGAACGTACCCCTGCCAGCATATTTTGATGAACATCTGCGAGAAGCACTTTTCCATATTGCTTCATTGAGCCGTTCCTCCTGACGCTGGGAATGCGCTCTATAGTTATTTGCACAAGAATGAAAGAAACCTTAATGCTAAAGTTGCGAAGACGATTGAAGTAAAGACAGACTGCAACAGACTAAAATGAATTACTCTTTGTTAGGTAACGTATACGCTGGAGAAAGGGTACTAGCAAAATTACGGGGTTTTAAAGATTGCATGACAATCCTACCACGAAAGAGGATACGTTTTTGCAGCTTGTCAGGCCCTACTGCGAAACACAATCATGAGATCGCCTTGCTCCAAGCGTGTTTTTTAGCTCCCCCTTTCGACGGCCCGCGGAAAAAACACAATAACGGTAACTGCCTGCTGTATAAAAAAAGGACTTAGCCGGAAACTGACAAAGTCCTTGAAAGTGCTTGCTAACGGGGGAGGGATTTGCCCCCCCCGACCTTCGGGTTATGAGCCAGGAGCAGCTTTTTCAAGAATATAGAAATACTAATCATCTATAGTAATTTCAAAAAGTTACGATCGACTCAATACGTTCAGTGTATTCAATAAGTTTGAACTAATAGTAGCAAATAGTACGACCTAAAATAATACCAAGGAGGCATTACCAGGAACTTTACTTTACGAATATACCTCAGGATAACCTCAAGTTTGGCTGCCCTGCCCAAAAACAAAAAAGAAGGTAAAATTAATGTGCTGGCAGGATATTCAGACCTTCGATTGGCAACCGATAATGTCCGAGCTAAGCGGTTGGCGAAAAAACGTAGCGGATATATACCCACCCCTCTTAAAAAGGATGCTGGGTCGTCCCAACGCCGCTATTTCTTCTGAAGAAAAAGGTCTCGCAAGTTATTTTGCACGCCTGCATCAATGCCCAACCCATCTGCGAAATAATTCTCGATGGTTCCGTAACGTTTCTTCATTTCATCAAATGATGCTTCCAGATACTCCTTTTTCACACCAAAAATGGCAACGGGAATGTCGCGATCACCGCCCGCCGCGACAAAGCCGTCGATCGCATGCTGGAATTGTGGCAGAGTATATTCGTTCGAGGCCAAAAAATCCTCCATGACTGTCTCTTCAGGTACGCCTAAGAGCATGAGTAGCGCAGCGGCAGCCCATCCGGTACGATCCTTCCCTGTGGTGCAATGGAAAACAGCTGGCAGCTTATGCTGATCGGCCAGTGACAGGAAAAGTGTGCGGTATGACTGTTTCGCACTCGGCAACGAAACGAATTCACGGTAGCCCTCTATAAACTTTTCCTCTATTTTGCCACCACCTAGTACTGTGTTGGCCTTCTTCGGCTGGTGCAGCAGCGCTTCAAGCTGAGCCGGGGCTGCGGATTTGGCATCGGAAAGCACGTTCAACAGGTGGTACTGTACCCCGGACGGTATCTGGTCGGGTTTGACCTTGACCTCCTCAGTAGTACGCAGGTCGTAATTGTTCTTCAAATTGAGTCGTTCAAGTTTTTTTATCTCCTCAGCGCTCATCGGGTTGAAGGTGATGTGGTAGGAATTTAGTGGACACTTCCTTAGGAGTGAAATATCAAATCTTGAGGGAGGAAATCCATGAGTAAACGATCAAGACGTAACTACACAGATGAATTCAAAAATGAAGCGGTGAAACTGGTCACCGAGCAAGGCTACTCTATAGCAGAAGCTGCACGTAATTTAGGTGTGAACGCAAACCTGCTTGGCCGGTGGAAGAGGGAATCGGAGCAGCCGAATGATGATAATCAATCACCAGGTCAGCTGACAGCAATGCAAGCCGAACTCAAACGCCTTCGCAAAGAAAACAAGCAGCTCAAAATGGAGCGTGAAATTTTAAAAAAGGCAGCGGTCTTCTTCGCAAAGGAAAAGGAGTAAGGTATCAGTTTATCGATGCCGAGAAGAAGGCCTACCCAATCTCCAACTTGTGTGATGTAATGGGCGTGAGTCGCAGTGGTTATTACTCTTGGTGTTCAAGGGGTAAATCAAATCGCCAGAGAGAGCGAGAACGGCTCATCCCCAAAGTAAAAGTAATTCATGAGCGCGCCAGAGGCTCATATGGGGCAAGGAGGATCTCTGAGGAGCTAACCGCGACAGGTGAATCCTGTGGGCGAACCAAAGCCGCAACCCTTATGCAATTGGCTAATATTTCAGCTAAGCAGAAAAGGAAATTCAAAGCGACAACAGACAGCAAGCATAATCTTCCGGTAGCCCCAAATTTACTCAAACGCAATTTTGCCATTTCTCAGCCAGACAGGGCTTATTGCTCTGATATTACCTATATTTGGACTGCTGAGGGCTGGCTCTACCTTGCTGTTGTAATTGATTTGTATTCCAGAAGAGTTGTTGGTTGGTCTCTCAGCAAAAGAATGAAAAAACAGTTGGTCATCAATGCTTTGCAAATGGCAATTTTCCGCCGCCGCCCCGAGCCAGGACTTATTTTTCACTCAGATCGGGGCAGTCAGTACTGTAGCCATAGTTTTCAAAAACTTCTCACTACAAGCCAGATGAAAAGCAGCATGAGCCGCAAAGGAGATTGCTGGGACAATAGTGTCGCGGAAAGTTTTTTTGGCAGTCTCAAAACTGAGCGAATTTTTGATTATCCCTACCCGAACAGGGAAGAGGCAAAGAGTGATGTGATTGATTACATTGAGATGTTTTACAACAGCAATAGACTGCATTCTTACCTGGGCTATCTCAGCCCTGCAGAATTCGAAAAACAAATGGAATTTAAAAAAGCCGCCTAAGAAAAGTGTCCATTTTTACTTGACCACGTCAAGGTGTCAGAGCGATACACCAGTCCATATGCCACAGTCACACCGTCTTGCGTCTTGTATCCGCCTATGTCACGCAGGTTGGGCACCGTAGGAATTCCCAGGACACGTCCAAGGCTCTGACCGGGCGCTAGCTGGGCCAGAGAACCAGGGAACGTTTCGGCGGATAAAGGAAGAGAGAAAGCTGTCATTACGGCAACTATCGTGGCAAATATGCCGAATCGAAGAATTTTCATACGTACCTCCTTACAATCTTAATATTTTTTTTTGCCAGAACGATCCAACCAGAAAACAATTTTTTGTATGGGATTGGGGGTGTTGAGAGAAGTTATGCATAGTATGTTCAAGTTTCAGCCCTCACTCAGAGCCATTTATGACCCGAGTATTTAACAAAGTGCCGTTATTGATGATTACCTAGTTATCCCTGTCTCAACAACAACATCTCTATCCGTACAAAAAAACGATTTTGGATCTAAAGGTCAAATAAACAGAAAACGTGTGGTCAATGTGATAAAATTTAAAAGGAAAAACAAAGAAGTAGTACTAGGAAAAATACTAGTTTTTAATGTTCTTTTGATCAGTATATATTTTCATGCAGTGGTAATTCATAAAAACGTAAGTAAGTACAAATAATTTTTCATGAGGTTAACTGATCCAGATCTCAATCTTATTTCGCAAAGATGAAAGCGAATGGATAAACGGTGGCCTGCTCCTGCCAACTACTTTCTTGAATTTACAGAAAAGATGTTACCCTAACCAAGATTTTGATTGCGCTCTACGTTTACCTCTTGTTCTCGCATTTAACATTTCAATGAAAGATTAATGGTTTCCATGCAAATATTAACATAGCAAAAATATACTTTAATAATATCTGAGCCATAGTTATTTTTGAATTTCATTTCTTATTTAACCTACCCAGTGAAAATGACCAATAACCTAATCTGCCGGAGATAAAACATTAAAAACTAGTATTTTTCCTAGTACAACTTCTCTATCCCTCCCGTTAAATTAAATCCATTAAATGGTATAAATTGATCATACATTTCATTATATTTCGATGTTCTGGTCCTAAAATAGTTTAATTAACTGTTTTTTTGAGGCTTAACGTCACCTTTGACAACAATTTGAAGTCGCTAGAGTAAGGATTTGTTCAAAGGTTCAAGGGAACAGTGAAAACCGGAGAAGTTCTTTTACCGGTATATTTATCAACACAACTGGGAGGAGGGACATGTTAAAAAAAGCAAGAAGACGTAAGCTCATCTGGGTGGGCCTCACGCTTGGCCTGTGCGGATGCCTTGCAGTACCGGTTTTTGGTGCTGCAAAGAATACCGCCAACACCACTACTACTATTGATGGTAAACAACTGCCACCACCATCACCAAAATTTGATGGAGTGATCAAGGAAGATGCCCTGAGTTCCACTCCTTGGTGGCCTCCAAAAGTGGTACCTCCCAAAGATGCACCTAACGTCCTGCTCATAATTACCGATGACGCAGGGTATGGTATCCCCAGTACCTTTGGCGGGGTGATCCCAACGCCAACCCTAGACAGGGTTGCTGAGAACGGTTTACGATACAACAATATCCATTCGACAGCCCTTTGCTCGCCAACGCGGGCTGCACTGCTGACAGGCCGCAACCATCACTCGGTGGGCTTCGGTGTGATTTCCGAACAGTCCACTGGGTATCCGGGATACAACAGCATTATTCCAAAGGAGAAGGCTACTATCGGCCGAACTTTGCTGGACAACGGCTATTCAACAGCCTGGTTCGGCAAGAACCATAATACACCAGCATTTGCCGCTAGTCAGGCGGGTCCATTTGATAAGTGGCCAATTGGCTTAGGTTTCGAGTACTTTTACGGTTTTGTGGGGGGAGACGCCAACCAATGGGAACCTAACCTGTTCCGCAACACCAGCCAGATCTACCCATTCAAGGGTAAAGAAGACTGGAACTTAATCACGGCCATGGCTGATGATGCCATCTCCTATATGCATCGCCTCAATCAAATCGACCCCAACAAACCTTTCTTAATCCACTATGCGCCAGGGGCTACGCATGCGCCTCACCACCCAACTAAGGAGTGGGTAGAAAAAATCAGTGCCATGAGTCTGTTTGATGAAGGCTGGGAAGCGCTACGTGAGACTATCTATAAAAACCAGAAAAAAATGGGGATCATACCAGAGGATGCCCAACTCGAGCCCTGGCCAAAGGATTTGCTGAAACCTTGGGACAAACTCACCGAGACAGAAAAAAAGCTATTCATCAAGCAGGCAGAGGTTTTCGCTGCATATGCAGCTTATACTGACCATGAAATAGGTCGGGTGATCCAAGCTATTGAAGATATGGGTAAGCTCGACAACACCCTGATCATCTACATCAACGGTGACAACGGCACCAGTGCTGAAGGTGGTCCGATGGGCACCCCCAATGAAGTTGCCTGGTTCAACGGTGTCGCGAATATGCCAGCTGAGGAGCAAATGAAATGGTATGATGTCTGGGGAACCGAGCAAACCTACAACCACATGTCTGCAGGGTGGTCATGGGCATTCGACACGCCTTTTACCTGGTTCAAACAGAACGCCTCCAAATTGGGCGGCATTAAGCAGAACGGGGCGATCATGTGGCCGGCACGGATTAAAGACAAAGGAGAAATGCGTGAACAGTTCGTGCATGTCATCGACGTTGTTCCCACCATCCTTGAAGCCGCTGGCATCTCTGCTCCGGAGGAAGTCAACGGCATCAAACAGGCGCCAATCGAAGGTACCAGCTTTGCTTACACTTTTGATAAGGTAAATGCGAAGGCACCTTCCCGCCACAAGACTCAATATTTTGAAATGATGGGCCAATGGGCCCTGTATCATGAAGGTTGGCTACTCAGCACAAAGGTTGATCGCGCACCATGGGAAGGCTTCAAGACCGCCAATACCGATCCTCTCAACAACCAGGTGCTCGAGCTTTACAACCTCAATGAAGACTTCAGTCAGTCCAATAACATTGCTGATCAACATCCAGACAAGTTGAAAGAGCTGAAAGAGATGTTCATTGAGGAAGCGAACAAGTATCAGGTATTTCCCATGGATGCTTCTGTCGCAACCCGGCTCGCCCAGCCTCGCCCCAACATTACTGCCGGACGTAGTGAGTTTGTTTATACCAGACCAATGACCGGGCTTCCGCAAGGTGATTCACCCAGTATTCTCAATAGTTCCTATACTATTACAGCCGACATTGAGGTAAATGAGGGCGCCGAAGGAATGATTCTCACTTCAGGAGGACGTTTCGCAGGCTACGGATTCTACCTGCTCAAATCCAAACCGGTTTTTGTTTGGAACATGCTCAATCTTGAGCGGATTAAGTGGGAAGGACCAGTTCTTGCGCCGGGAACGCACACCGTTGAATTTGATTTTAAATATGATGGTATTGGTGCTGGCACACTTGCTTTTAACAGTATGACTGGTCTTGGTCGCAGCGGGACCGGTACACTGAAAGTTAACGGAAAAGTGGTTGACACCAAGAAGATGGAGAAGACACTGCCGATGATTCTGCAGTGGGATGAGGCGTTTGATATTGGCTCTGATACACTGACCGGAGTCAATGACGATGATTACCTGCCACCCTTTCCCCTGACCGCCACACTGAATAAACTGACGATTAAAGTCGACAGACCAGAACTTAGCAAGGCTGACATTGCCAAGCTCCAACAGGCGCAACGCAACAACAAGATGAGTGAATAACCGTTCTCATCGCTCTGAAGTTGTACCAGGTGAATACCACATTGAACAGCAATGCTGTTCAATGTGGTCACCATTCTAACCGTGTTACCTGCTAAACAATTCTCGACCCATCTATATTAGTCAGCATGGTATTCCCGCCAGCAACACAGGTATTACTAGAAATGGCTGCCGTTCATCAATTGGTATTTCCGAAATGGAAAGAATAAGGTGAATTTGCAAATTTTCTTAAATAGTTAACCTTTCCAATACGAGCCTCTGAAACAGTGAAAATACACTTTTCCTTTTACACTCCATGGAAACATGTAAAATCCGGGTGGTTAACCATCCTGTCAAGATTTGAACAGGCAAGATCTTAAACCTCTACATGACCATGGAGTGGTTGCTTTGAGAATGCATTTAATCTTAGACAGGAGTTTACCGCTACCGCTTCACTTAACCATCCAAAAGTATACAAGTACAAGTATATAGAGCTACAGCTCCTGTAAGACCCCATCTTTTATCTGCCATCCAAATGCTTTGGCGATATGCGCCTGTAAATCATCCGGCTCCTCCAGCATTCTCACCGCTTTTCGTTTTTTGGGCATCCACAGAAGGCACGAGTGCAGGTTGCGCATGCTCTGCATTGCCTTTTTTGCGGTGATATCAAGATCAGCTCTCCGTAATTGTAATTCAATGAGACGAAGTAATGTGAGCGCCACCACGCACGTAAAGATGTGGCATCTGATTTTGCTGTCCGTCCAATGGCGTATTGGTCGCAGGCATACCTGCTCTTCATCTTTTGTCAGGCGAAAACCATCTTCCACTGCCCATCGGTCAAGGCTGGCTTGAACAATCTCTTCTGTGGGCCACTCGCCAAGATCCGTGATGAGAATATTTTTGCCGAACTTGTCGATATATCGGCTTATTTTGTAGTGATTCTTCCTGAAATTTAACTCCAGGCAACCATTGATATCAGATATTTCCACCTTGTACAGGTCTGGTGGCAGGTGGAGTTCGAGGCATTTATCGGTGTATCGTTTCTGTATGCATGAGGCCTTTCGCCATTGCGGCGCCTGACTGTTCACCTTGCGCTGAACAGCAAACAGAAAATCCTGCAGCTGGATCAGTTTCTTTTCAAAACCATACCGCTGTTTTGTTGCCGTCAGTGGATTGTAGGTGACGACCACTGTGCGATCCTGTCCCCAATAGCTGCCCTTGGTCCGCCATGCCAGCAGCAGGTCGTCTTTTCGTCCTTTTCTTGCCAGTTCTTTGTTTTTACGTGTGTCAACAGGTTCAAATTGTTTCAACGGTACGTGAATCAGCTCTTTGCTGAAATACGTCGAGTAGGTCGTTATGAAATGAACATGCTCTCTCGCGTCAATGGCAGATATATTTTCTTCGCTATTGATTCCTTTATCAAAAACAATCGTCAACTCAGCTTGTTGTTGAGCCCCTTCTTTCATGGCTTCAAAGACATCATCAACCATCTGGAGAAAGACCTTTGAATCATGCCTGTTCCCTTCGTACTCTTTGTAAAAAAACGGGAGGCGTTTATCGCGGCTGACGAGGAGTGCCAGGCCGACTTGGCGCAACCAGTTTCGCCCCTCCTTACTCTTTCCTCGCTGCGCCAACTCCGAATCCGTATCACTGGCCATAAAAGTGTAGAAGTTGGTCGTATCGAAAAGAAAGCAGTCTGATCCGGGAGGCTCCAGCTGGTTGACGCGGTTAAAAAACTCTTGAGCCATGGCCTGCAGGTGTCCTTCTTCAACTTTCTCCCATTTGCGCCAGAACATCTGCGAGTTGAGCTGATCGGTCTGTACTGGCCGAATGTGCTGAACAGCAGTTTGCCTGTACCACTCAGGCAGCGCTCTTTTGGAGCAGGCAGCGATCATGCGATTATAGACTGCATACACAAAATATTCGCCAACGGTCGGTTTGCCGTTTTCTCTCTTCTGGGGAACGACTGCATCGACCAGCCCAGCTAAGTCGATCTGTTTTTCTACCAAATTTGCAAGCCACAGAGCCCCATACTCTTGGACCTGGAGCCTGCTCGGAATGCCTGCTTTTCCCTGCGCCATTTCCAGTATACGCTCTGGAGACCCCAGGTACACTTGATTGATGACCTTGGGTTTCCCGTCGACCCTTGCCATTTCTCGGACGTAGTAATAGGGTCTGCCATTTTTCGTTTTCTTGTGTAAATGTGCCATGTTGGCATTGTACTAATTAGGTCTTACAAATTCAAGACAAAAAAGGCGAACTTTCTGTTTTTTCATGATTTTTTAATTGGGGAGATTTGAAAAAGGCGGGGTCTTACGTGAAAGAGCGATGCAACATGCTGATATTATATGGATTTTCTTCGAAAAAGGTCGTTAAATGTTAAACTCCTGTTAGAATGTTATCTGAAAAGGCCGCGAGTATCTTAAGCTTCAGGAAGTTTAGATTACCCCTGTTCCATACACGTATTCCGTTCTAACATCCTATCAAAGAAAAGGAACTTTTGGGTTTTACCTTATCCATGAGAGGGTTGAACTTCAGCCTACGAGAAAGTTGCCTGCCTCCCTCTATCCCTTCCGATTCATGCGATCAAAGATGTAAGGGGGCAAAGTTAACAGGTTGTGAGCAAACGCTGGCTTGAGATACTTCCTTGATCTTCGAGCCAACAGCTCCAGTTATTTGCTGAGAAAAAGTATTTTAGGCAGGATTGTCATGCTTGAGATTAATCACGATCGACCTCACAGAGGGCTGGGCTGGACCCTGAAAGCCCCCTAGAGGTCACTTAGGACGTTGTTAACAATTGTTAAAAGCACTAGCCTCCCCTGTTCTGTTCCACAAACAGCAGATGAAATGATGCTCCACTCTCAAGAAGTACCCCAAATTTTCTTATTGAGCCCACGATTGAATGACTGCATCTTTCAAGTCATTACGAAGTCCATCCGCCACAGCCAGCGAACCGCCTGACTGCGAGAGTATTGTGGCGATATCATACCCCTTTCCATACGCCTGCTCGTTGAGTGACTGAAGCACGTTGATATCCTGGTCCCCCATTACAGTACCGAGATACGCACCCTTGGATGTCGACACAAGAATGACTTCGAGTCCCCCTTCAATTCCACCAGATCCGGTAGCACCCAGCCCCCATGCACCTAAAGCGAATCCTCCGGTACCACTGAGCTTAGCAACACCGCTGATAAGATCATCAGTTGCCCTATCGGTCATAATCAGCATAATGATTGACGATTCCATAATCCCTGCCTGTAGACCGACATTCCACTCTGAAAGCGACATGAATACCGGATCACTCCATTCTTTGCCGTGTCTTCGCAACAACATCCCCTCGCCTTTCTGCATACCGATAAGAAAACCACCTGAAGTTACCTCAGGTGCTACAAAGATTGCGCGGGCAGCACCAAGAAGATTTCTCATCGCTTCAGACTGGCTATGGGAAAAAAAAGATTTCAAATGAGCCTGGTTTTTTTTTACCATCTCATCGACTGTTTGTTGCGATTCACTTGCATGAAGAGGTGGTCCAACAATAAATACAGAACACAGACCAATAACAATCATCGCCTTGGTAATGAACTGATATAGGTTCATGGCGCTTCTCCTTTGGTACATTCTCTGTTGTTGATATGATTTTCCATCGCTCGCTGGTGAAGCCCTCTTCACCCGGAGTATTCAAAATACCCTTTGGCTCTAGCGATATAACGAAAATGGTGTGAAAATGGCCTGTACAGCCGAAAGCGAAATATTCGTCTGATAGGTAACGTATGATACGGGGAAAGGGTACTAGGAAAATTACGGGGTTTTTAAGATTCCATCGCGGTCAGCAGAAAGAACATTGTGTTTGACTGCATAGCGGATCAACTCAGCGACACTGTTGATATTGAGATCCTTCATCATTTGATATTTATGGTATTCGACGGTCCTGGTGGAGATATCAAGAATTGACGCGGCTTCTTTCGTCGCATACCCTTCACAGAGGAGTTGCAGTACTTCCCGCTGACGTTTGGTGAGAAAGGCTTTTTCCTTATACCGTTCTTTTGACCCTTTTTTCTGTTTTTCTATATAGTCGTTTTCAAGAAGCGGAGTGATGTACGATTTCCCAAGTAAGGTATGACGGATTGCTTCAAGGAGCTCATGCGGTGCAGAATGCTTCAAAACATATCCATCTGCTCCTGCTTCCTGGGCCCTGATGGCATAACTTATATCAGGATGCATGGTAAGGAAGATGACCTTGACCTTCTCATTGTGTCGACGAATTTGCTCAACAGCCTCAATTCCGTTGAGTAAAGGCATCGATATATCAACAATAATGACATCAGGCTGCAGCTTAGTCACGGCATCAATAAGTGCTCGTCCATCTTCAACGATTTGAACAAGTTCAAACTCAGGTTCAATAACACTCTTCAATCCTTCGGCTACTATACGGTGATCGTCAGCAAGTATAATTCGTGGTCGGTTCATTTTTCGCCTTCTTGAAAGGGTATGCTGGCCCGCAGTGAGGTTCCCTGACCGGGCGCGGATTGCAGAAAAAAATCCCCATGAACAAACTGCACCCGTTCACGCATGCTGGAGAGCCCCAGACCCGGCACGGATTTTACTTGCTTCGGATTAAAGCCTCTGCCATTATCCTGCAGGGTAAGATCAAAACGCTGGTCACTATACCGTAAAAAAAGCTCCGATTGATCAGCTTTGGAATGGGAGGCTATATTCCTCAACCCTTCCTGAATGATTCTGTACAGGCAAAGAGCTATATCCTGATCTATGTTGTCGGGGATGTTGTCATGGGTGAATAAGACCTGGGTGGCATTCTGCTTCATGAATGCATCCAGTTCCACATTGATTGCAGGAACAAGGCCGAGATCATTAATAATTGTCGGGTGCAGTTGCCGGGATAACCGATGGACATCTTCAGAAATTCGGATTAATTGCTCTTTAATCCTGGTTGCACCGTATAGGTATTCATCAAAAGCTGTCCCCGGCGTACTCATCTGCAGTTCCAGCTTTCCGGCTTCTATTGCCATCAGTGCAAGTCGCTGGGTCAGATCATCATGCAGTTCTCTGGACAATCTTCGTAATTCCTTCTCCTGATCAAAGATCAATCGTCCGGTCAGTTGCTGGAGCTCTTTTTTATGTTCCAGAATAGTTTGCTGATGGGCTTGTAGTGCATTCTCTGCCTTCTTTTGTTCAGTGATATCGCGCAACACACCGATAATCCTGGAGGCATGCCCTGTATCGTTTCGCTGCAGTACACTTGATAAATGATGGAGATGGATTATCCCGCGCTGAGGGTGCCGATAGCGATAGTCGAGAACAAGGTGATCCGTCCCTTCCTCAATAACCTTGTGAACTGAACGCTGTACAAAAGAAAGATCAGCAGGGTGTATGTGTTCCAACCAGTATTGGCGGGGGTCGCCCTCATATTCCCGAGGAAGACCAAGAAAACTGCGCATTCTTTCATCAAGAAATACCATTTGAAAGTGCTCACCCATCTCATAAAAGCCCAGTTCAGCAATATCAATGGCTACCGCTAAACGTTTCCTGCTCACCCTGAGCTCTTCTTCCATCTTTTTATCTTTGGTTATGTCAATGGACAGCCCCAGCAGCTTTTCAGGAGTACCATCTTCCCGAAAGTAGGGTTTTCCCATAGAACATATCCATTTGGGTGGACCGCTTTTATCCAGAATGCGATATTCAATTTTCAGTTGTTTGCGCTGGTTAAAGGCTGTTGATATGGCCTGAAAGAATGAATGACGATCATCAGGGTGGATAATCTGCACCAAGCTGTCAATGGTATCTGTCAGGTGCAGTGCCTTGCCTGTCATCTGCACGGCCTTGTCTGTTACCCTGAGCTCTTCCGTGGTCATATCAAATTCCCAGAGGTCAGCTTCAGCCGATTCTGCGGCAAGTCGAAGCCGCGCTTCATTGGCGCGAAGTTTTGTTTCGGTAATTTTACGTGCCAAAGCGCTGTTGAAAACTTGAGAAACCATGACCAACCTGTTTATGGTCATATCTGCCCACTGCCTTTCATCTCGTATCATATCAAAGCTGACAACGGCGTGAGGCGCCTCTCTGCCAACGGCAAGTGGTATAATAACAGAGGACTTTACTCCATACCCCTCCCTGAATTGTTGATCTCTACGGGCCTCAGTTCCCATATCTTTTGTGGAGAGGATGAATGGTTCACCTTTTTCCACCTTACGCATAATCCAGGGAACGACGTTATGCGCATCTATCCGGCCTGGGTGTTCCAGGCCTCCCGAGTCACCGTAGAGGTGAGTCAATATCATATATCTTCGGTTTATGTCCTCCCACTGCCACAGTGAGGATAAATCGAAATCGAACCATTCGCAGATGCGTCGCTGATCCGCCTCGATGCATGTATCTATGAGATCAACCGGTAAGTTGATGTACCGTGATGAGATATCAAACAATAGTTGTTCAAAGGACATTAGCCTCAACCTCACTTGATGTGGAATGTGCTGAGCGTATGCATCTCTTTTATTGAAAACTGAAAATCAAACTGCAACCTGCATCCGTAACGGCTGGTGATCCTGATTTTTTTAATGTATACCAACGGGTTCCACCAATAACGAAAAAACAACCCGACGCAGACTCTAAAAGAGGAGACCTGGGTCTATTGCCCCTCCACGAT
Organism: Desulfogranum aggregans; assembly: GCF_055398265.1. NCBI lineage: Bacteria > Pseudomonadati > Thermodesulfobacteriota > Desulfobulbia > Desulfobulbales > Desulfobulbaceae > Desulfogranum > Desulfogranum aggregans. Next base: position 675,711 of record NZ_AP042447.1, on the reverse strand, counting down.
CCGGCTCCCTGGTCACTCTCTCACTTGAAGGTATCTGCTGAATATACAGAAAAAATAGGAAATGTGAGGTTATCTCGTACAGTTCACAAGCCAACGAAAAAATGCAAATTGTGATGGGAGGTAGATAAGATATTCAGGATGCCATTGTACACCGATGATCCTGTTCTTATTTGACTCAACGGCCTGGGTAATCTCATCCAAATCCCATCCGACAACCTGAAGGTCAGTCCCGACGGTTTTGATTGCCTGACTATGCAGACTGTTGACTCGCAGGTGCACTTTGTTACATATTTTGGCCAGTTGCGAGTCTGGCAAGAGTCGAACCTGCTTGGTCGGCAGCAAACCAGGCCTGTTATAGGTGTAGCGGCGCAGGGAACGGATGTCCTGGTAGAGGTTGCCGCCCAGGACAACATTGATCAGTTGCGCGCCTCGACAGATGCCCAATAACGGGATATTTCTTTCCAGCGCTTTGTTGATCCATTCGATTTCCAACAGGTCGCGCCCAGGATCAATCTTGTTCGCGTTGTTGATGTCGCCATTGTAGTGTTCCGGGCTGATGTCGTCACCACCACCGATGATCAACGCATCAAGGGTGTTGCCGCTTGGCGGGTGACGAACGCTGATCCGCTCCGGGATGGCACCAGCCAACTTAAGTGCAAAGGAAGTACACCACCAACTTGGAGACCAATGTTTTGCGTTGCCGGTTATGCCAATCCGCGGTTTTTCAGCCATTGATCAATAAATGCTACCCATTTTTTGCGGTTAATGCCGAGAACCGGCCGGTCTGCATCAAGAAACGCTGCACCCAATTCGTCCAGGTCATCTGGTCGACAGGATAACTGCTCGATAATGCACCATTTATTCCACGATTGAGCCAGAGACCAATCCGCCCGCTCAATATTGCAGTTGGGCAAACGATAGTGAAAGGCCGGCCGTGCCTTTACTTTGGCATCATCCACCACACTGCGCACGCACTCGTCATCGATCTCTGCCAACAAGGGCAACATGTCCAACCCTCGATTGCGGGATGCATTGTATGCCAAATAATCGGCGCAAACCATATCAATACCTGGATTGGACCGAGACAGCAACCGCTTGACATATTCTTCAGGGTACAGATCGATGTAGGGGCTTATTTTACGGGTTGTGTTCACCTCATGCGCTTCAACCAACCACCACTGGAGGACCGAATACGCCCGCAAATAGGAAAACATGGTGGCCGCATCAAGATAGGGAATTTCGGTATTAATATGTACTCCGTAAGCTGCAAACAAAGATTCTTCGGTTCCAACAGCTCCAGCTTTGCGCAGCGCAGATACCATCGGGTTCAGGGCATTGAGATGAGCTATGGGAATCGGCGGACAGACCACTTCCACGGGGACGAGCAGACTTGCCGCTTTGCTTGCCTGCTCGATCCACTCCCCGTTTTCTTGATCCTGATCCTTTTCCACTGCTTTTCGCTTCAGATAGGCCCAGTCAAGTTCGACATGAAAATCGCCCATTGATTCCACGTGCACAACCTGTTCGGCTGCGGTTCCATTCTTCAGCTTCCCACCTAACGACGACCGGAGAGCATCAACGGCTTGATCCAGGGTGAGGCCGGAAAACTCTAACTCAAACCCCACCATACGGGGAGTACCGTCACCTTTAACCGTGACAGGAGGCGCCTTGAAATGGACATGTTGATTCATTGATAATAAACCCCTGAAAAGCTTTGTTGTACAAGGTGACTCGTGGCTCGCTCGCTGACTACCTGACTACATTACATAGCATTTCACAAAATATTCCTAAAGGAGGATCAGTGCAAAAAGGCCAGATGCGACGGCTGTAGAAAGAACCATTGCCGGGAACTCATTACGCGTTAAGCGTAGGATTTCGGGTGATCGAAATACCATTACGGTGAGGAAAAAGGCAGTAATCAGAGGGAGCGCTGGCAGATACACTCCAAGCCCCCTGGCTGCCAGAATCGAAACGATCAGGCCAATGGCTCCCATGGGTACATATATCGCACCTGATCGGCCAAAGAGGTTGTCGTTCAAATTGAATTTTGCAGCAGCCCCAGAGAGCAAGGCGATTACAATCCAGTCTGCTACCCCAAATACCGGCATCAATGCCGCCTGCCCGGGCATCGGCAGTTTAATCAGGATGAAATCAACCATGGGCGGGGGGCCGATCTGGCCGCTGCTGTAATGACTTGCCAGGCTGGAGGTGAGCTCTTTGCTGGGACCTTTGAATACGCTGTACACATCAACAAAAGACATAATCAGGCACAGGGGGACCAGTTCAGCCGGACGCTTCAGTGGAGTGGTTAGCCAGTGTCCGAATACGCAGGCAAAAAAGAGCAGGTTTGCTGTATGCAGTGCGATGATCAGATCTAATTTTTCCCCAAAGAGCAACACCGCAGCGGAACTGCCGATAAACACCAGGCCGCATGCGGCAAGAAGAACCAAGCGTTGTTGAAGGTTCTGCACTAATGCAGGTTCAATACGACGCTGGTATTGATGGGTGAGGCAGGATAGACCAAAGAGAAAGGCTACGGTGAAAAGAGAAGAAAGTGGCACGGTCCAGGCAGGTGGAACCCATACGCCTGCACCATGCATGATCAGGCTGCAGAAGATCCACACCCCGTAAAACATCAATATATTGATCATTTCGTGAGTACCACCGACTTTAAGCCATTTATATTTTAAGGTTCATTACCCATCATAATAGAGTATACCGGCTATGTCATAATTCTCCAAAACAGAACAAACGGGGGGTGTTATGATGCTGAGGACTTCCGCCATCGGGCATGGCTGGCAATTCCTAGAGTGCCGCTACGCTGACAATGACATGCAGCGTTTTTCAGCGATTGACAGGTAAGCAGAGAAGTCACCTGACAAGATTCAAAACGTATTGAGGGTATACAAGGGTAGCCTGGACACGCAAAACCACAGAGGAAAGGACAAAACATACAGCATAAAATTGTTATTTGCCCCTGCAATGATCACTCGGCAGCAGGTTTCATTACCTGGATCGCTGCCCAGAAACTGATGCTTGCGGGAAAAGCCCTGTGGTATTGGACTGCAAGCCAGGACAGTCAGTTGACCATCCCAAGCACCGCTGAGTCAAAACCTTTCATTCTCCTTGATGGGTCTGACAGGAGGTGTCTCTTCAACAGTTTCCACAAAAAGGGGGTAACGGTAACCTCCGACCATAACCTGGCTTTGAGCTATGTGGGTACTGAGTCAATGTGCATGCAGGATATCACCCGCACCGACATCGAGTTGGCACAAGATGTTGTTATCGCAGAATGCACCGTGGTTGATACGATGCGGCCGCCTCCATTTTCAGGCTACTGTTGTAGATAGGATGAACAACGCTTTCTTTTAATCGTCCTGCTGCGACTTGAAGAGGAAATATTTTTTAGCGGAGTAAGGCAAGGCGGAGATGAAAGATTTCCAATCCCCGCTGACCCCATACACAAATGGTATTATTGTGACTCGCTATAATTCAGGCATCATCTACAGGCGTCTTTTTTCTTTTCGTTTAAATAGATTGTTAACTCTCGCTGGTCTTTTTTCATCTGTTTTAACTCAACAAGGCCTTTCAGAAGCGAGGACAAAATGACAGCGTTGTGAAAATTATCGTTCAGCCGGTAGTGCATCCATTTTCCGCGCCTGGTACCTTTCACCCAGAGGGCATTCTTGAGACTGGTCAAATGTCTTGACGTGGTAGATTGGGGAAGCTGGAGAACAGCCATAATGTCACATACGCACAATTCCCCATATCGCAACAAAGCAAGGATCCTGAGCCTGTTGACATCACCTAACACTTTAACCTGTTGAGAAAATTCCTCTATTTCTTCTTCTCTGGCTTTACTCATTTAATCTCTTTCTTTCCTTGATGCTGTAGGTCGAATACTCCCAACCAACACCCCATCATATCCGGATATGTAAATATATTATTGACGATTATTAATCCATAGTGTTAGCTGATCAACATATAATCAGTAAAATCCATTTCATCCAGCCCCAGTGTTCACAATGTGGCTTGTGCAGTAAAATCGTTTGCCTTAGACAATTCAAGGAGGGGGTATGAAACTCAAGCGAAGGGAATTTCTCAAGCTATCTGTTGCTGCAGGTGCGGCCACGGCTTTTGCCGGTTGCACCAACAAAGATCCGGAACTGAGTGCATTATCACAAAGTGGCCCTGTTGGTGATGCCCCCGGGGAATGGAAACCATCCACATGTCAAGGCTGTACCACGTGGTGCCCTGTTGAAGTCTTTGTCCAGGAAGGTAGAGCCGTTAAGGTCAAGGGGAATCGATATTCTAAACAAAATGATGGTACGGTCTGCCCCAGGGGCCACTTATCTTTGCAGCAGCTCTATGATCCGGACAGAATAAAAGTACCCATGAAACGGACTAACCCCAAAAAAGGGAGAGGGGTCGACCCGCAGTTCGTTCCTATTAGCTGGGATGAAGCGCTAAATACCATTGCAGACAAAATGATGGCATTGCGTAGCGACAAAGAACCCGAAAAGTTCTGTCTGATGCGTGGTCGATACACATATCTACGCGACATCATATATGATGTCATGCCAAAGGTTTTTGGATCACCCAATAATATCTCCCATAGCTCAACATGCGCTGAAGCTGAAAAATTCGGTTCTTACTACACGGAAGGCTATTGGGCTTATAGAGATTACGATCTTTCCAATTCAAAATATATTCTCATATGGGGGTGCGACCCGGTTTCCAGTAATCGAATGGTACCGGCGACTATCCAACGCCTAGGGGATGCGCTGGACAGAGCGACCGTCGCTGCTGTTGACCCCAGGCTCACAACGAGTGCAGCAAAAGCTAATGAGTGGCTGCCATTAATACCAGGTACCGACGGTGCATTGGCTCTTGGCATCACGCATGTCATTTTAACAGAAGGAAGCTGGAACAAGGAATTTGTCGGTGACTTTGTTGACGGAATGAACCGTTTCAAGCCAGGCGTTGCAGTAAGTGAACAAGACTTTGCCGAGAAAGAAACATACGGTTTGGTAAAATGGTGGAATTTAGCAGTTAAGGATATGTCCGCCGCAAAGGCAGCCGCTATAAGCGGAGTTCCTGAAGACCAAATCATTCGAGTAGCACGAGGACTTGTTAAGGCAGCACCGAACGTCGCCGTATGGATGGGGCCTGGCGCTGCAATGCAGGCTCGAGGCGCTTATTCTGCCATGGCCGTTCATGCGTTAGGCGGAATTCTCGGGAGTATTGATAACGTAGGCGGGTCATTGCAGACAGCAAAAATCCCTGTGAATAAATTAAATACGGACATCCTTAAAAAACATCAGGATGAACTTGCTGCAAAGCATTCTAAGCTGGAGAAAATTGATCAGCGAGGCCGCCTTGAGTTGCCGGTAATTGCAAAAGGTAAATCAGGTGGCGGGGTTTCGACAAATAACGCAGCTAAGGGTATTCTTGATAAAGATCCATATGATATCAAGGTCCTTGTTGGCTACATGAACAATTTTGTCTTCTCTTGTAATGGTACGGGACTCTGGGAGGACGCATTGTCCTCTGTACCTTTCACCGTGCATCTCACGACAAATGCATCCGAATTTACAATGTTTGCCGATATTATGCTCCCCTGTACGGTCAGCAAATACGAACGATATGGTTTTGTGAAAACGAAAGCAAATCGCTACGCAGCATGCACTTTGCTCCAACCGGTTGTTGAGCCGATGTGGAATGTCATTGAGGATGAAACTGAATTCCCCTTCCTGCTTGCTGAGAAACTGAAGCAACGGGGATTTGCAAACCTCTATGATTGTCTGGTCGAGATGTATTCGGACCCTGAAACCGGAGCAAAACCAAAAAACTCCAAAGAATTTACTGTCTACGCGCTGAAGTATTACACCAAACCTCTTTGGGACGGCAAAAAAGACACCCATGGTGATCAAATTAACGGTTGGGACGATATGCTCCACAAAGGCATGTGGAACTCGGCGCCATATGCCTATAAATCCCATTGGGGCGGTAATTTTAAAACCAAGACAAACAAATTCGAATTCTACAGCGAGACCCTTAAAAATGCCCTGACCGGACATGCAGAAAAACACAATGTCAGCGTGGATACCGTCATGGGGAAGGCGAACTACACTGCCCGTGGCGAGTTAGCGTTTGTGCCGCACTATGAGCCGCCAATACGTCACGGAAGTGAAAAAGAATATCCCTTTGTTTTCATTGATTACAAGTCTCGATTAAACAGGGAAGGGAGGAGCCAGAACAGCCCATGGTATTATGAGTTTAAACATGTCGACCCAGGAGATGTAGGCGGCCAGGATACCCTGCGAATGAATCCTGCTGACGCGGCAAAACTAGGGATCAAGGATGGTGACAAGATACGCATCACCTCAAAAGGCGGCAGTGGTGAGTGTGTTGCTCGCACATGGGAGGGCGTACGTCCCGGTACAGTGAGTAAAGCATTTGGCCAAGGTCACTGGGCATATGGGAAAACTGCCACAGATGACTTTGCCAAAAGCGCAACAAGAGGCGTGAATAATAATACCATCATTCCTTGGGAACTAGAGCGCCTGTCCGGCTCTAATGCCAGAAACGGCGGACATGCAGCAGTTCGTATAGAAAAGGTTTAGAGAGGAGGGCTGAGATATGACTCAATATGGAATGTTAATTGATCTGAGAAAATGCGTTGGGTGCGGAGCCTGTGCACTTGCATGCAAAACTGAAAACAATACTGCCCTGAGAAAAAACGGACAAACATTCAACTGGGCAGATTTTCTGCATGAAACAATAGGAACCTTTCCCCACACAAAATTCAGGACCTTGCCTGTGCTATGCAACCATTGTTCAGATGCACCATGTGTTGATGCCTGTCCCGTGGAACCAAAGGCAATGTATAAAACTCCAGACGGCATAACAATGCACAACGATCACCGTTGCATAGGCTGTCGTGCCTGCCAGGAGGCTTGTCCTTATAGTATGGATGAAGTTGAAAAGGATGGATCAGCAGGCGAGTATAGCGTTATCAGCTATAATGAGGAAGGTGAACCTACCCATCCTTTTTATCTAGATTCCAAGCAGTTAATAAATGGCTGCTCTACTTCCGGTGCTGAACTTACAGCGATAACTGGCGCAAACCCACCGCATAAAACGGAATATTTTCACCCTGACTATGAGAGCGTACGGCGAGATAATGTCGTCGAAAAATGCATCCTCTGCGACCATCGCCTTAAAAACCAACAACTCCCTGCCTGTGTAGAGGCCTGCCCTTCTGGAGCACGCATTTTCGGGGACCTGGAAGATTCCACTAGTGCTGCTGCAAAACTGCTGAAAAAATACAAGGGGTTTGTTCTCAAGGAAGAAGAAGGAACACGACCCAATGTACATTATATTCGGGAATATTCTGCCAGATAACTCTACCAATAAAGTGTGGCACTTGTGATGTATACACAAGTGCCACACTTTGACCACATCTTTTTCATGCGAAGCTCCAAAGAAATATTGGACACAAGTGATTGTTTCAGACTCTTTTCAGCCTGTTTCTATGAACCGGAGAAGGACCTGTTTCTTGATGAAAATGTCTGCTTAAACCTTGCTCGTCTGTTGACCGATTCCCCGGCAGCTGCATCGGCGGCCTGTAACATGCACACAGCACTGGAAGGCGCCACTCAACATGATTTGATCTTGGATTATGCAGCGTTGTTTGTTGGTCCCTTTGAATTAATCGCAGCGCCCTACGGCTCCGTTTATCTCGAAAATACCAGGCGATTAATGGGAGACACCACTGTTGCCGTTCAGCGATTTTACAGGGATGAAGGCCTTAAAGTGGAGACAAAAGAACCCCCGGATCACGTTGCTGTAGAATTGGAATTTATGTCTTTTCTCGCCAAAAAACAGGCTGTAGCCATGGAGCAGAAAAATAAAACAGAATCAGCCAGACTCTATTCATTGCAATGTAATTTTTTTCGTTCTGTCATGAGTTGGCTACCAGTATTTTGCACAACAATTCACGGTGGAGCGCAGACTCAGTATTATCGATCACTGAGCGAATGTCTGGGCCATTTTCACACCACTTGCGAAAAAACCTATACCTCCAAGAGAAGTGACCAGTCATTACACCTGTCTGACTGATAGGAAACTTTTGTGATTTCAAATTCTTGGGAAAATACTGCCAACAAGATTGAGGTTCATCCTCAGCGCTGCTTACGTCGACGGCTTAACAGGTACTCCTGTACATTGTGTATCGACAACTGCCCTTCCCAGGCACTGAGCCTATGGGAAGGTTTTATCCATCTTGACCACTTTCAATGCACTGATTGCGGGCGCTGTGTTGCTGTTTGCCCGGGTGAAACATTTGTATCAAACCGATCAGATATTTACAGTGATATCAAAAACAAAAAGACAAGAACCCTGTTTATTTCCTGTTACCTTCAACAGCATGGAACGCATAATGAGGTGGTCGTCCCCTGTTTAGGCATTCTCTCTCCGGAAGTTATTCTCTATCTTACTGGTTCAGCATATACGACCGTCTCTTTGAACACCAGGAGTTGTGATACATGTATCAATAGGAGCGTCAAAGACGCAATGCTCAAATCAATGAACCTTTTGGTAGCTGATTTTTCCGGCTATTTGAATACCGAAATTCATATTTCTGATGAACAAACACAAAACAGCAAAATAACATCAAGGGCAAGGCGTTCATTTCTGCGCACCATGGGGAGTGGTGTTGCAGAGTTCGTTTCCACATACCTTTCAAGAAAAAGCAACCATGAAAAGGTCTCACACCATGTAGAGAAGAGACTACCTGCTAAACTATCGCTTCTTCACACCAGCCCCCTCTTTCGAGATTCAGCCATCTCTCCCCTTCTCCGCCCCCAAATGTCACTGACTGCTGCATGTACCTTCTGTCCGCAGTGCACAGGAATGTGCCCTACAGGAGCCCTGAAAAGAATACGCACCAATGGTGAAAAAAAAATATCCTTTTCACCTTTTTTGTGCTCTGAGTGCGGCCTGTGTGAAGCGTTCTGTAAAAAGGAAGCAATTACCATCTCCAAAGTGCTGAAAAAATATATTTGATTGATAGAACGAATGGGAAGGACTGTGCATATTTTTTTGCTCAGCCGTATCGATCGTGGTATACGATCACATTTTGTAAACACCAGCCGGATTGATTGAGTAACCGCTTTTATTCTCCTGTCCGGCATGGTCAGATCGTACGGTAGACCCAATACTATCACAAGATGGACGACAAAGAGAAACGGTAGGATAAACAATGGAAGCCCTGCAACGAAGATATGGTTTTTGGACGGCAACCGCCATGGTGGTCGGCATTGTCATCGGGTCCGGTGTGTTTTTCAAGGCAGACGACGTCCTCGTCGCTGCCGGTGGAAGCCTGCCGGTGGCCCTGCTGGCCTGGTTGATCGGTGGAACCATTATGGTATTTACGGCGTTTGTCTTTGCCAATATAGCCACCCGGATTGAAAGGGTAAACGGCGTGGTCGACTATTTTGAAGACGCCTATGGCCCGACCGCCGGCTATATGGTTGCCTGGTTCATGACCTTTGTTTACTATCCGACCCTGGTGGCGGTGCTGGCCTGGGTTTCTGCCAACTATAGTATCGGCCTGCTTGGCCTGGAGGGGGGCGTGTGGATTCTGGCCGTGATCTACCTGATTGGTTTCTTCTTGCTGAATTGCGCATCACCTGCGCTGGCAGGCAAGTGGCAGGTGTCTGCTACGATTATTAAACTGATCCCACTGGCAGTGGTGGCTACAGTAGGAACAGCCAGTGGGCTTATCAGCGGCCAGACCATGGAAAGCTTTGCCCACAGCGCTGACATTGTCGCCAGCAGTGGGGGCCTGGCAGTGGCAACCCTGGCAACAGCCTTTGCTTATGAGGGGTGGATTATTGCCACCTCGATTAACGCCGAATTACGGGATGCCACCAAGACCCTGCCAAAGGCGCTCGTGTTCGGAACCCTGTTAGTGGCCCTGGTGTATATGGTGTACTACCTGGGTATCTCGGGGGTCCTGTCCAACGAGGAAGTGATTGCCGCCGGTGACCAGGCGCCGGTGCAGGTACTCGGGCTGGTCTTCGGCAGATTCGGCGGCACCCTTTTATCGGTTTTTGTGGTCATCTCATGCCTGGGAACGCTCAACGGCCTGGTCATGGGTTCGGCGCGGGGCATGTTTGCCCTTGCATCCAGAGACCTGGGGCCATATCCCCATATTTTCAAGCGCGTCAATGTTTCCACCAACAGCACCGTCAACTCGGCCCTGATCGGGTGTATCATGTCGCTGTTCTGGCTACTCGTGTGGTACGGTAATTTTGCCGAATGGTGGGGCAGGGTTATGGACATCTCTGAACTGCCCATTGCCTTTCTCTACGTGATCTATCTTTTTATTTACCTTCATGTTATGCGGCGTTTTGCCGATTTGGGCCTGTTCAGCCGATTCTGCGCTCCATTATTTGCCGCAGCCGGCTCGCTCTACATTATCTGGGGAGCAATCCATAAAGAGATGTTTCTCCATTTTCTTCTGCTCACCATTATCATCCTTGTTCTCGGTTTGGCACTCAAAGGAAAACAGCAGCACCAGGTTTCCTGATCCATTCACCGTCAGCAGCAGGAAGAAAGCAGCTGGCCTATAGGTTTTGGTACAGGTGGTGAAGAAATGCCGTTCAACGGCACTGCAAGGGGAGGAAAATCGGATCCGAATTGGCCCCAGCCCTACGCACGTCCGTGCCTGAGGGGAAAGGCCACGATATGCTCCAGGGAATCATCGAGCTGAAAACGTTGACCAGCTGCTGTCTGTTCCACCGTCATGGAGCGATTTCCTACTTGGAGCATTGTTCCAGCATACACTTTGCCATGCACATCGATGGTGATCGAACCAATACCAGCAGCTTCGGCAGGCTGTGGATGCTTCGCGGCCTCACCCGACCCTGTGGCGGGTAACATTTCATTGGATCGGGAGTAGAGCCCTGTACCTGGAATAAGATTAATCCGCAGATAGCGCAACCGCATCTGTTCAATGCTGCCCTTGAGTGATCGAAGTTTCTTGGACCTGGCTACCCCGGTGTAGCCCTTAATGCGCTGCATGATCGACTCCTTATCTTCTTTCAGCCGTTGGAGCAGTTTTCTTGAGTAGGTAAGCCGTTCGGCATTTACTCCGGCAGCAATAAAGGCAGGTTCGGCGTCCGGGGCGCCGACGTCCCCAAGGGTAATGCTGCCTTCAGCCACCAGTTCGCCGCCGACAACCGCGCCATGCTCCTTGCAGCGAATAGAACCGCCTGCGTAGACCCGGCTGTAATAACACTGTTTTCGTATAACGCAGTTGCCACCGCAGTCAATCCTGCCCTGTTCGATAAAATGGATATCAACATCTCCGGTCCCGGTTATGGTGCTGGTACTGCCAGTTATGCCCCCTTTGATGACCGTGTTGGCCAGTCCGGTAACCTGCGTGGACATCACACTGCCTCGTATTTCCAGGTCGCCTCCGGCTTTGACCTGGAATCCCGGCATAATTGAACCGTGAATAACCACACTGGACCGAGATTCAATATTGCCGGTTGAATAGTCAATGTCACCCGGGATTTCGAGCTTGCTGCACACCTTGATGACATTTCTATTGACGACGGACAGCACCCCGTCGCTGGTCGCAACGACCTGCTGCCGGTCCGGCAGGTAGGTTGCATGGTCAAGCGTTTCCACCTCCATGTCCCTGCCATGTCGTTGAGCAACCCGTTCTCCCAGCACCGTCATCCCAGGGCGCCCTCGAGTAGCAGGAACCTTGGTGGCAATGACCTGGTCTTGAGCAACCGGAACCATAATTTTTCGTTCCCTGAAATCAATACTGCCATCTTTAAGCAGCTCACCGGCTATGGGACCGATTTCCAGGTGAAAAGAGAGATGGGCATTCACCCCAGGGGTCGGCTCGGTTCCACGTGCGACGACAATCTGATCAGGATCAGCGACACCGGCACGTATGCACTCCTTTGCCTTGTTGAGCTGTTTGTACATCACACCGTGGACTATCCCTTCATCAATGAGTAAACGGTAGAGATCTTCGCTGGAAACGATGGTGTAATGAAAAAGAAGGGGTTTGATGACGAGAAGGGCTTCCATCCGTTTTTTAGTGAGTCGAAAAAGCGGGTCCACCGACACATGGAGCACCTTTTCTTCGCTTTCTTCGACAGGACGGAATTCTATCCGAGGGTAACCGACGCTATTGGCAATGATCTGCGTTCCATCCTCGGAAAGGGAGACGTTGGGGCCGGTGGACACTTTCCTGCGCAAGAGTTTGCCTGTTTCCGGCAGATCAGCAGGCGAAAACTCGACCAGACTTTGCCCCTTTTTCACCAAGGCTGATACCGGCAGTTTTTCTAGAGGATAATTTTCACCAACTTTCAGATGTTTATCAGTAAAACAAATAGTTGGCTCGATATATTCTAATGGACCCGTTCGTGGCGAGATATCCACTCTTTCCATACTCCAATTGTCATGCCTGCAGAACCTGGTGTGATCCTCAGCACTGCTTGCCGAAAAAACGAAAGGCTGCTAACGCGAGGAGAAGTATACCATTTTTTTGCCAATGAAGAACCCGAGAAATACAGAGGTTGCAGATGATTACCTCGCACTGCCTGCTGAAAAACGGTTTTTAATGGAGAAGAAAGGCACCGTTGCAAACCATAAGATGCCCCCCTTTACCCATGGACACAACCAGCAAATGGTACCAGTAAAGGCCAACGACTGAAGAATAAAAGGTAAGTGGACAGTCACAACAACCCAGGGGGTAAAAAGACAACAAGTAAGGTATTACAAAAAGTTATACTTCATAGTTCATCTACACTCTACCCCTGTTCAGATCTCCTTTTCATCCAGACCAGTCACTTCCTCTGCCCCCTCGGGCAAGTGGGAAAAAAGCGCAGACCCTGGGTTAAGAACGCCTTCAAGTTTTCCTCGGGCATTAGTGAAAAAGGCGATGTCGTCCCTACCGGCTATGATTCGGTAGACCCTGGGCTCTTGGGCACCTCCCCATTGCTGCTCCATATCGTGTTGAGCCTGATTCATGCTGAGTGTCCAGCTCAGGTCTTTTTTTAAATCGTTGAGAGAGGAAGCACGATACATTGCAAATCTCTCTCTTTTTAGAGGACAAAAAGACCGTTGGGGAGTCGCCCGCAGGCTCTCCTGATCGCTCAACTGAAAGAGTTTTTCCCACGCCTGCACTCCCTGCTCCGCGCACGGAAAGAGCAGCCAGGTGTACACCTCCACCACTGCCTGTTCCAACACGCCCTGTTCGAGGAAGGCCTGTGCATTCTGGAGCAGGAAGGGCAGTTGATCATGCTCACGATTAAGCCGCCGCATAGCATCCAACGGGCTGTCCAGTTGATTGAGCCGTTCCATGGTCTTCTGGGGCAGGCAGACAGAGTGTGTAAAGCTTACTCCGTCAAAATTCCACTCACTCACGCATCATCTCCTTTTAATAGGAGCCACCCTTCAGCACCAAGGGAGGGACATCCGGTAACAAGGATCCTTCTCCTGTTTGGTCCTTTCACGAAGGATTATTCCTCTTCTGCCCGGTTGCGATTTAAGGCCCTCTCTTCAGTCCCATGCGGTGACTGCAGGTGGTCACCCGAGCGGGTTATATCACCAGGTTCCGAATCGGCACGCAGACTCAGCACATACTGGGCAATCACAAAACACAAGGAGAAGGCAATCAACACCACCAGATGCCACGGTTTGAGGCGCCTGCTCAGCGCACGCTGCTTTGGTTCTGTTTTATTCATGGCACATCCAGGTCAGGCATTCCGTATTATACTCTTCCTTTACCAACCTATTGATCCGCCAGAGGCGTACAATCGGCAAAACCATACTCATTTTCTCCTTTCCACGCACGGCATGTTTGCGCCCAATAGTTGCTTTGCACCAGCGAGGATCTTTTTTTGTTGCAACTTTTGCGCGCTTTCTCTAGTTTCTCCTCATAGAAACAAGCAGTTTTTCTGCTGGTCCGCCGACCGTTTCCCGTCAGGCCCGCCTGCTGCTCGCTGTGATGCGTATGCCACCTGTCGGTGTCCATCGTGTATCCACAATCATCATTTATTGCAGTTAAAGTGAAGGAGAGAACAATGAAAAAGGTATGCATATTCCTGATAATGTTCTGCGCATGCGCACACTTGGCAGCCGCAGAACCTGTTAAAATCGGTATGGTTACCACCCTGTCCACTAAGGCCGGATACCTGGGCGAAGATATCCGGGATGGCTTTCAACTGGCCATTGACCAGGAAAACGGTCGGTTGGGAGATATTCCTGTTACCCTCATGGTTGAAGATGACGGAAGAAAACCAGAAAAAGGCAAGCAGATCGCCGAGCGATTTATTAAAAAAGAACAGGCAAAAATACTTACCGGTATTGTTTTCTCCAACGTGGCAATGGCCGTTGTCCCCAAGGTGGTGCGCCAGGATGTAGTCTACCTGAGCACCAACGCTGCTCCTTCAAAACTGGCAGGCAAAGGCTGCAGCCCCAATTATTTCAGCGTCTCCTATCAAAACGATAACCTTGATGAGGTGGTCGGCCAGTATGTCAGTGATGCGGGCCATAAAAGCGTCTATCTTCTTGCCCCGAATTATCCTGCGGGGAAGGATCACCTGGCCGGTTTCAAACGCTATTATACAGGAGAAGTCGTGGGTGAGGTTTACACCAAGCTCGGACAGGCCGACTATGCTGCGGAGATAGCTGCGCTCAGGGCCACCAAGCCGGAGGCGGTTTTCTTTTTTCTCCCCGGCGGCATGGGCATCAATTTTCTCAAACAATATGCCCAGGCGGGCCTGAGCCAGCAGATCCCTGTTTACGGCCCGGCTTTTTCCTTTGATGAGCGTATCCTGAAAGCAGTTGGCCAGCCGGCTGTTGGAGTCAAAAACGGTTCCCAGTGGACCCATGACCTGGACAACAGGGCCAACGTTGCCTTTGTACAGGCTTACAAGGAAAAGTACGGCCGCATGCCCACCCTTTACGCTGCCCAGGGGTATGATACCGCCCGGCTCATCGGCAGTGCCCTGCAACAGGTGAACGGTAATCTCAAAGACCTGGAGGCCTTCAAGGCCGCGCTGAAAAAGGCCGATTTCGCCTCGGTCCGCGGAAATTTTCAGTTTGGGAACAACCAGCATCCGGTGCAGGACCTCTATATTCGTGAAGTCATCCAGACTGAAGACGGAACCTTCACCAACCGTACCGTGCAAAAGGTCTTTACCAATCATGTTGACGCTTACGCTGCCCAGTGCGGCATGTAACTCCCTTCCCTTTCGAGAGCCGGATACCGGTTCCGGGATGAATTATGCTCCTTGTAGTTGAACAGTTGCTCAACGGGTTCCAGCTCGGCATCACCCTCTTTCTCCTGTCCGCCGGCCTTACCCTGGTCTTCGGGATCATGCAGGTTATCAACCTTGCCCATGGCTCTTTTTATATGATCGGAGCCTATGTGGGTGCCACGGTTGCCGCTGTCACCGACTCTTTTGTCCTGGGGGTAATCGCTGCCCTGCCTGCCGCGGCTGCATGTGGAATGATCGTTGAATGGATTGTGCTGCGCAGGCTCTATCACAGGGAGCATCTCGACCAGGTGCTTGCCACCTTTGGGCTGATCATGTTCGCCAACGAACTAACCCGCATACTCTGGGGCAGGCAACCGCTGTTCATGGATGTACCTGCTTGGCTCGGCGGCAGTATCGAACTCCTTCCAGGTCTGATGTACCCGCTTTACCGAGTGGCTGTCATAGGTGTCGGCATTGCGGTTGCCATATTTTTATGGTTGCTCTTTGCCCATACCCGAATCGGCATGCAGATCCGTGCCGGGGCCGCCAATCGTGACATGATAGCGGCGCTCGGCATCAACATACGGCTGCTCTTTACGCTGGTATTCGGCCTTGGTACTGCTTTGGCAGGTTTGGCCGGGGTGATGGCCGGTCCCATACTGGCGGTGGAAGCGGGCATGGGAGAGAGTATCCTTATTCTGACCTTTGTCGTCATTGTGATCGGCGGTATCGGCTCCATCCGCGGTGCAGTGGTCGGCTCACTGCTGGTGGGCATGGTCGATACGCTCGGCAGGGCCTTTCTCCCTCCGCTTTTTCGCCTGCTGTTTGACTCGGCCACCGCTGATGGAGCAGCCGCTTCCCTTGCCTCCATGTCCATTTACATTCTGATGGCGGCTATTCTGGTCTGGAAGCCAACAGGATTATTACCTGCCCACCACTGATGAACGTTCTTTGGCGAAAATATGGATGCATTGCAGCAGGAGCGATATTCTTTGCCTGCCTGCCTCCCCTCACCCACCTGTTTGGACAGGAATATTACATTTCACTGTTTTCCCGCGCCCTGATTTACGGTCTTGCAGCGGCCAGTCTGGACCTGCTGATCGGAGTCGCCGGCTTGATCAGTCTCGGACATGCTGCCTTTGTCGGCATCGGCGCCTATGTGGTCGGGATCGGCTTTTTTCACGCTTCAGCCCTGGAGCCGATCACCACTTTTCCTCTGACCATACCGGGAACCGAAAACGGCCTCATCATCTTTCCTTTGGCCATGCTCGTCTCCGCCCTCGCCGCATTGCTTATCGGCGCATTGAGCTTACGGACAAGAGGCATGCACTTTATCATGATCACCCTGGCGTTTGCCCAGATGATCTATTACTTTTTTGTCTCGTTGGAGAAATATGGCGGCGACGACGGCCTGTCACTCTATAGCCGATCGACTGTTCCCGGAATGGACCTGGGTAACGACACCCATTTTTATTATCTCTGCTTCAGCTTCCTGGTCGTCTTCCTCTTTTTTGCAAACCGGCTCGTTCACTCTCAGTTCGGCCTGGTAATTCGCGGCTGCTGTAATAATGAACGACGCATCCGGGCGCTGGGTATTCACGCTACAGTCTACCAACTCGTTTGCTTTATCATCGCTGGTGCAGGTGCCGGACTGGCCGGTGCTCTTCTCGCAAACCAGACCGAATATGTCAGCCCAGGACTCCTCCACTGGACCCTCTCCGGCGAGCTGATGGTGATGGTTCTGCTGGGTGGACTTGGCAGTCTGTTCGGTCCGGTACTTGGGGCTACCGTGTTCCTGCTCCTTGAAGAAACGCTTGCCATGTATACAGAACATTGGATGGTATACATGGGTCCTTTTCTCATTCTGGTCGTTATGTTCGCCCAAAAAGGACTGTGGGGAGCACTGGTGAGGGAGGAATCCACCCATGGGTGAGCCACTGCTCGACATTCGCAACCTGCGTAAATCCTACGGGGCGGTGCAGGCCACCACAGATGTCAGCTTTTCCGTGGAGCAAGGGCATGTACACGCCCTGATCGGCCCCAACGGAGCAGGGAAGACAACGCTTGTGAACCAACTCGCCGGCGATATCTTACCGGACAGCGGAAGCATCTGCTATCAATCACGAGACATTACCCGTCTTCCAGCCTTTAAAAGGGCACGTCTGGGGATTGCCCGCTCTTTTCAGATTACCCATATTTTTGAAAACCTGACGGTTGCAGAAAACATGGTCCTGGCCATCAATGCCAACCGCGGCCACAATTTTCGCTTTTTTCGTAAAGCAGCCGCTGCTCAGGAGGTCAACAGGCTGCTGCCTCAGGCTCTGCAACGTGTTGATCTCGCCCAACGCTCCGAGCTGAAGGCCAGCAATCTTTCTCATGGGGAAAAACGACAGCTGGAGGTCGGCATGGCTCTGGTCGGGCGTCCCCAATTACTCATCCTCGATGAGCCTATGGCCGGCATGGGGCCTGGCGGAACAGTTGAGCTGTCCAACCTGATAGCTTCGCTGAAAGGAAAACATACCATTCTCCTGGTTGAGCATGACATGGATGTGGTCTTTGCCCTCGCTGACCGGGTGACGGTCCTGGTCTATGGTGAGCACATCCTCACTGGCGACCCTGCAACCGTCAGAGCTGACAAAAAAGTCCAGCAGGCCTACCTCGGGGAGGGGCACCATGTTGAAGGTTGAGGGGATTACCGCCTTCTACGGTGAGAGTCAGGCCTTATTCGGGGTGTCTCTGGAGGTAGGTGAGGCGGAAGTGGTCACGCTGCTCGGCCGCAACGGCATGGGTAAAAGCACCACCATTAAATCCATTATGGGCTTACTCCCTCCACGTAAAGGATCCATCACGCTGAATGAACAGGCGCTACACGACAAGCCAAGTTTTCGCATCGCCCGCCAGGGGTTGGGCCTGGTGCCAGAGGGAAGACAGATTTTTCCCAACCTGACGGTTCGCGAAAATCTGGTGGCTACTGCCGCCAACTATACCCGTTCCACAGAGCCGTATACGGTTGAGGACATCCTCGTCATCTTTCCCCGATTGGGAGAACGGTTGGGGCATTACGGCAACCAACTCTCCGGCGGCGAGCAGCAGATGCTTGCCATCGGCAGAGCGTTGATGATCAACCCCCGGCTGCTCATTCTGGATGAAGCCACGGAAGGTTTGGCCCCCCTGGTTCGTCAGGAGATATGGCGAGGCCTGGGTATCCTGAAGGCAAAAGGCCTGGCGATTTTGATTGTGGATAAAAATATCCAGGCCCTGCTACAGATTGCCGAACGTCATTATATCATGGAAAAAGGCAAGATAGCGTGGAGGGGCAGCACAGCGGAACTTGCTGCCGCGCCACAGCTGCAGAAACGCTACCTGGGAATATAAGAGGGGTCTTCCGCACCAATGTTGCAGGGTGCAAGAGAACTCGTCCGGGCATGGCCGTCCTTTACCGATTGCAGCGGTGCACTTTTTTTCGCTCAGCACTACGCTTTTTCCTCTCCAGAAACACTAGGAGGCGTACGACTGTACTCCACGCCGATTCCCTGTAATGCGTCTTTGCCACGGATAGTCAAATCGGACACAAAATGAAACTGCTCCCCCGGATCGATCGGATACGCCTTGAGCCGGTAATGGGTTGCCCACGGTCTTTCCTTTACAATGACACGGACCGGCTGCTCAAGTTGGAGAAATGGGCTGGTAAGTGCAACATCATAAAGTATTTGCCTGACCTGATCGCCATTATGGCAAGGATGAAGATAAAAATCGGCGGCACACTGAAGATTACGGCTGCCGTCATTGGCGTTGAAAACAAGTTCATTCCAGACTTTCAGGTGGGGAATAACCACCACTGTATCATCAGGAGTGATTATTTCCGTGCTCCGCATATTGATAGATCGAACTTCCCCGTAGGCGCCATTGATTTCAACCCAGTCGCCGGGCCGAAACGGAGCTTCATACAAGATGACCACCCCTGCCAGCAGGCTGCTCACATAATCTTTAAAAGCAAAGCCCAATGCCAGGCCCAAAGCTCCCAGCAGGACCATCAGGTTTTCCACTGTGGGCTCGATAATCGAGCTGATAAACAGGAGCAGGGCACTCAGGATAATGAGGAGCCGAAAAACAGGGATCGCAGAAAGAAGATAATAGCGGTAATGACCGTCTATCTTGGCGGCAAGCCACGAGAGCGCGCGCGATGAGCCGACAATCAGCAGCCATGTACCGGCTACGATCAATCCCATTTGAAGAAAGTCAACGTCCAGTAACGCCTGCAGTATTTCAGTTGCAGCAACAGAGTTGTTCATCGATTTCTCCTAAAATTGATCCACCAGGTACCTTCTGCTCTGCAGAAACTGGCGCACTGCCGGATACCCTTGCGGTGCAATCTGCCAATCTGAGCCCTCCCCCTCGCCTACCAGCTCCGATGCCTCCAGGCGATAGAGAGCCTCCGTGACCTGCTTGTGCGTTAATGGCATCATGGTATGCAGCAACTCCAGGGGCAACCCGTTATGCAGAAGGAGCGTCTGAAGAACAAAGGCCTCATCACGCCCAGCGCCTGAGGGAAGAGCAGGAAGCGTGACCTGTTCCCAGGGGAGAATCCACACCGTTTGCTCAGGAATATTATATGACTGCTCGCCGTCATCTGATCCACCTGGCTGCTCTTCCGGTTCAGCCTGCATACTGGTACGCCAAACCGCCTGTGCGACACCGTATATCCCCCGGCTGTAAGCAGCCACTATCTGCAGGAAATTACTCCTCCCTTCAGTAGCCTCGATCTCACCCGGCGGGAAAATATACTGCCCGCTATCTGACTGTCGAAATAACAGCCGATCCTCAGTCGAAGCATTGAACTGCCCGTAAAAATGATTGCTCAACCGGGATGCATCAGCGGCCTGGAGAGTGAGCATCGCCGGGGCGGGACCTGGCCAAACGTGTTGCAGAAAAGCCCATGCCCAGCTGTCGCAGCCGATAATGCCTTTGCCCATCTTCCCGGTGCATACATGATCAATAAATCGGCGAAAGAGCTGCAGCCCTTCTACATGGCGCAGATACACTTTTTCCAGATTCGGTAAAACCCAGAGAGCACCTTGAGCAGGCAAGGTTGCAAGCCAGGTGCCCTGCCCCTCGAGCACTTGGGAGGGAGCTGGACAGGGCAGTATTGGCAAGGAGTGCATTTCCGCCCAGGCTTCAAGCGCGTCTCGGTTGCCGCTGAATGGCGCACCGATGATAATCATCACCGGTGCCTGCCTGCTGTCCTTTTCCAGCCATTCAACTAATGCAGCATCCAGTGCTGCGGCCGCAACCGGCCAATCTGGAGGGGAGACGATCTTTTCCAGCCGGCTGCCAGGTATTGCCGATAGCTTGTCCTGGGCTTTTACAGGGGCATTGGATTGAGGGGCGGCACGATGAAACAGGCGACGAAACGTGGCAAATCGTTCCCGGGCACTATGGGTCACCGGTGGGGTCGGCAGTGCGTAAGCAGAGGGTGAAACAAATTCCCAAGGGGAAAGATCAGTTCCGGCTGTGACACGAGGTGAAGACATGGTCGGTTCCTCTGGTCTCTGGATATTTATTCAACAACTGCCGTAGCCACCGCCTCCAGGCGTTTTAATAACAAACACATCGCCGGGAGATACAGCAATTTCATCGTTACCGGCGAGTTGCACAAGAGCACCGTTGGCACGTATAACACTGTTTTCCCCTGTTTTTCCATCCTCGCCCCCTTCCAAACCATATGGTGCCGTTTCCCGATGGGAAGAAAGGATCGTCGCCGTCATCGGCTCAAGGAAGCGGATACGCCGTTCCACCCCGTCCCCGCCTGAAAAATACCCTCTGCCTCCGGAGTCGCGACGAATGGAAAAAGCGTCGACTCGAACCGGAAAGCGCCATTCAACCACCTCGGGGTCGGTCATCCTGGTATTGGTCATATGGCTGTGGACGGCACTTGTGCCCGGATGGTCCGGACCGGCACCAGTACCGCCGCAAATGGTCTCATAGTTTTGATGGGTGGTATTGCCATAGACGAAGTTATTCATTGTCCCCTGGGATGAAGCTAATACCCCGAGGGCTCCGAACAGGGCATCTGTAATGGCCTGGGAAACTTCAGTATTGCCGGAAATAACGGCAGCCGGATACCGGGGACTGATCATGGTTCCTGGAGGGATCACCAATTGCAATGGCTTCATGCACCCCTGGTTAAGGGGGATGTTGTCGGCAACCAGGGTTCGAAAGACATAGAGCACGGCAGCCTTGCAGACCGATGTCGGAGCATTGTAGTTACCTCGATCCTGAGGAGAGGTCCCGGTGAAATCAATGGTTGCCTGACGCAGCGTCCGGTCAACGGTGATGCTCACCTTGATTCGTCGTCCCTGGTCCATGGGATAGGAAAAGCTGCAATCGTCCAATACATCCAGGACCCTTCGTACGGACTCTTCGGCGTTATTCTGCACATGCTGCATATAGCCCTGCACCACCTCCAACCCGAAAGTATCCACCATCTTGCGCAATTCATGCAGGCCAGTCTCATTGGCAGCCACCTGAGCGGTGAGGTCGGCAATATTCTGGTCAATATTTCTGCAGGGATAGGGCCCGGAAGCGAGCAACTCCCGTACGGCTTCTTCCCGAAAAGTTCCTTGCTCTACCAACAGAAAATTATCGATCAGTACCCCTTCCTCCTCGATTTGTGTACTGTCAGGAGGTGAAGACCCTGGTGTCTTCCCCCCGATATCGGCGTGATGCCCCCTGGAGGCAACATAGAAGAGGAGGCGTGAACCATCTTCTGCAAAGACCGGGGTGATGACCGTGACATCGGGGAGATGGGTGCCGCCGT
The DNA here is from genome assembly GCF_055398265.1 of Desulfogranum aggregans. Classification (NCBI taxonomy): domain Bacteria; kingdom Pseudomonadati; phylum Thermodesulfobacteriota; class Desulfobulbia; order Desulfobulbales; family Desulfobulbaceae; genus Desulfogranum; species Desulfogranum aggregans. The sequence goes on along the minus strand of NZ_AP042447.1, from coordinate 653,598 downwards.
TGTAGGGCGCGTTTAGCATGTAGACGTTTCCTGGCACCATGGTTTCCCGGTTTTCCCGGATTATGGCGTGGATGGATTCACTCATGGATCCTAAATGGACCGGCACATGGGGTGCATTGGCAACCAGGTTGCCCTGCTGATCGAACAAGGCACAGGAAAAATCCAGCCGTTCCTTGATATTGACCGAGTAGGCTGTATTGGCAAGGGTTGCCCCCATCTGCTCGGCTATGGACATGAACAGGTTATTGAAGACTTCAAGCAGCACCGGGTCAGCGGTCGTACCGACGGCATGCTGGCGTTGTTTTTCCGTATAGCGATGCAGAAGGAGGTGGTCGTATTCATCAATTTCAGCCCTCCATCCTTGTTCCACAATCACTGTCCCTGTTTGCTCGACAATAATTGCCGGACCTCGCACTTCCTGTCCCGGCTCGAGTTGATTGCGTCTGAACAGCGGCACCCGCCTGGAGGTCGTTTCGCACACCATCTCTACATGGTCATCGGCAATCGGCGGCGGTGGTGGAAAAAGCCTGGTCTTTCGGCTGCCGACATCCACCGAACCGCTCGTCCCGACTGCTTCTACAGAAAGGGCCTCGGCGATCAGTTTCCGGTCACGGGCAATAAAGCCGAAACGCTGCTGGTGAGCGGCCTCAAAATCGAGCTGCATGGTGTTTTGGTCTGTATAGTCAAGGAGCAGGGCAGTATCCGTCCCCTCATATCGAAGATGCACCTTGCAGAGCAGATGAATCTGGGCAGGGGCTACCCCCTGGCGTTCCACCTCCTGTTTCGCCTGACGACTCAGGGTGGCAGCACTTTTTTCGATCACCTCAGGTGCATGCCGATCAAAGGGTATTTCCAACTGGTGTTCCTTCAAAGCCCGAATGTCGGCCAAGCCCATCCCATAGGCGGATAGCACCCCGGCATACGGATGCAGAAAAACGGTTTTCATGCCGAGCACATCGGCAACCATACAGGCATGCTGTCCTCCTGCCCCGCCAAAGCAGTTCAAGGCATATTCGGTAACATCGTAGCCTCGCTGCACGGATATCTTTTTTATGGCATTGGCCATATTTTCCACAGCGATCCGCAAAAAGCCGCTAGCCACCGCTTCAGGCTCCTGCAGGGGGGAGCCGGTCGCCTCGGCAATGGTGTCTGCAAGAGCACAAAAGGCTTCACGCACTAATTGGTCATCAAGAGGCTGTTCGGAGTCGGGCCCGAAAACATGGGGAAAATACCGGGGTTGGATTCTGCCAAGCATGACATTGCAGTCGGTAACCGTCAACGGGCCGCCTCTTCTGTAACATGCCGGTCCCGGGTTAGCTCCGGCAGACTGCGGCCCCACACGGTAGCGGGTACCATCAAAGGTTAGGATCGACCCGCCACCGGCGGCCACCGTATGGATATGCATCATTGGCGCTCGCATGCGGACTCCGGCAACCACGGTTTCAAAGCTTCGCTCATATTCACCGTCATAGTGGGCAACGTCGGTGGAGGTCCCGCCCATATCAAAACCAATGAGCCGGGTAAGCCCCGCGCGTTCGGCAGTCTTCACCATGCCCACCACCCCGCCGGCAGGACCGGAGAGAATCGCATCTTTGCCTTGAAAAAGGTGAGCATCTGTAAGCCCGCCGTTGGATTGCATAAACATCAATCGTGGACCACCCGCATGAAAAGCGCCCAGCTGGTCGGCAACCTGGTTGACATAGCGTCGGAGGATAGGTGACAGGTAGGCATCGACAACCGTGGTATCGCCGCGCGAAACCAGCTTCATCAGCGGGCTGACCCTGTGGCTGACAGATATCTGCGTAAAACCGATCTCCTTGGCTATCTCCTGCAGGGCCTCTTCATGCTGCGAATAGCGGTATCCGTGCATGCAGACAATGGCAACAGCACGTATGCCGTCGTAATAGGCAACCTCCATTTTGCGGCGGGCATCCTCTGCAGCAAGCGGGGTAATGATTTCACCGGAGGCGCTGATACGTTCCTCTACTTCAATTACCTGTTCATAGAGCATTTCCGGTAACTGAACATGGAGGGCAAACAGATCGGGACGATTCTGATACCCAATACGCAGCGCATCGCCAAATCCAGCGGTAATGACCAGGAGGGTGCGATCACCTTTGCGTTCAAGCAGGGCATTGGTGGCAACGGTGGTGCCCATCTTAACCGACTCCAGCGCATATGCCGGAAGCGATTGCCCGTTTTTGAGTCCCAGAATGTCCCGGATGCCCTGCACGGCTGCATCCTGATACTGTTCCGGGTTTTCTGAAAGCAATTTATGGGTGTGCACGGCACCATCGGGCGCCTGGGCAACAATATCAGTGAAGGTCCCTCCCCGATCAATCCATACCTGCCATTGTTCCATACCTTTCCCCGCTTATTTCATCTGCACAGGTTCTGTCCTGATCTCTATTCTTCGGTAGACGCTTCTTGCACTATACTGAGGTGGAGTTCCACAGTATCCTCGATATCCTCCTGCATGAATAGAGGGAATGCCCCTCACCTGTGGCCCTTTTTCTTTCACTGGGCGTGTGTCGGGTGCAGCTCTAAGAACGCTTGATGGATGGCCGCTTTCACATCATTCAATACAAACGGTTTAGCAAGTGCCGCACAAAAACCGTGCGCTGCATACTCGGACATAATAGGGTCTGTTGAATACCCACTGGAAACAATCAGTTTGCTGTCAGGGGCGAGCCGAAGGAGACGCTGGGCTGTTTCCCTGCCGCCGATACCGCCCGGGATGGTAAGATCCAGGATGACCAGGTCAAAAGGGGCACCGTTAAGCAGAGCAGATGCAAAGACTGAGACAGCCTCATCGCTCCCACCGGTGACAACAACCTCATGGCCCAGATGATGAAGCATGCTTTCGATCATGGAACGCACCAGAGGATCATCATCCATGAGCAGGATCCGGAGTGCGGATGGCTGATGGCCGGGCGCATCAACAGCCTTATGGACGGGACGATCGTCGGCACTGGCAGGCAGGTAAATACTGAATGTCGTTCCCTGACCAGGCACGGATGTCACCTCGATAAGTCCCTCATGCTTGGTGATGATGGACTGGGCAATAGCCAGTCCAAGCCCGTTTCCCTCATTTTTGGTGGTAAAGTAGGGATCAAAAATTGTATCGACATATGCTGCCGGTATGCCGGTACCGCTATCCTGGATAACGACCTTGACGTATTGTTCATGAGCCAGTGAGAGGGATTGTTCCTGCTCACGGTACACATTTTCCGCCGTGATGCGTATGGTCCCGCCTTCGGGCATGGCCTGGCTGGCATTCAGCACCATGTTATGCACGACCTGGCTGATCTGACCGGTATCCACTGCAGTGAGCCAGAGATCATCGGCAATGGCGTACTCGCACGCAACGGAATCACCGTGGAGCACAAAGTCAGCAGAGTCGGTAATAACTTTTTTCAGCGAAGCGGTTTCCTTTACCGGTTCGCCACCCTTGGCAAAGGTGAGCAGCTGCTGGGTGAGACGACGGGCTCTGACGGTTGCGTTTTCTGCATCCTGCATCAATGTTCGAGTGGATTCCACCAGCCCTTTATCCAACAACGCCAGGTTGATGTTACCGAGAATGGCAGCAAGGATGTTGTTAAAATCATGAGCTATGCCTCCAGCCAACACCCCGAGGGATTCCAATTTTTGCATGCGTAGCAGTTCTTTTTCGGTTCGCAGCTCCTCACTGATGTTGCGAAATACCAGGACAACGCCCACATGCCCTCCCTGTGGATCGAGGATCGGCGAACAGCTTTCTGCAACATTGATTCGGTCCCCGGTTCGTGCCACAAGCAAGGCATTGGCCGTAGGGCCCTGAACCGTTCCGGTTTTCTTCACCCGTAAATACACACTGCCGACGGCCTGCTGGTTTTGTTCGTCTACCAGGGTGAAGACCCTGTCAAGAGGCAATCCCCTGGCCTCGCTTTGGCTCCAGCCGGTCATGCTCTCGGCAGCCTGATTAAGCAGCACGACCTTTCCTTCAGCATCGGTGGTGATAATCCCATCACCAATGCTTTGCATGGTAACTGCCAATCGCTCCTTTTCTTCTGCCAGGTGCGCTTCTGCCTTCATCCTTTGGGTTATATCAACCGCTACCTCCAGCCTGACCACCCGACCATCAACCCAGTAAATCGCCCGGTCGTGAATGTAATAGGTCGATCCTGTTTTCGGATTGGTATACTCCCAGGTGTGGACTTTTCCGGGTGTTCCGTCGCTGTTGAGCAACAATCGGTTGCTACAAAACGCACATGGCCCGTTTTGCCCAATCTGCAGGGCCTTCCAACAAATCTCTCCAGTAATATCGCCAAAAATATTTTTTCCCTGTTTATTGATAAAAAGCACTTTATCGGTGGCGATATCGGCCACATAAATGAGCGCATCAAGGCTGTCGAGGAGCAAGCGAAATCGCGCTTCGTTTTCCTGCAGATTTTTTTGACTGGCGGAAAGGCTGTCGGCCATGTGGTAAAAAGATTGGGTGAGCGTACCCAGCTCATCTGCGCTCACTTGCGGTCGCTGGTCCAGGGTTAAACTGCCCTCGGCAAATCGTTTGGTCAGGCTCAACAGGCGGTTAATTGGCTTTACAAGGGTTATCGATCCTATACGATAAGCAACCAACAGGGATGCCAGACCTGTTAGGGATAAAACGATGAGATTCCTATTTGCTCCGGCATTGGCAGGGGCAATGATTTTCTCCTCAGGCACAGCTGCCCACAGATAAATATTAGGGTCTTCATACGTAGTAAGGGACACCCGCTGATAGGCAAAAATACGTCGAATGCCATCTGATCCCTGACCGATGAAAATACCGCTGTCTGCCTCCTGGTCAACCATATTCCACGATGCAGGATTGATCGGACTGCCAATGGGATTGGTAGCGGGGTTTGCAGGATAATAAAACAGCCTGATGCCCTGATGGTCGGTCACCGCGATAAACGACAATTCAGGTAAATTGGAAATGTCGTGAAACCGACCGATACCGCTCAGATTAATAGCCGTCGTCAGGACGGACTTGACCTGTCCCTCACTATCCAGCACCGGGTATGCAAACGGAAAAGCAGGCAATTTCGGCGCGAATTTGCTGACTATAAATTCACCGGCAGTAAACCGTTTTTTTTCCAGCGCTTCTTGAACATGTTTACGGTCGCCGAGGGTGGTACCGGGAGAAAATGGATTGGCGGCAGCCAATACCTGCCCTGAGGCAGAGGAAAGAGCAATATTGAGAAACTGGGGGTACTTCGCACACAGCGATTGAAAGATGGACGTACACTTTTGCAAGTCAGACGAATGAACCTCCTGCAGGAGGGAGAGTGTCACCAGCATCTGTTGTGCGGCACTCGCATTGCGCAGGTGTATCTCGGCAAGCGTCCTACTGAGGAGCAGCACATCCTGCTTGGCAGAATCAATGGAACCTCGGCGCTGCTCGATTCCGGAATAGACCATTAGCAGCAGTGCAGGGATAATGGCCGTAAACACGACCAAAGCCAGATTCCTGCGAATGGAACCCTTTACCCTGCCTGCTGTCTGAGGCTGTTGTGTGCTTTTACCGACCATTCTCCTGCTAAGAAACGTACACCATGCTGATTCTGAAGGTATGGAGTGTGGGTGCCTGGTGCCCCCACACCCGTTCCCGTTCGGGCAGATAAGTTCACCTTCATGACATAGCCGATGTTCGCTCCCATTTCAAGGGAAGTGTCGACACAAGCCAATGATATGTAATAAGAATATTACCTTAGAACTGTTCCTCCTTGATGTGATGCAGCATCTGGGCAATATCCAGCCCAAGGGAAACACATTGCTGGCCCTGCAGGCAATCCTCTGCATCGCTGATCTCAAGAAAATGCTTCAGCTCATGCTGACCTTTCCGCATGTGCACAACCCAGGCGTTGCTGGGCTCGTCAAACGATACATTGAGTTCAGCACCGCATTTGCCGATGTCCGGATACATTGCCGTTATTCGTTCACAGATTTCTTGACTTGAATGCATAATGCTACCTCCAGTAAAGCCTCACGACCTGATTAGCAGCAGGACTCCATCCTATAGCTTTTCCCGCCATCCAGCGTGATAAAGTGAAACCCCTCCTGCTTTGGCAGGCCGGCAATCTTCCAGGCCAATTCCGGATTAATAAACTGCTCATTGACGCAGTGCTTGGGCTGATGCACTACTTTACAGACGTTATTGAGTATGGGGAACACTTTGTATTTAGTATAGTACCTGCGCATAAAACTGATGATTTCCATCTGTTCTTCGCTCAGGTCATCCAGTCCTTCATTGGCTGCTATCCGACGAGCAACATCCTCGTTCCATGCTTCTTTGTGAAGAAGAAAACCTTCACTGTCAAAAGCGACATCAGTATTTTTATCTGGTGCAGAACCCATGGTTTACCTCCATTGTCATATCGCTCTTCAGCGACAGCTCGTTCAACACGGGATCGGGTGGGGAGGGACATCCGTCGGGAAAAATGTGCAAAGGTGCAGCATACTGCCTTATTTTACACTCAGTGCCGGTTTTGTCCTACTCCAGCTTTGTTGTGCAGGGTAAACAGAACAAAAACATTTGCACAACAACCAGCCTTACCCTTTGTTGAACTGTCTGACTGTATGTTCTGTTTTTCCCTAAGTGAAAAAGTAAGGACATGTGAAACTTTTACAACCAAAGAGCGCTGAAATCAGTTGTCAGTTGACGTGGACAGGGTAGATACTTTTCCGGAGCGGATGGTGGTGGCCGCCACTATACCGAGGATGATGCAACCGCCAAGGAGCTCTTTTAAGGAGGGTTTCTCTCCGAGCAGAAACAGGGCGAAAACAATACCGTAAACCGGCTCCATGCAGGAGATAAGACTCGCCAGCTGTGCCCTGACCACAGACATCCCGCGAATGAAGAGGACATGGGCTATAGCAGTAAAAACAATTCCGAGCAGGGAGAGCAAAAGCAACTCCTTTGCCGTCACCGTCGAGAGGAGCGGCGCAGCAAACGGCAGCAGGACCATACAGGCAATACCATCCTGGTACAGGGCAATGGTCAGCGGTGAATACACTGCCACATAGCGTCTGTTAAAGAGTGCAAGCAGGGCAAAAGTGAAACCGGAGAGGATACCCCAGAGTGCTCCTTCAGTCGCGGCATTGCTCATGTCCAGGTCCGGCACCACCAGTACCAGGCCAGCAAATACGCCGATGGCACGGAGTATATCGCGCCGGCGCAGGCGTTCTTTAAAAAACAGCGGTTCAAGAAACGTGACAAAAAGGGGAAAGGTGGAAAAAGTGAGTAATCCGATGGCCACCGAAGCCAGTTGAATGGAATGAAAAAAGCTCACCCAGTGAACGGCAAGGATTCCACCCATAAGGAAAAAGCCGCCGAGTTCACGCCAACGGTGCAGACGAATCTCAACCTTCAGCAGAACCAGGGCGACAATCAGTGCAGCCGTAGCAAAAAATGTTCGGCCAAAGACAATCACCATCGGCTCGTTGGCAAGAAACTTACCGAACAGTCCCGCCATACCGAAAAAAAAGACCGCCGAATGAATGGAAAGCAAGCCTGCTGGCCGGCTGATCATTGCACCCCTGGCCGGCTGTTCGGCAATAGCCCGCTCCCGGTTATCGGCATACCCGCACCCTGCTCATATCGGCGGCGCTGTCAGGGCCATTGAGACAGGGCCTTCTGCGTGAATGGCCGTGGTATCATAGAGACGCACGGAGGTGTCCGCCTGGCTGATCAGCATTCCTATTTCAGTGCATCCAAGAATTACTGCCTCTGCACCTGCAGCTGCCAATGCCCCGACAATGTCCAAATACTTTTTCCTGGAACCTTCGCTGATAATTCCCTGGCAGAGTTCTGTGTAAATCACGGTGTGCACATCCTGCCTGTCTTCCAGGCCGGGTAGCATAACCTGGAGTCCATACTTGTCCTCCAATCGAGCCCGATAGAAATCCTGCTCCATGGTGAACGCTGTTCCCAGCAGCCCGACCCGCTCTATACCATCTTGCTGGAGCGCTACTGCTGTGGCATCGGCAATATGCAGAAGCGGGATATTCACCGCAGCCTCAACCTCTGCTGCCACCTTATGCATGGTGTTGGTACATATGAGCAGGAAGTCGGCTCCTCCCGCTTCAACCTTGCGTGCCGCAGCGGTGAGTATACCAGCTACTTGCCCCCAGTCACCGCGGTGCTGGGCTCGCTCCAGCGGATCAAAATCAACACTGTAGAGGACAACCTGGGCTGAGTGCAGGCCGCCCAGACGACTTTTTACGCAGCTGTTGATAATCCGATAGTAGGCAAGCGTACTCTCCCAACTCATGCCTCCCAACAGGCCGATAGTTCGCATGTTCCTCCTATTGCCTGATGTCTTTAATAAAGATGGTGTTCTTTTTTCTGATGGAGATGTCAAACAGTTCACTGGCTCGAATCAGGTCACTCATTTTTTTGTACCCGTAATTAATCGGCGAAAAGGAACTGTTATTGGAAATGAATTTACCCACACTGCTCAGCGAAGACCATCCGTCTTCATCGGACGTCTGTTCAACAGCCGTTCTCAGCAGGCGAACAAGCCCGGAATCACCCCGCAGTTCATTGCGTGTTTTTTTGGTGACAGTCTTTTTCTCTGCTTCCCGCTCTTCCCCCTCACTTTCCAGGTTTTCGGTGTAAATAAACTGTGAGCAGGCATGGACAAAGGGAAGCGGCGTCTTTTTTTCCCCGAATCCATACACGGGCAGACCGCTTTCCAGGATACGCAACACCAGCGGAGTAAAGTCACTGTCGCTGGTCATCAGGGCAAAGGCATCAATGCTGCCGCTGTACAACAGGTCCATGGCATCGATGATCATGGCAGCATCAGTGGCATTTTTACCGGTTGTATAGGCAAACTGTTGAACCGGACGAATGGCATGTGGGTGCAGCTTCTCGATCCATCCGGAAAGTAAATCACTTTTCCAGTCACCGTGGGCGTGACGAACATTGACCGTCCCATACCTGGCCAACTCCTCCAGCACTCCCTCCACCGAACGATGACTGACATTATCGCAGTCAATCAACAGCGCAATGCGTCTGTCATTTTTCAAAATTCCCTCCGTAATTCTCCGCACAGGCCCTCGGCCGGCCGGGCGTTGACCGACGACCTCTTACGGGTAATGATAAACATAGCATCAGTACTTGAGCGGCAAAAACAAGCTTTCACTCACCTGAAGGTGTTATCCCGCTTTTTCCGCCTCGGCCTGAGCCGCATCAACGCTAGCAGTCAATGCACGCAGGGCCGGTGAAATTGCAAGGGTATGATCGACAGAGGCTTCAAGCTGTCGAAATGGTTCTGGCAGGGTCGCCAGTTCAGACAGCGCATGATTTCTGATCGCTGCAAGGGGTGGCCGGTTGCCTGTGCACTTCCCTCTTTCGATGACAGGCTCAAGGAGTGGTTTTCCCGGTAGATGATCGCTCTCAATGGTCAAGGTGTCCCTCGTCAATAGACCCTGTTCGTTATACTGTCGATACACCTGTTTACGGCCAGGCCACGTTTGCTTGGAGGCAGAACGCTTTCGCCGCCCCTTTCCTGCATATTCCACCAGCTTGTACGCGCAATCGAGGTAGGGATAGTCGGAAGAAGTGATCATCCGTGTACCGATACCATATCCATCAACAGGGGCGGCGGCCTCAGTCAGGGAGGAGATGGCATATTCATCCAGGCTGCTGCTCAAAAATATTTTTGTGTCGGCAAGTCCGCCGTTGTCTAAAATGGAACGAACCCTGTGCGCAGAACTTGCCAGGTCACCGCTGTCAATGCGCACGCCCTTGATGTTAATATTTTTCTCTCGCAGTTCAGCGGCCAAAGCAACCACCTTTTTGGCACCCTTTTCGGTGTCATAGGTGTCGATAAGCAATACGACGTTTTTGGGCTGGCTGGTGGCAAAGTGCAGAAAAGCCTCGCTTTCCGAGTCATGGGCTTGAACAAAGGAGTGGGCCATGGTACCGAACAGGGGAATCCCGAAAAACTGTCCAGCCTGCACGGTTGCAGTGCCATCCAACCCTCCCAGGAAACCGGCCCGGGCGGCCAATACCCCAGCCTCCTCACCATGGGCCCGCCGGAGTCCGAAATCGATAAGGACGGCCTCAGGTGCCGCCAATCGCATGCGGACCGCCTTGGAAGCGATCATGGTTTGAAACATCAACAGATTGATGATGCGGGTCTCCACCAGTTGTGCCACCGGCAACGGCGCAGTAACCCGCAAAAGCGGTTCATCGGCAAAGACAATGCTGCCTTCGGGAATAGCGTGGACATCTCCAGTGAAAGTTACCTGTTGGAGATGCTGAAGAAATCGATCGTGAAAAAAGCCTGTGGATCGTAAATACTCGATGTCACTGGCGGTAAAAGCCAATCCCGTGAGGTAGTCGACAACCTGATCAAGTCCTGCTGCAATCAGAAAATTACGCTGCGCCGGCAGTCGGCGAACGAAAAATTCAAATACCGCTTCCTGCTCCATCTGCTGATCAAAATACCCTTGCATCATGGTAAACTGATACAGGTCGGTAAAGAGTGGTGAGTGGGTCATCATGGCTGCACGTCGGCCAAAGTTGCGGTGCGCGCACCACGCTCACGCATCTGCCCGATGGCACGAATCCCGTCTCCGGCTGAAACATCCACCGCCCGGACAGCATCCTCAAGAAGGACCACTTCGAATCCGTTTTTCCGTGCATCAATGACCGTCTGCAGCACGCAGTAATCAGTGGCCAGTCCACAGACAAATAATCGCTGAATGTTTTGCTGGCGGAGATAAGCAGCAAGGTCTGTCCTTTCAAATCCGGAATAGGCTTCGTGGTCTGCCGTAGTGGCTTTGGAAACAATATGGCACGAGGTCGGCAGCGGCAGGTCTTTGGCAAATGCCGCTCCAGGTGTGTCGGCAACACAGTGAGGCGGCCACTGCCCACCATTATCTACGAACGAGCAGTGGTTGGTGGGGTGCCAATCACGTGTGGCGATAAGAGGAAGTGCACGGCGGCTGAACAGCTCGATATAGGCCGTGATCACTGGCAGAATTGCATCGGCATCAGGAACGGCAAGGCTGCCGCCACCAAGAAAATCATTCTGTACATCAACGAGCAGCAGTGCATCTGTGGGCTGCAACAGGAATTTCATCACGTCCTCCAAAAAGTAGCGCCTAGCGGCAGGTAACCCACCCCTCACCATCCTTTTGGATACGTACCCTAAAAGGATGGTGAGGGTGTGTCAACCAGTTGTAATTTATTGCCGTAAAAAAACGTGATGCCCATACCAAGGGTATACCTTTCGACGGTTCATGCATACGTTGGTTAAGTAACCAACCAGGAAAAGGCAAACAATTACCTTGACCGGTTTCAAGCGATTCCATTCATCATCCGCAGGAGAGAACACCCATGGACAAAACCATCGTTTCCACGGCTGCCGCACCCGCAGCCATCGGCCCCTACGCTCAGGCTGTCTCGGTTGGCAACTTCCTTTTTACTTCCGGTCAGATCGCCCTTGATCCGGATACCGGCACAATTAATGGCAGCACCATAGATGAACAAAGCAGGCAGGTACTCGATAATCTGGTCCAGGTACTTACCGCAGCCGGCGCGACTACCGCTTCAGTGGTGAAAACGACTTGCTATCTCAGCGACATGGATAATTTTTCCCGCTTTAACGACGTCTACGCCCAGTATTTTCCTGATCAACCACCAGCACGATCCTGTGTTGAGGTGGCCAGGCTGCCCAAGGATGTGCTGATTGAAATTGACGCCATTGCCGTCCTCCAGTCATAGAGCAGCCTGAACGCGAGGAGTACGTGCAGAAACGTCCAGAGTGGGCAAGAAATCGCCCTGGCTGCTCCATGCTCTCCTGCAGTTCGTGACACCTCAGAGACAGGGAATCCTTGAGTCATGCCGTTGCTGCCGGCCGTACAGGAGAAACCTATGGTGAAACCACCGTAATCAGAAAAATAGCCAGCGACATGGTCACAAAGGCGCAGCAGGTTGATACAACAATAGCTGCAGAGGCCAAGTCCGTATCCGAGTGCAGCTGGGATGAGAGCACATAAATGGCTGTCGAAGTGGGGAGAGAAAAATAGAGCAGGCTTACCTGCCATGCCGCGCCGGAAACGCCAAGCAAAGCGAGAAACACCACGCCGATGAGCGGCAACGCCACCAGTTTCAGGGCGGCACCCACCAGTGCCAAGCCGAAATTTTCCCGTACACCGTGGAAGGTCAGCGACCCCCCGATGGACAGCAGTGCCAGCGGCAGGGTCGTTGAGGCCAACAACTGAAGCGAATTACCGACATATGTAGGAAACCCGCCAATGAATCCAGCATAGAGCAAGCCGCACAAACAACCGATGATCAGCGGATTGACCAGCAGGCTTTTCAACGTTGCGACAACTTTATCTGCAATATTTTCATCTTTACCCGAATACCAGATCAGCACGGTCACCGAGAGCACGTTGATCACCGGAATAACCAGACCGATGAGAATGCCGAAAAGTTGAATCCCCTTCTCTCCAAACAGGTTAATGACTACCGCCATGCCTATGTAGGTGTTGAACCGGTAACAGCTCTGGTTGAATGATCCGGCTTTAAATGCATCCACCCTCGCAAGTTTGATGTAGAGCAAACTGAGCAAAAAAACCGTTCCCACGGCCCCTCCCACCGCCACCAGGTAACGCAGATCGCTGGCAGGGACCAGGGGCGATCCACCAATTTTCCAAAACAGCAGGACCGGGAAAAGCACATTGTATACAAAGCGGTCACTGCTGCGAAAAAATGCCGCATCAAGAAAGCGCATCCTGTGCAGTCCGGCTCCAGCGAGGATGAGAACAAAAACAGGAAAAAGCGCGTTGAGAACCATCATGACGCATGCCTCGTACGTTAAGATTGAAGGTGCAAACCGGGACGGACGAACGATGGCCCGTTAAGAGGAAGAGATTGAGTACAACGGCCTTCGAATGCGGGTATTCCGGCATTTCGGGCAGTTTCCTGGAGGCTTTAGCCGCTTCCGCTCATGAAAAACATACCCGCAATGGAGGCAGACCGGCGGGTGCAGCTGCAGGGTCTTGTTACTGGCGGCTAGCGAACGCTGAAGGTGCTCCAGGTGTTCATAGACCTCCTTCTCGCTGATATGCACCTCCTGGGAAATTTCCCGTGCGCTTATCGGCCCGGCCCCAAGCAGCTCCCTGATCTGTTGTCTAACGGTCATATTTTCCATGGTCATATACCGCCTCGATGAGTAGTGATGAGCTCAGCCACCGTCAAACAGGCTGCTTCGCTGCCTGAGTGCAGCCTGTTGAAGAAAAGCTGGCACCTGTTGTCGCCGCATCTTCTGCAGTGTTGCCATCAGGCTGAACGGCACCCTTTGTAGACCATACTGTTCTTCGAGTGCATCACACATGGCAACCCACAGGTATGCCGTTTTCTCGGCATCCTCAAGGGCACGATGATAGACATTGTTCGAGGGCAGACCGCAAAAATCGACCAGTGAGCTGAGCTTATGATTAGGGGCACCGGGATACACCCTCCTGCTGATGAGCATAGAACAGGCTAAGCTGTTTTCCCGCCAGCGATTGAGATTTTCCAGCTCCCAATCAAGAAATTGACGGTCAAAGGCGGCATTATGGGCAACCAGGGCGGTAGTGCCCATAAATGCTACGAACTCCTCCATCACCTCCTCGCACGGAGGGGCGGCCGCCACCTGCTCGTTGGCGATCCCGGTCAGGGATTCGATAAAGGAAGTAATGGTAAAGCCCGGATTCATTAGCCGTTGAAACCGATCAACAATTATCCTGTTTTCTATTCGAACCGCTCCTATTTCAATGGGCCGATCACCCAATCTGGGCGACCCTCCGGTGGTTTCGAAATCAAAAACAATAACGTCCTCTTCGCGCATAATAGGATCCTGCTGTTGGCTTGCGTAAGAAAAGTCTCCCGGGTCAGGGTCCCCGCACCCGCACCAGTCGGCCCTGGGTCAATGATGTAAACTACCAAGGCGATGTTGTCTTGTGATATTTTCCCCTGCCTGCGACCACCAACCGTGTATTCCATACACTTTTTCGATAAAATAGGGTAGTGTTCCAAAATTTTTAAAAAAACTACCATGGAGGAAAAATGACCCCGGAAGACATGAGAGAAAAAGCGAGTGCGCTCTACAGCCAACGCATGCATTGAAGCCAGGCCGTCCTGGCCGTGGGTCTGGAAAAACTGGGAAAAGATGAGCCCGAGGTCATCAGGGCGTTTGGTGCTTTCGGGGGCGGTATCGGTGGCTCGGCCAATGTATGCGGCGCCCTGTTGGCCGGAGTTGCCGTTATTTCGAGCCTGTATAGCCGCAGCAACCTGCAAGAGAAGGAAAATCCACGCATGTGGAAGTTGAGCCATCTCTTTATGGACAGGTTCGCCGAACTCTGTCAAGTACATGGTGGAATACACTGCAAGGACATTGCCAGGGTGAACTGGCAGGACAGGGAGCAGGCGCGGACATTCTACAAGGACCCGGAGAGTCGCCGCCAAATCTGCATTCAACTGGTCGGGGACACCGCCTGTGTGCTGGGAGAATTACTTGAACAGGAGACAGCCCGAGAGGCGAGGTAACCCCTGGGATACTATTTTAAGCCACTGACACAGAAGCATAACCGGAAAGAAAGAGGGGTGCATGAGATGACAATGCATCCAGTGGTCGAACGAGGAAGCTCATGGAATTTTTTAATTTCTCTGATAAAGAAATCAACACAATAAAGAAAGCGCTTACTTTCACGTCAAAAAAAGAACTTGATACATCATATATTCCCAACGACTTACCGGTTATAAAGACCGAAAATTACCTGAGTGAATGCGAACAGTTTCTTGACCCGGAAAGGACGCTTGGCACGGAAAATCCCAGCGCCACCGTTGTCTTTCCCAATGCCAAGACCGCAACCCATAAGGTACTGGTCAACCAGGAGAAGATACACGGGATATCCTACGTTCACGCCATTACCGGCGAGTTGATCCACCTGTGCAACTTCTCTCAATACTTCAAAGATAACGGTCACCTGTACACCTTTTCCCAGGAAAAGATGATTGAGCGCTATTACTATGAAATGCTCCTGTGGTCCATCTTTCAGGCAAAGAAAATCAGTACACGGACGTTTTCCCTTATGCTGTGGCATGAAAAAAACGGAGAGGATCCGCCGCCGGACGGGCGATACCAGTTTGAGGGCATTTCCATTGATGATCACGGCCTCCATCGCAGCCTGGGCGAGTTAACCGCGGCCGACTCCGTACCGGCACTGCGCGAAATTTTCTGGGTTTTTCTGGAAGAACTCGCGCTCTATTTCGGGGTGCTCGCGTTCTACCAGCAGGAGCCTGAGCCTTCAGCAGTGGATGAAAATTTTCCCGCCGAACAGCTGGATACATGGTTCGGGCTTGAACATGTGCTCAAGTTGTACGGGCTTCTTCTCCGTACCCCGGATTATGCTGCATGGCAGGAAAACCGTCAGGCAATACGCCAGTGTATCCTGCTTATGGAGAAGCAGTCCAAAGCAACCTTTCTCCACCAATCAGCCTCAGCAGATTGAAGGAGAAAAACAAGAGTCATCGGCCGGTTGCCACTGTGCAGAGGCACCCGGCCGGCAGCAGCAATGTACTTGCCTATTGCAGTTCGATCGCCCACTCCTGCAGGGGGGGAACGTTGGTCACCGTCCCCTGCGCTTTCAAGAATTCGGCAAACCGCCTATAGCGGTTGTTATCCAGCGCACCCGGGCGAAGGGCAAATCGCGGCAGGGTATCGCGCCAGGCCCTGCGGTTGAGTTCATCATCCAGGTTTTTACGTTCGCCCCGAATAAACAGCTGCCAGCTCTCCTCAGGATGATTCACCAGGTATTGAACGCCCATTTCCAGAGCATCAATAAACCGTCGCAGTTTCTGCTGAGCTATGTTTTTCTTATTTGTCACCAAAATCAGCTCATCGTAGGCGGGAATACCAAACTCCTCGACAAAAAACGCCCGACCGGGCCGTTTCTCGATGGCCATCTGATTCAACTCAAAATTCCTGAAGGCACCGATCACTCCGTCGGCCTGACCGGAAAAGAGGGAGGGTGAGAGGGAAAAGTTGACATTCACCAGCTTGACGTCGGCAAGGGTCAGCCCCGCACGCTCGAGCATTACCTTGAGCAAAACCGTTTCAAATCCACCAACCGAATAGCCGATAGTCTTTCCTTTCAGGTCGGCCATTGAGTTGATAGGTCCGTCCTCAATGACAACCAGTGAATTGAGCGGGGTGGCAATGATGGTTCCGATGCGCACCAGCGGCAAGCCCTGATCTACCTGCATCTGGTGTTGATGCTGATAGGAAACTGCGATATCAGCCTTTCCGGCAGCCACCAGTTTAGGCGGATCATTGGGGTTGGATGGGGCGATCATCTCCACTTCCAATCCTTTTTCTGCAAAATACCCCATTTCCTGGGCAACAAACAGCGGTGCATGGTCAGGATTGACAAACCAGTCCAAAAGAACAGTGACCTTTTCCTTGGCCGTCACTGTCGCACCGGATCCCAATATACCGGCACAGAGTAGTATCATGATCTTCAACCGCATTCTTTTCATTCCATTCTCTCCCGCGCTGATTCCCAATACACGATCCTCTCCATGAGAAAATCGACCAAAAAATAAAATGACAGGGCAATGACGGCAAGCACCGTCAACGCCGCAAACATCACATCAATCTGCATGCGAGCATTGGCATGCAGCATATAGTATCCCAGCCCGCTGCTTGAACCGACCCACTCTCCGACAATGGCTCCAATGGGGGCCACGGCGATGGCGACCCTTATTCCTGAGCCAAAGGCCGGTAAAGCGGAAGGGATGACGATACATCGCAGAACGGCAAGCGGACGGGCATTCATTATTCTCGCCAGTTCAAGTAAATCAGGGTTGGTGCGCTGCATCCCGTAATAAAAAGAGGCTGTAACCGGAAAATAGATAATCAGCACGGCCATGGCAACTTTGGATGCCATGCCGTAGCCCAACCACAAGACAAGAAGAGGCGCCAGGGCAAAGACGGGAATGGCCTGACTGACGATCAGTACCGGCAATAACCAGCGTTTAATAAATGGCGAAAGGAACATGGTCAGCGCCGTTCCTGTTCCAAGCAGGGTACCGAGAATAAAGCCAATAAGTATTTCCGTCGCTGTTGTTAGCAGATGTCGCCCAAGCACCGGGGCATGCTGTATTATCGCCTGAAGTACGCAGGCAGGCCCGGGCAGGATATAGTGAGGCACATCAGTGAGCAAGACAACCAGTTGCCAGGCCAGGAGCAACCAGCACGTGAGCAGCAACAGCCTTCCCCCTTTCTTCATTGCTCTTCGTCCATGAGTTCGTGGAGGATAGCACTGAAATGTTCCTGCACCTGCGGATCATCCGCTTCCCTGTAGGGCTCTCCGACAAGATGAATGATTCTCTTCACCTGAGTAGGCTTTCCGGAAAGTAAAACAATGCGATGACCCATGCGCAGGGCTTCCATGGGGTCATGGGTCACCAGCATCACCGTTGCACCGCGGGTAAGCGTTGAAGACAGGTTCTGCAGCCGCATTCGCGTCAGTGCGTCAAGAGCGGAAAACGGCTCATCCATGAGAAGAATCGGGCGATCCTCCATCAGCGTTCGCAGCAAGGCCGTCCGTTGGCGCATCCCACCGGAGAGCGTTGACGGGAGTGCCTGCTCGTACCCTGCAAGCCCGGCTGCGACAATGAGTTCCTGTGCCCTCTTGCGGGTTTCAGCTGAAAGGGTACCCCGTAACTTTGCGCCAAGTAACGCGTTGTCCATTAACGAAAACCAGGGCAGCAGCAAGTCATCCTGACTCATCCAGGCTACGCTGCTTTCAGCAGGGGAACGCGATTGTATGTGTACCTTCCCCTCGTGAGCAAGGGATTGTGATCCGGAGACCAATCGCAGCAAGGTCGATTTTCCGCACCCGCTCGGTCCGAGAATACAGGTGCATTTCCCCGCCTCAATGTCGAGAGAGAAGCGCTGAAAAAGTGCATCCCCCCCCCAAGCGAGAGAAATTTCGCGAAAATGAATAGGCGGAGCATTGCGGGCACGATATTCCATTCCAGGTACAGCAATCAGCTGATGCGCTAAAAAAAACGATAGAAGTGATGGACAGGACCATGTCCTCGACCAATGGTGTATGCGGCCCCTGCGGCAATGGCACCGCTAATGTAGTGTTTTGCGTTCTTCACCGCTGCCAGGATATCGTTGCCTTTGGCGATATTGGCGGCAATAGCCGATGAAAGGGTACAGCCGGTACCATGGGTATTGCGCGTGGCAACCCGTTTTGCAGGAAAAAAATGGAATTGGTCGCTGTCACCGAGATAGAGGCAATCGTCGCTGGCCTGCCCTTGGAGGTGCCCCCCTTTGATCAAAACACTGCCGCATCCCAATCGGCAGATATTTCTGGCCGCTTGATCAATCCGGTCTGGAGATACCATCTCTCTATCTAGCAATACTGAAGCTTCCGGCAAATTAGGGGTGATAATATCGGCAATTGGAATCAAGGTCATTTTCAAGGCCTCAATTGCCTCATCCTGGAGGAGTTTATCGCCACTGGTTGCCACCATGACCGGGTCAAGGACAATGTTGCTCACCTCATACGCCGTGAGCACCTCGGCAACGGTATGGATCAGCTCCGGTGAGAAAAGCATTCCTATTTTGACGGCATCAGTGCCAATATCCGAAAGCACGGCCTCCATCTGCTGGCGAACAAAATCCACTGGCACAGGATGAATCCCGCTGACACCAACCGTATTCTGGGCGGTCAGCGCAGTAATCACACTGAGCCCGTAACAGCCATTGGCGGCAAAGGTCTTCAGGTCTGCCTGAATGCCGGCACCACCGCCGCTATCTGAGCCAGCGATGGTCAACACTCTTTGATATTTTTTCTCACTCTTGTTGTCCATAATCCATTGTACTGAAAGAATTGATCCGTCTAGAAACGAGAGGGGAACCCGCCGCCCGTCACCATCCCTGCACCCTGCTTTTTAACTCAGCGGCAGCTGTCTCCGGGCAATCGGCAGCGACTATTGCGGAAACAACAGCTACCCCGTCGGCGCCGGCATGGCGGATGCGGTGGGCGTTAGCCGCGGTAATCCCCCCAATACCCACGAGCGGAATACCGACAGTCGCGCGGATGGCACGAATACCCTCAAGCCCCAATGGCGATGCTGTATCCTTTTTGGTTGCCGTGGCAAAGACCGGGCTGATACCGATATAATCGGCACCGCCCGCCTCAGCGGCAACCGCATCTTCAAGCGATTCCGCCGATATGCCGATAATCATGTCCCTGCCGACAATCTTTCGGGCATAACGGAGGGGCATATCGCTCTGCCCAAGATGCACACCTTCGGCCCCCACTGCCAGAGCCACATCTATCCGGTCATTGACTATGAGGGGAACCTTAGAGGGTTGAAGGAGCACTTTGAGCCGACGAGCCTGCCGAATGAACTCGCGAGTAGTGCAGCCTTTTTCCCGCAGCTGCACGCAGGAAACGCCTCCCTTGACAGCAGCGCTTACAATAGCCTCGGTGGGCCGTCCACGTGACAATTCCCTATCAGTCACCAGATAGAGCGAATAATCCACCCTCATGGTTAGCCTTCAGTTATCGTGGCTCCTGCTGCCAGTTCTTCCGGGGTCATGGTGTAGAGGCTATCCAGGAGAGCAGTCATAAAAGTTCCTGGCCCCTGAGCGGCTTTGCCAGCATGTTCTCCGGCAAGACCAAAAAAGGCTAATGCGGTTGCAGCGGCGGTAACAGGGTCCTGATCCACCGCTGCGAATGCACCGATCACTGTGGTGGCTGAACAGCCGGTGCCTGTCACCATCGGCATAAACGAATGGCCGTTGGAAACGTGGAACACCCGCTCACCGTCGGTTACCAGGTCCACGGCACCGGTCACGGCCAGCGTCGTTTCCAACTCTTCAGCAAGCAACGCAGCCGTCGCCGCAACTTCCTCTACCGAATGAAGACTGTCGACCCCTTTGGTGACCACTGAACGTTCATCACGCAGCGAAAGTATCTCCGAGGCATTTCCTCTTACCACGGTCACTTTGGTTTCCTGGAGTATTTGCCTGGAGGTGGCTGTTCGAAAAGGGGTTGCCCCTGCCCCCACCGGATCAAAAATGATTGGCGTCTGCAATGCGGAAGCTTTTTTACCGGCCTGTATCATGGAGGCCACCCAGTGCTCGGACAAAGTTCCGATATTCAGTACCAGGGCACCGGCAAAAGCGACCATGTCTTCCACTTCGTGCTCTGCATGAGCCATGACCGGTGAAGCCCCCATGGCTAGGAGAACATTGGCGGTGTAATTCATTACCACATAGTTGGTAATGTTGTGAATAAGCGGTTTTTCTTCCCGAATCCTGGAAAGATTCTCCGCAGCTTTATGGGCAAGTGTGGTCATGAAGCCCCTACAATGTGAGTTTATCCCTGCGGCATCTACAGTCTGTGCCTCAACCGGTGAAGTTACCGGTGGACAGATACCGTGCATCTCTGGAATCTATAGGAAAATTCAAAAATGAAGTCAAGCGTTGATCATCACCTGACGTAAAGGTGGCCGTCGCGCCCCCCCCACATGGAGCCGGGAGCAGGGATACTCTGGGTAAAGCAAAGCTATCGCTCCGCCATAGCTTCCCCTGCTGGCGCGGTATCCCCTCAATCTTTGGATGAGTCGGAGGCCTTCTCACCAGACCACATAACGCCCAACAGACAGACCTACCGGACGTCCTGCTCAGGCGGTATCCATCGCCAATGCCAGGCCTCCCAGGGCAGGCCGGGTTCGCCGTGTTGAGGATAGCTGGCATAAAAATGAAAACGGTTGGCGTTATTTTTCAGCCAGTTATAGGCAGCTGTCTGGGCAAAACGCCAGTCACTCGGATAAAAATCAACCGTTGTGCCCAAGGCGTGCTCCGAGTAACCGGGAGGAGCGACATAGCGCACGATGTCATCAAAGGTTCTTCCCTGGCTCAGGTATCGCTTGAAGATCTTTCGCTGGTACCACGCCGATCGGTAGGCAGAATGAACGACCAGACGGACCTGATCATCTCCGGCTGCTGCTTCCATAGTCTGCAGGGCCTTGTTGGCTGCCTCCAGCATGTAAAGGCTGCTTCCTTCATAGGTCATACGCAGCGGTATCCTGGTGAGGGCCGGCGGAGCCAAGGGCTTGGCATCAATCCGGCGCCCCTGCCACTGTGGAGGAACGATGTATTCCTTGCCGTCAATAACTACACTTTCCAGGGGAGGTACAGGCTCGACAGCCGGCTCCACTGATTTGATCGCGGCCGGTTTTTCGGGAGCCATCACAGGAGGTTCGTTTTTTTTCTTTTCGCTGAGCGTGACCACCGGGGTCACATCCTGCTCCGGCGAGTCGGTAGATATCGGTGCGCAAGCAAAGGCCAAAGGCAGACAAAGCCCCAGCACCGTCACAACAACTTTTCTCATTCGTTCCAAATCCCCTTGCGCTGTGCTCGCGCGCGCTCTTCATCGGCAAGCCAACGAGCACAGAATGTTTCTCTGCATTGCTGGCGGTCGACAGAGGCCAAGCCACGGCGCAGAAGGCTTTCGTTAAGGTTGTTGCCCTGAATGTAGACCACTGCGTAAACCAGGCCTTGGCTGTCCTTGGTATAGGGATGTATTTTGACCCGCCGGTGTTCCGCCTTTCCGGCTGTATACCGCATTGCCCTCTTTCCTGCAATTGCATTAGGCGGTAAGCATTGTATACCATACAGGCCAACCCTGACCACCTCGCCCTTTCGGTATACGCGCAGCAAATCTCCCGCATCTACCGTGAAAACGGTATCGTCCCATGCATATGAGCAGCCAGGTAAAAGGGCGAGCAGGCAACAACACCATGCCGCTATCCGGGTGCGCATTACCACTGTTGCCCCCTCTCCTACTCTGTCCCCTCCCCTTGACGCTCACCATAGGAGAGGAGCCAAAAAGCGAGCGTCGTATTGACCTGCTCATAGCTCAGCTGGGGAAATCGATGCATCAGGATTTGACTGACGGTAAAAGAAGTCATACCGCCGGATTGCATCAGTTCATCGAGGAAGCATAGATGTTCATCCCTTATATATTCAGGTCGTGTCATGACGGATTGCTGGCAGGCGCGGGAAATAACCAAAATTCATTGGTATAATTTTTTATGAAAATATCTAGGGAGTTATATTTTTCCCCAGAATGACTCCATTGTACGTGGTTGCCGGCAGATTGTCAAAAAATCAAAGCAGGAGAACTCGTCAATCCGAGCTATTATGGATTGACAGTTGATTCAACACTGAGTAGGTTCGCTTTCCAGCTACCCCGAGGAGAATGTTCAACGCTTCACAGCATAGGAATAATCAGCTGATCGATTTGTCATGATAGGCATTTACGCTGGCAGTTATGACCCACCGACCAACGGCCACCTCTGGATGTTCAAACAGGGTATTCGGCTATTCGATAAATTTTTTATAGCTGTTGGGCAGAATGCGCATAAAACCTACTCTTTTTCCCTTGCCGAACGTGTTGAGATGGTTAAGGAACTCTGCATTGATGAAAAAAATGTCGAGGTAGTGACCATAGAAAACAAATACCTGGTAAAATACGCCGAATCCGTCAATGCCGACTACATTTTCCGCGGGATCCGCAACGAGGGTGACTATACCTACGAACGCGGCATGCGCTATGTAAACAGCAATATGAATGCCACCATCCAGACGCTGTTCATGATGTCCCCCCGAAATCTGGTTGAAGTCAGTTCCAGCCTGGTAAAAGGGCTGGTGGGTGCAGACGGCTGGGAGGAAATCATCAAGGAGTATGTCCCTCCTACCGTCTCCAGGCGAATGCTAGCTAAATTTGGCGGCAAATGCGATTAACGCATGAATTACAGCACATCAAAGGGATAGAAAGACCCTTAAACTGCAGAATTGCCCAAGACGCCCTCCCTTTTCTCCCTTGACCAACCGAACACCGTGGCCCAATTGCCGCTTCGACATGCATTTATGCCTTACGCTGCGGCTGTGCTGGTGGTTTTCATCTGGTCAGGATGGATTACCATTTCCAGACATGGTGTCCAAACGACCCTGCAACCGGCTGATATAACGCTTTTACGCTATACAACAGCAGGTCTCGTCATCCTTCCCCTTATTCTCCGCCACCGCTGGCAGAAATATAGCCTCTACCAATACCTGGTTATCGGACTTGGCGTGGGGTTTCCCTATACGCTTTTTTCTTTTTATGGATTGCAGGCAGTAAAGGCGGCTCAGGCCGGCGTGCTGGTGAATGGCATGCTGCCCGTCATGGGAGCCGTTGTCGCCCTGTTTGTTTTTTCTCAGAAGATATCGTTGCAACGATGGCTGGCAGTACTCCTTATCCTGGTGGCCAATCTCACCATGGCAGGCAGGGAACTGCTGGCCATGGATCATCTCTTGGGTCTTTTTCTCCTGTTAGGGGCTGCATCCGTATACACCCTGCATATGACCGGGGTAAAATTATGGGGGTTTACCTGGCAGGATACCATAGTGACGGTCGCGGTGGTAAATGTTGTGCTCTTTTTCCCGCTGTGGTTCATGCTCCCCACCCACCTTGTTCATAGTCCGATCCCTGAAATACTGACGCAAGCCGTGTACCAGGGAGTGGTGGTCAATGTCCTGGCATTGATGTGTGTCGCATACGCACTGCGGCACCTCGGGACCATGACTGTTTCTCTGTTCATGTCCTTTGTGCCTGTGGTCACGGCGTTCTTTGCCTGGGTGTTTTTACAGGAGGCATTGGTTTTTCGAGAAATAGTCGGCATCAGCGGATGTTCAATAGGCTTGCTGCTCTATGCCTTCAATCGCTAACTGACTACTTTTTACGCCGATAGACCTCATTGAGCCGCATCCCCAGCAGCATCCAGACAACCAGGAGGACCGCCCCGGTTACACTGTAGACCTGCAGATCATGTATCAGGTAATTGATTACGTTTAAGATAATAAAAAACGAAACGATCAATACAGCTCCGCTATATTGTTGCGAGACCCTCTCTGCTATCATCGCCAACAACGCATCAACAGCCTTTAGCATAGGTTGTCCTCCTTGCAATAGTGTCGCCACCGCTAATGCGGCCTGCCTTACTCCGAAAGCGTAGTATGGCTCCCTTGTTGCTCAAGGGAAAGGGAAAAGGTATTTCTTGTTAGAAAAGTTTACCACCGAGTTTGACAGGTACCGCAGGAGAGACAAAGGTCGCTTCTCCGCTTTCAGCCTTGGGGTATTGCACGCCAATGATCAGCACCTCCGAGGTAACCGGTCCCATCTGACGCGGAGCAAAGTTGAGCACCCCCAAAACCAGCCGGTCAATCACCTCATCAAGCGGATGGCAGGTAAAGCGGCCGTAGCTGACCCGCTTGCCATACTTTCCAAAATCGACCACCATCCGGTAGGTGGGTTTATGGGTTCGCGTCTCCTTTTCCGCTTCAACAATACGCCCAACACGGATATCAAGTTTGGCAAATGATTCGTCAAAGGATACCTCTGGTTTTAATTTTGTGGCCATTTTTTTCTCCAAACTGGGTATGTATTCTTCAGACCAGCATGTGTGTGTAGAGAGCCCCACCAATGATGCAAGTGTCGGACAGCAAAGGATTGATTACACCCGCCTAGTTCATTAACAGCGGAGGTCCCATGAACAATCCGCTGGGCAACCGTGTGTTTAATAAGGATTGAGACAATTGCAAATCATTTTCTCCATCCATCGATGCTTGCAATCCCTGGCCGCTATGTGCTGTTCAATGGCCAGCAGAAACAAAAAAACTGAGGAAATGCCTTGCTGACGGTGAGGTGGATACGACCAGCACAAAGGGCGGGATTGAGCGGGATTATTGCTGGAACATTCTCTAAAAAAAGTGGTATACCTTGTACCGCTGGCGAGATTGCCTCTACCGTATGAAAACGTCCCATGCTTGCACCCCAATGGCCCAGTCCAGGAGGATGACTATGCCGAGTACACCTACCAGAGAAGAAGCATTTGCTCTGCTTCAACAGTATACCACTTCGGAAAGCCTGATAAAGCACGCCCTGGCAGTTGAGGGCGTCATGCGCTATTTTGCCCGTAAACGAGGAGCTGATGAGGATAAATGGGGCATTGTCGGCCTCATACACGACCTGGACTATGACCAGTTTCCGGATCAACACTGCGCGCAGACAGAAGCAATCCTCAAAAAACACGACTGGCCGGAAGAATATATTCGGGCAGCCCTGAGTCACGGGTATGGAATCTGCACCGAAGTCAAGCCGGAAAGCGAAATGGAAAAAGTACTCTATGCCGTTGATGAGTTGACAGGACTGGTTGCAACGTCCGCCCTTGTTCGTCCCTCAAAAAGTGTGCTGGACATGAAAGCCAAGTCAGTAAAAAAGAAATGGAAGGATAAACGGTTTGCGGCAGGAGTAGATCGCTCTATTATCGAGCGAGGTGCCAAAATGCTGGAAGTAGAACTCAGTGAGCTTATCACCGACACTATCATGGGAATGCGGGAAGTTGCCGACTCCATAGGGCTCAAAGGCAACCCGGCCGCATAGCCGGTCTGTTACAGCAGGGCAATGACCATATCTCAAGGCCCCTGGGGCACCCTCATTGCAGACGGTTACCAGGTGGGTGGCCCTTCTGCCGCTGGCAGGAGGCTGACCTTGTCTATCTTCAGGGGCTAACGTGCCTGATCTCTTTCAAAACAAGATGGGGCCTGTGAAATACTCAGGCGAACTGCGGCAAACTTGAGGGTAAGACTGCATATCCTTTGTTCCCATCTCGGGACGAAAAGGATATGCAGTGGAATTCAATGACGGTCACTCGAGGCGTGGATACGTTTCAGCGACCAGTAGCGCAAAGCGTCTACCATCTTTCAGTGCCGACAATCTGGCTGACATCCATACACTTGGCCTTTTCTTCCTCGGTTAACTCTTCCTTGGTCTTGATCCCCTTCACGTCTTTCAGGTAACAGGCATACTCCTTGCCATCCTTATCACGGATCCAAACCATTGATTCATAGCCACCACCTTCACTGGTCATCGATTGGTATTCTTTACTTTCGTCAGTCATGGTTTCACCTCTTTTGATAGGTTAATGATGTGACTACATACAAATACAACAATAGACAATGTTTAGAAAAAATCAAATTTTCTTTTCCACTTTTTCTCTGGTGTGCGAGAAAATTGGAGATGGACTCTGCTTCCGGCTCAACCGCAATCCCCTACACCCCTGCATAGATTCATCGTTGCTCACTGAACCATTTTCTCCAAATCCTGCACAAGCCTGGCTATGGCAACTTCCTTTGCTTTCGCTTCGATATCCACTGTCACTTGCAGGTCTTGCCAAAAGCGTGGAAAATCTTCAGGATTGATCATATCGTGGTGTGGTCGCGGATTACTTGCCACCCAACCGTCTTTGGGGCTGGAGAGATGAAAAAGCGGTTCCCGATCCCAGGTCAGCATCGCCTGGGTTGTTGCCTCTTGCAGGGAAAGCGTATCCGGGAGACAACGGTGATGATGCACATCATAGACAAAAGGAATGCCCAGGGATCGACAGACAGGCAGCAAATCTTCGGGGGTGTATACCCGGTCATCATTTTCCAGGGTCAATCGTCGCTGGACAGAGGCAGGAAGTGATGCGACCTCCCGCATGAGCCGATTAAGCGCCGCCTTTTTATCTCCATACCCTCCCCCTCCGTGAATATTTATAACGTCCGCTCCTACAGTCTCTGCAAGGTGGTCATGGTACAGGAGATCAGCAATGGACCGTTCAACAATTTCCTTGTTTGGTGAGGAGAGGAGAATAAATTGATCGGGGTGAAAGGTTAACCGTATGTCCTGTTGCGCACAAAATTGTTTCACTTCACCCAGCGTATGCAAAATAGCTTTCCAGTCCGGCAGGTCATGCACCGCATAGCCAACATCCGGATGGGTGATAAGGGGAAAAAAGCGACTGTTGATCCGAAAACTGCCAATGTTCAGATCGTGACAGGCGTGCACAGCTTCAAGGAGTGCCTGAGAATTAGCCATTACCGTCTCTGACAGCAATTCCAGCCGTCGAGAGGGATCACATTGTGTGATATATCGAGCCTGCCGCACTTTAAAACGTATAGGAATGTTACGAAACATACAGCAGAGGCCAAGTCGAACATTTCGCATATAGTGTATTGTCCTTGGTTGTAGAGCCCCCAGGGCAGATACCGCCCGATCAGCAATCGGCAGGGAAACAACCCCCTTTTATAGCTGGAAATGATAACCACTTACCGCTTCATCAACAATAAGAACACATTCTGGATAGATAGATAACCAATACTCTCATTTATTCGGGTTGCACAGTATAGGCACTGCACTTAAGGGTGTATATACAACCGGAGGATGCAAACAGGAGGCGTACATGAGGCAATCGGAGACGGAGGTAGTCATAGTTGGCGGTGGAATAGCCGGGTTAACCTGCGCTCACGAACTCACCAGCAAAGGAAGGCAGTGCCGCATACTGGAGGCCTCGGAGCGTGTAGGAGGAAGACTGAAAACGGACAACCGTGACGGCTACCTGCTGGACAGAGGCTTTCAGGTCCTGCAGACAGCCTATCCGGCGGCACAGCAACTCCTTGATTATGCTCGCCTGTCGCTACAGTCCTTTGCGCCAGGCACCCGCATCAGGATAGGCTCAACGTTTCATACTGTTGCAGACCCTTTACGGCGTCCAGCGGAAATACTGAAAACTCTCAGCGCACCCATCGGTAGCATGAGCGACCGTCTGCGACTGGTCAAGCTGGCCCGCAAGGTGATGAAAAGCTCCCTGGAGGACCTGTTCAGAGAGCCGGAGACCACCACCATGGACTTTCTGCGCCATTATGGTTTTTCCGATCGGATGATCGATCGTTTTTTTGTTCCATTCTTTGGTGGCGCCTGCCTTGAGCGGAAGCTCGACACCTCGCATCATGTATTTCTTTATGTTCTCAAAATGTTCGCTGGAGGCAATGCCGCCTTGCCCTTGCACGGCATGGAACAGATTCCTCGACAGATAGCGTCGATGCTGCCTCCTGAAACCGTGCGAACCAACAGCAGGGTTAAGCGCATTGAGGACGACAGGGTTATGCTGCAGGATGGCACTGTCTGCTCGGCCCAAGCCATTGTCCTTGCAACCGAGGGACCTGAAACCGCCAGACTCCTCGATAGACCGTATACACGCTCGTCGGTTGGAGAAACCTGTTTCTATTTTGCCGCGGAAAAAAAACCGTGGCACTCTGCGTACCTTCTCCTCAACGGCAACGGCGATGGTCCTATCAACAACATAGCCATCCCCAGCATGGTTTCGCCGGCCTATGCCCCCCAGGGGCAGTCACTGTTCAGCGTAGTGGTTCTGGAGAATACAACCACCGAAGAAAAAACACTCTTGGGCGAGGTTGAAAAACAGCTGAGACAATGGTTTGGGCCAGAAACGGCCGAGTGGCAACATCTGGCGACCTACCGGATTCTCCACGCCCTCCCCACGCAGAAACCGCCTACCGCTGACCCGCATCAGGCGGTCACTCAGGTGGAAAAGGGGCGTTTTGTCTGCGGTGAATTCGGCAGCCTCCCGGCCATCCAATGGGCGCTCTTTTCAGGGGTGCAGGCGGGCAAAGCTGTCGACAGGTTCCTGAGCGAGGCGACGCGGGAACAATAATTGTGTTTATACCCTTGGTCTGTAGGTCACGAGCAGCTCAATCGCCAGGACATCATCTTGTTTCAACGAGGTATTTCCAATACCGTTGAGGCATAAACCGAGCTTGTAAGCGGGGATTCGACCTGTTTGCAATGGCTATCCGGGTATGATACCTCCTCCATAAATCCTGGTAGTAACGTTCCTCATGGTGTAGCTGATGCTCGGGAACCTCGCCATATCGGCACACATGATCAGTAAACTCCTGGTCTACCTCTACTGTCTGCAATGATGTCGTGTCCCAGTACAGAGCAAAATTCCGACGAAGGTCATGCAGAATCCACCGTCTACTGTTGAACCGTTTTTTGAAATGTTGGGCAAGGTAACCGATAATCATGTGATTCGGCGCAAAGGGCGCATACTGGAGTTTATCCTCGAGCATGCGAAAACGAATAAGCCCGGTGTAGCGATCCGCCTCAACCTGCACCTGTTGTGAAACTGCATGGAGAAATCGAATGGAGTCATTGGTATAGAACTCCGTTGCCTTGGTTCCGTGGGTAAGACATTCACCCACCATCTGATACAGATGCCATCCGATTTCCGGCTTCTCACTGAAATAGCCGTCAATGGCAAATCGCAGAGCTTTTCCTCTTACCCTTTTCAGATAATCGAACAGTCGAAAGGCCTGCTCAGAATCGGTCGTCACCTCAACGACCGTCTCAAAAAGTTTCGGATTATGGCTGTTGCGGCTGTAAATGGCCTGAACGGATTGATCTGATTTAATTGCACGGGCTACAGCGGTCAGCAGACCTTCAAATGACCCATCGTGAAGAAAGACAACGGTGTTCACGTTAAAAAAGGCGTAACTGGCGAGACTGGAGCTGCAATTGTTTGGCTTTGGATGGCTCCGCCTTGCACAGCGCGCTGACTATGTGGTGATAGGAATATGATGCATCCCCAAGGTATTTTCCACCTATGGTGATAAAGTGCCGGGCTCGTTTCAGTACCATCCCGATTTTTTTCAAATCCTGCTCCCGGATAGCGCTTATCCTGCGGGTGTTGATGATTCTATTTGCTGAAAGGAGTCCCACACCGGGAATGCGAAGGAGTTCCTCATAGCTTGCCCGGTTAATATCAATGGGAAAATGGTCAAAGTTACGCAGCGCCCAGGATGCCTTAGGATCAAGGTTTTCATCAAGGTTCGGAAAGGAGGGCGAGAGGATTTCGTGGGCCTGAAACGAGTAAAACCTGAGCAGCCAATCGGCCTGGTAGAGACGATGTTCGCGCACCAACGGCGGTGGAGACGAGAGTGCAGGGAGAAGTGGGTTGTCATTGACAGGTATATACGCGGAATAGTAGACCCGTTTCAATGCCATCTTCCGGTATAAATTTTCGGTGAGATGGAGAATTTGGAGGTCATTTTCCGTTGATGCACCAACGATCATCTGGGTTGTCTGACCTGCCGGACAAAAGCGGGGCGCCTTTCTGTTCTTTCTCCTCTCCTTTTGAAAGCCTTGATGCTGCTCACCAATTTGCTGCATGGGAAGAAATATCTTCTTTTTCGACTTTTGCGGAGCCAGCTGTTGCAGAGAAGACTCTGAAGGCAGCTCAATATTGACGCTCATCCTGTCGGCGAGCAATCCCGCCTCATGAATAAGATCTGCCGAGCTCCCAGGAATAATTTTAAGATGGATATAGCCGTTAAACTTGTGCTCAGTACGCAGGATTCTGCACACTTCAACCATATCGGCCATGGTAGTATCCGGTGAGCCGTAGATGGCTGAACTGAGAAACAATCCTTCAATATAGTTGCGGAGATAAAAATTAATCGTGAGGTCAACCAACTCCTGGGCTGTAAAGGTTGCGCGTTCGCGATTGTTGGATCGGCGACTGGGACAGTAACCGCAATCATAGATACAGTCGTTGGACAGTAAAATTTTCAGCAGAGAAATACAGCGTCCATCAGCTGCCCAGCTATGACAGATACCGCGAATGGAGCCATGGCCTATCTCGCCGGGTACAGCCTTTCTCCCCTCTCCACTGGAAGAGCAGGAAGCATCGTATTTGGCGGCATCTGCCAGAATTTCAATTTTTTCAGCAATCTTCACCGTTACGCATCACCCTGTAGCCGCACAATAAGGTTCACAATCAGGGACTTCTGTGCAATATTCAGCACGGCGTATCCTCCGGCAAACCAACGCCCCATTTACCTCCGCCCTCTTCACTTTGGCTGATTTCATGGTACCGTTTACATTTACTCTGCACTTGAACTGAGCTCCGTAATCCCCCTGACCTGAAGCATCCTAACGGGGATGGTCTTCATTGACCAGCACTCTGTTGATCCGAACCGATGGAAAGGGGTTTTCCGTAATGATGCAGGTGCTGCAAATCCGAGCTGGGCTTTCCGGCAATCACCACGTCAGCTTATCCAATTCTCATCAACGGGGTGAAACCATTTCTTCTCCTTGCGCGCAATCCCTTTCGGTAGAGGAATCAGTGGACAATACCGGGGCGCTCATCAACACAATAAGCATACTGCTTGGTACGCATCTCTTTTTTGCCAACCTGCACCGCTACGTCAATTTCCCTTCCTCCTGACCACGCATTATGCAGGGATTGTCCACAGCTGAAATCGCCGTCTTTGACGATGCCCTGCCAGGCGATGCCTCTGATCCAGGAGAATCCGAAAACTGCAAGCTACCACTCACAGGGTCCCGGCGTAGCTGTTGCTGCTCTGACCGACCTGGGTCTTCTCCTGGGTCGTTGAAGGCACAGCCAACAGAAAAATAAAAAAACACTTGCACCATATCCGCATATCCGGATATACACACATTAGATATTCATCCGGATATGCGGATACAGTGAAACAACTCCTTGAGGATATTCAATACGCTTCCCTGCGGAACAGGAAAGATCCCATGCAAAATGAGATTCAGCTATTCAAGGCACTCTCCGACAGCACCAGGTTACGCATACTTCTGCTCCTCCTGAACAATGGAGAGCTATGCGTCTGCGACCTGATGGAATCCATGCAGATTCCTCAATCAACCGCATCACGGCATCTTGCACTTCTTCGCAACGCCGGATTCGTCGACGGGGAAAGACGCGGGACCTGGATGTATTACCGGGTTGTAGAGGACCAGAAACTGGGCTCGGCAATCCTTCATGCTCTCAAGAAACACTGTTCCAGACTGGAGAACGCCCAGCAAGACCAAGAGCGGTGCCTCAAATTTCTCTCCACCAAAGACAACATACCATGTCAAAAGACAACGCATCAACAGCGACAATCACCATGAAAAACAGAAAACAGCTGTCGTTTCTCGACCGATACCTCACTCTTTGGATTTTCCTGGCCATGTTTGCCGGCGTTATGGCCGGTTACCTTTACCCACCGATACATGCAATCATCAATACCTTTCAGGTCGGCACCACCAACATTCCCATTGCCATCGGCCTCATCATGATGATGTACCCGCCACTGGCAAAAGTGAGGTACGAAGAACTGGGCCAGGTATTCAGAAATACCAAAGTCCTCATGCTTTCACTGGCCCAGAACTGGATTATCGGCCCTGTGCTGATGTTTCTGTTGGCCATAACTTTTCTCTCCGGCCACCATGAATACATGGTCGGTCTGATCCTTATCGGTCTGGCTCGCTGCATTGCCATGGTCATTGTCTGGAACGATTTGGCAGATGGCGACACCGAGTACTGTGCAGGGCTCGTTGCGTTTAACTCACTTTTTCAGGTCCTCTTTTTTTCCCTTTATGCCTGGATTTTCATCACCGTTGTCCCATCATGGTTTGGTCTGGCAGGTGCTGTTGTTGATATCTCGATCGGTGACATTGCCAAATCGGTATTTATATACCTGGGAATACCGTTTCTTGCCGGCATGATAACCCGTTTTATCGGCATTCAGCGCAAGGGCAAGGAGTGGTACGAGACAATTTTTATACCGAAGATTTCGCCGTTGACCCTCATATTCCTGCTCTTTACTATCTTCGTCATGTTCTCTCTCAAAGGAGAATATATTGTCCAGCTCCCACTTGACGTCCTACGCATTGCTGTACCGCTGACCATCTATTTCCTGGTCATGTTTATGGTCTCTTTTTTCCTGTCAATGAAGGTCGGCGCAACCTACGAACAGACCACTACTCTCAGCTTCACGGCAGCATCAAACAATTTCGAATTGGCTATTGCCGTGGCTATTGCGGTTTTTGGCATCGACTCCGGCGTAGCATTTGCCGCGGTCATTGGTCCTCTGGTAGAAGTGCCTGTACTTATAGCGCTTGTCAATGTTGCACTTCGTTTACGGAAAAAATATTTCCCTCATGTCCAAAACACCGTCACCGGTGTCTGCCATGTACGAAAAAGAGAATAATCCACGCTCACTCTGCACACCATAAATAGCCATTCTTTTTCTCGGCGTCACAACAGCTGTAAACACTCTTCACGCCGGGTGACAACATCGATGCCTGATTCCGCGGGAGGTAAAGCAGGTCCTCAACCGGTATGGCATCCAAGCACTGGCGTAAACGGCTGAAAAACGGATGGGGAAAAAATATCCTTTCTCAGCGCGTCAACAATGCGCTTGTGGAATGTATATGTAATAGGCTCATAGAAAAATAAACACCAAAGGAACAATTATGAAATCACTCGACCAGGCACTCGCGGAAATGAATTTCGATTTCCTTGGAAAAGGCAAACACTCCATGAGCGTAGACGAAATGCGCAACAACATGAAAAACGATCATTTTCTACTCTTGGATGTCCGAACAGACAAGGAAACTGCCCATCTGACCATACCTTTTACCACCCACATTCCCCTTCATGAATTGCCCGACAGGCTGGATGAACTCCCGAAAGACAAGTGTATCGTCCCCTTCTGTTCCTCCATTTTTCGCGGTGCTGTCGCCTACACCTACCTCCGCGCAAGCGGCTTTGAGGATGTAAAGTGCCTGACGGCCACCATGGAAGAAATGGTTGGCGCCTTCAAGCCTGGCCCACTTGCAAAAATGTCTGCATAATAAGGGTTTATGCATGGAATCATCACTGCTTGTCATCAGCGGCATGTCTTTTGCCCTGAGTTTTATTTTTGCTCTGGGTGGGGTCGGATCTGCAATGGTGCTCATACCGGCACTTACCTGGTTAGGTTTGCCTTTTGTTCAGGCAAGATCAGTAGGGCTATTTGTTAACAGCGTCAGTATGGCGGGGGCAACATGGTCCAATATCCGGCAGAAGCGGCTTGAGTACCGCCTTGGTGTTCCTATCATCATAGCTTCCATCCTGGTTGCTCCGGTAGGCGCCTGGGTGGGTATCCACATTCCGACCAGGTACGTGATGTATGCATTTATCGCCTTTCTCACCTTTTCCGGGCTCATGATCTTGTTTTTCAACGGTGCGAAATTCAAGCACCAGTACCGAGAAGACAGACCCGTTACAGGACCACTGCTGGTCGGAGTCGGCTCGGGTTTTCTCTCTGGCCTGCTGGGTGTGGGAGGAGGCGGATTGATCTCTCCGCTCATGATCCTTCAGGGGTTCAACCCTAAAAAAGTAGCCACGGTCACAGCCTTTGCTGTGCCCTTCTCCTCATTTACCGCCTTTCTCGCCTACGCTGCCATGGGGTCTGTCAGTTGGCAGATTCTTTTCTTTACTGGAGCGGCAGCATGGGGCGGTGGGTATCTGGGAACAATGGTGATGCAGAAGAATATGCATCCAACTACCGTACGAAAATTTCTTGGCGGCACGCTCATTCTCCTGGCGGTCCGGATGATACAGAAGATGCTGGGGTAGGATTGAAACAAACAGGGAGTGTATACTCAGATTTTTTTACATGAAAAATACAATAAAGGCCGGTTAAGCTGTGAGCTTAACCGGCCTTTATTGTATTTTTTGGTCGGGAAGAGAGGATTCGAACCTCCGACCCCAGCGTCCCGAACGCTGTGCTCTACCAGACTGAGCCACTTCCCGACCTGTAATTAGGGAGTATATAGTAACACAGTCCACACAGCGTGGGACTGCTAAAGAAAGAGCGGAATATCTCGCTGCTTATTCCACAGCGTCAGCAAGTTTGCTGCCCGGTTTGAACTTTGCTACTGTCTTTGCGGGGATACTGATCATGTCGCCGGTGCGGGGATTTTTTGCCTTGCGAGCAGAACGGTTGACCGTGGAGAATGTTCCAAACCCAACAAGCGTTACCTTGTCTCCTTTGGCGAGAGCATCTGTGATCGACATGAGCATTCCGTTTAATGCTTTTTCTGCAGCGGCCTTGCTTATATCTGCTGCTCCAGCCATGGATTCTACGAGTTCCTTTTTATTCATTCTTCCCTCCCAAAGATTTTGACACTGCCTCTACGTTCAAGTTTATTCCTGAACGGGCACCAGCGAAGACGGTGGAAGTAAAATAAAATTTTATTTCTTTGTCAAAGAAAAAAAATTGTTTTTTACGCCCTTGAATGCCCAACGGAACAGGCTTTCCGCCATGTCCACCCACAGTTCGTCCTTACCTTCCTTCCAAATCCAGGTAGACTTTCTGCACTCCGTTATTGGAAAAGAAACGCAATACTGCCACCCTGATATCTGGGGTGATGGCTTTTGCCAGGTCAGCCTCGGCCAGTTGTACATAGACGACATCCGTACTCTGCCTGTCCAGACGTACCCGGCATCCCTGGAAACCAAAACGGGATAATTCACTTTCCCAGAACGAAATTTGCTGTAATCGTTCTTCGTTTATCGACAGACCGTGCGGTATACGCGTCGCCAGACAGGAGGCTGAAGGGAGATCCCAATTGGTCAACCCGAGATGTCTGCTGCATGCCCTGACATCAGCCTTATTCAAGCCGGCCTCCACAAGGGGTATCTTCACTCCCAACTCATGAATGGCGCGCAGTCCGGGACGGCTACTCTTGAGATCATCAGTATTCGTTCCATCCAGAAGAAGGAAAAAATCCTTTTTCTCCATTTCTTCTTTAAATCGCTTGTAAATCCGCAACTTACACTGATAACATCGCTCTTCGGAGTTAGAGACGAACTCTTTCCAGCCCAAGGGCTGCAACGCGATCACGTGAATATCCACCCCCCGAGAATAACCGTTGGCCTCCAGCCACTCTTTGGCGCGAGCGATTTCCTTGTCCGTCAGCAGTACCGAAGACCCGAAAAGGGCAAGGACATTGCCGGCACCAAGCGTGTCGAGTGCGCATTTCAAGAGCAATGAGCTGTCCGATCCTCCCGAAAATGCCACACCAACTCGCCCATAACCAAGCAGGACGTTCTTTAACCGGTCGAGCTTCTCTTGAAGGTGGTCCAATCAGTTTCCCTCACATAAAATGGTCTAAGAGGTGATCGCAATGCAATATCCGCGAGAACTGTCCCTCAGCGGAGCCCCTCGGGACAACAGTACCTGGATAATGAATGAAATTATCCCCCCCTGCAACCATTTTCAGTTTTTTCTTTTCAACCACAGGTAAATACTTTAGTCTTTACCATTCATCTATTCGGATGCAGAGGATACATTCCCTCTCATCCGCATGACAACGCACTCGGTTGTTTATCTCTTTTCACTGCTGAAGAAAAAAATGTCCCAGAAAGTAAATATCACGCAGGTTAGAAACCGCATAGATGCAATTGACGACACCATCCTTGAATTGCTCAAAGAGCGGTTGGACCTTGCCCGCACCATCGGAAAATTGAAAAGTGAAACCAACCGAGCAAAATGGGATCCGCAACGGGAGCTGGAAATTTATAACCGGCTTAAAAAATACAACCAGGACGTTTTTCCCTACAAGGCCCTTCATTCCATTTTTCATGAAATAATCACCACCTGTCGACTCTCCCAGCGAAAAGCCATTGTCGCCTACCTCGGTCCCGAGGCAACGTTCACCCACCAGGCTGGAGTGAGTTATTTCGGTCAATCTGCGGCGTATCGACCACTGGAATCCATTGTGGAAATCTTTCAGGAAGTGGAAAAGGAACGGGTCCAGTTTGGTATCGTTCCGGTAGAAAATTCCATCGAAGGGGCGGTCACTTCCTGCCTTGACTCCTTTCTCCAGTATAAAGTGCAGATTTGCGGGGAAATCCAACTGCCCATCACGCATAACCTGGTCTGTAGGTCAGGCAACATGGAAGATATCCAGACGGTGGCCTCTCATGCCCAGGGGTTGGCCCAGTGTCGGGAATGGCTGCGAAAGAACTTACCCTCAACCCCAACCCTACCAGTTTTTTCAACTGGGGCTGCGGCCCAGATGGCCGCTAACAACCCCAATGTTGGCGCCATTTCCAGTAACTTGGCGGTAACGGAATACGATCTGCAGGTGGTGGTAAAAGGCATTGAAGACTACCAGGGAAACACAACCAGGTTTCTAGTACTTGGCAAGCAGTCGCCACAGAAAAGCGGGATTGATAAAACCTCCGTCCTTCTCGGCCTCATCAACCGTCCGGGAGCGCTCAACGAAATTCTGACTATTCTCTCTGCCAAGAATATAGACCTGGCAAAGATTGAGTCACGCCCTACCAAGGGCAAACAATGGAAATATCTTTTCTTTCTCGATATGATCGGCCATATGGACGACCCGGTTATCCATGAAGCATGCAACATCCTCAAGCAGATCTGTGCCTACTTTGAATGGTTGGGATCCTATCCCCGCGCAGACAATATTGATTTCAACCGGGGCGAATTCTAATCACGCCCCTGTCCTCCTGCAGCAATCACACTCCTGCTGTGGTGCCCGGCAGCAGTGAGCGCCACAGCGCTCACGATGTCTCCACCGCAGTGTTTCTTCAACATCAAAAGATACCCCATGGTGCCACTTGTCAGTTGCAAAGGCCTGAGTAAAGCCTTTGGTGCGCAAACCCTTTTTTCCAATATATCCCTTAACCTTCACCCGGGTGACCGTGCCGGCCTGATCGGCCCCAACGGTTCTGGTAAATCCACCTTGCTAAAAATCATATGCGGCTTGACAGAGAGCGACAGCGGCGAGATCAATGTACCCAAACACACCCGCCTCAGTTACGTGGCGCAGGAGGATACTTTTCGAGAAGACCTGAACAGTGTAGACAACCTCCTTCCGGCCGTTCAGGACCTTGATATCGATCAGGCAGAACAGTACAACCGGGTGTATGCTGTTCTGAGCAGGGCCGAATTTACCGATACCGCCAGCCCTGTGGCTAAGTTATCCGGCGGCTGGCGGAAAAGGCTTGCCATTTGCCGAGCACTCGTTGTTTACCCGGATGTCCTGGTCATGGATGAACCAACCAATCACCTGGACATCGAAGGTATCCTCTGGTTGGAAAAACTCCTTCGTGCCAACCTACCGGAGAGCCCGTCAGCCATACTCATGGTCAGCCATGACAGACGTTTTCTGGAAAATACCGTTAATCGTCTGATTGAACTCAGCCCTGCATATCCTGAAGGTGCATTTGAAGTAGCCGGCACCTATTCTCATTTTCTGGAAAAAAAGACCGCTTTTCTCCATCAGCAGCAGCAGGTTGAAGAGCGGTTGGCCAACAAGGTCAGAAGAGAAACGGAATGGCTTCGCAGAGGACCGAAAGCCCGAACCAGTAAGGCAAAATACCGGATCGATGAAGCAGGCAGACTGCAGGACGAATTGTCCGATGTACGCTCCCGCAACCGTGCTTCAGGGGCGGTCGGCATAGCCTTTGACGCCACCCGCAGGCGAACCAAAAAACTCTTGGTCTGCAGCGGCATCAGCAAGCGTTTTGGCGATATTGCTCTTTTTCATGACCTGAATCTTGTGCTGGCTCCAGGCACCCGTATCGGTGTCCTTGGCCGTAATGGGACAGGTAAATCGACCTTGATGAAGTTGCTCGCAGCCTCTACAGAGGACCAGGGGCCCTCTCCTGACAATGGAACCATCACCGCCGCCGATGGCGTCCGGATCGTCAGCTTTGATCAGCGCAGAGAACAGCTAGATAAATCCGACACCCTGCGCCGGGCGCTCGCACCGGATGGCGACTCCGTGACCTACCAGGAACGCAGTATCCATGTGGTCTCCTGGGCAAAACGCTTCCTCTTCCGACCCGACCAACTGGACACCCCGGTCCACCGCCTGTCCGGGGGCGAGCAGGCAAGAATCCTTATTGCACGACTGATGCTCAGGCCTGCCGACATCCTTCTGCTTGACGAACCGACCAATGATCTTGATATTCCCTCCCTTGACGTACTGGAGGAAAGCCTGACCGAATTTCCAGGTGCACTGGTCCTGGTAAGCCATGATCGATTTCTTCTTGATCGGGTCTGCAATGCCGTACTGGGGTTCAATGGCCACGGCGAAGCGCACTTTTATGCCGATTACGAACAATGGCTTGCAGATATCCGGAGCCTTGAGCAGTCTGCTGGCACAAAAGCAAAAGCTGCCTCGCCCGCTTCCCCTGCTAAAAAAGACAGACCGAAAGCAGGGCGACTCTCTTATCTCGATCAGCGTGAATACGACGCCATGGAAGATGAAATAGGGCAACGGGAAGAACGAATAGCAGAATTACAGCGCTTGATGACCACTCCAGAAGCGGCATCAGACCCCGCACTGCTCGAAGACTACTGGAAAGAGGAACAGCAGCTCCAGGGTGAAGTCGACCAATTGTACGCACGCTGGGATGAACTGGAGCAGTGCAAACAGGGATAATTCATCGGAGAGCTTTTGTCGTTGTCGCTACCACTCCCCCCTAATCTCGTTGACACGCCAAAGCTTTTTTAATATACCAGGGGCGTTAATTCGCAGCGACCTTGCTCCTGACAGCAATGGTCTCCCCCCAATACAGTCGCTTATGAGGTGA
The DNA here is from genome assembly GCF_055398265.1 of Desulfogranum aggregans. Classification (NCBI taxonomy): domain Bacteria; kingdom Pseudomonadati; phylum Thermodesulfobacteriota; class Desulfobulbia; order Desulfobulbales; family Desulfobulbaceae; genus Desulfogranum; species Desulfogranum aggregans. Next base: position 614,183 of record NZ_AP042447.1, on the reverse strand, counting down.
TGCTAATGATGAAAAAAGTTCTCGCTTGTCTTGCCGCAATCGGCATGCTCGCTTGTTGTGGCGCTGCCATGGCCGACGCCGGCAAAATCGTCAATGGTATTGACGCAAACTTTCCCCCTTTTGCCTATATTGATAAAACCGGCAAGCCCAGTGGTTTCGACGTAGAGGCAATGGACTGGATTGCCAAGGAGATAGGCTTGGAGGTTACGCATCAGCCCATTGAATGGGACGGTATCATTACCAGCCTGCTGACCAAGAAAATCGATATTATTGCCTCGGGTATGAGTATTACCGAGGAACGCGCAAAAAAAGTCAACTTTACCATCCCTTACTGGGTGATCAAGCAGGTCATGGTTACCAAAAAGGGTTCGCCCCTGACCATTGAAGAGCTGTTGACCACCAACAAGATCATCGGTGTACAGCAAGGCACGTCTGAAGCCAAATGGCTGAAGGCTGAGGCGGAAAAACAGGGATGGAACTTCGAGCTGCGCTACTACAGCTCTTCGCCGCTGGCAGTGGAAGATGTGCTGAACGGCAGAATTGCGGCCGCAGCAATGGACGATGCCCCAGCAAATGATGCTGTCTCGAAAAAGGATGTCCAGATAGTAGGCACCTTTGGCATGCATGAGGAGAATTTCGGTTATGCTGTCCGCAAAGAGGACAGCGAGCTGCTTGAAAAAGTGAACAAGGCGCTTGCCAAGCTCATGGCCTCTCCGCTGTGGGACGAACTGATTCAGAAGTATGAATTAAACCAGTGATCCATACGCTCAAAGGTGGACCGCTGGGTCGGCTTCACCCTTGAGCTGCCCGGTGCCCGGGCTATTCTCATCTCTCTACTCCAACTTGGCGATTACACTTTTTCATTATGCAGGCCAGCATTTCCGTCATACTCGATTCCTTTCCTTACCTGCTGCAAGGATCGCTGAATACTGCCGGCATTGTCTTTGCGGCCATGTTTATAGGTCTGCTGGTTGGAATCTGCGTTGCAGTCGGCATGGTATACGGGAACAAACCGCTGCAGCTGCTGCTGCGAACCTACGTGTGGTTTTTCCGTGGCGTGCCTGTCCTGGTCCTGCTTTTCCTGTTTTATTTTGGTCTGTTTTCCTATTTTGATCTTCAGTTCAGCGCCTTCACCTCGGTAACCATCGTCCTCGGCATGACCACCGGCGCCTATCAGGCCAATATATTCAAAGGAGCCATTCTCGCCCTGCCCAAAGGCCAGTTCAAAGCTGCCAGCGCCCTGGGCATGAGCAACGGACAGGCCATCCGTTCCATCATTCTCCCCCAGATTCTGCGCATGTCCATTCCGGCCTGGTCCAACGAATACTCCATAATTCTCAAGGATTCGGCCCTTGCCTTTGTTATTGGTGCACCGGAAATCATGGCCAGGACACAGTTTGTCGCCTCCCGAACCTATCAGCACCTTCCACTGTACATAGCTGCAGGTGTACTCTACTTTATCCTCACATGGGCAGGTGTATACGCATTGAATAAACTTTATCTGGCTGTCCGTATTCCCGGCTACAGTCATCAAGGCATGAAAGAATGACCACCCATGGGCCTATTCTCAAAGCAGAGAATATCGTAAAAATTTATAACGGCAACACCATCCTCGATGGGGTGAGCCTCGAACTCAACAAAGGGGAGATAATCGTCCTCATCGGTCCTTCCGGTGGCGGGAAAAGCACTCTGCTCCAGTGTATCAACTGTCTCGTTCTTCCCGATGAAGGCACCATTGAACTGGAACAGCGGCAAGTTGATGTCACAAACAAGCAGGAACTCTACCACCTTCGTCAACAGGTCGGCATGATCTTTCAGGAGTTCAACCTGTTTGACCACCTCACAGCAGTTAAAAATATCACCATTGCCTTACGCAAAGTAAGAAAGCTTGATCGTCAGGAAGCTGAAAAACGCGCGTGGAAGGAATTAAAGCAGGTAGGCCTTGGCGAAAAAGGCAACCTCTACCCGGCTCAACTCTCCGGCGGACAGAAACAACGGGTGGCCATCGCCAGGGCCCTGGCCATGGATCCCAAGATATTACTGCTAGACGAGCCTACCTCTGCGCTGGATCCGGACCTGATCGGTGAGGTAATTACTGTAATCAAGGAGTTAGCAGCCAAAGGCATGACCATGATCATGGCTACCCACCAGATAAGCCTGATCTCCACCCTGGCCGATAACATTCTTTTTATGGAAAACGGCAGAATTGTTGAGGCTGGTGCGCCTGCTGAACTGCTTGCACCGGGCAGGAACAATAAAACCCGTGGATTTTGCGACCGGCTCAACGAACTCTCCACCGGAGAACAGTAGGCGTGGAATTCTCACCGTTTTACCAGGAGCTGTTGACCAGCCTTAACCGCGGACTGCTCACGAGCGTGACCCTGATCGTCCCCTCAGCCCTGGGGGGAATTCTGATCGGGATTCTTGCCGGCTGCCTCCGGGCCTTCGGCAACCGGCCGACCCGAATGGCCACTAACGGGTATGCAGCGGTTTTTCGCGGCACCCCGCTTGTCGTGCAGCTCTTTGTTCTCTATTTTGGGCTACCCAACATCGGGCTGTACCTTTCTCCCTATGCAGCAGCGGTCATAGGTTTTATCCTCTGTAGCGGTGCATACCAGTCAGAATATATCCGTGGCGCCCTGCTCTCCATTAAAAGAGGTCAGTACGCCGGCGCTCAAGCCCTTGGATTTACCACTTTTCAAACTATTTTCTGGATTATTGTTCCCCAGGCCATCCGAAGAGCCCTGCACGGATGTGGTAACGAGATCATCTATCTCATCAAATATTCCTCGCTTGCCTATATAGTTACCTGTATGGAACTTACCGGCGAGGGGAAAACCATTGCCACTGAATATTTTCGTTTTACCGAAGTCTTTCTCATTATCGGACTCTATTACCTCGCTCTGGTCAGCTGTGCCTCCTTTCTCTTGCGCTGGGTCGAGAAACGCCTCTATATCCCAGGGTTCGGCTACGAGTAACCAACGGCTCCATAGACCTCTGTAGGATTCCCATGCCAGCACCTTACTCCCCGCTCACGCCCGAGCTACAGGACACTATACTTTCCTCCCTGGAACCGGAGACCGTCTTCACCGGCACCCATGTCGAACAACGGTACCAGGGCGATGCCTCCAAATTGCGGTTTGTACCGGAAATGGTTGTCTGCCCCCGTACCATTACCGATATCCAGATCCTGCTACGCCTGGCAAACCGGCATAATTTTCCGGTATCGCCGCGAGGCGCCGGCTCTGGCCTTGCAGGAGGCTGCCTCGCCGATAAGGGCGGGGTCGTTCTCTCTCTGGAAAAACTGACAGACATCCCGCTGGTCGACCCAGTCAACGGCATACTCCATGCGGAGGCCGGGGTCATCAGTCAACAGGTAAAAGAAGCTGCGGCTGCACATGGCCTGTTCTACCCGCCTGATCCTGCGGGAATGGACCTGAGCACCATTGGCGGCAATGCCGCCACCGATGCAGGTGGACCGGCCTGTGTCAAATACGGGACAACCAGGGATTACATCCTTGGCCTTGAAGCGGTACTGGCCAACGGCGAACGTATTTCTACCGGAGTTCAGACGAGAAAGGGTGTTGTCGGATACGATCTGACCAACCTGCTTGTAGGGAGTGAGGGAACGCTGGCCATTATCACCAGTCTGTGGCTGAAGCTCATCCCCAAACCACCAGCCGTAACGAGCCTGATGTGCGTCTTCGCCAGCATGACCGATGCCATGCAGAGCGTCACCGCCATCATGTCGGCCGGTCACCTCCCGTGCGCTATCGAGTTTCTTGATTATCGATGCCTTGAACTGGTGGGTGATCTGCTCCCCTTCCCGCTGCCCGGTACGATGCCTTCAGTGCTCATCATTGAACTTGACGGACCGGCGGAGCTGATCACAGGGGAACGGGAAACCATTCGTACCCTGGTCAGGGCGGGTGGAGCGACTGCTGTTCTCGCTGCCGATGACGAAGCCCAGCGGCAGAACATCTGGGAAGTTCGCCGCCAGGTCAGCCTTCGCATCCACGATTATGCAACCGTCTACATGCCTGAGGACGTGGCTGTCCCCATCAGCAGAATTGCTGAACTGGTAGAAGCTCTTCCTCGATTTGAACAGCGACACGGGGTAGAGATATTTGCTTTTGGCCATGCCGGGGACGGCAATATCCACCTGAGCGTAACCGCACACAATGATGCTGACCGGATCAAGGCGACGGCGGCGGTTCGCGAGCTGCTTACCTCCTGTCTTGAAATGAAAGGCACCATCTCTGGAGAACATGGTATTGGTCTGGCAAAAAAAGCCTTCCTCCCCATGGAGCTTGAACCTGTCAGCATCGACCTGCAACGCGACATAAAAGCACTCTTTGACCCCAACAATATACTGAACCCTGGAAAAATTTTTCCTGATAGGGGTTCGGCCTCCACTTTCGGTTAAGTAAAGTCATGTCCACCCGTATCTGCCGGCCGAGTAGGAGAACCAGGCACATTGCGCCCTCGGCCACCAAACTGATGTCCCAACGGGCTGCCCAGCAAACAGGGTGCGTTTCCCTGGGACAGGGATTACCGGGGTTTCCCCCACCCGCGCATGTAACGGAAACAATAGCCCGTCTGGTGAAGTGTGATCCCGGCATCAACAGGTACACCCTGCAAAACGGGCTGCCCGAGTTACGCCAACGAATAAGTGATTACCTGCTCCAGGAAAAAGAGGTTCCTGTCAATCCGAAGAGTGAATTGTGCATTACTGTCGGCGGCATGGAAGCACTGTTGGCGACAGTATTGACTGTAGCAGATCCTGGTGACGAAGTGCTCCTTCCCTCACCTACCTATGCATCCTACTTTGAACAGGTCCAATTGGCAGGGGCCACTCCGGTGGGTGTCCCTCTGAATGAGCAATGGGAACTGGACCTGGAACGACTCGCTCAGTCCATCACCCCCCGTTCGACAGCCATCCTCATCTGTAACCCCGGCAATCCCACAGGGAACGTGTATACAGATGAGCAGGTACGCGCCCTGTGCGAGCTTGCCATTGTCCACGGCCTGGTCGTCATCATCGATGAAGCTTATGACTACATTGTCTACAGCGGGGAGAAAACACTCAATCCACTTGGCAACGCCGCTTATAGAAAGCATGTCATCACCATTGGCTCGCTCTCGAAGAAATACTGCCTCACCGGTTGGCGAATTGGCTGGGTAGCAGCCGACGTCCAGTGGATGGAACACATCAGCAAAGTGCATGATGCGACCACCATCTGCGCCCCAACCCCTTCGCAATATGCTGCTTTAGCGGCTCTGGAAGGCGATCAGCAATGGGTGGAAGCATGCTGCAGGGAGTTGGCCCGACGAAAAACATTCTGCTGCCAACGGTTGGACCGTCTCTCCCCTGATTTCAGCTACATTGAACCCCAAGGTGCATTTTACGTAATGGCCAGGTATCACTTCACCACGGCCCCTTCCCAGCAGGTCGCAGACCGCCTTGTTGATCAGGCCGGAATCATTACTGTACCAGGCAGTTCTTACGGTCCAGGTGGTGAGGGGCACCTGCGGCTATCCTTTGGCGGGGAAATCAAAGAAATCCGAGAGGCATTCGACAGGCTCGAACAGTGGTTGGAAACCAACGGTCACCCGTAACGCCTCATCCGCCAATGCGGGACATTTGTCCATGACAACTATTGCCCGAATTTTTGAGCCGCTGCTCCAGCTGGTGCCCCTGCGGTTTATTGCGAACAGCCTGTACGATGGCCTGGCGGATATCGGCATCACTCCCTCCGTGGCGCAGAATGGTACGGAGATCCACTTCTTCATCATGGAGCAGACATGACCGGAGGCCTCCGGCCGAAGTAAGACGCAGGCGATTGCACTGGTCACAGAAATGGTGGGACATGGGGCTGATGAAACCGATCGAGCCGACGGAATCGGCGCCAACATGGAAGACCTGGGCAGGGCCGTCTGCCAACTGACGAGGTTCGGCAATCAGTTCGCCATAGGCTTCCAACCGCTGTTTGATCTCATCGGTTGAGATAAAGGTTTCATCATTCCACCGGCTCGACTCGCCTATAGGCATAAACTCGATAAACCGTATCTGCAGGGGCATGGTCTGCGACAGGCGAACAAAGTCACCGATTTCGTCGTCGTTGATATGGCGCATGGCGACAACATTGACCTTCACCGGTTGAAAACCTATTTCCAGCGCTCGCTGCAACCCCTTCCACACGGTCTCAAAGCAGTCCACGCCGGTGATGGAGGCGAACCGCTCCGGTTTCAGCGTATCCAGACTGACATTGACCTTGGTGATGCCGGCAGCAAGAAGTTCCTCGGCGTAACGGGCCAAGAGCACACCGTTGGTGGTTAACCGGATGTCGGTCAGCTGTTCGATGGCAGCCATATCGCGAATAAATCCGAGGACATTTCTGCGCACCAGCGGCTCTCCACCGGTGAGTCTGACCTTGGTAATACCCATGGATACAGCCACCCGTACAAACCGCAGCAGCTCTTCGTAGGTCAGCAGGTCGTCGTGTTGCAGCTTCGTCGGTCCATTCACGGCATCTTTTTCAGTGACGCAGTACATGCAGCGCAGGTTACAACGATCGGTCAGACTGAGCCTCAGGTAGGAAATGGAGCGTGAAAACATGTCAATCAGTCTGCTTTCACTGTCAGGGGAACTGGCTATTTCTTGATTCATCGAGTAGTATATCCACAAAAAAAATTATCCGATACCTCAAACCAGAGATACCACTGAATTGCTCTGATTGCAACTGCTCCAGCAACCTATGCTCATTCTCGCCATAGAAAGCTCCTGCGATGATACAGCCGCCGCTGTCGTTGATGGAGAAAAGAATACAGTTTTAGCCAGCATCGTCAGCTCACAAAACACAGTCCATGCCCGATTTGGCGGAATTGTTCCGGAACTGGCCTCACGTTGCCATATTGAAATGATCTGGCCAGTAGTCAAGGAAGCGTTGACAGAAGCCCGGGTTGAGCTGCCTCAGGTCGAACTGATCAGTGCCACTCAGGGCCCCGGTCTAGTGGGCTCGCTGCTGGTAGGGTTTACCTTTGCCAAGTCGCTGGCAATGGTACAAGACATCCCCTGCGTAGGGGTTGATCACATGGCCGGACACCTGATGTCGTGTATGCTTGAGGAGCGCCGGCCGTCCTTTCCATTCACCGCCCTGATTGTTTCCGGGGGCAACACCTCCCTGTTTTCCGTGGATAGTTTCGTTTCCTACACACGGCTTGGTCGTACCAGAGATGATGCGGCCGGAGAGGCGTTTGACAAGGTGGCCAAACTGCTCGGCCTGGGTTATCCCGGTGGACCGGTGATCAGCCGGGAGGCAGGTGCCGGTGATCGAGCGGCGATAGCCTTTCCCCGGGCCTGGCTTGACAAGAACAGTCTGGATTTCAGCTTTAGCGGCCTCAAAACATCTGTTATGAATTACGTCCACACCTGCAGACAAAAACAGCAAGAGGTTGATATTGCCGACGTGTGTGCCTCTTTTCAAGAAGCGGTTGTTGAAGTGCTTGTGACCAAAACCATTGCCGCCGCCAAACAAAACCGGCATCAACGGGTAGTCATGGGCGGCGGCGTCGCTTCCAACGCCAGGCTGAGAGAGACAATGCAGCAACACTGCGCCCATGCGGGGATCGACCTTTTCATACCGAGGCCGCATTACTGTACCGATAACGCAGCGATGATTGGCCTTGCCGGCTACTATCACTTCCTGAACGGTCAAACGGTACAACCCGATGCTGATGCATATTCCCGCTCACCGCTCAACTAGCCAGACCCCTGCCCCCCGTAGTTTTCTTCAGGGAAGTGGCGAGCATAACCAAGCCTTGACATATGACCTATCAACAAACCAGAAAAACCCTGAAAAAAGAAGGCCTTGCTCCTACGAAGAAACTAGGCCAGAATTTTCTGGTCCACAAACATACAGCCGAACGGATTGCCGACCTCGCCGGACTCAGTCCCGATGATACGGTGGTGGAAGTCGGTGTTGGCCTTGGCGCTCTGACACTCCCTTTGGCACATCGCTCGGCCAGAGTCATCGGTATTGAAGCGGACGCCGGCATCATCAGGATGCATCAGGAGCAGGGAACCCTCCCGAACAACGTTACCCTGCGCCATCAGGATATTCTCAAAACCGACCTGGCCGAGCTCCACAGATCAATAGGCACACCGCTTAAAATCGTTGCCAACCTGCCCTATTCGATTTCCTCTCCTTTTCTCTTTCGCCTGATAGCGTGGAGCAGCTGCATGGATTTTGCGGTGATTATGATTCAACGGGAGGTGGCGGAACGACTGATGGCAGAACCGGGAACCAAGACCTACGGCGCACCGACCGTATTGCTGGCAAGCTGTGCAGAGATCACCCCCCTATTGCTGGTCAAGCCGGAAGAGTTTCATCCACGGCCCAAAGTGGACTCCATGGTTGTCAGGATTACTTTTTCCCCCCTTCCGGAACGGGTACGGCTGGTACGGGCACATGATAAGCGCAAACTCAAACGTATCGTCAATGCTGCCTTTGGACAGCGAAGAAAAACCCTGGTCAACGCACTCTCCGGAACCATTCATGAAATAAACAAACAGGCCATTGCCGACGCCATCAGACAGGCAGGAATTGATCCCGGGATTCGCGCAGAAAAACTCACGTTGGAAGACTTCGTCGAACTCACTCATTTTCTCCCAGACAAACCGGAGAAAGGCCAGCCACCGTCTGTCTGAAGCCAACCGTTCTCTTTGCTGCGGTGGCATTTCCACCGGAATGACCCAGGCATGCTGTGAAAACAAAACGAATCATAGCCTATTATTATCTTCGTCTCAAACGGCTGCAGGGAAACCCTCGATCCCTGGCCGTTGGCGCGGCTATCGGTGCGGCGATCGGCATTACACCCACCCTGCCTTTTCACACCGTCATGATACTGACCGCTACGCTGCTTCTGCGCGTCAATCCCATTTCCGCTCTTATTGCCGGAACTCTTGTCAGCAACCCCTTAACCTTTATCCCTCAATATTATGCCGCCTGGTGGCTGGGCAACATGATTTTTCCAGATCGACTGACCTGGCTGCAAATTAAACAGCTGCTTGCCGAACTCAACAGCAACGGGGTCATGGAAAGCATACACACCATCTGGGAAGTTGGGTTTAATGCGGTAGCGGTCATGATGACGGGCGGCCTTCTCCTGGCCATTCCAACAGGCATACTGTTTTATATCGTTGGGATGCGCTTTTTTGTGGCTATCCACCTTAAGCGCAGAGAAAAACAGTTGCTCAACGACAGAAAAAAAATGGCGTAATCCAGATGCAGAACTTTGTGTTCAACAATTCCACCAAAATCCTTTTTGGAAAAAACACCCTGCAGTCCATAGGTCAGGAAACCCGCCTATTCGGCGTCAAGGCCATGCTGGTCTATGGATGTCGCAGTCTCAGAGCCAGTGGTGCATACGCCTCTATTCTGCAGTCGCTGAACCAAGCCGGGGTAGCGGTGATCGATTTTGCCAACATCCCCTCCAACCCCCCGCTTTCCAAGGCTCGGGAAGGCATCAACCTGGCAAAAAAAGAAAAGGTTGAAGTACTCGTCGGTGCCGGCGGAGGATCGGTTATCGATATGGCCAAAGCTATTGCCGCCGGGGCGGTGGTCGAACATGACGTGTGGAAATTTTTCACCGGAAAAAAAAGCGTCAAAGGAACACTTCCTGTGACAACGGTACTCACCCTGCCCGCTTCGGGCTCTGAAATGAATTCCGGCATGGTCCTTACTCACGACGAACGTCAGGAAAAGTTCGGGTTTGGCCACAGGTTGCTCTTCCCCAAGACCTCTATTCTCGACCCAGAACTCTCCTTTACTGTCCCGCCCGACTATACGGCCTATGGTGCTGTTGACGCTGCCTGTCATCTGCTGGAATTCTACCTCACCACCAGGGACGAAGATACGCCGGTACAACGTCGCCTGATAGAAGGGTTGTTAACCACTATCATGGATTCCTGCACCCGCTGCCTGAAAGACCCAAAAGACTACGGTGGACGTGCAAACCTCATGTGGGCTGCCACCCTGGCTCTTAATGGACTGACAGCCGCCGGACTAGGCCGGGTAGGTTTTCCAATGCACTTACTGGAGCACTCACTCAGTGGACGGTACAACACACCGCACGGTGCAGGCCTTGCGGCACTCTTGCCCGGATGGATGGAATATTACAAAAAAGAGGCCCCTCAACGCCTTGCAGCATTGGGTAGCCATGTGTTTCCCGCTGAAGCCCTCCACCAGGCAACGCCTGAGCAGCTGGCCGACCACTTTATTGCTTCGCTCACACGATGGCTGCTCCATATCAAGGTGCCGACATCGCTTACCGAACTCAACATCCCCTCTTCGGATATTCCCCGCATAGCCAATCATTGCGTCGGTCTTGCCAAGGTTTGGCGATTACGGGAATATACTCAGCCTCTCTTGGAGCAGATTCTGCGCTGCTCGGCGTACAAAACAGCCAGGCAGCTGGAATAGAGCGGTTTACATGGGACAAGCAACGGCGGCGGGCCACGGCACTTTACACCTGATTTTCCTCCACCCCGGTCCGAAGTAAAGCGGTGAACATGTATTTGCCCGGGTGTAGTCGTTTTGATGATTGCCCGCAAACAGGGGGTCCTCCAGAACTGGAGTTACTGCCTGCAGGCTCATCGTTGTGTGAAAGGAAAGGTAGCACTCGTTGCTAAAACGGTACATCGTCTCCCATGTTGGGCGGCTCAGGGGGAAAATCATCATATCGGCCGCCTCCGCCACCAGCCCCGGCCCCGCCATTCGCCCCTCGCGGGGTCAACATTTTCATCTCTCGGGCAACAATCTCGGTCGTATATCTGTCATTACCATTCTGGTCGGTCCACTTTCTGGTCTGCAGCTTCCCTTCAATATACACACGCGACCCCTTGGACAGGTATTCGCCGCAGATCTCTGCGAGACGCTGCCAGGCGACAATACGGTGCCACTCGGTCTGTTCCTGCATCTGCCCGTCCTGCCCCTTCCACCTTTCGGTAGTTGCCACATTAAAAGAGGCTACCGGCGCGCCGTTCTGGGTATAACGAATTTCCGGGTCAGCACCCAGATTTCCAATAAGGATTACTTTATTAATCATTTTTCACCTGTTGGTTACATGTTCGCTGTGTACCAAGCACATATACTTGTGATCAGCAAAAAATACAAAAAAATCAGTGCCCGTCAAAATTTACCGCCGCGTCCAGCATCTGTGGCAACCCACCCAACTGCTCTGGAACATAGCCAAAGACCTCCTGCCATATTTCCTCACTTTCCATACAAAAATAAATACATGTCCTGGCTGCTGCATAGGTTTGCAGCTGTTCCAGAATAAAACGGTACATATTGACCCGCTGCGGTCTGAAATAGCGAAACTTATTGTCCAGACCATTGATAAACTCAGCATAAAAAAAGTTGGATCGGGGAAAGCGGTCAACGGCAATGGACTTGAGCGACGGTAAAAAACGGAGCGCTCCCATACTCATCCACACGATCTTTTCTGCAGGGACGGCTGCAAAGAGACGCCTGATGGTTTCGCTGTAGCCCTGCCTCCAGTTGTCATGATAAATGATGGGGTCAAAATGAAAAGCAAGGTGATACCCCCATTCGGCGACGCGCGCCGCTGCTTCCAGTCGTTCCTCAAGGGTGGCGGTTCGCAATTCCTCTCCTGCCATTATTTCCGGACTGTTCAACGACCAGGCAACAACAGTACGACCATTGTGATCCAAATTTTTTAATTGCGAAACAACGTTACATTTGGTTTTCAATTCAAGAATGGCATTGGTCTTGCTGCGCATATACTCAACAAGTCGTCCACTGAGTCCGGTGAGGGAATCGATGGCAAGACTGTCGGTAAATTCTCCGGTACCAATTCGATAAAAGGGCAGAGAGCCTTGTTGGATTACCGCATCCACTTCAGCAAACAGATCCTCGATATTCACAAAAAAACTGAGCCATGGATTGTTTAGGTATGCCTGGAGAATACAATACACACAATCCATAGGGCAGTTCATTCCGATATTGAGGACCTGGTATCCGCAACAGGTATACTCTCTGGTCCCAGGGCAGGGTTTGAAGAATGCACCACGGTTTCGGCAAAGCAACAGGTGTCGTTTTCCCTGGGTGAGGTTGCTGGGATAATCCCCCGGAATATCGGGAAGCTTTCCCTTATCTAGATAAGAGACAGGCAAGCGGGAAGAGGCTATGATCTCTTGGGTATACGGATGGTCAATACAATCTTCGGCTACATGCAGACGGGTAATAAATCTGGCAGGGTCACCGTAGGATACACCTTTTTTCACCCTCGTTGATCTCCAATAACAATTTTCATATAACGCTTCGACAACTCCAGGTACTGACGCCCTTCTTCCGGTCGTCCGTGCTTTACACATCCTTCCCCGTAAATTCTGCATTTTCGGGTAAGCTCCTCGGCTGCCAATCGATAATGCTCAGGGGTCAAACGGCTGCTGTCCAGCAACTTGCATAAAGACCGGATCCGGTAAACATCCATCCCCTGGCGATATATGGCCGAAAGCTGATCTTCCCTCCCGCCATCTTTACAGGTGAGCGCTTCCCTTACCCGCAGAAAAGGAATCCTGCAACTCATACGAAGCCAGAGATCATAATCCTCACAGCAGGGAAACCGCTCATCAAACATGCCGAAGCGCTCAAAGCATTCCCGCCGGACCATGACGGTGGACATCCCCACCATGCACATACGCAGACTGGGAGAAAAAATATCTCCTTGCGGCGGGTCATGCTTTTTTTTCTGGTTCACCCGTTTCCCATGGCGGTACCATATTTCGCGGGTATGGGATATCAGGTAGGCAGGAGAATCGCACATCGCCTGATATTGTTGCTCTAGTTTTTGCGGCAGCCACCAGTCGTCGGAATCCAGAAAGGCGATAAACGGATAGCGGCTGACCGCTATGCCCCGATTCCGGGCAGCCGATGCCCCCGCGTTATCCTGATAATAATACACAAGCGGGACAGCGCTTTGCCCCTTTATTCCTTCGACAACCTCTCTGGTGGTATCGCCTGAACCGTCGTCGACCACAATACACTCCCCTGCCGGAAAGGTCTGATTAACCACGGAGCGGATGGCTCGCGACAAACGCTCAACTCGGTTGTACGTTGGAATTATAACGGAAATCACAGGGTTACTCTTTGACACTTGCAATGAACGGCTACAGGCTAGAGAGATCTGCTCAGGAAATATTTTTGGCAGAATACTCGGGGATGTAGTATACTAACAGGTTTAAATCCGTTTACCGACTCCCAAGTCTCTTCTCCGCTTACGTACAAATCGTCCATATATGTACACAGACATTCTCATCAATGCAACCTCGTACGAAAACCGCATTGCATTGGTTGAAAACGGCAACTTAATCGAATTTTTCACTGAACGCCTCTCCGATAAAGGCCTGATAGGCAATATCTATCTTGGCCGGGTAGTCCGGGTCCTTCCCGGCATTGATGCCGCCTTTGTCGATATCGGTCTGGAAAGAACAGGGTTCCTCTACGTAGACGATGTCATCGTTCCTTTCGTCAACGGCGGACAAGCTGCCCGCAGAGATCAACAAACCGCAAATGAAGCGGGCTCCACCAGAGCAGAGTCACTGCCCATAAACCGGTTGCTGAAAGAAAACCAGAAAATCCTGGTGCAGATTGCCAAAGAGCCCATTGGCACCAAAGGCGCCCGTCTGACATGCAATATCACCATCCCCTGCCGCAATCTTGTCTATATGCCGCTGACTGATCATATCGGCATATCAAGAAAAATTGAAGACGAAGATGTCCGACTCCAATTGCGGGAAAAAATTGAACACCTGCGTCCATCCGGGGCCGGCTTTATTATCAGAACCGTGGCGGAGAACATCAGTAATGAAGACATGGAAGCTGATATGGAATACCTGCTTCTGCAATGGGATGAAATTGTCTCCAAATCAGCCAAAGCCTCCGTTCCGAGCCTGATCTATCAGGATCTTGACCTCATCAGGCGAGCTGTTCGTGATTTTTTTACTGAAAGCATCAATCAACTCACCGTTGATAACCGGGAGGTCTATGACCAGCTTATCACCTATGCACGAACGTTCGCCCCGCACCTGGAGCGTAAAATCGTCTATCACGATGAAGAATGCCCTCTTTTCGAGACCTATGGTATAGAGGTGGCGATTAACTCCGCACTGGAGAAGAAGGTCTGGCTGCGCTCGGGAGGATATATCATCATCGAGCCCACCGAAGCCCTGACCGTTATCGATGTGAATACCGGAAGGTATGTGGGAAAAAATGATCTGGCAGAAACCATTTTCAAAACCAATATGGAGGCGGTGAAAGAAATTGCCTACCAGCTGCGCCTTCGCAATATTGGCGGTATCATTATCATTGATTTTATCGACATGGATAACGAACAGGAGCGAGAAGATCTGTACAATGCCTTTCGTAAGGCGATGGAAGATGACAAGAGCAAGGTCAATATTTTAAAGCTCTCGGAATTCGGCCTTGTACAGATGACCAGAAAACGACTGTGCGAAAGTTTGACCCAGACAATGTGCGAACCCTGCTACTACTGCGGCGGAGACGGTTTTGTCAAATCGGGCCAGACCATATGTTACGAAATTTTCAGAAAAATATCCAGGGACGCGAGAAAAATCACCTGTAACACGGCCACGCTCAAGGTTCACCCCCACGTGGCCGAAATGCTGCTCAATGAGGAGGCAGCCCATGTGGAACACCTGGAACAGGAAACAGGAAAACGGTTTACCATTACAGCTGTTCCTGATATGCATATAAAGCGTTACGATATTTTGTGGAAGTAAAGAGACGGTGATCATCCCATCATGCTCCACTCTTCAATACAGCGCGAGTAGTCGGCCGAGCTGAACCGACCGATTGTTGCGGTTGCCGGTTGCGCAGGCAAGCCGCCGAAACATCTGCTCCATCTGTTAAAAAACAGAATTATTTTCTCTAGCAAACGAATAATTATGGCGAGAAGAAACCGAAGACGAAGCTCAACACGAGCCGCCAAAGGCGGATTTTTTCGTAAATTCTTTCTCATACTGCTCTGCTGCATTATCGTAGGGTCAGCAGTATCGGCGTATATCCTTTTTGAGACCGAAAAGCCCTCCCTTTCGATGGACCAGCACCTCGAATACCTCGGCACCAACGTTGAATTCACTCTTCACGTTACCGACGGAAAAAGCGGGGTGCGGTCAGTGGAGGTCCTTCTTGAACAAAACGGAAAAAACAGCCAACTGTTCAATCGTTCTTTCCAACGTCAGGCCTGGTTTAAAGACGCAGGGCCCAAGGAGATAACCGAGACGTTGGTTGTAGACGCCAAAAAGGCCCGCCTGGCCGAAGGACAGGCCGCCCTGATCATCAAGGTCAGAGATTTTTCCCTCAACGGTATGTTCAGCGGTAATGAAACTGTCCACACTATACCGGTGATGATAGACACCAAACCGCCCAAGGTGGTCGTTACCCACTCCCAAAGATATATTCGGCCTGGTGGCAGCGGGATCGTCACCTACCAACTCACCGAACCGGCGGCACGTCATGGCGTGCAACTCGACGATTCTTTCTTTCAGGGGTTTCCTCTGGATCAAAGCGGAAAACAGTTTATTGCCTATATCGCCCTTCCGTGGGACAGCAATAAACCCGGTCGGAGTGAAGTGCTTGCTGTTGACCGGGCGGGCAATCAGGGCGCATCACCGATAGCCGTCACCTTTAAACCTGTCCAGGAGAAAACAGACAAAATCAATGTCAGCCAGGGTTTTCTGCAAAAGAAAACTCCTGAATTTGAGGCGCATTACCCGCAAATGAGCGGCCAGTTGATCGAAAAATACCTCTTTGTTAATAATGAAGTCCGCCGTCAAAATGCCGCGACCATTGCCGAGCTTTGTGCTTCCCCGAGTCTTGAGAGAATGTGGCAGGGTCGTTTTCTGCGCATGCCCGGAGCAAAAAGGGCAGGATTTGCCGATCAGCGAACCTACTATTTTGATGGTAGAGCGATCGACAGTCAGACGCACCTTGGGATTGACATCGCGTCAACCGCCCAGGCCGATGTTCGGGCGGCCAATAAGGGGAAGGTCGTGTATGCTGACTATCTCGGCATTTACGGCAACATGGTACTCATAGACCACGGCCAGGGCATCTTCAGCCTCTATTCGCATCTCAGCCGCATTGACACGGAGCAGGGAGCCATAGTCGAGACCGATCAGCACATTGGCCACACCGGCACCAGCGGCATGGCCGGAGGAGACCACCTGCACTTCTCCATGCTCGTTCACGGTATTTTCGTCAATCCTATTGAATGGTGGGACCAGCATTGGATAGACGTCAATATCGAGTCATTCATCAGCGGCCAACAGTCCTGATTCCTCCTTCAACTCAACCGCGCTGCCCTCCTGTTTCGCCGTGAAACAATTACGCCTGCCACTTCTGCTATACAGCTATATAGCTGCCGAGCTGCTTGCGCCCTTTTTTGCCAGCTTTATCATTCTCTATTCGGTTTTTTTTCTGGTCAGACTCATTCCCCTGCTGGAGGTGGTTTTAGAGCTGCGTATCGGGTTGGCGGATTTCATCCGCCTCTTCAGCTACATTTTCCCGCACATGCTCCTCTACGTCATTCCCATGGCGAGCATGACCGGAGTTATTATCGGATTTACCCGGCTTACAAACGATAGGGAAATCCTGGCCTTAAAGGCCTGCGGCATCAGCCTGCGTAAAATGCTTCCGCCAGTGATTCTTATCGCTGCTGCTATTGCAACCCTCACCGGTTTTTTCTCCATTCGTCTCATCCCTGCCGGCGAACAGGGCATCAAACTGCTGATGTTCCAGCTGGCCAAAGAAAAGGTCGACAAAGGTCTCAAAGAGAAAAAATTTACTGAAGCGCTCGGAGACCTGGTTGTCTATGTCGATGAAATTGATGCCGAGGAAAACTGGCATGGTGTCTATGTTTCCGACATGCGTAATCGCGATCAGCCGATCATCACGGTTGCCAAAGCCGGACGAATGCAAGCCAATGTCGAGGACTTGCTGGTCACCATCGTCCTTAACGACGGGACGCTGCACAATGTGGACGGCCCTGACAATCAGGTGATACGCTTCCAACGCTACCGGCTGCAGATACCATTGCAGCCGCCAAAAAGAATTGACGGCGATGATGTCACCCAAATCGGCAAAGGCGCCATGAGTCAACCTCAACTGCTCCAGGCAGCCGCCCAATTCGGCCCTGACACCAAACAGGGTGTTGTCTACCTGACCGAATATCATCACCGACTGGTCCTTCCGGTTGGTTGTTTTATTCTCAGCCTGCTCGGCCTCCCGCTGGGCATGCAGGCAGGGCCGGGCAAACGGGCAGCAGGCATACCTTTAGGGCTCGGTTTTTTTGTTCTCTACTACGTGGCCTTTACTACCGGCAGGGTGCTGACAGAAGACCTGGTAGTGCCGCTCATTGTCGGCATGTGGACACCTAACCTGCTGTTCCTGTTCATAACCGTCTATATTTTTTATCGAGTCAATCGAGAAAAAAGTCTGCTTCCAGAGCGGCTGATGAACGGCCTTGCCTTACTGTATGACCGCCTAGCCAGACCGATGGTTATGCTCCTGCAACAGTGGTGGCAACGCATTATCAGCAGAAGACCTCGACAGCAGCATACTGATGATCCATCCAAAGATCAGAGGAATCAGGCCGTGCATGCCGACGGAACAACCATGCACTACCACTTTCCCCAATGCACTGACTACGACTGCCCGCACTGTACCATTAACTTCATCACCCCCGCGATTGCCGAGGAATCCGGGTTTACCCCTTGCCCATTCTGCAAGACCTTGGTTGATGCACAGCATAAAGTGAAAGAGAAGTGAAATTTGTAACCAAACTTGCCGTCACCGTGTTGCTCTTTGTTCTCATTTTCCGCAATATAGACGTCAGCGAAACCCTCTCTGCCGCAGCCACTGTGAAGATGCCCACCCTGGTTCTTGCTGTCTTCCTCCTGATGGGCAGCAGCTGCGTTGCCTCGTTACGCTGGGGTATCATCATGGCAAAGATAGGAATACACCGTCCACCTCTTTTCTTTCTTAAAAGTTACTTCAAGGGTGCATTCTTCAATCAAGGACTGCCGACAAGCATCGGCGGCGACGGCCTGCGAATCCTTGACGCTGCGCGAATTACGGAAAATAAAGAAGATGCTTTCAACGGTGTTTTCATCGACCGTATCATAGGGTTAGCCGGCCTTTTATTGCTCAACGGAGCAGCCTTACTCCACAATCGAACCCTGCTGCCGCCTCAGATCCACCAGCCTCTGCTGGTTGTCGTCCTGCTCTCTCTCGGAGGGCTGGTTGCCCTGTTTTTTCTCCATCGCATTCCCCGCCTGCATACACTGCGATACCTTGGCTACATCCACCGTCTTTCACAACGATACGCCACTATTTATTCCACAGTGGGCTCAATATCGATACAACTGGGCTTGAGCCTTGTCACTCACCTCCTGGCAATGAGTGCCTTTTTTATTCTCGGTCAGGGAGTGGGGATGCACTACTCGATCCAGATTTATCTGGCACTTGTCCCACCGGTGATTCTGTTGACAATACTGCCGGTCTCCCTCGCCGGCTGGGGAGTGCGGGAAGGAGCCATGGTTGGTTTATTCCTCCTTATCGGAGCGGATAAACCAGCAGTGCTTTCCCTCTCCATCCTGTATGGACTTATGGCACTGTTTGCCTCCCTGCCAGGACTGCTCGTTTACCTGACCCAACGACAGCGTATTTAACCTCTCACCCCATGCATACACGACAAAACACTCATGAATGTTGACACCATGCGAGCAGTTGATAAGTGGGCCGGAATTCCGCTCACGTTTCTCCTGTCCATACCCATTATCCTGTTTGCAGCTTGTACAAAACGCGCCCGTCGGCGAAAACCGCAACGCATCCTGTTTATCGAGCTCTCGGAAATGGGCTCGACCATTCTGGTCAATCCGGCACTGATGAAAGCTCGACAGGAACTCGGCGCAGACCTGTTTTTTGTAATTTTTCAAAAAAACAAGCCCAGCCTGGAGCTGCTCGATACCATTCCTTCTGCCCACGTCTGCACCATCAGAGAAAACAACCTCTATGTCCTGGCTGTTGATACACTTCGGTTCCTGGTCTGGACGAGAAAACAAGGAATAGACACAGTGGTCGATCTTGAGCTGTTTTCGCGCTTTACCGCCCTGCTCACCGGGCTCAGCGGAGCCGCAAACCGAGTAGGATTTCACAGTTTTCATAACGAAGGCCTGTACAGGGGGAATCTGCTGACCCACCGGGTCGCCTATAACCCACACATACACATTGCAAAAAACTTTATAGCCCTGGTTAACGCTCTGCTGGCTGAAAAAAAAGAAATCCCCTACTCCAAAACACATATTGACGACCAGGAACTGCAACTCCCGGTAGTCTCTGTCAGTGATCAGGAGCAGGCAGCCATTCATGCCCTCATTCAACAGCGCTTTGCGCAATACACCGCAGGCAGCCATCGCCTGGTTCTGATCAATCCCAATGCCAGCGAACTGCTGCCGCAACGCCGTTGGATGCCGGAGAGGTACGTTGCTCTTATTCAACGCATACTCTCAGAAAATGAAAACGTCCTTGTTTTGATTACCGGCGCACCGGCAGAAAAAGATGAGGCTGCTGCCATGTGCCGCAATGTTGGCAATGATCGATGCCTTAACTTCGCAGGAGCGACACCACTTCAACAGCTCCCGGCACTCTATTCCGTTGCGAACCTCATGGTGACGAACGATTCTGGTCCCGGACATTTTTCGTCGATCACTCGACTTCGTACGTTTGTCCTTTTTGGCCCCGAGACTCCGGCCCTTTATGGTTCGCTGGGCAACTCCACATCAATTTATGCAGGCCTCGCCTGTTCCCCCTGCGTCAGTGCCGCCAACCACAGAAAGACCGCATGCCGAGACAACCGGTGCCTTAAGGCGATTTCCGTAGAGCAGGTATTTACCCTTGTACAAGAGGAGCTGTCGAAGTGAGATTTCTGCTTAACCGTGTTCAACAGCAAAGATGGACAGGACAAATCCGCACGCGCATGGTATAAAAGATGACCAATGCACCTTTGTCTCAACTCGGGTAAAGAGGAGGAAAAACAGCTGCCAGAGTACGCCAGCTCGATACGGTGTCCGCACGCCTTTGTTCAGGCTCCCGGATGGGACAGAACACATCTGTCTGACGAAGGTGGAAAAGCACAAAACACCATATTGCTCCCCTTTGATTGCGTGACCTAGCGTCTTTGCTCCTCTCATCTACAAGAAACACTAACATTACACCTCAATCATACGAAACAATGAATTTTGTCGAAGAATTAACATGGCGAGGCATGATCCATGACATCGCGCCCGGAACGGAAGAACAGCTGCAAAAAGAGATGACATCTGCCTACGTGGGGATTGACCCCACAGCCGACTCGCTCCATATCGGCCACCTGGTCAGCGTGATGATGCTCAAACATTTTCAAATAGCCGGCCATAAGCCCATTGCGTTGGTCGGTGGAGCAACCGGAATGATCGGGGACCCGTCCGGAAAGTCAGCAGAGCGCAACCTGCTGGATGAGCCGACCCTTCGTCATAATGAACAATGCTTGAAAAAACAGCTCGCCAAGTTTCTGGATTTTGAGTCGGATGCACCTAATGCAGCTGAGTTGGTCAATAATTACGACTGGATGAAAAATTTCAGTTTTCTTGAGTTTATCAGGGATATTGGCAAACACATCACTGTTAATTACATGATGGCTAAAGAGAGTGTAAAGCAGCGTCTCGGTGATGAGTCCAAGATGGGGCTGTCTTTCACGGAATTTTCTTACCAGCTGGTTCAGGGAACCGACTTTTTGCACCTGTACCGGGAAAAGAACTGCAAGTTGCAGATGGGAGGATCCGACCAGTGGGGAAACATCACCACCGGGACTGAGCTAATCCGTCGCAAAGAAAGCGGGGTGGCTTTTGCCCTCACCTGCCCCCTGATTACCAAAGCCGACGGGGGAAAATTCGGTAAAACCGAAAGCGGGAATGTCTGGCTTGATCCGAAACTGACCACCCCGTATAAATTTTACCAGTTCTGGCTCAATGTATCCGACGCTGATGCCGAGAAATACATCAAAATCTTTACCCTGCTGAGCAGGGAAGAAATAGCCGAGTTAAGCAAGGAGCATGAGGCCGCACCGCACCTTCGACCATTGCAGAAACGGTTGGCCAAAGAGGTGACATGCATGGTGCACGGCGAAGAGGAGTATAACAAGGCGGTCGATGCCTCGCAGATTCTCTTTGGCAAGGCAACGACTGAAAGTCTTGCTGCGCTGGACAAAGAGACCTTTCTCTCGGTATTTGAGGGCGTGCCGACCTTTGCAATCGATCGTGCCAAGCTCAATGACGGAGTGCCGATCATCGAATTGCTCGCAGCAGAGACAGCAGCTTTTCCCAGTAAAAGTGAAGTACGACGGACCATACAAGGAAACGGTCTCAGCCTGAACAAGGCAAAGATAACCAATCAGGATTATGATGTCACAACCGCAGATTTGATCAATGAGGCGTACTTGCTGATTCAAAAAGGCAAGAAACAGTATACGCTCATCGAAGCGGTCTGACTCCTGCCGATACCGAGCTCCAACCATTCATGAGCATGACCTCTGTTCCGTAACAGCGAACAGGACACTGTGCTCCGCTCTCCTGCTGTTCAAGAGCGTCCAGTGCCCACCGGGCATAGGACGCTCCAGTCCGGCTCTGCCCCTCTTTATTGCCCCTGCCATGGACGGTGTTTGCGCACCATCTAATGGCAGCACCTCATAGAGGGCAGCCAGCGTCTAATCGTCTATGCCCTTTTCCGGGGACAACCAAATCGCCAGTAGTTGACCGGTGAGATACACTATCCCTCCAGCCCAGAGGGTATCGCTGACAAAATGTCCGCCCTGAAGTATCCGGCCAAGCCCTACCACTCCTCCCCAGCCCAACCCAATAGCCAGGCAGAACAATGCATCCCCTCTGTGTTTTTCTCGTAACAGGAACCATGGCCCTATGAGTGCAAAAGCGATGGAGGCATGCCCAGAGGGAAAAGAGCTGTTGCGGCCTGCCTCGCCGGGCTCCCAGAACTGATGATACCTGTATTCACCGGCAAAAACCTTCACTTCGCGAGGTCGTGGTCGTCCCAGGTTATCTTTCAGGATGACATTCGCTATCAGGCCTGGTCCCAACAACAGAAAAAGGAGGATAAAGAGCGCCTGTTTGCGCCACCGGCGACATTTTTCCAGCCTCCAACCGCCAATGAGGATCAGCAATGCAATACCGCCCATGAGCCACGCCGGGACAGGCGCCCAACGGTAGACAAGCTCCCACAGATAGGCATTGACGCCGAACCATCCGCTTTCCGCAGTGAACGCCAGATCAGCAACCAGTAAATCAATTCCGGTCAACCAGATCACTATGGTTGCCGCAATCAGTCCCAACAGTACGGCAAAGAGTTCGTTCAACTTGTCCGGCATTACACTCTTCTCCACGGATATATGGTCATTTTACAGCAGCAACTGCAGATAATCAGGTGGACTGGTCACCTTCCGATTGCCTGTCATGAGTAAACCCTATATAGTCGCATTGGCACATATCGGCAATCACTCTCTGTCGTCACCGTCCTGTGTTTATCAGCATCGGTACGCTTCTGTTTTTCATACTACCCGCAATGACAGCAACACAACGAACCTATCAGACCGCTACGGTGTTGGTTATCCTTGGTGCATGCCTTGGCCGTCTTCTACTCAGTCCTCATTTTTTGCTGGTCCCTGACGAGGCGAACTACTGGCAATGGAGCAGGTATCTGGACCTCGGATACCATGATCACCCGCCGATGATAGCCTGGACCATCTGGCTGGCCACCCAGTTCCTCGGGCATACGGAGATGGCGGTACGATTACCCACGATTCTTGGAACGGCACTGTTCTCGGCGTACACGTGCCTGTTGACTGCACGCCTGTTGAGCTGGCGGTGCGCCATGCATACAGGACTGCTGCTGCAGCTTATCCTGCTCATCAACGGAACGGCACTCATCGCCACCCCGGATGGTCTTTTGCTTCCATGCTGGGCTGCTGCCTCGTATCATGCCTACCGGGCCCTTGACCACAATCGACCCTCCCAGTGGTTATTAACCGGCACATGGTTCGGCCTCGGGCTCCTGTCCAAGTATACCATGCTCCTTTTTCCGGCATGCCTCTTTCTCTATATGCTGACAACCCCCCGGTACAGGTCCATGCTTTGCTCGCCCTGGCCCTGGTTGGGCATCTTGCTAAGTGTCCTTATCTTCTCTCCCGTGCTGATCTGGAACAGCCTCAATGAGTGGGCGACCTTTCGTCATGTTCTCTTTCAAGGTGGAGTGGATAACCAGCAACTGTTCACCCTTGCCTTTATCGGTGACTTTTTTGGTTCGCAGCTGCTTTTGCTGACTCCTGTCTGCTTTACGCTCCTGCTTCTCTGCTGGTTCCGGCCATCGGTTCAGGATCAGCTCCCCCAGAGTGGTACTGCCTATCTCCGTTGGATGTCTCTTCCCGGTTTTTTGGTTTTTCTCCTGCTTTCCCTTCATGTTCGGATCTATGGGAATTGGCCGGCACCGGTATATACCACCGGCCTTATCCTTGTCGCGGCCGCCTATGCCCCGAAGGGAAACCAAAGGCAACGACCTTCCCGGCTCTGGAAGGCAACGCTTGCCGTGGCAGCGCTCTTTTCTCTCCCGGTGATGGTACAGGTCGTTTATCCCCTGCTGCCGCTCCCCATAGCGTGGGACAGAACCGCCCGAGAAACCGTTGGCTGGGACATGCTTGGCCAAAAAATCAACCAGGCTTCTCTTGTCATGCCTCGACCGGAATCAACGTTCATATTCGGCTTGCGGTATCAGTATGCAAGCGAGCTGGCTTTCTACACCCCAGGTCAACCACGAACGCTCTCCATTAATCGATGGGCCAGGCCCAATGTGTATGATTTCTGGTTTGATGACAGCATGGTCATTGGTCAGGATGCGATTGGGGTCTTCAGCTATCCCGGCATGGAAAAACATCTCGCCCAGTTATTTGCTGAGACTGACCCGATCGAAGCGATTACGCTTACCAGACATTCCCCCTGGTTTGGTGAGCAGGCAGTGCAAACGGTGTACCTTTTTCGCGGCTATGGTTTTCTTGGCGGTCTACGCTGGCAGCCCCGCGATGTGGATGATATTCGAGCAACCGACCAGCAAGCTGCACACTGAACGCCTGTCATGGTGCCCATCCTTTGGAGAAGCCAAGAGCACAATCTTAAATATACTTGCTGCACAGGCGGCGCAGTGCTACCGTAGAGTAAAGAGCATACCTGCTTGGTTTTTCCTGATTAACGTTACCGTTGCCGCGAGCAGCAAGTCGGAGGAGGGGCCTTGAAACCATCCAGTGTTTTCACCATTACCAGGAAAGTCACGTTTTTTGAGTGTTTGGCCATCGGCTGCGTGATCGGTATCATCTGGAGTGACGAACTCTTTGATATCCCCTTTTTACTCCTGGGTGCGGAACCGTCTCCGGTCAACTGGCAGGAGGCGACCCTTGAAAGTGCCATCGTTTTGATTATCGGTGCACTGATTATCAGTTTTAACCGACGAATACTCTCCAAACTCAACCGAATAGCCACTATCATCCCCACGTGTCCTTCCTGTAGAAAGGCTTACGACAATGACGAATTCTGGGAAATGATGCGGCAGACTGCCGACACATTTCGTCATGAACACTTCATTGATGGGGTATGTATGGATTGTATTCGTACCTATTCCCCTGAGGCCTATGAACAGTACCTGAAAAAAAAGAAACAACAGGCGAAAAAGGAGCAGCAGGAACGTTCTTCCTTGCTCTGAAAAAAAGCCGAAAGAGCGGCACTGCGAGGAATTGTTCCTCCCGGGAGACTAGCGCTCCTGACATAGGTCATCACACTACAAACCAAAAAGAGCGTGTACCGATGAAACTTGCTACAGCCCACCAGATGCGGCGGCTTGACCATACGACCATAGAACAACTCCAGGTCTCGGGTGTGGTACTCATGGAACTTGCCGGCAGGGGAACAGTCGAGCATATGGTCAAAGCGTTTGGCCCGGTAGAGGGAAAGCAGGTTATTATTTTTGCCGGACCTGGAAACAACGGCGGCGATGGTTTGGTTATTGCCCGAACAGTTGCCAATATGGGCGCTCTCCCTCATGTATACTTTCTGGTTGACCCTAACACGCTGCGCGGTGACGCGGCTCACAACTTTGTTCTCCTCAGGAGCTGGAATATTGCCTACACGGTGCTCGACACCACTCAAGCCGTTGAAGCGACATGCGCTGCACTCGAAGAAAACTGCAGCAGATTGCCTGTGCACTCCTTGGTGGATGCCCTCTTCGGCACCGGACTTTGCCGGGAGGTCGGTGGCCACTTTGAGGCCGCGATCTCCCTGATCAACACTCTGCGTGATAGACAACAAATAAAAGTGGTGGCGGTTGATATTCCCTCGGGCAGAAACAGTGACACCGGCACGGTGCTTGGCTGTGCTGTTCAGGCAGACCTTACCATCACTTACGGCCTCCCAAAACCTGGCCATTTTCATCATGGCGGTGACGGAATGGGAAGCGTACACACGGTTGATATCGGTATTCCTCCCTTTCTCCACCAGAAAGTAGGCCTAGACGGCTACGCCCTGACCGGAAAAACCCTGCCTCGCCTCCGTGCTAAACCGTTGAACGCCCATAAAGGAACCAACGGTCACCTCCTCATTCTGGCAGGCTCCACCGGAAGAACCGGAGCCGCAATCCTGAGTGCCCGCGGAAGTTTACGCAGCGGTTGCGGACTGGTTACTCTCGCGGTTCCCCATGACTTGAACCCTGTTTTTGAAACCTCACTGGCCGAAGCCATGACCATCGCCCTGGATCAGTCGAGCGGAGAACTGTCCGGAGAGGCCTTGGAACAGATAGTAGCTGTTACCCACGGTAAAGATGCTATTGTTCTTGGTCCCGGCATGGGAACCGGTAAGGGACCGGCTGAAGTGGTCATGCATCTCTATTCGGAATGTCCGCTTCCCCAGGTCATCGACGCAGATGCCCTGACTATTCTGGCGGCACAACCGGAAACACTTAAACGCCCCGCCGGCCCCCGCCTCTTCACCCCGCATCCCGGAGAAATGGCCCGCCTGCTCAGTTCATCGGTTGCGGAGGTCCAGACCGATCGCCTCCAGGCAGCCCAATGGGTTGACGATTGGCAGGAGCATATCGACTTTCCGCTCATAACTATCCTCAAAGGCGCAGGAACAGTCATTGCGTCCAATAAGGGCCAATGGTGTATCAACACGACGGGCAACGCGGGGATGGGCACCGGGGGGATGGGAGATGTCCTTTCCGGGCTGCTGGGAAGCCTGCTTGCCCAGGGGTATACCCCATGGGATGCCGCCTGCCTCGGGGTATTTCTGCATGGAATGAGCGCAGATCAGCTTGCGAAGACTTCGCCCCTGGGGTATACCGCTTCGGAAGTAGCTACAGCCTTTCCCCAAACATACGCTGCTGTTCTGGACATGCAGAATAACTCAATAACAACGCCACAAGATTAACACACGGCAAGCGAGGTTACGCCATGTTGAATGCAAGAGATATTATGACGAGTGAAGTCATTGTCATTAATGAGTCGGACTCGGTTCGCGACCTGGCGGTCACGCTCATCACCCACAAAATTAACGGAGTTCCTGTGGTGGACGATGAAAATCAGGTTGTAGGGGTGGTTACTGAGAGCGATCTAATTTTTCAAAACAAAAAGGTCCACATCCCCACTGCCGTGGCTATTCTGGATTCCTTTCTTTTTCTTGAACGACCGAACAAGATGGAGGAGGAAATGAAAAAGATTGCAGGCTCGCAGGTGAGCGATATCTGCTCCTACGAGATTATCAGCGTCGCTCCGGATACCCCGATCGATGATATAGCGACCCTGATGGCAGAAAAACGGGTGCATACACTCCCGGTTCTGGAAAACGGAGAGCTCGTTGGTGTGATCGGTCAGACAGACATCATCAAGACTATTGCCCACGGCTCATAAGCCGCCCCTCATACTGATACCACCGGCACAGGCAGGGCGAATGGCGACTCCATTCGCCCCCTTGTCTCACCTGGCTCAATTCCCTTCGCCGCTTTCGGGTTTTTCGTAAAAACACCAGCAGTTACGCCCATTTTTTTTGGCCTGATACATGGCAATGTCAGCATGACGGAGCATGGTTTCCGCATCCTCACAATCATCCGGAAAGACAGACACTCCCACACTGGCGCCGATGTAACAGATATGGTTTTTCACTTCAATGGGCTCATTGAGCAGTTCGATCGCTTTTTGTGCAACATGGCTGGCGCCTTCCGCTGTTTCAGTACTTTCGAGCAGGATCACAAACTCATCTCCGCCCAGCCGACAGACCGAGTCAGAGGACCGCAGGGTGGATCGGAGTCTCTCTGCAACCTGCACAAGCACCAGGTCTCCTATTCCATGGCCATAGGTATCGTTAATCGGCTTAAACCGGTCCAGGTCGATAAAGAGCAGGCAGAGCTTACGGTGATAGCGCTGTGCCAGGGAGATGGCCTGGGGTAGTCGTCGGCGGAAATAATTCCGATTGGGTAGTTGGGTCAAGGTGTCGTGGTTGGCCATATAACGGATGAGTTCTTCTGCCTCCTGTCGTTCCGTAATATCTTGAAAGACCAGGACACCACCGCTGAGCTCTCCCCTTCGGAGAATCGGGGTTGAGGTGAATTCCACCGGAAAGCTGGTACCATCCTTGCGCGTCAGTCGCGCTTCATCAAAATGGGTGATATCCCTGTGGTGGGAGGAATGAAAAAACGGGCAGCAATCCACACCGAACTCGTCACCTCCGGGAGTGGAGAGCCGAAAGATGGTCATGTATTCCCGGCCAACGACCTCCTCTTCCTCATACTCGAGCATTTTCAGGCCTGCCGGATTGATGTAGCTGATAGTTTTATCAGCATTGACGCCGCAGATTCCATTCGCTGCGGCACCAAGAATCATTTCATAATTTTTTGACAACAGCTCCTGTTCTATTTTTGACCTATACGAACCAAGAATATAGCGAATACGATTCTTTAACACCGGCCATCGAATGGGTTTGCGGATATAATCTACCGCGCCGGCACCAAAGGAACGATCGATAGTTGCCTCATCGTCAAGGGCAGTGATCATCAATACTGGGGGAGGATTGGCAAAGGAGGTGGTAATGTTTTCACACACCGTTGGACCGTCTATTCCAGGCATGGCAATATCGAGGATCACCAAGTCGTAGACATTTTTCCCGATCAGGTCAAGTGCCTCATATCCGTCTACCGCCTCTTCCACCTTGTAGTGTTCACTTTCAAGAAACTGCCGCAGCAACATACGGATAACCTCATCGTCGTCCACGATAAGCATACGAGGGGTCGCTTCCGGAAAAATTGATGCATTCATAATGAGCTGTTGTCCGTTTACTGCTGCCCTCAAACAGAGAGAATCAGCTGGCAGTTTCCGAAAATGGTCAATCGACTGTGTGCCTCTGTCGCCTGATCCTGGACAATGGGTACCAAGAAAGACGGCGTAGCCACATCAGTAAAGGAAACTCTCACGAAGTGGCAGGGAAAAGCAATCTGTCGTATAGGTGAAGACGATTATCTACGACAATTATATTGTACGAAATAAGGAACAGCTTAATCAAGGTGTTCTTGAAAAAATAGAGCCACTTTTTTCACGGTGTTACTCATTACCGGCAGCAACCGTTCAATCTGGTGAATATTTCCTCTCCGGCCAGCTGTTTCCACCATGGAGCACAGTCTGCTTAACTCCTCGGCACCGATTTGGCTGCTGCTGCCTTTCAGTGTATGAGCGATCTTCTGGGCTCGCTCAGTATCCCGGCGAGCAGCGGCCTGCTGCAATTCACTAAAACGCTCTTCCATGGAAGCGACAAATACTTTGGCTACCTGATCCAAATTGCCGACATGCTGCTTGAGCCTGTTGAGCGCGGCAATGTTGATTGTTTCCTCGCCCTGGCTGGAACTTTCTTTTTCGCCATCTCCTCCCTCCCCTTTGCTGCCAACAGCCGGCGAGAGGCGCAGTTCGGGCAACCATGTTCGCAGCACCTGTTGCAGGTTCTCGAAGTCAATGGGTTTGACCAGGTAGTCAACCATGCCGACATCATAACATTTTTCCCTGGTTTTGGTCGTCGCATCAGCTGTAAGGGCAACTATCGGCGGAATGACTGCGGCGTCGCCCGTTGACGGTGACAGCTCAAGAATGTTTCTTGTTGCATCAAATCCATCCATGACCGGCATCTGGCAATCCATGAACACCAACGCGAAATTTTGCTTTTGACATGCACTGACCGCTGCTTTCCCATTGCCTGCAAAAACGAGATGTGCGTTGGAGGCGCTGAAAAACTCCTCCAGCACGACCCGGTTGGTGCTGTCATCATCAACGATCAGGATCTTTACCTTGTCCGGTTCCTGCGGTGCAGCTTCTTTTGGCCTTTCTACATGCGTTGTGGGCAGGGAAAGCTGCCGGATTGTAGCGCTTTGCTTCCCTGTAGTGGCATGAACAGTGGTTGACGGCTGCAGAGGAATGCGGAACCAAAACCTGCTTCCTTTGCTCACCTTGGGATCAATACCTATCTCCCCTCCCATAAGTTGTATAAGTTTGGCACAGATGGAAAGCCCGAGGCCAGTCCCTCCATATCGACGGGTCGAAGAAGAGTCTGCCTGGATAAACGGTTGAAAAAGAGCAGCTCTCATGTCCGGTTCGATGCCAATCCCGGTATCACGGATACTGAAGTGAAGTACATGCTTCCCGTTTTCCTGCCCCTCTTTGTGTATGGTCAATGAAATATGCCCCTCATCGGTGAACTTGATACTGTTGCCGAGCAGGTTGACAAGAACCTGGCGGAGACGGTGGGCGTCACCATGGTAGTGCGTAGCCATCTCCTCATCGACGGCGTGATACAGGTTCAACCCTTTTTGCTTTCCGGTAACGGAATAAAGGGAGACGAGCTCGTCGACAAGCTGCTGCAGATTGAACGGTGCTATATCCAGCACCATTTTATCGGCTTCAATTTTACTGAAATCCAGCAGACTGTTAATCAGGGACAACAAACTTTCGGCAGAACTATGGATAAGTTCCGCAAAATGGCGTTGGCGAGGTTCCAAATCCGTCCCCAGGAGCAATTTACTGAGGCCAATGACCCCATTCATCGGCGTCCTGATTTCATGACTGATCATGGCAAGAAAATCCGATTTCGCTTTGCTGGCGCTGTCGGCACGCTCAGCCTGCTTTTTGAGCAGGGCGTTCTGCTCCTTGAGACGTAATATTTCAGCCTGAAGCTCGGCAATTTTCAAATCCAACTCGTTCACCTAAGAGAAGAGTGAAAGTTGTCGCTTACGGGTTTTTCTTTTCCCTGTGTGTGCATACACTGCTTTGATCGGAGAAAACAATGCTTTTGGTATTTCATCAAGAAAAGGGGATGGTTGTCGGTTAGTTGAGCGTTTGCCGTGCACCATCCGCGTGGTCGCATGGGAACAATAGAGTTTATCTATTGCTCTGGTGATACCCACATAGAACAGGCGCCGCTCCTCCTGCTGATGTTCTGCATGCTCCTCGGAAGAAAGCTCCTCCCGGGGATCAAGCGGGATCAACCCTTGTTCTGTACCTGCTATGAATACAACCTTATACTCCAGCCCTTTTGCCGCATGAAGGGTAGAGAGGGTGATGCATTCTGCAGCAGCATCATAGATGATTGAATCGCTGTAGCGGAGCAGATATCGGGCACATTCCAGCAATGATGGACCAAAACTGATGCACAGGTCTCTAAATCGTGTCAGTTCTTCCTGTTCGTCGGAAATCGCATAATAAGTGGCCAGTCGGTCAACAATCTGTTCAACACCTGATGCTGCATCAGCTGCTGTCTGCAACTCCAGCAATAAGGCCTGTAGCTGGCGAACGCCTTCTCTGCCAGACTCCGGGATAAGCCCATCAACTTCAAGGGCGGTCAACTGCGTAAAAGGACGAGAATGGTCGATGAGGAACGTTCGGATTCTTTCAAGCGTTGTTTGACCGACTCCTTTTATCTGTGCAAGCAGCCATACCTGGAGTTCAGCATCGGCAATTCCGGCCACCAAAAGCATTGCAGCATAGAGCAAACGGAGCCTGCCGCGCGTATAAAATGCACGAACATCAACGGTCTGGTAGGGAATTCCCCGTCGGGCAAGTACCTCACGGACAGCCTCCATCTGCGAGGTAGTTCTGAACAGAATACCAATATCCTGCAACGAATATTCTGCCCCTTCAACGAGTTCCATACGTTCGATTTCACGATGGGAGGTCCCACCCAGCAACTGTTCGATACGATCGCCAATCCAAGACGCTTCATGCTCAGGAGTGGTACACCGGTGGAGATGGAGAGAACCAGAACGGCTGCTTACCGCCTCCATGGGAATGGTGAAGGGGCGTTCACCGTTGTTGGCTATCAGGTGGGAGGCCGCCTCTAGAATCGAACGGCCATTACGGTAATTTTTCACCAGTTGGTGGGTACTGGCTTGCCACTCATCAATAAACTGGCTGAACCAACGTGAATCAGCACCTCGAAAGCCATATATGGCCTGATCCGGATCTCCAATCACAAAGACCGGGCAGGATTTTGCCAGCTCAGCCACCAGCTTGTACTGGTCACCGTTTATGTCCTGGAATTCATCGACAAACAGGTTGCCGGTTTCCTCACGTATCTGGCACGCCAACTCATTGTTTTCACCCATCTGTTCGACCATGGCCGGTATAATGGCATCAATATCGATCAGCTTCTGACTGGTAAGGTAGCTCTGATATGTATTGCGGTATTCCCCAAGTGAAGAGTCCGTATACAGGCTTTGAGCGAATTGACGCAGCCTTCCTTTTGCCATCTCCGGAAAGAGTATGGCACAAATCTGCATCCTGGAGTCCGGGCTGATGGTCTGCAGCTGCCGTTCCTGCCTCTTTAACCAATGGAGGCAGTACCCGTGAAAGGTCGAAACACGTATTTTCCCTTCTCTGGTGCCGACCAGGCGCTTGATACGTTCGCTGACCTCGTCTGCAGCTTTGTTGGTGAAGGAGAAAATGGTGCAGGGTCGTGCATCATGCGCCATCACCCTGGAAACCCGTTGAACAAGAGCATAGGTTTTGCCGGTACCAGGGCCTGCTTTAACCACTACCACCTGGCTCGGGTCATCAACGGCAGCCTGTTGCTCGCTGTTGAGCGATTGAACAGAAGGTGGCGGCTGCTGTGGTATCGCTGCAGGTAATTGGTGGTGTTTTTTCCTCTTGATGCCGGCCGCTTTTTTTGATTTGGTTTTTCTTTGAATTGGTGCGAACATACTCAGTTGCCCGGCAATCTGTTCACGCTCCCCTTCAGCAAAGACTCTGATGACGCCGAATTGTCCGTCGTACCCCGGCGTCCTTACCACCTCATTTTCCCGCACTCGCCGAATGGCCTCACCAATAAGCGGGGTGGCCGAACGGTTGATCTCCTCAAGCGGCACATCGAGCAACAAGGAAAATTCGGATTCAAAGAGATTGATCAGCTTGGCATAAGCGGCCATGACTTTTTTCGTGGCAGGCCCGGTCCCAAGTAACTCGCTGAGTATCTCGGTCAAGGGAATACAACTGTAGACAGCGGGGTCATGCGGTTGATAGAGGGGCTGCTGCCGATCAGCCAGGTCCATGACCCTGTGGAGCACCCCTATGGTTAGCGGCTTTCCACACGCTGGGCACTTTCCGGATACATTGCTGGTCTCCTGGGGTTCAAGACAGACCCCGCACTTTCGATGACCGTCGCAATGGTATTTTCCCTCTTCGGGATAAAATTCCACCGTTGCCTGAAAGACCTGGTTGCCCTCACTGTCAACCGGATGCTGCATTGCCCTGCGCATATGGTAATAATCAAACCCGGTAGCAAAAACATTGGCCTCTCGGCCTAATTTGCCAGGGGAATGGCAATCCGAGTTGGAAATAAAGGTGAATCGATCCAAGGCCGACACCCGCCTGTTCATATCAGGATCAGAAGAAAGACCTGTCTCCAGTGCAAAAATATGGGGAGTAAGCTCCTCAAAACAGTCCTCGATTCGGTCAAATCCCGACTTTGAACCAAAAAGAGAAAACCACGGAGTCCAGATATGCGCCGGAACAAGAAACCCCTCCGGAGCTTGCTCCAAAACAATTTCAAGTAACTTTTTCGCATCAAGGCCTAAAATGGGTCGGCCATCTGATTCCAGGTTGCCGATATCAGCCAGGGTGCGGTTTACGCGCTGGGCGCTCTCCAGATCAGGGGCAAATACGATATTATGGTTTTTTCGTACCCGATCCCCTTTCTTGTAGATGGAACTGATTTCCGTGGTCAGCACAAAACGAATGGATTCCGGCGGAATACGCGGCCTGATCCCTTCAGGAAGGAGTCCTTTTGTATCCTGGAGGGGCTGGGCAAGTTGATAAAAACCGGGTTCCGCCTCCACTAGCTGCTCTGCTATCTGGCCAAACCACCCAGGGTGGGTAAAATCTCCGGTCCCGATGACATGAATCCCTTTTACCGCCGCCCATGCGGCAAGTCCGGGCAGGGTACTTGCCTTACTGGTTGCTCTGGAAAACAGGGAATGAATATGGAGGTCGGCTATATACTTCATGAGCTTTAACCACCCTGATAAAGGTTATGTTCCTGAATGTAGTGATACACCGTCTTTGGCAGCATGGAGGGAATCTCTCCACGGGATAACTGAAGACGGAGTTCAGAAGAGGAAACAGGGTAGCGTACATGGGGGAGATACCTCACTGTTCGCCCATTATCCAGATGCCAGGTGTTCCCTTGTGCGGTATTGCTGAAGGGTATCTGGAGAGTATCCAGTGTGGAGGTTATCGTCCCGGTGTCGGCAGCTCCTCTTCCGGCAACTATCAGGTGCACCATATGGAGTAATTCCTCAACCCTGTGCCAGTGGGGGAGATCCACCAGTGAGTCAGCACCGATAATCAGAAAAAGTTCCAGGTGCGGCGACTGACGGTTGATTTCCTTGACGGTACGGACAGTATACGAAGGCCCCGGGTACGCCTTTTCGATAAGCGACAAGCTCATCCGCTCTTCCGAAACCAGCGCAAGGCGCAACATGGCAACCCTATGCTCGAAGGAGGCGCTGATCGCCTTTTTGTGGGGTGGATAGGGGGCGGGAATAAAGAGTAAGGAATCAATATCACAGCTGGTGAGCACATGACGGGCAACAGCGAGGTGCCCGTCATGTACTGGATCAAACGTACCGCCAAACAGACCAATTTTCTGTTTGCCATGCTCCATCATCGGTATATCAGCCGCGAATCTCACCCTGGCCGAAAACAATGAATTTTCGGGTGGTCAGTTCCTGCAGTCCCATGGGGCCATATGCGTGCAACTTGGTGGTTGAAATACCAATCTCTGCCCCCAGACCGAATTGTCCCCCGTCATTAAAACGGGTTGAAGCGTTCACCATAACGGCTGAGGCATCAACCTGATGCAGAAACCGCTGGCTGCGCTGGTAAGAGTCAGTGATGATGGTCTCGGTATGCTGGGACCCGTGCTCAGCGATGTAATCCATTGCCTCGTCCATGCTGTCCACGACTCGCATCACAATACTCAGGTCGAGGAATTCCCGCCCCCAGTCTTCTGCACGTGCTGGCTCAATATCCTCACTGAGCTCACAGCTTACCGGGCAGCCGAGCATTTGCACATCAGCCCGGGCAAGTGCGGCTGCCAGTGCAGGCAGGATTTTTTCGGCGCATTCCTTATGGACCAGTACACCTTCAACTGCATTGCATACTCCAGGACGCTGCACCTTCCCGTTGAGCACAATGTTGACCGCCATTTCCTTATCCGCATTCTTATCGATAAACACATGACAGACCCCCTTGTAATGCTTGAGAACGGGAATCATGGATTTCTCAGTCACTGCACGAATAAGGCCTTCACCACCACGCGGGATTACCAGATCAATGTCAGCCTCTTGCCGCAAGAGAATATCCACCGCCGCACGGTCGGTAAAGGGAAGTACCTGGACCGCAGCACCGGCAACACCGAGGTTGGACAGCACCTTTTGCATTATGGCCGCAAGGGCGAGGTTGGAATGAATAGCCTCGGATCCTCCGCGCAGTATCACCACATTACCAGCCTTCAGACAGAGGGCAGCTGAATCGATGGTCACATTGGGCCGGGACTCATAGATCATGCAGATAACCCCAAGAGGCACACGCATGCGACCGACCAAAATACCGCTTGGACGTTTGCGCATTTCGCCGATTTCGCCGACCGGATCCTCCAGGGCAGCAATTTCGTGCAGGCCCTGCACCATGTCGTTGATGCCCTTGTCCGTTATCTTGAGTCGATCAAGCATGGCTCCGGAGACGCCTTTGGAGAGGGCCGCCTCCAGGTCTTTGCCGTTTTCTGCGATGATATGGTCGCGGTTGGCCTGTAACTCCTTGGCCGTATCGAGCAGGATCTGGTTTTTGACAGCAGTGGGCAGGGCTGCCATGTGCCGGGCAGCGGCACGGGCTTTGCGGGTGATATCAATGATTGCGGTTTCGAGCTGCGCACTCTCCATTGTTCCTCCTTATCTCTATAAAATTGACCGGTTGCCTACTCAGATAGTCGAGACAGGGTCATGGTCTGTTCAAGGTAAAACGATTGCCGTTCATCCCTTTGCTCGGCGGCGAGGCCTGATGGATATGTGCACTCCACCGCACAGCGGGGAAGAAGAATTACCAGCCGGTAAATGGTAAGGTCCTCTACTCTGCTGCCCCTTTCTTGATCACCAGATTATCGCAGTGAATGACTTCATCGCTATCCTTATAGCCGAGCACTTGAAATATATGCGAACTTTTCAACCCTTTAATCCGCTCAATATCCTTTGAGGCGTAATTACTCAGGCCGGAGGCGATCATCTCACCGGCGAGGTTTTCGCAGACCACCGGTGCCCCCACATCAAATTCGCCCTCCACCGCTACGATACCTGAGGGTAGCAGACTGCGTCCGCGGGCGACCAGCGCTCTGCACGCACCGTCATCGATGACGAGAGTCCCTTCAGGTCGCAGCACATAGCCAATCCAGTGTTTCCGCTGATTGATCTTTTCCTCGGCAGGCAGAAAAAAGGTGCCGATCATCTCTCCACTGAACAGCTCCTGCAGAATACGAGTATTTTTTCCAGGTCCAATAAACGAACTGCCGCCGCAGGCAGCAACCATCTTGGCGGCATTGATTTTAGCCAGCATGCCTCCAGTTCCCAGCAGACTGGTCGAATGCCCGGCCATCTGTTCTATTTCTGTATCAATGTGCGCCACGGTATAGACCGGCATGGCAGAACTGTCGTCACTGGGGTTGGCTGTATACAGACAATCCACGTCAGTGAGAATAATAAACATGTCAGCACCGATCATGTTGGTGATCAACGCACCCAGGGTGTCATTGTCACTGAAACGCAGTTCTTCACCGGAAACAGTGTCATTTTCATTAATGATCGGGACCACGCCGAATTCAAACAGCGTAAGAATGGTATTGCGGACGTTCAGGTAGCGATGGCGGTCGGAAAGATCGTCGTGGGTGAGCAGGACCTGCGCCACCTGCTGCTGGTGTTCGCCAAAAGCCTGTTCATAGGCATGCATCAGCAGTCCCTGCCCTGTCGCGGCCAGGGCCTGTTTAACTCGTAACTCCTCGTTGACCTTTTTTGCGATCTCCAGCTTCTGTCTTCCCGCTGCTATAGCACCCGAGCTCACCAGGATCACTTCCCTTCCGGTACGTTGGAGAAAAGCGACCT
Organism: Desulfogranum aggregans; assembly: GCF_055398265.1. NCBI lineage: Bacteria > Pseudomonadati > Thermodesulfobacteriota > Desulfobulbia > Desulfobulbales > Desulfobulbaceae > Desulfogranum > Desulfogranum aggregans. Next base: position 577,317 of record NZ_AP042447.1, on the reverse strand, counting down.
GACGAGCGATGGCAGCGATAATCTGCAGATCAATGCCTTCTCTGTCGGTCAGCACGGCACTGCCAACCTTGATGACGACCCGCTTGGCCTGGTCAAACAGGGTTTGTCGGAGAAACAATCCTTCCTCTCTACTCACCTGAAAGGTCATTGTTCACCTCTGCTCGCTGGATTTCCAGCAGGTCGCCCAGCACATTTTTCAATTCTTCAAGCCCTTCTCCGGTTTCAGCAGAAAGCGACAATACCGTCTCCCCCTTATCGGCAAGCAGCGCTATGCGTGACGCTCTTTCTTCGCTGTCGACCAGATCAACTTTATTCGCCACCACAATCTGTTTTCTGGTAAGCAGCTCCTCGTTATAGGCCGTCATTTCCTGTTTGATGGTGGCATAGTCTTTCATCAACTGCTCATCATCAACTGAGATATCAATAACATGGAGTAAAATGGACGTTCGTTCGATATGGCGGAGAAACTGGTGACCGAGCCCGACTCCCTGATGGGCGCCTTCAATCAGGCCGGGAATATCGGCAATAATACATGACTCAGTGTATGGAAAATGCAAGACGCCGAGCTGGGGATCAAGGGTGGTAAAAGGATAGGAAGCAATTTTTGGATTGGCTGCGGACAAGCGTGAAAGCAACGTGGATTTTCCTGCGTTGGGTAACCCGACCAGTCCGACATCGGCAAGTAATTTGAGCTCAATCCGCAGCCAGTACTCCTCTCCTTCCTCACCGGGCGTTGCCTTACGCGGCGCACGATTGGTGGAACTGGCGAATCGGGAATTGCCGAGTCCTCCCTTACCGCCATGAGCGGCAAGGTATGTCTGCTTATCCTCGGTGAGATCAGCAAGTACCCTGCCGGATTCGGCATCCTTGATGATTGATCCCAGAGGAACCTTTACCACGCAATCTGCTCCACCCTTGCCGTGGCGATCGCTCCCCTGTCCATTCATACCGCGTTCTGCTTTAAAATGAGAACGATATTTAAAATCAATCAGTGATCGCAGCTGTCTGTCAGCGACAAGATAGACATCTCCCCCTTTGCCGCCGTCGCCGCCATTCGGTCCCCCTTTGGGAACAAACTTCTCTCGACGAAAGCTGACGCATCCATTGCCACCATCACCGGCTTTCACCCAAAATTTTGCTTCGTCTACAAAGCCCATGATCACTGCCCTTATTAACTGGTCACGTACATTGCACGGCCATAGTATCCCGCAAAGCCGGCAGACGGGTATTTTTGCTGCTTAAGGAGAAAAACTGCATCTCACGGTCGGCAGGAACCGATATGCGGATCTCTGGACGGCACCGCACATCGGTCTATTGTGACATGGAGAGGCAGTATAGTATACTACCATACGAAAAAAAAAGACCCGGCACCAATAACAATATTGATGCCGAGTCTTTTCGATTCGGTATGCAACGTGGTGCTGCGCTTTTACATCCTCTGCAAAAGAGGCAACATGACTATCATTCGGGATAGACAGACACTCGCTTTTTATCCTTGCCAAAGGTTTCGTACTTGACTGTGCCGTCCACCTTTGCAAACAAGGTGTAATCACGTCCGCATCCTACATTTTCTCCGGGATGAATCTTGGTGCCAAGCTGACGAACAATGATATTTCCGGCCCGCACAGCCTGACCGCCAAAACGTTTTACACCACGCCGTTGACCGGCACTGTCGCGCCCGTTCCTCGAACTACCACCTGCTTTTTTATGTGCCATGGATATTCTCCGTAAATACTCTAAAAAATTATGCCGAGATTTCCTGAATGGTCAAGGCTGTAAACGGTTGCCTGAAACCCTTTTTGACACTGTAGCCTTTCCGTCGCTTCTTTTTAAAGACGATGACCTTTTTATGCCGTCCCTGTTCAGCTATCGTGGCTACGACCTTGGCGCCATCGACAACGGGCTGTCCAACGGAAACATTCTCGCCATCAGCTACAAGCAGCACATCCGCCAGCTCTACAGTCTCGCCAACTTCGCCTTCAAGCTTCTCAACGCGCAGCGTATCACCGGCTTCCACCTGATACTGCTTCCCGCCGGTTCGAATTATTGCATACATGCGACTATCTCCTCAATAACTTCAAATAATATAATTTTGCAGAACGTACAAATTAACCACAAAAAAAACAGTATGTCAACCTTAACCTTCAGGCGATGATGTTTAATTTTTTCGTATTACTTTACGCAGTTAGAGGGCATCTTCGCTTTTTCTTGTCATCACTTATGAAAATAAGTATATTTTACGCCGACTGGGTAAAATCACTACCCGAATCACCTCCTCTCAATTTAACACAACTGCTACCATAGGAGAACAGCATGGAAAAAATGGAATGCCCATGCGGCTATATCTACGACCCGGAAGAAGGCGACGCTGAAACTGGTATTCCTGCAGGTACGGCTTTTGCCGATCTGCCGGATGACTGGGTCTGCCCCAAATGCGGTGCGGAAAAAGAATACTTCTATCCTGCCGATTAAGACACCATAACAGGCCGGCGGTCGCTGAGCGCCGGCCTGTCTTGCCGCTTGCTGTCAATTGCCACGCCTGTCGCTTTTCTTTCCCACGCCACCAACAATATCAGGTAATTGCCTCCAGGTTGATAGCTCATCTCCCTTGCCAGACTCTTGCTCGTAGCACTTGCAATTCATCTTCCGGTTATGTAGTATAACCACACTGTAACATCCCGATTACATTTAACCTCTGAAATTTCAGAGGACCTTTATCTCCAAAGATAATGCACGTTGTCAAAACGTAGGAGTCTGTCATGAAGCTGTCTTCTGTTCTCAGCACCTTCCTGTTACTTCTGTTCATCATTCTCCAGGTCCCTGTCTTGGCTGGCGAAAAGGAATTACCAATCGTTGTCGCCTCCACAACGCAGATTGCTGATTTTACCCGACAGATCGCCGGTGACTCCGTGCAGGTCGTTTCCATTCTCGCCCCTGGCGCCGATCCCCATACTTACCAACCTACCCCGGATGATGTACAGATTGTCCTGGGTTCCGCTTTATGCATAGAAAACGGGTTGCACCTGGAAGGAAAAAACTGGATGGCGACCCTTGCAAAAGACGCCGCCAAACCGCTCGTCACTGCTACTGACGGAATACAACCACTCACTATTGCCGATGACGGAGAAACCATTGCCGATCCCCATGCCTGGTTTTCCCCAAAAAACGTGGGCGTGTATGTAAGTAATATCACCAGAGCGCTGATTGCATTGCATCCTCAACACACAAAGGAGTATACGGCACGGGCTTCTCTTTACCTGCAGCAGCTGCGGGTACTTGACGCCTGGATTCGCGAACAGGTCCAGCGTATTCCCATTCAGCGTCGTGTTCTAGTTACCACCCATGATGCCTTTAACTATTTCTGTACCGAATTCGGCTTCAATGCCGACAATAATTTTCTCAGCATAGCTCCTGTCGGTTGGTCCACCGGAGCAGAGGTTGGTGCAGGTATGACGCCGGAGCGCAGGCGGAAGGTAGTGGCTTCCATTACCGCCTCTGGTGCACCGGCAATCTTTGTTGAAACCACCATCAACCCCAAGCAGATACGGGAAATTGCGAGTGAAACCGGAGTTAAGATCGGCGGCACACTCTATTCTGACTCAATGGGACCCGAGCACTCTGCGGGGGAAACATATATCGGCATGATGCGTGAAAATATCCTCACCATCGTGACCGCTCTGCTGTAGAGGCCAATCATGCGCATTGTACTCGCGGCCCTGGTATGGATAGTACTGGTAGGAGGGTTGTGGACCTATGTTCAACACCGGGATGCCTCCTATTCCACACTAGTCAACAGATCAGCCCCTGAGCTGCAGAAGACTGAGACCACCTATCAGCTGACGGTGACCCCCACTTTTTCCCTGGAAAAAGACCCCTTCGCTTTGAACCTGGACGAAAGAAGTGGCGCTCAGTCGCTGACCATCGCTATCAATGGTCAGCGACTGTCCCTGCCGGATACCCTTGAACAGGGACAGCCGTATCGCATTGATCAGGTGGAGCAGGTAGTCTATGGATACAACGAACTCTTTCTTCAGGCCAGCCCGCCTCTGGATGCAGCAAACCGAGATCATGCGGTGAGGATAACCCTCGCCGATGATAACCAGCTGATCTTGGACCGCACCCTATGGAGCCATAAAGGGTCGCTGGTCACCGGGAGCATCATGTTTACCATAGCCCATGAGGAATCATCCCATGACCACTAAGGCGCCCTATGCCATCGAGGTCAGTCACCTGACGGTAAGTTACCAGGCCAAACCGGCACTGCTGGATATCTCCGTAAATATCGAACGTGATCAGCTGGTTGGTGTAATCGGGCCCAACGGTGCGGGCAAATCGACCTTTATCAAGGCGGTCCTTGGTTTTATCAAACCTGATATCGGTTCTGTACGGATCGAAGGAAAAAATGTTCAACAGGTCAAGGGGCAGGTCGCCTACGTTCCCCAACGCGGAGCTGTTGACTGGGATTTCCCCATCACGGTCATTGAAGTAGCCCTCATGGGAAGGTACCAGTGGATTCCGTGGTACACGCACCCCAAACGCAGGGACCGGGAAGCGGCCATGCAGGCGCTGGAAATGGTCCGCATGGAAGCTTTTGCCGACCGGCAAATCGGACAGCTTTCCGGGGGGCAGCAGCAGCGCGTTTTTCTTGCCCGGGCCCTTGCGCAGGGAAGCGACATCCTCCTGCTCGATGAACCTTTTGCCGGGGTGGACGCGGCCACAGAACGCGCCATACTCGATGTACTTGAGCGGGCGAAAGATGCGGGAAAAACCCTGGTGGTCGTGCACCATGACCTTTCCACTGCAGCCGAATATTTTGACAAGCTCATCCTGATCAAGCAACGCCTGTACGCCTACGGTCCATCCCAGGCTGTCCTTCAAGAGGAGTTGCTCAGCAAGGTGTATGAGGGTAGGCTGCGCATATTCAGTCATGTTCTGCAAAAAGAGGCGGCACAATGATGTATGAACTGTTCATTGCTCCCCTGACCGAAACCTACTTTCAAAAAGCACTGATCGGTGGTTCCATTGTTGCCATCGTTTCAGGCGTTGTCGGTTGCCTTGTCGTCCTGCGACGGATGGCTTTTCTGGGTGACGCCCTTTCCCATGCCATGATCGCCGGGGTCGCCGGAGGCTACCTGTTTATGAAGCTGCTGTTCGGACTTGAGGCGCATGCACCCGGAATGCTGCTCGGTTCACTCATCGCTGCTGTCACCACGGTGGCCCTTATCAGCTTCGTCTCCCGGATATCACGAATAAAAGAAGATACCGCCATAGGGATCATGTATACCGGGATTTTTGCCCTGGGAGTGGTGGCGGTATCTATTTTTCGTCATTACATCCATATTGACCTCATGCATTTCATCATGGGTGATGTTCTCGGCGTCGCTGATAGCGATCTCTGGGTCAGCGCCTTTGTCGCAGCACTGGTCCTTTCAATAATCATCCTGTTTTTTCGACATTTTCAAATCACCACTTTTGACCCTATCATGGCCGCCTCTATTGGTCTGCCCGTCCTTTTACTGGACTACCTGCTCACCACCTGCGTCTCCCTGGTGGTCGTGAGCGCGGTCAGCATGGTCGGGGTTATTCTTGTTGTCGGTTTTTTGATTACACCCGCGGCCACAGCCTATCTGCTGTGCGACCGACTCGACAAAATGATGGTCCTTTCTGCCCTGTTCGGGGTGACGAGTGTTGTCGGCGGGCTCTACCTTTGCGTGTGGCTTGATTCTGCCGGTGGCGGGGCAATCATTCTTTTCTGTACCCTGCAGTTTCTCACTGTTCTCGCTCTGGCTCCGCAGTATGGGTTGCTTGCCCGTTGGCTCCGCCTGCGGAGAATGGTTCCACAACAGCTGGTGGAAGATATCCTCACAACTATCCTTCGCCAGGAGGGTCCTACTCCCGTTGCAATCATCAACGATCACGTGGAGCAGCACAGGGAGGTCCCCAAAGCACTTAAAAAAATGACCCAGGAAGCATACCTCCAGGTAAAGGACAACACCTACATCCTGACGAAAAAGGGGCAAAAAGAGGCGAAACGGGTACTGCGTGCTCATCGGTTATGGGAAACCTACCTGGAGTCCATAGGTACACCCCGAGAAGTACTGCACTCCACCGCCCACCAACTGGAACATCTGCAGGGTGCCGAAACCGTTGCCTACCTGGACGAAAAGTTAGGAAAACCAACCCAGGATCCCCATGGAAAAATTATTCCAAAAATTCAAGCGGAATCGTAATGGAGGAAACAGCCCCTGCTCCCTTCCACCTGCAGATTAAAATTAGCTATCCACTCAATTGTAGCCATCAGGAGAATACACATGCTGCCTATCTGGAAACGGTTTCCTGTTCTTGTCATGGTCCTTTTGATTTTTTCCTCTGCTAATGGCTTGTGCTCCGATTTCGGGCAGCCACAGGATCTTGTTGCGAAAAGCACAACCGTACTGCAGAGTTTTATGGCTGATCCCAATATGCAGTGGTTTCACCAAAACGTCTCCAAAGCCCGCGGTGTTTTTATCGTTCCTCAAATGCTGCGGGGCGGCTTTATCGTCGGCGGATCAGGAGGAAGCGGAGTACTGTTGAACCAGAATTTTCGTACCGCCGAGTGGAGTTCTCCGGCGTTCTATACCATGGGCTCTGTATCCATTGGCCTACAGATAGGTGCTGACGCTTCAGAAATAATCCTGATGATCATGACCGAAAAGGGAATTGAAGCTATGCTCTCCACCGAATTCAAGCTTGGAGGGGATGTATCCGTTGCCGCCGGTCCGGTGGGAAAAACGGCAAAAGCGCAAACTGCAGATATCCTCGCTTTTGGACGATCCAAGGGCGTCTTTGGTGGTGTAAGCATTGAGGGCGCAGTCATCACCCCCCGCGATTCCTGGAACCAAAGCTACTATGGGAAGCCTGTCGCCCCGGTTGATATCCTGATCAACCAGAGTGTGCACAACCCGGGTGCTGATCCCTTACGTCAGTTGTTACCCCAGGGACGAAGCTCTGGCAAACCCCTTGGCAGCTGACCGGTGGGGTGTGAATCTCTCCCCTTCCTGCCGTGTCTGTGCGAGATACTGTTGGTGCAAACCGATGCTATATCAATAAACCATGCCGGAAACAGCTCCCCCTCGCTTTACATGTGAAGTCTCTGCATCGGATCAACTCCTGCTTACCCTTACCGGGCAGTGGACTCTGGATGCTGATCTGCCGGATATCAAACCGCTGCGCGAGCGTCTCGACCGGCATATTCAGGTCGTAAGGTTTAACTGTCAAGACCTGCAGCAGTGGGACACCCTGCTGCTGCTCTTTGTGCACAGGGTAGAGCAACTTTGCCGGCAGCACCATATTACGATTGATCTCCGCCAACTTCCTCAAGGGACGCGTACACTGGTGGATATGGCATCAAGAGTTCCTCCCCGCACGCCACCCGCCTCAAAAACCACCCCATCTCCTCTTGCACGGATTGGGCAGGGAGCAATCAACTCGTATGAACAAGGGAGGCAGCTGGCTACTTTTACCGGAGAAATCAGCCTTGCATGCGCAGAACTGCTTCGCGGCAGGGCGCCTTTTCCCTTCCGAAATTTTTTTTATTTTCTCCAATCTGCAGGCGCCGCAGCCCTGCCCATCGTCTCCTTGATCTCCTTTCTTGTTGGAATTATTCTTGCCTTCGTAGGGGCGGTACAATTACAGATGTTCGGAGCGCAAATCTATGTCGCCAACCTGGTCGGTCTCGCCATGGTAATGGAGATGGGCGCCATGATGAGTGGCGTCATCATGGCCGGCAGAACCGGCGCGGCCTATGCGGCCCAGCTGGGCACCATGCAGGTTAATGAAGAGATAGATGCGCTGCGCACGCTTGGCATTTCACCGGTTGGCTATCTCGTCCTCCCACGTATGCTGGCGTTGATGTTGATGATGCCGTTGCTCTGCATCTATGCCGACATCATCGGCATTTTAGGAGGTGCCTTTATCGGAGTGGTCATGCTTGACTTATCCCTGACCGAATATTTTCTCAATACCCAGAAGGCGATCACCCTTGACCAATGCTTTCAGGGGGTGATTAAGAGCTGTGTTTACGGAGTGCTGGTGGGTTATGCCGGGTGTCTGCGAGGACTGCAATGTGGGCGAAGTGCAGCAGCCGTGGGCGTGGCGACCACCTCGGCCGTGGTAACAGGCATCGTCCTGATCATTATTGCAGATGCCCTCTTAACCTTTCTCTTTCATTCCTGAGGGCAGACGAAAAAAACCATGGAACCGGCAATTACCGTCAACAACCTGACCATGGCCTATGGCGATTTCATTCTCCAGGAAAAATTAAATTTTGTTGTCAACAAGGGCGATATCTTTGTTATCATGGGCGGAAGTGGTTGCGGAAAATCCACCCTTCTCCGCCACATGATCGGATTGAAACGGCCAGCGCGTGGTGAAGTCTTTTACGGCTCCACGAATTTCTGGGAACTTGCCGAAGAAGAGCGGGCTGTGGTGCTGCGAGACACAGGAATTCTCTATCAGTCAGGAGCGCTCTGGAGTTCCATGACCCTGGGCGAAAACATTGCCCTCCCGCTGCAACGCTATAGCCGACTCTCCGCGCCCCTGGTCACTGAAGTGGTCAGATATAAGTTGGCCCTGGTCGGCCTCGCCGGATACGAAACCTATTACCCTGCGGAGTTATCAGGGGGAATGCGCAAAAGGGCTGCTCTCGCCAGGGCAATCGCCCTGGACCCGGCCTATCTGTTTTTTGATGAACCTTCGGCAGGGCTGGACCCCATCAGTGCAAAAAACCTCGACGAGCTTATTGTTGAAATTCGGGACAGCCTGGGAGCAACGGTCATTATCGTTACTCATGAACTCGCATCCATCTTCGCCATTGCGACCAACTCGGTATTTCTTGACAGCGAAGCACGAACCATGCTGGCCACTGGAAATCCCCACGACCTGGTGCACAGTGAAAAAGATGGCAAAGTCATCGATTTTCTCACCCGCGGAACTGGGCACAGAGGAGATATCGACCAGTGAGTAAACATGCCAACCCCACCATTATCGGCACCTTCGTTATCACAGCCTGTGCCCTGGCTCTTGCTGCCATCATGGTTCTAGGCAATGTCACCCTCCAGGAAAAAGCGTACCAATGCATCCTCTATTTCCCCGGCTCCCTGCACGGACTCGATCCGGGTGCCCCGGTAACCATGCGTGGGGTGCAGATCGGAAAAGTCAAGGACATCAGTGTAGTCTATGACCCAGAAGCAAACAGTTTTGTCATCCCGGTCCACATTGAAATCACCGAAAAGTCAACAGAGGATATGCCTTCTGCCCATTTTGCCACTACCAGAGAAACAGCCGTCCAGCTCATTGAAAAAGGACTGCGGGCTACACTGAAAATGCGCAGCATCGTCACCGGAAAGCTCTACATTGACCTGGCTTTTTACCCGGACACACCCGTTAACCTCCGCGGGAAAAACAGTGACGGAGGGCTGCTGGAAATTCCGACCCTGCCTTCAGGCCTTGAGCAATTCACGCAGGCAATAACCGACTTGCCGATCAATGAACTGATAGAAAAAATCTCCACTGTCCTTGAAGGCATGGATCATCTCCTCAATTCAAGCCAAAGCAGGGAAGGGCTCACCCATCTTGCGTCTGCCGTTACCCGGCTTGACGATATACTGAGCGAAGCACAGCCTGCTCTTCCGGAAGCCTATAAGCAACTGCAACAGGGATTAGAGGCCTTTGCCCGACTCGCTAATGATGCAACGACGCTACTCTCTTCTGCTGAACGTTCTCTGGAGCCGACTGCACAACGTCTTGACACAACCCTTGCCGGTATCGACGAGGCCATAGCGGCCATTATCACCACCCTTGAAGACATGCAGGCGCTGGTTGGCGAAGATTCTGATCTCGCCTATGACGCAGGCAGGCTTGTCCGGGAGATTGAAGCAGCAGCTCGCTCAACCCGGCTGCTTGTCGAGTACCTTATGCAATATCCAGATTCTTTCATCTTCGGAAAACCAACAACTGTTCCATGAAGCACCGAGGAAAACAATATCTCCTGTTCCTTATCCTTTCACTGATGCTCTCCGGCTGCATTCGCTCAACAGGTAGGGTTCACCTCTATTCTCTGGCAGTGATGCCTCCCCCCTCTCCGGAAGAGCATGCCAGGTCTTTTTTCCCCATGACTGTCCTGTTGCCTGTTCATTTACCGCAACGACTGGACCGAAAGGGAATGTACACCCGCCCCTCTCCCGAAAAAGCGGTGGTTTCGGTCTCTCACCTCTGGAGCGCGCCCCTCGGTGTACAACTTACCGCAACTCTGGGTGATAATATTTCCCAGTTATTAAACACCTCCAGTATTGTTGTTTCGCCCGGACCGCGGTATGCAACTTTCCACTATTCCATCGAGGTGGACATCCAGGAATTCTCCCCCCTGAACGACACCTTTGTTCTGCGTTCCGTGTGGACGGTCAATAATGTGTCTGAAAACAGCATATGGAAAAGAGCCGCTTTTTCGGCCACTTTTCCTACCACTGCTGGAGATTACAGCGCGCATGCCGTTGCTGCATCAATGGCGGTAGAACAACTGAGCAGAGAGATTGCACTCTATTTGTCATCCATTGATTCCTTTTCTGCAGAGAGGCACCAACCATGAAAACGTATATCTGGACCATCTCCCTCTTTCTCACTACCCTGCTCCTGCTATCCTCCGCATCGACGACCTCTGCTGAGGCGGTGAACCTGTGGCGGGAACAAACGGTCTATGTCCCTCTGTATTCCCATATTTATGCTGATGAGCGTTTTCGCAATAAACCATTTCTGCTCACCGCCACCCTCTCCATTCGCAACACTGACCCTGATCAATCACTCACTCTGCGAAGTGTAAAATACTATGACTCCACCGGGAATCTGCTCCAGGCTTATCTCGATCAGCCATTGACCATAGGACCGCTCGGCTCGACCCGCTATATCGTTGAGGAATCTGAGACCAAGGGCGGCTCCGGAGCAAAGTTTCTTGTCGTATGGGATGCACCAAAAGCGATTACCGAACCAATCATTGAATCGATTATGATCGGGACAAAAATGCAGCAAGGCATTTCCTTTATCTCTCGCGGAAGAGTCATCAAAGGAAAAACCCAATAACCTCCTCCACAACTTTATTATGCGCCACTCTCCTCTCTTTCTTCTTTTTGTCGGCTGGATTCTCCTGTTGGCAGGGTGCACCCAGCCTTCCCCCACCGCTTCCCCGGTTGACGATGCGGCTGCTTCATCACTGCGGGTGGGTATCTCAACAAACTCGCCGCCAATGGCTTTTCGCAGCAGGGGAAAGGTCACCGGCCTGGAGGCAGAGCTCGCCGCAGGATTGGCCCGGTATGCTGCAAAAGAGCTCACTTTTGTCGAACTCGACTGGGAAGAGCAGATACCTGCTCTCCTTGCCGGCAAGATCGACATTATCATGTCAGCAATGACCATTACCGCTGCCCGCAGTTACCGTATCAGCTTCTGCGAGCCCTACCTGGTCTCCGGCCAGATAGTGCTTGTCCGGCGCAACGAAGTACAACGCTACCAGGGAGGATTGCCCTCTCTTCTCCCCCAGCACGTGCGGGTTGGAACCATCGCCGGCACCACTGGCGACCTCTTAATAGAGACCAACAAGGCCGGTGGCAGCCAATTTCAATACCCGACGTCGCTCAAAGCAGTGAAAGCGCTGCAGGAAAACACCATTGATGCCCTGGTGTATGACCTGCCCGGCAACCTGTATTTTGCCTCACGCTACGCTCAGGATCTTGCACCTGTACTGGTGCCCATGACCAGTGAAAAAATCGCCTGGTCGGTACATCCCCAGAACCGCGCGCTGCTGCAAACAGCAAACAGGTACCTTGAAACGATTCGCAAGGACGGCAGCCTTCAAAAAGCCGTTGAACATTGGATCCCGTTTTACTCTCGTCTGTTTGATCGATCCGGCAGTCAAAGCTGACGACAGAACCGGATGAAGCCAAACACCGATTCGACCTGAAAAACCGTTGCCAGCACTTTGTTCAGAGCGTTGGTCCTGGCGGCGTTATGAGCGGACAACATGCTCCTCTACGGCGCAGCATCCGTGCCCCTTCCCTTTCTTATCATTCCCCATGTGTTATGAATATACTCCGTCGATATCTCAAATTCTTCGTACCGGTGGCAAGTTTTGTCTTCATCTTCATCGCTATCAATACTTATCAGTACTTGAAGGTCAAACAAACCATCAGCACCAGCCTCATTACCACAGCAGGCAAAGCAGAACTCACAGAGATGCGATCTTTCTTCACCAAAGTGAAGTCTCAGCTCAATATAGTCAAGGACTGGGGAAAAAACGGTGTTCTCGATATCAAGGATACGGCAGACCTGAATAAAAAGTTCATGCCATTCTTCAGTCACCAGGAGTATTTCAGCGGAGTGTTGCTTGCAAACAGTGCTGGCGAAGAATACCTGCTGATAAAAGAATCATCCGCTCTGGTGAGCAGAAGGACCACGCAAACCAACAATGGGTCCGTCTTTGAGTTTACCCAATGGGCATCCCCGGAGGAGGCGGTTAAAAAATGGAAGGAGTCCACCATCTATGATCCCCGCAACAGGCCATGGTTTCGTGGGGACACAACCGGCAATGGAATGTTTCTCTCGGGAGTGTATTCCTTCCACCATACGCAGAAACCCGGTATTACCGCCTCTATTGCATGGGATTCGGGAAACACCCATCTCCATACCCATGTGTTTGCCATCGATTTCCTGCTTGATGATATCCAAGCGTTGATGGACAGCGTGAATACCACCACCTCAACGGTACTCTTTTTAGTCAACGCGCAGACCGGCGCCCATATTCTCGGCAACTCCTCGCCTACAAGTACAGCCCCACTCGCCCATACCGTTCACGATCCAACCGTTATTCCGCAAATAATCACTACCTGGAAAAAGGAGGGCAGCCCCCGTGCACAAGCGATTCATCACCACGCCGCCAACAAGAATTGGCTGGCTTCCTTTCAACCTCTTTTTCCAGGAGACGACAATACCTGGATTGGCGTGCTGGCCACCGAACAGGCTCTCCTGGGGGAGCTTGACCGAAAACTATTTACCATTGACCTGTTCGATGTAGGGATAGCCCTGACTGCCGCTCTCGTTTTATCTCTGGTGTTGTGGCAAACCGGTCTCCTTAGTCGGGCATCCTCCACCTCTTCTCCTGTGCAGCGCTTCATGGCTTACCTGGCTGCCGGTGAAGGACCAGGGGTTGAATATAAATCCACGCTCCGCAAAAACATCCGCACCGGTAAGCAGGGAAAGGAGATTGAGCTGGCGTGGCTGAAAGCCGTGGTGGCATTTCTCAACAGTAAGGGCGGCGCGGTACTGATCGGTGTTGATGACAACGGAACACTACAGGGACTGGATGCCGACGAATTTGAAAACGAAGATAAACTGCTGCTACATGTCAAGAACCTTGTCAACCAGCATATTGGTGCTGAATTTTCTGCGCTTATCAGTACCAACCTGGTGACGATGGAGAACAACAGGGCGCTGATGATCGAGGTGCATGCGGCCGAAACACCGGTCTTTTTACGCATCGGAAAAAATGAGGAATTTTACATCCGCTCCGGTCCTTCCTCAATGCGCCTGTCGCCCAGCCAAATGGTGGATTTTGTCCTCCGCCATTACGGGAAAGGCAAGAACAAAAAACGGGATCAGTCCTCACACCAATCCAACGGATGATGCCTCATCCTGCTTATGCTCCAATTCCTGGTCATAGGCGAGGAATGTACTATAGATACCATTGGCGGCTACCAGCTCCTCATGGGTTCCCTGTTCGGCAATCCGTCCCTCATGCAGGACAACGATTCGATCAACCTGACGGATGGTGGAAAGCCGATGGGCAATGATGAGGGACGTTCTCTTGCGAAAGGAGACAGCCACCGCCTGCTCAAGCAATTTTTCGGACTCGACATCGATGGAAGAAGTAGCCTCATCCAAAACAAGGATCATCGGGTCCCTGTAGAGCGCCCGCACAAAAGAGAGTAATTGCTTTTCCCCCACTGAAAGGTCTTTGACATCTTCACCAATAACCGTTTGTAGCCCTTTAGGGAGTTTATCGATAAACGGCTGCAGCCCGGTTCGTCGGAGGATAGCCTGCAGGCGCTGTTCATCATGGGCATGATCGAGGACGATGTTGGCCAGAACAGTATCCTCATAGATGTATATATCCTGCATGATAATTCCCACATGGTTGCGAAGCTCATGCAGGGGAATCGTTCGAATATCCTGCTGGCCAACGATAATGCGCCCCTGGTCCGGGTCATAAAACCTGGTCAGCAGATGAATGAGGGTTGATTTGCCGGCACCGGTGGCCCCGACCAATGCTACGGACTCGCCGTTTCGGATTCGCAGATCAATTCCCTGCAGCACCGGTTCCTCAGGGCTATAGCCAAACCATACATGATCAAAGTGGATATCACCCTGCCGCAGGGGCGTTGCAGCCGTTTTCCCCTGCGTCGATTCACTGGAGAGCGTGCGCGGCGGGGTGTCCAACAGGTGAAAAATTCTCTCTGCCGAAGCCATTGCTGACTGGACAATGGAATATTTCTGCGCCAGTTCGCGCAACGGTTGGAAAAACAGGCGCATATAGGAGAGAAAGGCCACCAGCTCACCCAAGGTTAACTGGTCCCGGAGGATTTCACCGCCTCCGTACCATAGGATAAGGGCAACCGCTGTTGAACTCATCAAATCGGTAAGCGGCATGAACGCAGCAAACAGCCTAATCTGACTTAGGTTTCTGGTGAGGTATTCATCCGTCTCTTCGACGTACTTTTCTCTGCTTGCCTCCTGCTTGTTGAACACCTGAATGATATTCATTGATGTCAGCGATTCAGCCAAAAAACCGTTGAGCAGGGAAAGTTGGCTGCGTATCCGACGAAATTTTTCCCGGGCAAGCCTGGAAAAATACGCGGTCATCCACAATGCCAGGGGAACAAAGACCGACATCACCAGGGCCAGCCGCGCATTCATGGCAAAGAGCACGCAAAAAATCCCTGCAAGCTTGAGCACATCATTGAACAGAGTAACCATGACCGAGGTGAACATTTCATGCATGTTCTGCACGTCATTGGTCAACCTGGTCACCAGTCGTCCGACCTTCTGCTCTTTGAAAAAGTACATATCCAGACCGAGGATATGGTCAAACAAAGTCTGCCGCAGTCGATTCATGATCGACTGGCCGACCCACTCAAGCAATACTGTCTGGACAAACGTGCCGCAAAAGGCAAGTATCACCAACGCGCCATAGAAAAAAACAATCTTTCCGAGACCATGCAATCGCTCAGACAGCTCAACGCTTTCCAGAGGAGTGATGTAGGAGTCTATGGCAATCTGCATCAATTTAGGCAGCATCAACCCAGCTGCCGTTATGAGCAGCGAAAGAGCGAGTGCGATCACCAGGTAGAGAGCGTAATCCCTGCAGTAACCGAGGATCCTTCCCCACATGCGCAGGTCCCCTACATTTCCCTGATGCCCCTCTTCGGAGTAGCCGTAATTATGCATCTGCCTTCTGCTTGTGGATCATTGTACGATAGAAAGCATGATGAAGCAGGTCGGCATGGGTGCCCTCTGCGGCAATCCTTCCGTCTTCGAGGATAAGGATCCTGTCGGCCAACTGCAGCACATTCAGTCGATGGGAAACGATGACCACTGTCTTGAGGGCTGTTGCCGTGAGCAGTCCCTGCAACACCTCCTGCTCGGTCTCCACATCAATAGCGTTGAGTCCATCATCAATGAGAAGAAACGGTCGATTGCAGAGCAACGCGCGAGCCAGGGCAAGACGCTGCCTCTGCCCACCGGAGAGTTTGACTCCCCGTTCACCAACAAGCGTATCATAACCTTTGGGAAGACGCATAATCTCCGTATGGAAGGCCGCTGCCTTTGCTGCCTGTATAATCTCTTCCCTTTCAGCATCGGCAACCCCAAAGGCAATATTGCCGGCAATGGTGTCGGAAAAAAGGGTGGCCTCCTGAGGAACATACGCGATGTGCGCTCGTAGGGCGTCTACCGGGAGATCATTGACATCCTGTCCATTAAAAAATAACGACTGTTGTTTAACCGGGTAAATACGAAGCAGCAGTTTGCACAGGGTCGATTTGCCAGACCCGGTTTTTCCGGTCATTCCCAATACCCCCGGCTCAATGTCAAGGGTGATATCGGTCAAGACCTGTCTGTTGGTGCCAGGGTAGGAAAAACTGAGGTTTTGCAGTCGATATTCCACCTGGGTCACCGGCAAAGTCAGTTCGCAGGTTCCATCGGTGATAATTGGCCGTTCGCTGAGCAGCCGGTGGATTCGCCGAAGCGATGTTGCGCCCCGTTGAACAATATTTGCAACCCAGCCCACGGCCATCATCGGCCAGATAAGCATCTGCATATAGGTGACAAAGGCTACAAATTCACCGATGGTAATCACTCCCGTCATGACCTGCCTGCCTCCGAAATACAGCACCAGGAGCATTCCGGTATTGCCAATCAGGGTTGACAACGGAAACAGGGCACCCTGGACCACGGCAACGTTGAGATTGCTCCGCACGTATTGGTTGCCCAATTTTGCAAAGCGCTGCCCTTGAAAACGTTCAAGGGTATAGCCCTGTATCAACTGAATGGAGGCAAGGGTGGTGCGGGCAAATTCCGTGAGCAGTGAAAACTGCTCCTGAACCAGATTGAAGCGATGATGCAGCCTGGCTGATAGTATCCTGGTGGAGACAGCCAGCAAGGGCATCGGCAAGAGAGCAATTACCGTCAACCGTGGACTGATGGCAACCATGAAGCCGATACCGGCAACAGTCATGACCAAGGCATCGACAGCCGCAACGAGCCCCATGCCACAGGCCATCTGGATGGCATTGAGATCATTACTGGCATGGGCCATGAGGTCACCGGTTTTCCAACGTTCAAAAAAAGGTTGATCCATCCGGAGAATATGAGCAAAGAGCCGATCTCTTATGCTTTTCTCAAGTATTCTGGAAAACCCGATGATCAGCAACCGCCATACAAAACGCAACAGGACCACGCACAACGCAGCGCCGATAATGGCAGCGCCCAATCCAAGAAGCGAAACACGGGAAGCGCTCCCCTGGGCAAGAGCATCGACACCGAATCGTATGAACTTTGGAATGATGAGTTGGATCAGGTCGACACAGACCAATGCGAAAAAGCCGAGGAGCAACCGCTGCCTATACTGCAAAAAGAGCGGTACAAGCATGGTAAGGATTCTGCCGATACCAACAGGCTTGTCCGGACCGGCTGCGCTCATGGACGTGACTTGAGTAATTCGTTGTACGCTGCCGTCAATTTGACAAACTGATCGTGATCGCCGCCTTTATCCGGATGGAGAATATGTGCTTTTTTACGATAAAGAGCAGTGAGTTCCTTTTTGGACAAAGCGGCGAATTGCTCACGACTCAGCCCAAAGGCCGCAGCGGCTTCCGAGAGATTCATCCTCTGTGCAACCGGCTGCGGACGATGTCCTCGGAATCTCTGCCGACGATGCCGTCCACCAAGGGTGTTCCACAGAAGATCGCCCTCTTCTGCAAGATCGAAAAACATGAACAGATAGCGCAGCAGATACGGGGAAGAGGCACCTTCAGTTTCGTATCCTGCCCAAAAATCAGTATCTTGATCAAGCCGACAATATTCCTGCAAGAAATACTCGTCGACCTGCTGTTGATCGAGAGCTGAGGGTATGGAGCGGGTCAACTTTTCAGGAAAAAATCGCTGCAGGTCAAAAATGGTAAAAAGATAGCGCTTATATTCTCCAGGACGCAGGTCCATCTCCCTTTGCATGATCAGCTGCTCGATTTCATCTCGTGACTTATGGAGCAGCACTTTAAACAGTGGTGGGGATTTATCGAGGAGGTCGGGGGAACAGTGACCAAAACGAAGGAAATGAACCCTGCGGCGATCCATGATATGCGTCGTGGCAAGAGCCTCTTTTCTCAAAGCCGCTGACATCGGCCGCCAGTGCCGATACTTATGGCGGTTAATAAAGGGCTCCAGCTTATAACGGATATACTCGTCAAGAAATGGAAAAAACAGCTCCTCAAGTTCGCGCTCATTGAACTTGACCCCAAGGGTTTGCAAGTGGGTGAGCAGCGCCGGGTCGATCTCATAGTGCACATCACCGGTATAGACAATATGCGATGCCGGGTGGGAGCCGAGATCGAGCAGATCACGGGATTTAAAGATACCGCCCTCCTGGAACGACTGCCGTAGGATGTAATGGGTAGCTCCAGCAGTGTTTTTCCGTGCAAAATACATAGACTGTGGTCGTGCCCTGTAGCGTGTGTGCAGCACCTTTATTTTTTCATCAAAACAAAACGATGAATCAAGTCTTCAACGGTATCAAGGGAAAATGGTTTGGCCAGTGCCGCGGCAAATCCGTACTGCGAATAATTGATCATGATTTCGTTGCCGGCGTCGCCGCTGATAAGGATGATTTTCGACGCTGGGTTACAGGCGAGAAGCGCTTCTGCGGTCTGCAAGCCGTCCATCCCTTCACTGGTGCGCAGATCGAGTAGGGTAAGATCAAACGCTTTTCCACTCTTTTCCCCTTCCTGAAACAACTCAACAGCCGTTTCACCGGTGGTGGCAAGAGTGACCTCACACTGAAAATGTTCAAACATCTTCTTATTTATCATACGCATCATTTCGTCATCGTCCATGACCAAAATACGCGGTTTATCGGCAGTGAGTTCAATCTCCAGGTTTGTATCGGTTACCAATGCTTCGCTAACAGGAAGATACAGGTAGACGGTGCACCCCTGTCCGGGGGGGGATGCCACCCAGACCATCCCCCGGTGCTTTTTGACGATGGAATGAACGATGGTCAGGCCTAAACCCATACCTTTTTTCGCCCCCTTCTCTTTAGTGGAAAAATAGGGGTCAAAAACCTGATCGATAATTTCCGGGTCAATCCCCGGGCCGTTATCCTGGAACAGGATACGGACCAAATCACCGCTGGGCAGCGGTTGCCCGGTTTGCCCTGACTCAATTTCACCGTCAACAATATCCATTTTTATGCGAATGGTTCCTTTCCCATTCATGGCATCGACAGCATTGCTGACAAGGTTGGTCAGTACCTGGTGCATCAGCGAAGCATCCAGTCTCAGCAGGGTATCTAAACTCTTATCCTCGACGTCCAGGGATATGTCATATTCGGCAAGTTCATGCTCCAAGGTATCAGTAATAAGATCAATGAGCTTCACCCGTCTTTTATCAGGCAGATAGTTATCGGAAAAGGTAGTGAATGTGCGAATAAGCTCTGTGGTCAAATGCAGGGCCTTCCCCGCTTCCTCCAACAGATCAGCCAGCCGTTTGTCCTTTGTTTGGAAACGTGACATCTCAACATTGCCACTGATTATAGTCAACAGGTTGTTGAAATCATGAGCAATCCCCCCTGCCATAACCGACATGGCATCAATTTTCTGGATACGCTGCAACTCTTTCTCCAGTTTCTTCTGTCTTTTTTCCAGCACCTTGCGTTGGGTTATGTCCGTAAGAATACCGATAATAAAAACACTCTCCCCCTCTGCGACGGGTATAAAATTTACCACAACCTGATTGCCGGCAATCTTCACCGGTTCATCGTAACTGAACAACAGGCTTTCTATTTCACCCGTTGGCTCAAGAGCGGCTATCCAGGTTTTAACCTGCTGTTGTTCCTGCTCTGGAAACAGGGTATAAATGCGCTGGCCAAGTACCTTGGCCTCCTCGAGCCGGAAAAGACGAATAGCGGCACGGTTGGCCATCACAATTCGGCCCTCGTGATTTAACTCAACCACCCCTTCCGCCATGTTGGCGAGAATAACATCACGATGCCTTTTGCTGGTCAACAACTCTTTGGTGGTTTCACGAGGATACAGTCCTTCCAGCCCTTCTATCCCGCCAGCGCTGCCCTCGCCCGTGGCATACATCTGCAACGCGGAACAAATATGTTTCTGCATATGCGTTGCGGGTCCTTTCGCTATGCAGACGTCAGCGCCGATCTGACGGGTACGGTCATCGTCCTCCATGGCTACGCCAGAGAGTATCACCAAAAAAATGTCCTTTAATTCAGGAGTATGGCGAATTATATAGGAGAGCTTCTCGCCATCGATTTTCGGCATGATCAAGTCGGTGAAAATAATGTCCGGCTTTCTGGTCGCTATGAAGTCCAGAGCCTCAAGCCCGTTTTCAGCCGTCTGAACCTCCCACCCTTCCTTGACCAGGACTGACTCCACAATTTTACGAATAACCGGACTGTTATCAACGACGAGCGCATAGGTACGTTCACCCATTTTGGAGTAGCTCCTTAACCGCCTCTGCAAGTTCCTTGACATCAAACGGTTTGCTGAACACTTTATCGGCGCCCAATTCCTTGGCCGCGGGAAGATAGGCTTCCGGTCCGATTCTGCCCCCACCGGAGATGGCAATGATTTTCACACCTGGATACATCTCTTTAAGAGCGGTGATAGTTTCCAGCCCTTCCTGTTCCGGCATGATGAGATCTGTTATGACAAGATCAGCCTGCAGTTGCTCCTGCATACGCATGCCGGCACGCCCGTCTTCTGCCTCCACAACTTCATATCCAGACCATTCCATAACCTGGCGAAGCAGTTTCCGCATTTGCTCATCATCGTCTATGACTAAGATTCTCATACTTTTTCCCTTGAGGTATCCGGTAAAATCTCCCGTATTTCAGTTGCCAACAATCGCATATCCAGCGGCTTGGCAAGAAACCGGCAAATACCGATTGCCTGTGCCGCTTCGGGAGTGATGGGGTCACTATACCCGGAACAGAGAATCACCGGTAAATTGTGCTGATAATGTAAAGCAGCCTGGGCCAGCTGAAGCCCTGTCATTCTCGGCATGGTATGGTCTGTTATCAGCAGGTCGATATGTATTTTACCATCCTGAAAATATTGCAGCGCCTCTTCGGGGCTGGTGGCAGGTAAGACCGTGTAACCAAGATATTCAAGCATCCTTGTCCGCATAGTAACAATTTCTTCCTCATCATCAACAAAAAGGATGGTCTCCGTCCCTCCTGGCATGGCAACGACCACGTTTTCCTCGCTTGTTTCCTCCTCTTCCATCTTGGGGAAAAATATAGTGAACGCTGTTCCCTTGTCCACCGCAGACTTCACATCAATCACCCCCTCATGGTCGACAATGATGCCATGGAGCACAGCAAGGCCCATGCCACTGCCATCGCCCACTGACCGCGTGGTGAAAAAAGGATCAAATATACGCTGAACATCCTCTTCTTTGATCCCCTTTCCTGTATCCTTTACTGTAAGTACAATATAGCGGCCGGGCTGCAAATCTGGATAACGCTTCTGTTCCGCTCTTCCGGTTTCGGTTGCTCGCAGTGAGATATCAATTTCACCCACATTTCCTTCCAGGGATTGTGCCGCATTGTTGACCAGATTCATCACTACCTGCTGGATCTGTCCCGGATCGGCCATGATGAGCCCCAGGTCTTCTGCAACCGCAACGTGCATACGAATAGTCGCCGGCAGCGAAGAGCGAAGGAGTTTGCAGCTCTCCTTGACCAGCGGAGCAATATTGATCGCTTTTTTCTGGCTTGCTGACTGGCGGCTGAAAGCAAGGATCTGGGTGACCAATTCCTTAGCTCTGTTACCGGCACGTTTTATGGACTCGATATGTTCCACCACTTCCTGGTTGGTAATAGCGCTTGCGCCGGCTGGGGAAGCAGAATGGGGTTTTCCCGAATCATCCGGCAATCGGTACAGGAGCAGATCGGCATTGCCGAGAATTGCCCCGAGGATATTATTGAAGTCATGGGCTATTCCTCCGGCAAGAGTGGCAATAGCCTCCATTTTGTGGGCTTGCAGCAGCTGCCGTTCCAGCTGGCGTTGATGACTGATATCCTTTATGGAAAAAAGATACCCCTCCACGCTGTTCGTGTTGTTTATCGGGGTACAGGTAATGGAAAATACCTTGCCGAGATACGCACTCTTTATTTCCTGGGTGTTGGGGCTGTTGTTCTGCTGCCCCTTGATTAACGCACACAGGCTGCATTGCTCGTTGGAACCATCTATCAGGTGATGACAGTTTTTACCGATGATTTCTTCATCTTCGACGGAAAAGAGCTTGCGGGCGGCAGCATTGGCCCGGACTATCCGCAGCGAGGCGTCTGCGATTATCACCGGATCATCTATGACATCAAAGGTATACCGCCAATCGCAGAGAAATTGGTCAAGCAACTTTTCATGATCGGCTGCCTTTTGCTCATCGTTCACGGGTTCAGCAGGAGAGGTGGCGAAAGAGGTTTGTCCCGTGAAGAGGGCTGGTTTTATTTTTTTCAGGTAGTAAACAATGGTAAAAATCGCATATCCGGCGAGTATGGCGCACAGCCAGATCCAAAAAATCATGTTGTTCCTCCTTCTTCTGAACGCGTGAAGGGTGGCAACCGATGTTGAAAAACCTGTTCCCGGAAAAATGCAATGCTCGACTGGCGGGTGGAGAGAATACGTACTTGTTCAGGAATGAGGTCGGAAATGTCATTTTTCATAATCGACATCTTGTACTCGATGTGCGGTGCAAATCGATTGTCCAGATACCAGGCGTAAAAAAGACCGAAAAATAAACCCGGAGGGGTAAACCCTTCTTCAGCGTTGAGGACCCTGGTAAACTGGTCGGCAGTATGGGTTGCAGACTGCATCTTGCACAGGATAAGGTATGTTGCAATCTGTTCAAGTGTAAAAAAACTGGCAAGCTGCGCCGGGTCCTGCAGCGTAAGCACGAACATCTTACCGACCTTCCTTCCCTGATGACGAATTTTCACCATCTCTTTTCTCCTGGCATAGTTACCGAGCAGTGACTGTCCAAGAGCAATGAGAAAAACGATTTCAAAGCGATTAAGATCCACACTCTGATCCTGGCGAATTTTTATTTTCTGGTCAATGGGATCAAAAAAAGAACAGACGTTATCCCACTGCTGACTCCTTTTCCAGTACTCGTCGTCTATAAGCGTGATGCCGCGAAAATACTGCAGATGTTCGAAAAGTATATCCGGATGGGGCCAGATAAGTTCCACCAGCCGTTCAAGCAGCCGACCTCGTTGTTCTCCGTCCATGCTCCGTGGAGTGGAACTGTTTCCGGATATGACTTCCGTACTCAGCCCGTGCACAAGGGTACGGATTTTTTCATATCGAAAACACGGGAGATGCCTCTCCGGATAAACAGCGGGAAAGCAAAAGTCTGGAGGTGGCAGTGCAGAAGAGGCTTTCTGCTCTGCAAACACGCCATATTTCTTCATGCACCAAAGGGTCTTTATGGCCGCAGCCAGACTATCGGGATCGTGCTGTATGACTCCCCTTTCCTGAAGCTGTCTCTCCGAATAAATGCGAGCGGCAACGGTCGTTAACCCAAAGTCGTTCACTCGACCTCGGTCAAGAAAAATCGGTTCTTTTTCTTCCAAAGCGTATCGCTGGAGAATCGAGCCTGGGATATCGCGCATTTTCAATCCCAGAATATGAGTGAACAATCCTCGCACCCCATCCGGAATATTTCGCTGATAGGCACGGATCAGGTCAGATACGTGAAATTTCCTGTCTGGTGAGTCGCGGGCAGTATCGGTTTCTCCTTTCTGAACCCAGATGTTGGCCACGAGCAGCTTGAGGGCATTGCTGTTTTCGCGTATGGCTGCTGCAATTCCAGGCACCTGCAGTATGGGAATGATGGAGGTGTAGAGACTACCCGGAGCAAAGATAATGATATCAGCTTCGGTTATCAGCTGAGCGACGTCAGGTTGGAGCGAGGGTTTTCTCGAATATTCAATCAGTACCCTGTCCACCGGATACCCGCGCTTGGCGTGGCCGGATTTGTACTCGCTGGTGATGAGCACCCCGTTGTCATAGAGTATCTGGAGTTGAGATGAGGTTGTTGTACAGGGAAGCACACTGTGTTTACTGGCTCCTACCTTATACTCTAGCTGGGCCAATCCGAGCATGGTTGCAGTCCTGACAACGTGGTGGGAGGCAATCAGGTCGGTCGCCGTGAGCTGTGGGTCGAGCTCGCTGTAGATTGCAGAGGCCATGAGGAGGTTTCCCAGGCATTGCGGACGATCGAGGGTTGGCATCAGGCGCGAGTCGGTAAAGAGTTGCTCTGCCAGATCGATAAGGTAGGCACGGAGCGACGCTGGCAGGCGATCCATGAGTGCCCCGGTATCTTGCAGCAGCATTTCCGGGGACTGCGGACGTGAGATAAACCGATAATTGAATACGGCATGCAGGGTAGAAGCGACGTCCACGGCGGCACTCCTGTCGAGTCGATAGCGTCGTGCGAGCACCTCCCGGCGAATGGATGAAAGAAGGACGTGTCGCAGGTCACCCAGGGCAATTAATGGGAGATCTTTGAGCAGTTCACCGGTGGAACCGCCATCATCAGTGACACACACGACCGAATGGATAACAGGAAAAATACTTTTCAGCCCTGAAAAGGGATTTTCTCGCCAGACAGCATGTTTGGAGTCCCCGCCAATTATGTTGGATAATCCGGTTCCACCACCCAAGACAACGACTTTTGTCCTCGAAATATCAACAGCATGCACCAACTTGCGAATGACCTGGCAGGTATCACTAATTGGTGTCTGCGCAGGTGCTTTGGTTCCTTCCAGAATAAGCGAGGTCACCTTTTCCGTAAGATTGTCACCAGGGAGAAAATCAAGCGCTGTATACTGCCGGTTATCAGTAAGCTGCAGAAACCGCTCTTTCAGCGTATGCATTTGTGACATACCCTCACCGCGAAACCCGAAAAAAGATTATGACTGGGCAGGCTGAGCTGCAGACTGACGGAGAAGCTGTTCGACCCGGTCGATATCCTGCGGCGTATCAACCTCAACCGAATCATGTTCCGTTAAGATAACCCGAATGGTATAGCCGAATTCAAGCGCCCGTAACTGTTCAAGTTTTTCAAATTTTTCCCATTCTCCTTCCGGGAGGCCAACAAAGGTAACCAGAAAGCCTTTCCGGTAGGCATAAATACCCAGGTGTTTGTAATAGGTTGGTTGCTCCGCCTCTTCAGGATTTCGCTGAAAAGGAATGGGCGAGCGCGAGAAATAGAGAGCATTTCTATGGCAGTCAAAAACGGTTTTCACATGATTGGGGTCATGAATCTCTTCTGGCCGGATGATCTTATAGATCAGGGTGGACATGGGCAACGCCGGGTCGTCAAGCAGGGGGGTGGCAACCTGTCCGATAACCTCATGGGGAAACAGGGGCTGGTCACCTTGAATATTGACGATAACATCATGTTCATCCACATCCATTAATTCCACTGCTTCCGCCAACCGATCGGTGCCGGTGACGTGATCGTTTCTGGTAAGCACGTATTCCCCGCCGAATCCGCTCACAACCCTGGCAATGCGATCATCGTCTGTGGCCACAACCACCCGGCTGAGCAGACTGACCTGCTGGGCACGCTCAACCACATGCTGAATCATTGGTTTCCCGTGGATAAGCGCAAGAGGCTTACCGGTGAAGCGATTAGAATGATACCGTGCCGGGATGACGGCGACGACCTTGGGAGATTTTTCACTCATGAAGAAGCCTGCTTGAATGAGGTGGATATTTACAAACTCTATTTTTATGATACATTGAGGATAGTTAAAAGGCAAACCCCATCAACATCTCCATATGCTTTCAGTCGATGCTACCCAAGGCGCCCATTGCAGTGTATGCCGACCCCGACATTCCTCTTGCCAAGGCCCGACAACTGGCGCAAACCGTCGACCTCCCCTTGATTCAACACCTCGAACCCGATGGGATTTATCTGCACCAGACATCGGCCTGGCTTGAACTGCTGGCCTATGGGGAAAAAGGCGGAAAGCCCCTACGGCTTAAGGTCGATTTTACCGAGGGAAAAAACCTGTACCGGGCGAGGAAGGCTCATAGCGAACTGGTAGTGCGGGCTGTAAAAGTCAGAAAACGACTCCCGGCGCGAGTGGTCGATGCGACCGGCGGACTGGGAAAAGACGCCTTTCTCCTGGCTGCTGCCGGTTGCACGGTGGATGTTTTTGAACGCAATCCGATCATGGCGGTGCTGCTACTGGATGGGTTGCGCCGGGCGTCATACGATCATGCTACTGCTGATATATGTGCCCGTATCATTCTGCACCCTGTTGATATGGTATCCCATATCAACGAAACAACGGATGCTCCGGAAGTCATTTACCTTGACCCCATGTTCCCTGCGCGGACCAAACGGGCCAAAGTCAAGCTGGACCTGTCGCTCCTTCAGTGCATAGCCCAAGGTCAAGAGGGCGAGCAGGAACTTTTTGCCGCAGCCTGGAATGCAGGACCTCGAAAAATTGTGGTGAAACGACCTGTTCACGGCAGTTGGCTGTGCAACGTGCAACCAAGCGCCACCCTGCAGGGAAAGGCCGTTCGCTTTGACATGTATATACCGTCAACCTACGCCTGCCTTCCGACCTTCTTTGACCATTGATCAGCAGTGGATATTCGCTTTACCTCAGGCGCCCCCTTCACGCCCACTGCATGCGGCTGACGGCTTCAATGGCCTCCAGGATTCGTTTTCTGTCGTTGTCCGCAAGGCGGACCGGAACCGGATAGCACAGGGTTCGCGCCATCAGTGCTGCAGAAACAGGTAAGGCCGAAGGATCATAGTGGAAGCGTCTTCTGCCGTCGACCTTAAAAGGCCACCCATTATGGCACAGGGTTTTCGCTCCATGCAGATTTTCCCACTTGGGATAAAAATGCCAACTGTTTTCACCCCAGTTGATGGCACCGGCATCGTGTTCCCTGAGTACAGCGTTCACTGCCGCTGCCTGCTCACTGTTTTCCAGCATAAAGGCGAAAAAAGTGGCGGAATCTCCCTGCTCATCAAGAATTTCCCGAAATTGAACCCCGGGAATCATCCGCACGGCACTCTTCAGGATCGCCTTATTCGCCTGCTGGCTTGCCACCATCTGATCAAGTTTTGCCAACTGGGCGAGTCCAATGGCGCCCTGAATTTCCATCATCCGAAAATTAAAGCCGATAAAAGACCGCCCCTCTCCTCCTCTACCGCCGGGATTGGGCAGGTGGTCGTGGCCATGATCATGGTACTCGGACATTCGCTGCCACAGTTGCTGATCGCTGGTAATACACATCCCCCCTTCACCAGTGGTAATGGTTTTGACAGAGTCAAAGGAAAAGGTTCCGCATGTACCATAGGTACCGAGATGACGGCCGTGCAGGGTGCCACCCGCCGCCTGGGCGGTGTCCTCGATCAACGGTATATTGTGCGCATCGGCAATGGCTTTTATCTGCTCGACCCGTGCCTGCGCACCAAGCATATGCACCACGATAATGGCTTTTGTCTCCGGGGTGATTTTGCGTTGCAAGTCTTCCGGATCCATATTCAGTGTCTGATCGATTTCAGTGAAAACGGGGATTGCACCGGTATCCAAAATCGCTTCCCAGGTTGCCACAAAGGTAAAGCCCTGGGTAATAACGTGATCCCCCGGTCCTATTCCGAGTGCGGTAAGGGCCACCTTCAGGGCTGCGGTACCCGAGGTGACAGCCTGGGCGTAGCCCGCCCCGGTATACGCGGCAAAGGCCTCCTCAAATTCCCTTACCTTGTAAGTATCATTACGCTGCCCGGCAAACTCATACCGAAAAAGTACCCCGGAATCTAATACTTCCTGAACCTGTTTTTTTTCTTCTTCACCAAAAACTTCAAATCCTGGCATGCGACCTCCTGATGTACATACGTCCGCTTTTCGGCTTGTTCATGCCCTCTGCTTGTTTACGCTTGAACACGAGGGAGCAATAGAATGCAATATTAACCGAAAACGACTGAAAAAAGTTCTTACAACTGTAGGGCCTGTAGGCGTGACTGGATAATCTGCCGTTCAGGATCAGCCTGTCCTCCGGCGGCTGCCACTTCCGTGAGTTCAAGATATTTTGTGTACATGGCAACAGCCTGTTCGTTGTTGCCCAGAGACTCCTGTACTCTGCCCATGGCTTTATGGGCTGCCGCTTCAAAGCCTTCCACAGAGGAGAGGACGGTATAGGCGCCAAGGGCTTTTGTCAACTCACCCTGCTGTTCATACAGACTGGCCAACTTAAAGGTGACGAGAGGCTGTAACAGCGGACTCAACGATGTATCCGCCTCCATTTGGGTTAACAACGCAATCGCTTCGGTGTAATTCTCCTCTCCCTGGTACAGTTTTACCAATTCTATTTTGGCAAGATTTGCTGAAGGGGTGGAACTATATTCCTCGGCTACCGCTTGCAGCAACAGTTCGGTTTCTCCCTCACTCTGCAGGGCTGTATCGAGCGCTGAGGCTGCTTTGTTGATGGTGTAGGTTCTGTATGAATCCCACAGTGAAACGGCCACGACCACCACAGCAACACAAGCGAGAATAATCCAGATAGTGCGGCTGTTTCTGCGGAGAAAGGCAATGAGAGAGGGAGGGAGGTTGAATTGCTCAAGTAATCCCTCGGGTTCTGCCATTCGGTTCATTTCAAGTGCCCGCCTGTCTAAGGCATTCTGATCTGCCATAATCTCCTCTCGCTTTGGCCTCTGCATGTCAACGGGTGTTGCATTGCTGCGTCCCCGGCATTACACTGATTGCTTGTGTTCACAGTAAAAACAGAAAGGATTATACTGTACGCCACAAAAAATGCATTAACCAATCGGCATGAAAAAAGAAAAACCCAGGCGTGCTCTTTTTCCCGCAGAAAAACAACCACGCCCGCAGCGCTTCTGCCCAGGCGCACCCCTTGTTTTTGTCGGTCAGCGGCGCGCAAGCGTTCCTTTGTCCAACCATCTTATCTGTCACTGCCCTTATGAATGGACCAGCAACAATTTACACAGTCTCTGAGCTCAACAGGCAAATTCGTGGACTCCTGGAAGGGCGCTACCCCTTTCTCAGCGTTTCCGGCGAGATATCCAACCTGCGGCGGCCTTCATCGGGCCACTGCTACTTCACACTCAAAGATGAGAGCGCTCAGCTTAAAAGCGTGCTGTTCAAAATGCAGCACCGATACCTCCTCCAACCGCTGGAAGATGGCAAACAGGTAATCTGCCACGGGAGGATTTCGGTATATGAACCCAGGGGCGATTATCAGCTTATTGTCGATACCGTTGATTTTCACGGTGCCGGCAATCTGCAGGCTGCCTATGAGCAGTTGAAGAATAAACTGGCGGCAGAGGGGCTTTTTGATCAAAGCACCAAACGCCCTCTCCCTCCCTTCCCCCGGCACATCACCCTGGTCACTTCGCCCAACGGTGCCGCGATCCACGATTTTCTTCACATTGCCGCTCGACGGTACCCCTTGACGGCGCTGACAATTTATCCGGTCACGGTGCAGGGACCAACGGCAACACAGGAGATAATCCAGGCCATACATCACATAAATCAGCGACAGGAGGCCGATATAATTGTTCTGTGCCGAGGCGGAGGATCCATCGAGGATCTCTGGCCGTTTAACGCTGAAGAGCTTGCACGGACCATCCGCGCTTCATCCGTTCCTGTAGTCAACGCGGTCGGCCATGAAATTGACTTTACCATTGCCGATTTCGCTGCAGACCTTCGCGCACCAACACCCAGCAGTGCTGCCGAGCTGCTCCTTCCCGATGCTCAAACAGTTCTCCGCCAACTCCAGTCAATTGAAGGCTCCCTTTGCCAGGCGTTGCAGAGAATTCGCAGAGAGGCGGAACATCGGCTGCGCTATGTCCGTCAGCGTATGCAGCGCATGCCTCACCCTCTGGACGCATTACTCCTGCGATTGGGCCACCTGAGCCTTTCACTGGAAAACAATTTCGAGGTCCTGATCGAGAGAAAAAGCTATCAACTGCAGACAGCTGCAGGAAAACTTGAGCAGCAAAATCCGCTTATTGCCCTGAACGGTAAAAAACAGCAATTGGAATTAATCGTCCAACGAATGGCCCATGCAATGCATATTCTTCTGCAGGAAAAAGAGCAGCACTATCGTGAGATTGCCGGGGTTTTGGATGCAGTCAGTCCGTTGGCAACCCTTGCCAGGGGATATGCCATTGCCCGGACAGTCGGCCCAAGGGGCGGCAGGATTGTGACAGATGCGCGCCAGGTGCGCTCCGGGCAGCCGCTGAACGTGCAAGTGAAGCACGGAAGTATCTACTGCCGGGTAGAGTCAACAGATGAGGAAGGATGAACAGGGGAGGCCTGTTCAGTTGTTGAGCATGTCCACCTTGCTGCTGATGGAGCTCAGAACGGCTCCGATATTTTCTGGGTTGTTTTTGACGGTTGTTTTGAGCTGTTTGCCCCACATCTTTAACATATCGGTGTTAACCTTGCGGACAGCATTGTCTTTACACCATTCAATACCAATTCGCATACCAAGCGTATCAAGCAGTGCTTTTTGCTGTGCTTTCTGTTCAGCAGGTACCTTCTCCAGAATCGAGGCGGTGATATCCTGCCACCCATCAACAAAGAGGTTCCCCTCCTGGAACTTAACGAACCAGTGCCGTTCATCGGCACTCAACTCTGTAGGGACAGTATAACCGATCGAGGGAGAAGCAGGATGTATCAACGCGGCCTGTGCGTCCTGGGCAGCAGCGTTCCCTACCAAGGATAGCAGCAGCAGGCCTATGGTGATGCCAGATATATGCGATATTTTCATTTGCACTCCGTCGCCAAACCAACCTTTAAGAATATTTATTAAGTAGGGTAACACTTCAAAATCTCTGTGTCAAGCAGCCGTCCCCGCATAGTACAATTTTTTATACTATTGCGTCAGTTCTCCTCCTGGCCACTGACCCCGGCTTCAGCAAAAGTCCGAACGTTTGTCAATACCCTGCGGGCAGCCTCTACGGCATTCATCGCAAATGCGGCACCTGTGCCTTCCCCCAGTCTGAAGTGCAGATCCAACAATGGGCGAAGATGCAATTTTTCCTGCATCACGGCATGACCGGGCTCAACGCTTCGATGGGCGCAGATGATATAATCGCGAACAAAAGGCTCGATGAGGTAGGCTATCAGCGCCCCGGCCGTGGCAATGAACCCATCCACGACCACCGGTTTTCTTGCAGCCGCCGCGCCGATGATCATCCCGGCTATTCCTCCTATCTCATACCCGCCGACTTTTGCCAGAACATCAATGCCATCTTTTGCATTGGGTTTATTTGCCGCAATGGCCTGTTCCACAACTGCCACTTTATGAGACAAACGATCAGCTTCCAGGCCCGTGCCTGAACCGGTAACCTTGTCTGCGGGTGTGCCTGTAACCACTGCTGCTATAGCGCTGCTTGGGGTGGTATTGCCAATTCCCATTTCTCCGGTACCGAAAACATCAACACGATCGGCCAATGACTGGGCAATCTCTATTCCGGCTTCAACGGTCATGACTGCCTGACTCCTGGTCATTGCCGGACCTTTGACAATATTCTGCGTCCCTTTGGCTATTTTCTTACTGATAAACCCCGAGGCACCCTGCAGGGAGGTAAACTCATCCACAGCTCCCATATCGACCACTATCACATCAGCGCCAGCCTGCTGGGCGAGCGCGTTTATTCCGGCCCCCTCAGTCATGATATTATGCACCATCTGCGTGGTTACCTCCATCGGGTAAGCGGATACCCCCTCGGCGACCACTCCATGATCGCCTGCCATTACCACAATGGTTTTCCTCTGTGTGGGCGGCTGAAGGGTCCTGGTCATGCCAGCGAGGTCAACTGCCAAGTCCATCAAATCGCCCAGAGCCCAGTGAGGCATGGTCAGCTGCTGTAGGCGATCGGTCGCCTGGTCCCGCCAGGTGGAATCCTGGGGATAAATCTTTCGACAGACAGATTGCACAAATCCTTCTTCCTGTTGCTGCTGCGTCACGCTCATCTCCTCACATCCCTTTATAAAAACTGTTCTTTTTTCAAGCTTGCTCCCTGCTGAAAAGCTATACAGAAAACAAAGGGAGACCCTTTCCTTTCTGCGCAGGGACCGCATCAAGCGGTGTGTTCATATACTCTCAACCAACGTCCTGTCCCACAATTTCCCGACCCCATACTCCCGGCGACGTCGAAATTTTTCCAATGAGGGACCGATAAGCTGCATCTCCGGATTCTGCTGCTGCATTTCCATGGCAATATCCATCTCCTTGGTACATCCGGTAGAATAAGTAGCATCCTTTCCGCTCCACTCTGGCGGCACCTTTTTTTTCATCAGGGCAAAGGTTTGCTCCACATCAGCCACACTTTGAAAACGCCAAATGTCAATGGTTCCAGAACGTTGAAAAATTTCCCACATATACATTATATCATCAGCATCCATCCCCTCCTCGAAATGCTCGGCAGGGTTGATGACCACCACATCATGCAGCGTTGAGCGCAGATGGGCGACAAATACATCCAGCACCTCTTTGGCAGTCTGCAGCTGCCCGGGAATGGAGCCGACAATAGCTGAATAAAACATTATTTTTTTCCCGGACTCCTTCTCCCTTCTCACCTTGGCAATCATATCTTCCGCTTTTCGGCGTAATACGGACTGCGGAAAACGGATCGTACCGGGATAATGCGGTTTCAATTCCATGTCAATATGCCCGTCATCGCCGGGAATGACGGAGAGGATATCGCGGGTAAACTGAAAGCTGTTGGTAACTATTTCACGGCAGCCCGGACTTCGGCTGATGACAATATCGGCCTCCTTGAATGCGCGGGCAAACGTTACTGAAGTCAGCAGTGGATTAAACGGTTCTCTGGTCCCGTCCGAGATAACCAGCAGGCGCTTATCACTGTCGAGGTGACGAAGCAACGCATTTTTAGAGATGGCCTGGTCCCCGATAATAATCGCATCCTCAATCAGCCCTGACAGGGTCGTGTCTTCCAGCAGATCGACAAATGAAACGCGATGGTAATAAAAATCCTGTTTCACAGCAAGGATTACCCGAATCCCCAGTTTCATCAGGTTGGCGATGAGGGCCAGATCAAAAACTATTTCACCAGAGCGTCCCGCCAGCCAGAGCATGCATGGCCGGCGTTTTCCGGAGAGGACGTCGCGCAGCCAATCCTGCAGCCATTGCCACTCTTCGCCCTGCAGGCTGCGCCCCATGACCTCTTTGAGAGTCTGGATATCGGGCGGTGCGTCAGTTTTCCAAATAGAACGGACAGAGGATAACAGTAACAGGCGCCTGAGGCGAAGAAGGTGCAACTGCAGATCGAGATCGAAAAGGGTGGTTTGCTGCTCGATCTTCAATCCCTCTGGGGATTCAAACACCGATTGAAAGGTCGCTGATTCCAGGAAAGCTGCAACCCTTCGGTTCTCGAGTTCCTTTACCTCTGCCAGGGGACGATCTATTTCACTGATGGTGGTGAAAATGCCGAGCAGTCGTTTTTCAAGCCTGCCGGGCAAGTGAACCTTGTGGGCAATTTCATGATTGTATTTTATGGACAGCAGGCTGAGCAGATACTGCTGCTTGTAGGGATCTTTTACCACCTCTTGCACCAGCCGTTCCAGCCGACTCCAAATTTTAATATATGCGGAGGTCAGGAGCGTGTCGGCCCGCTTTTCAATAATCGCATTGAACAGGGCGTCGGAGCAGGGATAGTAGAGATGATCGGGGTCCAGGTGCACCATGAAGTTGAGTTGCTCCGGTGAAGCCACCATATCGGGATACGCCTCGTAGGCAAGATGGTTCTCGGTAAAAAAATTGGTCACCCAGGCATCTATGTCAGGATCAACCCCCTTCTGGTACCGTGTTGGCAGTTTCATCCTTTTCCCCTCTCCAGTTGAAGCAACGCTGCAATATCCTCGGCAACCTGTTCGATTGGTTGATGGGCGACCTGGACCTCATGATCAGCCACCCCCCGGTAGCGGGGAAGCCGATCGGCAAACAATGCCTTTGCTTTTTCCATATCTTTGAGCAGTGGACGCTTTTTCAACTTCTTCTCTGCTTTTGGGCTGGTCAACATGCGCTCCAGAATGTGTTCTACCTCTGCATGCAGGTAGACGATCCTGCCCAGTCGCTGGATATTTGGCACCTGAAAAAAGCCTCCTCCAGTGGAAACAATGGTACTTGCAACCTTTGCCTCAAGCCACCGAGCCACATCCTGCTCTCGTCGCCGAAAGGCAGCTTCTCCCTCTTCACGAAAAATACGACGAATTTTTTGTTTGGTCATGGACTCGATTAAATCATCGGTATCAAGGGCAAAAAGCCCGGTTTGCCTGGCCAGTTCCCTTGCTGTCCGCCCCTTGCCGACCCCCATAAACCCTATAAGCAGAATATTAGTCATCAGGTTCTATCCTTTCCATTCTCTGGACTGCTTGTCCCACTGTTCCTTTTTAGGCTGCTCACTGTCGCCGTAGTCACCACCGACAGATGACTGTTGTTCCTCACATCCTCTTGACTCACCGGTGTCGGATAACCGAGGCCTCTCCTCTCACTGTATTTTTACCCGCAGAGCTGGTCGCCAGTAGGGAAATAAAGTACTGCCCATTGCCCTCAGATCAAAATAGCTTATTGTGTTCTATTAAACAGATATGCTATTGTTATCAGTCTATCTTTGAGGTTTAGCCTGCTCTGTACAGCATACTGCGTTGCAGTGAATAGGGCGATCTGCCGGCAGACGCTGACTGTGTTCATTACACGTACCTACAGGAAATAACAACTGTTCTCTTCACAACCCATGAGGTAGCTTATGATTGCATCCATTTACGGCCTGTTGGAAAGTGTTGGTTTTACCCATCCTCTTCATCCTGCACTGACCCATATCCCCATGGGCATGGTCATGGGGTGTTTTTTCTTTGGCATAGTTGCCTGGTATTTCAAAAAACAGGACCTGCGAAAAACCGCTCTGCACTCCTCCATCCTGGCCCTGATCTTTATTTTTCCAACCATCGTCGCGGGTGTGCTGGACTGGCAATATTTTTACGGTGGTATCATGCAGCCCCTGATTATCATTAAAATGGTTCTTGCCGTTGTTCTAACCGTATTGCTGGCTATTTCCATCAAAATGAATTTGGGGACTGCCAGCAACAAAAACTTATTCATTATCTATGCGCTCTGCCTTGCCTGCGCCACCGGCCTTGGATTTTCCGGTGGAGAAATGGTGTATGGCGGGTAACCCCTAGATTTTTATTACAAAGGAGAATTACATGTTTGTACACAACCGACCATCTGTTTTCTTCACCCTTTCTGCTTTTTTCCTCTGCAGTCTCCTGACCTTGGCTACTGTTCATGCCAATGACTATCAACATTCCCTGACTGCCGGAAAAATGACGTTTGACTGGTCGCTGGAGGGGGAGACACTGGCTGTTAAGATAGCTGCTCCAACCACAGGGTGGGTTGGTATCGGGTTTAATCCGAGCAACCAGATGAAGGATGCCAACTTTATTGTCGGCTATGTTAAAAACGGCAAGG
The DNA here is from genome assembly GCF_055398265.1 of Desulfogranum aggregans. Taxonomy (NCBI): domain Bacteria; kingdom Pseudomonadati; phylum Thermodesulfobacteriota; class Desulfobulbia; order Desulfobulbales; family Desulfobulbaceae; genus Desulfogranum; species Desulfogranum aggregans. The sequence continues at coordinate 541,957 of NZ_AP042447.1, read as the reverse complement.
TCTCCGTTTTTGATGAATACGGCGTCGCAGCCGCCAGGCATGCGCAAGATACGAAAAGAGGCGGTGCAGACAATGTCACGGTGGTCGGTGGAACCGAGCAGGGCAAACAGACCGTGTTGGAGTTCACCATTCCCCTCAACTCCGGTGATGAATTTGACGGCACCATCGACCCAAATGGCGACACGGTCGTGTTGCTTGCTTACGGGCCGGACAGAGACTCCACCCGCATGAAGCATAGTGCCCACGAAACATTGACAGTCAACCTCAGCAACGGTAGCGTCAAGTAATGCGATTGCGCCCTATATTTTTTTCCACTGAATCAAGCCCCTCTGGCCATCGAAGAGTACCGGAGGGGTTGCCAACCGTTCTATACCGGCACCCGGTTGCTGTCTGCTTGATGGCTGTAACCGCTGCCTGCTGTCTCCTGCTGTTTGCCGGCACGCTCTCGGCAGAGGAGATGACCATGGAGCACCACGATCACGGGCAGATGATGGCAGGAGAGAGTGACGGCCATGCCGACCACCAGGGCCACGGTGATGACCACGCAAAGATCATGGCCCTCCAGCAGGAAGTGAATGACAGTGAATGGGTGGAAGAAAAGACCGGACAGTTCATTCCTCTGGAAGCAACCTTCAAGGATGAACACGGAAAGACGGTCTCCCTCCAGGAAATTATCGACCGACCTACCCTGCTGCTGCCGGTATACTATTTCTGTCCCCGAGCCTGCTCCTTTGACCTGGCCAACCTGGCTGACGCCATCGCCAAGACGACCCATCCAAGCGGATCCTTCCGGGTGATCTCCCTCAGCTTCAATGCGATGGAGACCCCGGAAGTCGCAGCAGCAGTCAAGCCCAATTATACAGCGCTTCTCGGCGACGATTTTCCGGACGACGGCTGGAAATTTCTAACCGGCGACCAGGCAAATATCCTCCAGGTGACCAATGCCATCGGCTATAGCTTTAAAAAACAAAGCGACCAAATTTTCATTCACCCATCGGCCATGGTGGCCTTGGGGAGTGACGGAAAAATAATCAAATACATCTACGGTTCTTTTATCCCCGGAGACGTGGACCTGGCTATTGCTGAGGCGGAAAAAGGCACACCGGCCACATCCATCCGCCGTTTTCTCTCCTTCTGTTTCAATTACAGCCCTAGCCAAAACCAGACGGTCTTCACCTACCTCAAACTGGGAACCATAACCCTGCTCGCCGCAGGCGGGATCTACTTCGTATTTTTCTTTCTTCGCAGAAAACGCTAACCCTGAAGTATAGGTATTGCCATGTCATCAGATACACAATCCTTTTTTCACGTGTCCTCACCGCCAGGCCTTACCGGTATTAAGTCCTGGTTGCTGACTCATGACCATAAACGGCTGGGGCTGATGTATCTGTGGGCGGTTCTTTTCTGGTTTATTATTGCCCTGACCATCGGCTTCCTGATTCGCATTGAGCTGATGAGCATAGGCAGGACCATTATGTCCGCCGGGGTGTATAACTCCGCCTTCACCCTGCATGGGGTGATCATGATATTCCTGTTTGTTATTCCCGGTATTCCCGCAATATTCGGCAATTTTTTCCTTCCCATTCAACTCGGAACGGACGATGTGTTCTTTCCCCGCCTGAACCTCCTGTCCTGGTACCTGTACATGATCGGCGGCCTGCTGGCGATCATCTCCCTGTTCACCGCCGGCGGTTTCCCGGACACGGGATGGACCTTCTACGTTCCATTCAGCATCGGAACAAACCACAATGTCCCGCTGACCGTGTTTGCGGCATTTATTCTGGGTATGTCTTCCATGCTCACCGGCCTCAACTTCATCACCACCGTCCACCGGATGCGCATGCCCTCCATGGGATGGATGCAGATTCCACTCTTTACCTGGTCGCTCTACGCAACCGCCTGGGTACAGCTTTTAGCCACTCCGGTCATCTCTATCACCCTACTGCTGATCATTTTTGAACGGGCGTTTAACATTGGCCTGTTTGACCCGGACAAAGGCGGTGACCCGCTCCTGTATCAACACCTGTTCTGGATGTACTCGCATCCCGCAGTATATGTGATGATCCTGCCCGGCATGGGCGTTATTTCAGAAGTCATTGCCACTTTTTCTCGTAAAGCCATTTTCGGGTACAAGGCGATGGTGTTCTCTTCCCTGGGAATTGCAGTTGCCGGCTCTCTGGTCTGGGCGCATCATATGTATACCAGCGGCATGAGCGATACCGCGGTCTTTGTCTTTTCCCTGCTCACTTTTCTGGTCGCCATCCCCACAGCGATCAAGGTTTTTTCCTGGGTGTCGACACTCTACAAAGCATCGATAGAGATGACCCCCCCGCTATTGTATGCCCTTGTCTTTATATATCTTTTTTCTGTTGGCGGTCTCACCGGCCTGGTCCTGGGGGCAGCGGGCACAGATATCCATGTCCATGACACCCACTTTGTGGTCGCTCATTTCCATTTCACCATGTTCGGTGGGACCGGTTTTGCCTTTTTTGCCGCTCTTCATCACTGGTGGCCCAAAATGTTCGGCATAATGTACGATTTCCGACGAGCCTATATAGCTGCGACCCTGGCAACTGTCGGCTTCATGTTTCACTATGTCCCCATGCTGATTCTCGGCATGCAGGGCATGCCTCGCAGGTACTACGATTATCTGCCGCAGTTCTCCCAGGGGAATACCCTTGCGGCCATCGGCGGCCTCCTGCTCTTTGCTGGAATCATGCTTATGCTCATTAATCTGTTTATGAGTTTGAGAAAACGGGAACCAGCCACTGCCAACCCATGGGGCGGCTGCACTCTGGAGTGGAGTGTTCCCTCTCCCCCACCAGTACATAATTTTGTTTCAGAGCCCGTGATACACGACTACCCCTACGATTTCTCCGACATCCTTGCTACCAGGCAGGCAGGTAGATAAAGCAGGAACAAGAACCGAGGTTGAGAGGTACTCGTTTCTCTCACAGAGGACAATACATGGAAAAAAAGAGTGACCTTACAGGGATACGCATAGGCATGTGGCTCTTCCTCTATACAGAGATCATTCTCTTCGGAGGGCTGTTTGTGCTGTATGCCGTTTATTTTCATATGTATCCCGAAGATTTCGTTGCCGGGGGCAAGCAACTCGACCGGGTCATTGGTGCAGCCAATACCATCATCCTGCTGGTGTCCAGTTTTACGGTAGCAGCTTCCATCACCGCCATTCGCCTGCAGAGTAAAAAACTCTCCATGGGGCTGCTCGCTTTTTCATTTGGCTGTGGCATTGTCTTCCTGGTCAACAAGTACTTCGAATGGGGATACAAGTTCCACCATGACATCTACCCTAATTCCGATACGCTGGTCAGCGGACCTCCGGGGCAGAATATTTTTTTTGGACTCTATTACGTTATTACCGGGCTGCACGGACTGCATGTGATCATCGGCATGTGCCTGCTGGCGCTCAGCTTCTTCCTGGTTGCCAGAGGAAAAATTCATGCTCACCGTTTTTCCATGCTGGAGAACTCGGGGTTGTACTGGCACCTGGTTGACCTGATCTGGATTTTTGTCTTTCCCCTGTTTTACCTGGTTCTGTAACGATTTAGGAGCTGCCATGCAAAAAGATGCACCTCAACACCTGATGAAGTACTCAACCCTGGCCTTGGTCCTGCTCACGCTGTTGGTGCTTACCGTTCTCACTGTCGCGGTTAGCTATATCGATTTAGGCGTTTTCAATGTTCCCATCGCCCTGATCATAGCCTCGACCAAAGTCAGCTTTGTGCTGCTGTTCTTCATGCACCTCAAGTACGAGGGCAAGGCCATAACCGTCTCCTTTCTGGGAACGATTTTTTTTCTCGCAATAATGATCACTTTCACCTTCTGGGACGTGGCATTCCGGTAATCACCACAAGGAAAGGATAAAGAATGGATCCAGTATTAGGCGTTGATCGAGCATTCTGGTATATATTCGTTATATCAGCTTTTTTTCTGGTCGGCATTACAGCCGTGATGATCTATTTCGTCATACGGTACCGACGGAGTCGTCACCCCAATCCAGCGGACATACGGGGCAACTGGAAGCTGGAATTTCTCTGGACCTTCATCCCCACTGTTATTGCCCTCTCCATGTTCTGGGTAGGTTGGCAGTCATATACCGGGCTGCGCAATGTTCCCTCAGGAACCGTCCAGGTGGACACCCTCGGGCAAATGTTCTCGTGGATATTCATCTATGAAAACGACAAGGAAACAGAAAACGAGCTGGTTGTACCGGCGCATTCACCGATCCAGATCAATATCGAATCCCTGGATGTACTGCACAGTTTCTATATCCCCGCTTTCCGGGTCAAGGCGGATGCAGTAAAGAACTTTCCAACCTATGTCTGGTTTCGAACAAAAGATCCCGGAGAATACGACATCCTCTGTACCGAGTACTGCGGGATCGACCATTCACAGATGGTAGCCAAGCTCAAAGTCGTACCTAGGGAGGAATATGAGCAATGGCTTGAAGAGGAAGATTATTAGACACCTTGCAGCGGCCAAGGGCATACAGACCAGGCTTGGACCGTGGATGCACCTGATTAAGTGGCTGCTCTGTCTTCCTATCGCCTTGTCTGCAGGTTTCGGTTACATCCTGTACAGCCGCAGTCTTGACCTCCGTCTCTTGTCCCTCATCCTGGGGATGTACTTATTAGCCGCCGCAGCGGCGGCATTAAACAGTGTTCAGGAAAGGCAAACCGATGGCATGTATGTCCGGACAAGCAGACGTCCTCTGGTTATCGGTTCCCTCTCAACACGAGCAGCGCTTCTCTGCGCTCTTGTGCTTGGGTGCGTTGCGCTGGTTTTACTTGCAACAAGCGGTGCCGGTTCACTGCTGCCGACCTGGCTCGGCATTGTGGGCGTTGTCATCTACAACGGCCTGTACACACCGCTAAAACAGCAGACCACCCTCTCCCTGCTCATCGGAGGGTTGGCAGGCGCCCTCCCCCCGGTTATCGGATGGTGCGCTGCAGGCGGTGACCCAATCGACCCACGTATTACCGGTATTGCCGTTTTATTTTACCTCTGGCAGATTCCCCATTACCTGATGGTGTTGTTGATGCATAGAAGTGATTATCAAAGCGTCAGTCGATGTACTCTGGCAGTGTTGTTTTCCGAAAAGCGACTCCATCACCTTCTGCTCCTGTGGACCCTGGCCTATGTAACGACAGCGTTTGCCCTCACAGTGCTCCCTGTTTTTCTCTCATTGTATTCAAAAATTTACGTTGCTGGTGGCGCCTTATGCACCTTGATGATTTTCTGCTATCACCTGATGATTCGTTCCGGACCACCAGTCTACTCCTTTCTCTTTCATCTGCTCAATATCTCTTTCTTCCTCAACATGCCGGTGCTCAGCGCACTGGAACTCATGGCAAGCTCTTCAAGCCATTGATCAAATGCAGGAGCCATAACCTCCCAGGAATAGGGGGCGGTCAGCGAATGTGCCTGGTCCGGCGACAGGCGTTCATTCCTGTTGATAAGTGCCAGGAGCTGGTCGAGGAATTGATCGCGCCGATAACGAAATGCAGAAGGAAAAATCTCCCTGTAGGCAAGACGATCAGGCACCAGCGGAATACACCCTGCCCTTACAGCCTCAAGGACAGCCATACCGAAAAACTCGTGAAGCGCCGTTGAGACAGCAATACTGCCCTGATGAAGCAATCGGTGGTAGTCAGCCCGATCCGGTGCATAGCCAAAATGAAGGATGTGTGGCTTGAGCTGAACTTGCGCGCGGGTGAAAATTTCAGAAGACTTTCGAAAAGATTCTCCCAGGACAATGAGCTGGAAGTCAATGCCTTGCTCAGATAAGATGGAAAGGGCATCAAAAAAAGCAACCGGATTCTTGTCATGCTCCCATCGGTGATTCCAGACGATTACCGGGCCGGCAGCTTTTTCTGTCAAGCCCGCAGCATCCAGTGAACTAAAATCCATTCCAGGCCAGAGGACAGTGGTTTTTTTCTCCAATCCGTCACAGAGATAATCGAGAGAGATATCAGCTGCCTTTTTCAGATAGCGCTGCACTCCGGCCAGGAAGGTCGATCGGTTGTATTCACTGTTAAAGGCAACTCTATCTGCACAGAGCGCAGAGGTAAAATTAATTGCCGTAAACTGATACCTTGCCGTATCTCCGGGCCTGGAGGGATAGGCAAATTGGTTCTCATGAAAATAGACACCGATTGGCAAGTGTATTCCTGCCTGGGCAAGCATTGATCGTACAACAGCCACGTCGATAAAACTTGAAGTGAAGATGGCGTCAAAATGGTGACCGTCGTTAACTAGCGCGATAATCCGTTCCGCCATCCAGGGGGCAGCGAGCTGCATGCGCATTTTCCACTTTCTTGCCGGCAGGTGGAGAAGCATGAACTTGGCGGGAAGATGCGCCTGGAGTTGAGTCAAAAAACGTTGATGCGAGCCACCATAATAGGGCTCAAGCAGTAAAAAATGGCGTTGTCTCGTCAGCATGGATATCCTTGATTGAGGGGCAAAGGATTGGTGATAGGCTCAGGCGTTTCCATACCGATAGAGCGCATGGGCTGTTCTGTTTCTGTATTTTTTTCTTCTGTGTGCATGTAGGGAGACTGGTTTTCCACCAAAACGCTGCTTTTCAGCTTGTACATCTCCAGCGATTTACCGTATATTTCTTTTAAAACAGTAACACGTTTAACAAAATGATGGAATCTGTACAGAGCGCAACAACCACCTCTCTTTTTCTCTCGGTCACCAACGGCACTGACGCGCAGGCTAAGCTACATGCCCAGCCAGCTCGCCCGGTTTCCCGTGCTTCGAGCACAGCGGAAGTAAGCGGTCCTCTGGGTACGAGCGGTGCATCTCTTGGTGACCGCGTAAGCCTCTCGCAGGAAGGATCGGAACGTTCCAGGGAGCGTTCTGCAACGGGCCACGCAGAGCAGTCTTCGCCCTTCAGAGCTGATCACGAGCCCCCAGCGCAGGCCTCATCGCTGGATGCCGAAGAAGTACGGATGGTTGAACAACTCGAACAGCGAGACCGCGAAGTACGTGCCCATGAACAGGCGCATCTTGCCAGTGCGGGCGCCTATGCAGCCGGCGGCGCCAGCTACACCTACCAGCAAGGGCCGGATGGAAAGCGGTACGCTGTCGGCGGTGAAGTGCCTATTGATCTCAGCAAAGAACCGACGCCGGAGGCTACTATTCAAAAGATGCAGATTGTCAGAAAAGCGGCGCTGGCCCCTGCTTCCCCTTCAGCAGCAGATAGACGGATAGCAGCGGCAGCGACCAGCAAAGAGGCGTTGGCGCGCCAGGAAATCCAGCAACAGGAACAAGCAGAAGACCTGCCAGGGACAACCATCGAGATGACCGCTGAACACGTTCAACCTGCCGGCAATACGGTCAATACCGAGGGGACCGACGCGAACTCCTCTTCACGTTTTTCAATGGTGGTTTGACCAATCGATACCAATCATCTTTTTTCTTCGCCATTGCCTGGTTCCAGTACCAACGACCAACGATGACCGGGACTGTCTCCCCCCCTTGACCTCCACCTGTGTAGCCAATGGAATCTACTGAATTTGTACATGGACTTTTCGACTATATTCACAATGCCCCCACCCCTTTCCATGCGGTACAAACAAGCGAGAAGATGCTTTCCCTGCATGGGTTCCAGCGTCTCGAAGAACACGCAGACTGGCAGCAGCTGCCACCGGGGGCTTATTATGTAACCAGAAACCGTTCAAGCCTGATCGCTTTCAACCTGACCCAGTCACCGCATCCCCACCAAGCGCTACGCATGGCCGGTGCGCATACGGACAGCCCATGCCTCAAAGTGAAACCGATCCCGCTCAGTGTGAATCACTCCTATGTGCAGATTGGGGTTGAAGTGTACGGCGGGGCACTCCTCAATCCATGGTTCGACAGAGATCTCTCCCTTGCCGGTCGGGTTACCTGGCAACAGGAGCAGGGCTCCCTGCAATCCGGGCTCATTGATTTTCGTCATCCGGTAGCGGTCATTCCCAGCCTTGCAATTCACCTGGACAGAGAAGCAAACGAGAACCGTTCCATAAACCGACAAACGGATCTCGTCCCCATAGCACTCCTGGCCCACGACAGCACCCATCCCGATTTTCATGAACTGCTCATGGAACAGCTCCGCCGCCAGCACCAGGGCGCCGCACCTGTAGCCATCCTCGATTATGATCTTTTTTTCTACGATGCTCAGCCGCCGGCAAGGGTCGGATTTCACAACGAGCTCCTTACCGGAGCTCGCCTGGACAATCTCCTCTCTTGTTACACACTGATTGCCGCAGCAACTAGACAGGAATCTTGCCACGATATGCTCATTGTCCTCAATGACCACGAAGAAACCGGTTCGGTTTCAACCACCGGTGCGCAGGGAACCTTTCTCCAATCAGTGCTGGAGCGACTCTACCCGGATCCTTCGGACCGAAACCGGGTGGTCAGCCGATCATTCTTCATTTCAGTCGACAATGCGCATGCCGTACATCCCAATTACCCGGCCAAGTCCGAACCCAACCATCTTCCCACACTGAACCAGGGTCCGGTAATCAAAAAGAATGCCAATCAACGCTATGCAACCAACAGTGTTACCGGAGCACTGTTCAAATCCCTGTGCGCCAGGGCGGATATACCTGTGCAGGAGTTTGTCATGCGCAACGACATGGCATGCGGCTCGACTATTGGTCCCCTGACAGCTGCTGCCGTTGGCGTGCCTACCATCGATATCGGCGTGCCTTCCCTGGCCATGCATTCCATCCGTGAAACAGTTGGCAGCCTGGATGGATGGTACCTGTTTGAGGCACTGGCAACCTATTTCCAGGAAAACGACGACCATTTTCGGCTGCAGGATATATGACCCACACTTTTTCCGCTTACCCTATCCGCTCGCTGGCGATAATACTCGCCATTGTACTGAGCGCAGGCCCTGCGACAGCATCACTTACAGCCTACGTGAAGAAACATCGCAACATTTCTGTTTCCCAGCAGCAGGCCACCAGCATCGCCCGTTATGACCACCTGATCAAATATTTCAGTTCTTTTGCCTATTTTCGCCCGAATCACAAGGTCAATGCCAACTTTATCCGCGCCCTCATGCTGGCGGAATCCAACGGCAATCCGCAGGCAACCTCTCACAAGGATGCCAAGGGGCTGTGTCAAATCACCTTTCCAACGGGGAAGCGGGCTGCATCCGAGCTGGCTGCAAAAAACATGCAATTTCGATATGTCTCCAGGCGAAGACTGCTCAACCTTCGTCCTCAGGATCTATACAGTCCGGCGGTAAATATCCTGCTCACCTGTTACCTGATCAGCAAGTACAACCATGTTTTTCAGGGAAAGCTTGACCTGGTGGTTGCGGCTTGGAATGCCGGGGAGAATTCGATCACCAACAACCGTCCACCGCAGTACAAGGAAACACTCAACCTGATTGGCAAGGTTAACGGCTACTTCCTCTATTTTCTTCAACAGCGACGACGGTAATGGGGGCGCACCCACCTGTGTCAGCACCGACACGGTACAGTGCACCACTGGCAGCGGCATATTGGCGGATTATACGGCCCACCATTGCTGCTGCCAAACTGTTCCTGCATTGCTCATGAACAATGCCTGCGGTCCAGGTCATACAGCTGCCGCCTTCCCGGCTATCCATCCGGTGCTGAATGCGGCCTGGAGGTTGTATCCACCGGTATCCGCCTGTATATCCAGTACTTCCCCTACAATATACAGGCCTGCAACCTTCCTGGACTCCATTGTCCGCGGGTCCACCTCTGTTGTCCGGATACCGCCAGCCGTGATGATAGCCTCGTCCATTGACCCGTAACCGGTAATTGTACAGCGAAAATTCTTCAGCCATTGCCGCAGTTTTTTTCGCGCTCCAGCCCGAAGCTGCCCTGCCGCCATCGTGGAGTCAACCCCGATGTTGTCCAGGCAGACAGCAACCAACTGATGAGGCATCAAGCCGCGCAAAAAGCTTTCCATGGGGTCATGGGCGCGCTGTTGCAGGTCGCGCAAGAGGCGAGCCTCAAGCTTTTTCTCATCAAGGGCCGGCTTCAGGTCTAGGCTGATGCTTACCTGCTGGCCAGCCCGCAGGGCATCGACAACCATGCCACTCAGGGTAAGAATCACCGGTCCGCTCAGTCCACTGCGGATAAACCCCACCTCACCAAAGGCCTGAGTCTTTCGTTTTCCATTGATAAACAAGCGCGCATTGACGTTTTTCAGCAGCAGACCATCCAGCTGGTCAAACCATGTCTCTGCGGTACGCAGGGGAACCAGCGCGGGCCGAATCGCAACCAGAGTGTGTCCCGCCTCTTCAGCCAATCGGTACCCATCACCGGAGGATCCGGTGCGCGGATAACTTGCCCCGCCTGTGGCGAGAATTACTGCGTGAGCTGGTATTTCCTTCCGGTTGCAGAGTACGCCGCTTATGCCACTGTCGTCGATCAGTAATTTTTCTACCGCTGCACCCGTCTGCACTGTCACCCCCACCGACTTCACCCAATCGATTAGCAGTTGAGCGACCGCAGGAGCATCAGCTGTGGCCGGAAAAATCCGCCCTCCCCTTTCCTGGTTGAGTTGCACCCCCCTGGCCTCAAAAAAACCAATGAGGTCCCGGACAAAAAACCGGTGAAAAGCCTGGCGAAGAAAACGACCGGACGGACCGAAATGATGAAGAAAATCAGGGAGTGACGCTGTATTGGTGATATTACAGCGTCCCTTACCGGTGATACGCAGTTTTCTTGCCGGCGACTTCATCTTCTCCAGCAACAGCACCTCTGCGCCACCTGCGGCCGCGATACCAGCTGCCATCAACCCGGAAGCACCGCCGCCAATGACAATGACCTTTTTTTTACTCATTGTGTACTCGCTAATGTACAATCAAACATGAAACGCAACATGCCCGTTACCTGTTCGATATATTTCCTCAACGTGACCTTTTCAGGTTCTTTGGATTAAACTGAAAAAAAGTCGCGGTGGTTATTTTGACAAAGGGCGGGAAAAGACCGTGGCCGGTTACAGTATAAGCAGAAGAAACCCCAGGGGAAAAAAGCTATGCCGGTTGAGGAGAAGGTATCAAAAAGGGGATCTCCCCCGAAGCATCAGCAGGCCGCTGAAAGCCTACACGGCAACCGCCAGGGCATGCGCGTCAGCAATCCAGACCCAGGCACCGTAGATCTGGTAAAATGAAGGAGGTTGAACGCCAACAAAACGGACTGCGGCTCGCCTCTTCCAGTACTGTGCTCCCACCGACCAGGAAGATGCCCATGGCATGTCTCTTTGCCCAAATGCGCAGAAGAGTTACCCTGGCTGCGGTCGGTATAACTGGGATTGAAAACGTGGACAGTAATGGCTGACGGCTCCCCCACTTGCAGCATACATCAAGGTAAGGCCGATACACAGGTACCAACATCCCGTTGGAAGATATAACGCCCCTCTCCGCCACCCCATATTTATTCAATCACGGCACCGAGCCCCCGCACCCGGTAATAGGTCATAGGCCCGGTGATGGTCGCGGGGTCAAAGGGTTGTCCCTGTTCTTCAGCGAGTTGACGGGAAAAGGCAATGGCCTGCTCCTGGGAGAGTTTCATTTCCTCGACCACACCTTCCACCTTTGCCATCCGGCCTTTTGCTTCCATGGGGAAAACAATCTCGCCGTCAACAACTTTGACCTGAATTTTATCAAAAGGTACGTCACTGGCAATATCCATCCAGCATCCCTGCTTGGTGCAGACACTAATCACGAGCCCTTCAATGACTACCCGCTTGCCCACATACTTTTCCGGATGAGCATTGATCATCGAGACCTTGGTGATTTTAGTCAGGGTCAGGGGCGCGCCCAATTCCAATTCGGCAGCATATCCGCTGGCGCACAGCAGGAAAAACACCATCAGTAAATTGAGTACGCTTGACATCGTTCTCTCCCTTCAACTCATCCCAATGTATTTATATGCTGTCTTAAGCGGCGGCCCGACCTCTTTTCCCTACAAAGCATATTCGATGGGGAAATGCAAGCATCACCTGGCTCTGCAGAATCCTCTTCATTGGATGCGTCACCCACCGGTTTGCTCACCCTGACCGGTCGCCGGCAGGCACGCGATAGACTCGACCACACTACGTCGCGAATTATTCGGCAGAGGCTCCCTGCTCGTGCCGGTCAAGCGCTAGGCGTACAGTGTAGGCCAGGTCTTCAATAAGCACTGGTTTGTTCAGGTAACCATCGACGCCAACTGCCGTTGATTTTGCACTATCGAGCTGTTCACTGAACCCGGTGGTTACGATAACAGGAATATCTGCCCGTAGCTGCCGAATCTCCCCAAACAGTTCAAGCCCTGTCATCCGGGGCATGGTCAAGTCGGTCACTACCATGTCGAATTGCCGGTTCAGGTTACGAAACGCCTCCAGGGCTTCGAGGCTGCTCACCCTCACCGTAACCTGATAGCCGAGTTTTTCCAGCATGCTCTTCGTCACTTCAGCCACGGATTTTTCATCATCAACCAGCAGTATATGCTCATTTCCCCGTGGCAAAGGACCGGTTCGCTGTTGCCGTACTTCTTCACCGTCTGCAAACTCAATAATCGGCAACAACACCTGGAAGGTGGTCCCAACCCCAACCTCGCTCAACACTCTGATACCACCTCCATAGCCGCGCAATATCCCATGCACCACCGATAAGCCAAGCCCGGTTCCCTTATGTCTGGCCTTGGTGGTAAAATAGGGATCAAATATCTTACTGATGGTTGTCGCATCAATTCCATGCCCGGTATCGGCAACATCCAGGGTCAGGTATCTCCCGGGCGTCAGGGTCCCATCGCCAGTATTGTTTACGCCGATGGTCTGTTCCCTGAGACTGAGCGACAGGGTTCCACCCGTGTTTTCCATGGCATGAAAAGCATTGGTCACAAGATTGATTACCACCTGGTGAAGCTGGGTGACATCTGCCATCACGTACGGCAGTTTTGCCTTGAAATGCTTCTGCAACGTAATAGTGGTCGGCAGAGTGGGACGGACAAGGTGTATAACCTCCTCCACCACTTTGCGCAAAGAGACAGGCTTAATTTCCTGATCCACTTCCCGACTAAAGGTCAAGATCTGTTTAATAAGGTCACGCGCCCTTTTGGATGCATCCAATATGGTCTGACAATGCTCACGCAAGGCGCTATTGTCCCCGGCCTCCATGAGCATTAATTCTGCCCTGCCCATGATAGGAGAAAGGATATTATTAAAATCATGGGCTATGCCGCCGGCAAGACTGCCAATGGCTTCTAATTTTTGCGACTGCTGCATCTGCTTTTCATACGCTTTTTTCTCCTGTTTCAGCTGCGTCTGTTCGGTAATATCAACGACAGAGGCATACACCTTTTCCCATGTCTCTTCATACCCCTCTGCTATGACAGCGCGCAGCTCCAAGGTCAGGTCTCTGCCCGAGATCGTACGGTTTTCAATGGTAATTTCAAAAGAACCATGCTTCAGGAATGCAAGTATTTCATCGCGTATGATCCATTCCGATCCCTGGGGGAGAATTTCCCAGATTGAGGAGAGATCTTGCTTGTGTTTGACCTCATAGAGCTCTAGCGTACGATCATTGACATCAGTTACCCTGATATTTTCCGCGCAGGTGCGCAGCGCCCGGGGATGGCGATCAAAATAGAGACCAAAGTCTGTGACCCCCTCGGCAGCGAGGTCATCGAGATAGCTTTTAACTGCCGACAGGTCCTCCTCCCACAAGGATATGGGGGACTGTTTAAACAGTAGGCGATACCTGGCCTCGGCTTTTTGGAGCTCTTTACTGGTAGTGGTAATAATATTTTTCTGGCGGTAGGCAATGACGGTCAAAATGACCAGCAGGACGATGACCAGTATCAGTCCGCTAATGAGAAAGAAATGCTCCGACTGATCGGTATCAACGCGAGGAAAGTCAGCAACAAAGGCGGCCGCAACAAGCTTGGACCCGTGTTCATGAGCTGGAGGCAAGTTGGGTTGGCGGTCCTGGGCGTAAGCCATTGACGTCTGTTTGCCCCCTGCGATCTTCATTTCTTCCTGAGCAGCAGTAACCGTCACCTGCCCGAAGCAGCGGCCACCATCAGCGAAGAGGACCATGCCAAGTACCAGCAGTCCTATCGCTCCCTTGCGCCGTGCAACTGCCATCATCAACTGCAGAGAAGATATCACAACCCACAACCCACCGAAATTTTTTAAATACAAAGAGAGCATATCATTCGACACTACTGTACAGTCTAGGCTTTCTGCTGAACATTTGTCAAAATAAAGATGGTGAATCCGAAAAATGCAAGCATCCAGCCCGGTATGGTTCGCGCCAGCATTCATCACCTCGCCGGCGGCCCTTGGTGGACGAATTCATGCTCGTGCAGAATAGCCTGCCTCTGTGCCCCTTCAACGCAACTGTGCGGGAGTTGGCGGCAAAGATGCATGCCGGGATAAAGTAGAGGAATTTTAGCATGCGGCAAATACATTATGGCTGGAAGATAATCTTCATGGCTGCTGCCGGCATCTTCGGATGCCTTGGGCTTGGCCGGTTTGCTTTGGGTATGCTGCTGCCCTCCATGAGTCTGGCCCTTGAGCTCAACTATCAGCAGATGGGTACTATCTCTACAGCCAACTTCTGCGGCTACTTGACAGGTATCCTTTGCTGTACGCCGCTGGTCAAACGGTTCGGCATTCGCCATCTTGCCGCTGCAGGTCTCCTGCTCACAGGCGTATCCATGGTAGGCGTGGCCTTGTGCAGCGAGCTCTACGCAATAACCGCACTCTACTTCATTACCGGTGCAGGCGGGGCTCTTGCCAATATACCGATCATGGCCCTGGTTGCGGCCTGGTTCACCCCGACAATGCGGGGAAAAGCCGCCGGGTATATGGTTACCGGAAATGCCATAGCCATTATCTTCTCTGGCCAGTTGATCCCACGCCTGCATACCCATGCTGTAGACAACTGGCGCATTCACTGGATTGTCCTTGGCGCAGTCGTGCTGCTGATCGCCTGGCTTTTTTTTCGAATCGTCCGCAATAGTCCAACTGACTGCAGACTTGCGCCTCTTGGAGAACCGAGCAGGGAATCAGCGGTAATGCATGGCGAAGAGGAAAATATCTCGCCGGTCCCGCCGCTGCTGACACTCCACTGCGGTCTGCTCTATGGTTTATTTGGCTTTACCTTTATCAGCTATGTCACCTTCATCGTCACCACCATGGTCGAGCAGTATGGATTCACTCAACAGACAGCCGGCAACTTCTGGTCGTGGGTTGGTCTCCTGGGCCTCTTCTCCGGTCCTGTAGCCGGTTGGTTTTCCGATCGGTTTCCTCGAAAATATATCCTGGCAGCCATATTCACCATCCAGACATTCGCTTTTCTCTTGGTCGGTCTCGACCTTTCCAGCATCGCCCTGTACGGCTCCATTGCCTTTTTCGGTATCGTCGCCTGGAGCATTCCTTCGACCATGGCCGCCCTGTGCAGTGATTATGCCGGGCCCGGTCATGCCGTGGCTATGTTCAGTTCCATTACGCTGATATTTGCCGTCGGACAGATTGCCGGCCCGCTACTGACAGGCATTCTTGCTCAGCACTCTGGCGATTTTCGACTGGGATACCTTGTCGCCGCCGCTCTAACGGCCAGTGCTGTTGCCTTTTCCCTGCTGCTTCCTACGTCCAACAGCGTCTGAACCTCACATAATCTTCCCGGAAAGTGGCTGCGGGGCTACCTGTTGCGGCATTGCTTGCCGTTTCCCGGTAAAACAGCGCCAAACAATCATTTTCTTTTGTTTTTTTCCTGTTATACTGAGGCATAGAAGAATAAACGTTCAGCTCAATCGTACCCACGAGACAGTGGCGCTCAATACACAGCGTGTAAGGAGATACCCCATGGCAATTCACAAATACGAGGCAAAAGACCTTTTTCACTGGTTGATCAACAAGGAGGAAATTGTCGTCCTGGACGTAAGAAACGACAAGGACTTCAAGCGATTTCAAGTAGAAAGTCCATACCCTTTCACCATGTTGAACGTCTCTTATTACGATTTTATGGAAATAGAAGAGGAATCGGTGGCCCGCCTTCCCAAAGACCGAGATATCAAAATCGTGTGCGCACAGGAAGGGTCTGCAAAATATGTTGCTGAAATTCTAGAAAAACATGGATTTAAGGATGTCGGTTACCTGGCTGGCGGCATCAAATCCTGGGGCAACCTGCTCGTCCCGTTCCCATTGGAAACGACAGCCACCTATGAACTTTACCAGTTTATCCGCCCTGGAAAAGCCTCCTGCAGCTATGGTCTGGCCTGCAATGGTGAAATGATGCTGTTTGACCCGACCCGAGCCGTCGAATTCTACCTTGATTTTGCCAAAAGCAAGGAGTGCGTTGTTACCCATACTTTTGAAACCCATCTCCAGGCAGATTACATCGCCGGCAGCCGCGATATTGCCCAACAGACCGGGGCCATTTTTCATGCCAACGAAAATGATTTTAAAGGTTCCAAAAACCCCTACTCCCCACTACAGGATGGGGAAGAAATTCGTTTTGCCAGCGGCGGACCACGTGTCAGGGCGCTTTTTACTCCCGGACACACGCCCGGCTCAACCTGCTTTATCATCGATGAAAAGTACATTGTTTCCGGAGATACCATATTCATCAATTCTGTTGGTCGCCCCGACCTCGGCGGGAAAGCCGAGGAATGGTCCGGCCTCCTGTTCAACACCATCCAGCTGATCAAGCAGCTCGACCCTCAGTTAAGCGTGCTTCCCGGCCACTACATGGATTGGCAGGAAGCCAACAGCAGTCTCCTTTTCACCTTGCCGCTGGGACAGATTTTGGAGCACAATAAAGACATTTATCAACTCAAAGAGTTGACCGACTTTATTGCCTTCATCAAGACACACATCCGCGCTCAGCCAGAAGAATATGCAACCATCCGTCTGGTAAACGCCAACCTGAAACAGTTTGATGAGGATAAACAGGAAGAGCTTGATCTGGGCAAAAATGAGTGTGCGGCTACGGCCTATGCCCAGGCTCAGTAGGCAATAACTGGCGTCGATGTGGCTGTGCAGCACCTTTGTATCAGCTTGGTATCACTGCTGAAAATACCGATTGTATTGGTGCTGCTGCTCACCTGTCCTCTTTCGTCGGCTGCCATGGATATACCAGGCTCTACACATGCCGATGCCGTGTTCCTCGAACGCAAGCAGGAAATACAGCAACGGCTTGAGGCTGAAGGCCTGTCTCTGGGCAACGAAATCTTGCTCCGCATTTTCAAAATTCCGGGAAAACTGGAGGTGTGGGTGAAAAAAAGCCGGGAATACGTGCTCTTTACCAGTCACCCCATTTGCCGCTATTCGGGATACCCCGGTCCAAAAACGAGAGAGGGTGACTGGCAGAGCCCAGAGGGAATCTACCAGGTCCGGGCTGAGCACCTCCATCCCCATTCCAGCTACCACCTGGCCTTTAATATAGGGTATCCCAATCAGTATGATACCCTCAACGGGAGAAGCGGAAGTCACATCATGGTCCACGGCGGCTGCTCTTCCACCGGTTGTTTTGCCATGGGAGATAAGAGGATTGAAGAAGTCTATTTGCTTCTACACCAGTCCCTTGCCAACGGGCAGCCGCAGGTTCCGGTGCATATTTTTCCTTTTCCCCTCACTCAGGCAAACCTTACAGCCTACGCCAAGTCTCCCTGGATAGAATTCTGGAGGTCACTTGCACCGATTTACCGTTTTTTTGAGACCAACCGGACCCTGCCGGATGTCGCAGTCACCCTCGAGGGGTATGCGCTTAACAGCAGCCCTTCCGCCAACACCCAACCCTAATCACCAGGTACCGCTCGCTCATGGAAAGAGAACGCCGTTACGCGCAACGCATCGCCTTCGAAACTGCAGCCGTCATTCACCATGATCACGATCAGCGTGTGTCGGCAGCGGTGGAGACAAAAAATATAAGTCATAAGGGGGTCTTTCTGCAGCCCGCCCAGTCTTTACCCCTACATACCGCCTGTACCGTTGAAATACAGATTAATGGCGCAACGAGTACGCTGCATTTTTCAATCAGGGGAATTGTCAGCCGGATTGCCCCGGAGGGCATGGCTATTGCCTTTACCGACATCAATGCCGACAGCTATGCACATATCACCAACCTGATCAATATTTCCTCGCGAACAAAAGAGGGAACCTCACCCTCCTGAAGGCTCCCTGCATCCGCCGGCTGGAAAGTATTGACGGAAACCAACCTCCCCTGGACATATTTTTTTGCTGCAGCCCATCTGCCCAACCCGACCAATAAAGAGTACGCCCGGCTATCATGCAACTGCTCATACCTGATCACTATCGCACCAATTTACGCCTCTTCCTCCTGCTTTTTGCCACCACCGTTACCCTTTTCAGCATCTTACTCTGGCTTTTCTTTCAAAAAGAATACCGTGATTTTCTGCACATTACCAAGGAGCAGGAATCCTACAAGATCGAATTGCAGCAACAGCAGATTGCTTTGGTCATGGAGGGTTTGCTCAGTGATCTTTTTTTCCTTAGGGATCAAAACGAACTGGACCAGTATCTGCAAACAAATGACACCAGCTACCTGAAAAAAGCAGGAGTGGAATATGTTTCCCTCGCCCGGAGAAGTCGTGCCTATGACCAGATTCGCTATCTAGATCAACAGGGATTGGAGCGTTTGCGGGTCAATTTCAATGCCGGTAATCCGGAACTCGTTCCGATAGAACAGCTTCAACTGAAATCTGGACGATATTACTTTCAAGAATGTACTGCACTGGCTAACAACCAAATATTTCTTTCTCCCCTTGACCTGAACGTTGAACACGGCTTGGTAGAAATTCCCTATAAGCCGGTAATCCGACTCTGCACCCCGGTTTTCTCCTCCATGGGGTACCGTCGGGGGGTCATCCTGCTCAACTACCTGGGTCAGGATCTGCTGCGAATTATTCTCGCCTCCGAAAAAATCGCCATAGGTCGGACCATGCTGTTAAACAAGGATGGATACTGGCTGCTCCACCCTGAGAAGAAAAAATCTTGGGGATTCATGTTTGATGACCGGCAGCAGGTTTCCTTTGCTGTACAAAACCCTGCCGTGTGGAAATCGATACAGTCCGCAGATGACGGACAACTCATGACAGCAACCGGACTGTATACCTTTGCCACCATTCGCCCTCTTGAGCTGCTCACCAGGAAAATAACAGCGGTCAATGCTGCTGCACTTACCGGGAAAGCGCCCAGCGTTGACTCGTACCACTGGCATTTGATAAGCCATGCATCACGCCAGGAGCTGGACCGATACTCTCAACAGGCACTCGTTCAGCTGTACCCGCTGGCCATAGGACTCACGCTCATAGCAGCCGCCGGCTCCTGGTTGCTCTCGCTGGCAATCACCAGGCGGAAAAAAGTACAGGATAAGCTCAGAGCCATGGCCTATTTTGATCCGTTGACCGACCTCCCTAATCGACGCCACTTCTTTGATCGCCTGGAAGAGGCGGTCTCTCATGGCAGCCGTTACAATGACAGACTGGCCCTGCTGTATATCGACCTGGATGGGTTCAAACAGACCAATGACGCCTTTGGTCACCAGATCGGCGATATACTGCTGTGCCATGTTGCTGATTGTCTGCGAAAAATATGCCGCAAATCAGACACTGTCGCCAGGCTGGGTGGTGACGAATTCGCCCTTTTGCTCCCCAATGCCGGCACCCAGGAAAGTATTGCCACAGTGGCCGCCAAAGTGATTGCCATTCTCTCGCAGCCCACTGATATTAGAGGCAATAAGGTACAGGTCGGAGCAAGCATCGGCATCGCTTTTTTTCCCAATGACGGAGACAGAGTCGATACCCTGGTAAAGCGAGCCGACTCGGCAATGTACCTGGCAAAAAGTCAGGGAAAGAACCAATACCTTTTCTTTGCTGACACCCAACCGCCGGCAACCTGATGACGTACACGCCTCACAGGGTATTGTTCAGCAGGAAGCAGCGTCTTATCGCTGCTTGAGGCCTTCCAGATCAAGCAAATCAATGGTTTTTCCCTGTACGCTGATCAGCCCTTCATCGGTCATGCGGGCAAAAATCCGCGATAGGGTCTCCGGAGTGGTTCCAAGCAGGCTGGCCAGTTGGCCTTTGGGAATGTCGAGTACAACCCGATCGGTACGTTTCTGCTCTTCTGCCAGATACAGGAGATGGGCAGCAAGCCGGCCAGGTACTTCCTTGAGGGTCAGATTTTCCACCTGGGTGGCAAACCGGCGCAGGCGCATGGAGAGAACTGCAAGCATACTCAAGGCAAGGGTTGGTTGGGTCGTTACAAGGCCGACAAACTCCTGCCGCGGAAAAAAAACCAGTTCTGCTGCAGACAGGGTAACCGCCGAAGCAGGAAAAGGAGTCCCATGGAATACCGGCACCTCGCCAAACGGCTCCCCAGGACCGAATATATGCAGGATCTGCTCCTTGCCCTCCATGGACACCTTATAAATCTTGACCTTCCCGGAAGCCACCATGTAAAAACCGTCTCCCGGCTCACCCTCATGAAAAACGGTTTCCCCTTTTGCATATTTTTTGGCAATGGATATGCCGCAGAGTACAGAGAGTTGTTCCTCGGAAAGACCGCTGAAGAGCAGGCTTTGCTGAAAAATTTCTTGTTTTTTCACAGAAATTATCTCGATTTGACCTAGATCAAAGAAAAGAACGTCCTAAGGTGTAGTATGTGGTCCATGCAAGCAACCCATCAACCATAACGTATTTGAGGAGAAACTACCATGTTCTGTAACCAATGTGAGCAAACCGCCAAGGGCACCGGGTGCAATATAGCGGGCGTGTGCGGGAAAAACGAAGAGGTGGCGGACCTTCAGGATCTGCTGATATATGCGCTGCAGGGATTGGCGCTCTATGCCAAAGAAGGTCGCCGACTCGGCATCATCGACGAAGCCACCGACCTGTTTACCTATGAGGCTATTTTTTCCACCCTTACCAATGTAGACTTTGATCCGGACCGTTTTTTTGCACTCATCAACCAAACTGTTGAACTGCGGGAAGCGATGAAGAAAAAAGTTGCCGAGGCTGGAGGAAAAACAGATTTCAGCGAGGCTCCGGCCACCTTCCTTCCTGCGGATTCGGCCGAAGCCATGGCGGCCCAGGGCGAGGCTTTGCACCTGATCGAAAACCTGGATAGCGATGAGAATATTCGTTCCCTCAAGCAGACCCTGCTCTACGGAGTCAAAGGCATTGCCGCCTACGCGGATCATGCGGCCATCCTCGGCCAAAAGGACCCGGCAGTTGCCGAATTCTGCTACGACGCGCTGATAGCTTTACTCACTGAGGGCCTCACCGTCGAACAGTGCGTTCCCGTGGCCATGAAAGCCGGAGAGATAAACCTGCGCGCCATGGAACTGCTCGATGCAGCCAACACCGGAACCTATGGACATCCTGTCCCCACGCAGGTGCCGCTGGGCCACCGCAAGAACAAGTGCATCCTGATCACCGGCCATGACCTCCATGACCTGGAGCTCCTGCTCAAACAAACAGCAGGCAAAGGTATCGACATTTATACCCATGGAGAAATGCTGCCCTGCCACGGCTACCCGGAACTGAAAAAGTATGACCATTTTTACGGGCATTTTGGTACCGCCTGGCAGAACCAGCACAAGGAATTCCCGAACTTTCCCGGACCGATCCTGTTTACCACCAACTGCATCCAAAAACCCCGTGATGAATACAAAGATCGTATCTTTACCAACGGACTCGTCGGTTGGCCCGGGGTCAAGCACATCACTGACAAAGACTACAGTGCCGTGGTCGACATGGCCCTCAGTATGGACGGGTTCACCGATGACGTGGATAACGGCACCGTCATGGTCGGGTTTGCCCGCAACACGGTTCTCGGCGTCGCCGATACCGTGATTGAGGCGATTAAGTCCAAAGCTATCCGTCACTTTTTTCTTGTCGGCGGATGCGACGGAGCAAAACCGGGACGCGATTATTTCACCAAGCTGGTTGAACAGATACCCGATGACTGCATGGTCCTTACCCTAGCCTGCGGCAAGTTTCGTTTCTTTGACAAGGACCTGGGAGAAATTGGCGGCATTCCCCGCCTCCTGGATGTGGGTCAGTGCAATGATGCTTACTCCGCTATCCAGATCGCAGTCGCCCTGGCCAATGCTTTTGAGTGCGAGGTGAATGATCTGCCCCTGTCAATGGTTCTGTCCTGGTATGAACAAAAGGCGGTAGCGATTCTTTTGACCCTGCTCTACCTGGGGGTCAAGGACATACGCCTCGGACCCTCCCTGCCGGCTTTTATCACCCCGGATGTCCTCCAGTTCCTGGTCGACACTTTTGATATCAAACCGGTGGCCGCCACGCCTGAGGAAGACCTGGAGGCCATTTTAGGCTAAGGGTTGCCCTTTTCTCCAAGCAAAAGCCTCTGCCGGCCGGATACGCAGTCCGGCCGGCACCCATCTCCACGTTCAACAGCCATGCATAACAACAGTCGCCTGAGCAAACTGGTTTTTCCTGCTGCTGATTCTGGAGTGTTGACAGCCGCCGAGCTGGAAACCCTTGCCACTATCGTCAGACGGCATACTCTTCCCGGAGTAGAGATCTCCACGGACGGACGTGTGACCCTGGTGGGCATGAAGGCGGAACAGTATGCTGCAATCAGCCGTGCGCTGCACGAAGAAGATCTCCCAACCAGCCTATGCAAAAGTTTTCATACGCTTGAGGCGTGTCCCGGGAAACCACAATGCAGGCATGCTCAAGGAGATACCAGGGCAATGCGCCGCCGCCTGGCTGAGCTGCAGTTCGAATTCACCTTCCCTGCCAAGGTAAAAGTTGGCATCTCCGGCTGTCCGAGGTGCTGCGCGGCCTCCTGGGTCCGCGACGTTGGACTGATTGCCGGTCGTGGAGGCTGGAGTTTTATTTTTGGCGGCAATGCTGCCGGCCGACCGCGAATCGGCGACCTGATCGCCTCAGGCCTGAACGACCAGGAGGCAGTCGCCCTTATAATCCCAACCTTACGCTACTATGCACTCACTGCTGCGAGCAAAACCCGGAGTGCGCGTTTTATGGAACAGATAGGTCTCGCCACTCTCAGGGCAGCAGTCAGCCCCTGATGCACATCCACGGACCACGCCATCTTCAACACCACGAGCTTAGCAATGAAAACAACACGAAAAATAATAGAAATTAATGAAGAACTCTGCGACGGTTGCGGACAATGCGTCCCTGACTGTGCCGAAGGCTCCCTGCAAATCATTGACGGCAAAGCGCGATTAGTCGCCGATAAACTCTGTGACGGCCTCGGCGCATGTCTTGGATCCTGCCCGACCGGCGCGCTGCAGATCATTGAACGTGAGGCCGATGCCTTTGACGAGCAGGCTGTAGAAGAGTACTTGGCATCGCTAAAAAATACGCCTGCCTCTCCCCCACAACAAGGCTGTCCCTCTGCCCGGCTGCAGACCCTGCAACCTTCCTCCCCCTGCCAACAGGCCAATATGCCGGCGAGCAATGACAGTTGTTCCGCCCTGTCCCATTGGCCGGTACAGATACGCCTTATACCTGCCAGCGCACCCTTCCTGCAACACAGTGATCTCCTGATTGCCGCTGATTGCACCGCCGTCTCCTATCCCCGCATTCAGCAGGATTACATCGCCGGCAGGGTGGTAATGATGGGATGCCCAAAATTCGATGACCAGGAACTGTATACGCAGCGTTTTACCGAGATTTTTCAATCCGCTCATCTCCGATCTCTGACCATCCTCATTATGGAGGTACCCTGCTGCAGCTCAATGGTGCACCTTGTCAAAAAGGCCTATGACGCGGTCAAACCCAACATTCCCGTCAGGCAGGTAACCGTGTCCACCAGAGGAGAGATAATCGGCGAATCTGCCTGGTAGCAAGCGCCATTCGGTGCAGGGCAATGGGCAGCGCTTGAAAGATAGGGAACTAGGCGACACCTCCCCATTGCTTTTTCAGTTTCAGGGTACTGCATTCGTCCTTGCACCTCATAGACAGGAGACGGTTGCCCCATGAAGGCCTGTACGGTATGGTAGAGAAGACAGCATGCCTGCCCAGCGGTCGGCCCCATCCTTTTCGCACGTGGAGTTTTCATGAAGACCAATTTGACGCTCATAGGTATGCCTGGTGCAGGAAAAAGCACTGTCGGTATCATCCTGGCAAAAAACCTCTCCATGGGATTCATTGACACCGACATCCTGATCCAAATCAACCAGCAGCAGTCGCTTCAAGATATTCTCAATGCCAGTGATTACCTCAACCTGCGAAGGATAGAGGAACAGGAGATTTGCAAACTCAATGTGGATAATCATGTAATTGCCACCGGTGGAAGCGCTGCTTACAGTGATAAGGCCATGCAGCACCTCAGGAAGATATCCACGGTTGTTTTCCTGCAGGTGGAGTACGAAGAAATAAAGAGACGGATTAAAAATTTCGAAACCAGGGGTATTGCCAAAGCGGAAAACCAGACGTTTCTTGAACTGTTCACCGAACGCCAAAACCTTTATCGGAAATATGCCGACACCATTATTCCCTGCACCGAGACCGATCAGGAAGAAACAGCGCAACTGGTTGCCGCTGCCGGCAGGCCGAATCTGGAGGCTTCCTAACGACTTTTTACGTTTTCCCCTCAGAGCCTTGATTCTTTGCTCATTGATTTTTATTATGTTGAGCAATAATTGCTTTGCCAGAAAAAAGCGCGTTCTCCCACCATCACCAGGACAGTCAGTTGTATCTTTTCTCTTCCCGTTTCTTTTCTACAGTCATTGGGTAACCCCGTATGCTCCGTACATCCACCATTACAGCATTGCAGAATATAGTCGGCCAGGAAAATGTATCGGCTGAACCGGCTGACCTGCTCACTCACAGCTACGATGCGACCCAAAAGGAACACCTCCCGGACGTTGTCGTTTATGCCGGCAACGCCGACCAGGTCAGCGCTGTTGTCAAGCTTGCCAATACTCAGCGCATTCCGGTGATTCCCCGAGGGGCGGGCAGTGGCTTTACCGGGGGAACCCTTCCCGTGCAGGGTGGGATTGTCCTGGTGCTGACCAAGATGAATACCATTATCGACATTGATGAGGAAAACCTTACCGCTACCGTTGAACCCGGGGTGGTCACAGCCCACCTGCAGGAGGCGGTGGAAGCCCGCGGTCTATTCTATCCGCCAGATCCGGCATCACGAGCGTTTTGCACCCTTGGGGGAAACGTTGCCGAATGTGCGGGTGGGCCGCGATGTGTTAAATATGGCGTGACCCGTGATTATATTCTCGGCCTGGAGGTTGTAACCCCCACCGGGGAAATCATTCATACCGGTGGGCTGACAATGAAAAATGTGGTGGGCTATGACCTGACCAGGCTCTTTGTCGGCTCTGAGGGGACCCTGGGAATAATTACCCGGATAACGGTTCGCCTCCTGCCCAAGCCAGTTGCCAAAAAAACCATGCTGGTCCAGTTTGGTTCCATTGAAGGGGCAGCACAGGCCGTTTCCGCAATCATACGCGGAAAAATCATCCCCACCACCCTGGAATTTCTCGATGCCACCACCCTCTCCTGCATACGCAATGATCCGGCGCTGAATATTCCGAATGCCTGCAGGGCCTTGCTGATCATCGAGGTGGATGGTGATCCTTCAACCATTGAACGTCAGGTGAGCGACATCGCCGCACTGCTTGCCCCACTCGACCTACTGCACACGGATGTTGCAACCACGGAACAGGAAGCTGACGATATCTGGGCAGTACGGCGCAGCGTAAGCCCGAATATGCGAAAGATCAATCCGGACAAGTTCAATGAAGATATTGTTGTCCCCCGTTCCAAAGTACCGGACATGATCCGAACCCTGGAACAGTTGTCGGAAAAATTCGGCGTTCCCATCGTTAATTTCGGCCATGCCGGGGATGGAAATATTCATGTCAATGTCATGGTGGACCTCCGAGAGCCTGGGATGCAGGAAACCGTAGACCAGATACTTGGAGCTATCTTTAAGGCGACTGTTGATTTTGGCGGTTCCATCAGCGGTGAACATGGCATCGGGACAGCAAAGGCGACCTACCTGCCACTGGAGATAGACCATGCAACCCGCACCTGTATGCTGACCATAAAACAGGCGCTGGATCCGCTCAATATCCTCAATCCTGGGAAAATATTTCCAACAGCACCTTCCGCCTCCGAGGTCAGGCAATGAGCCGCTATCCTGCACTCATTCCCTACACCACGGCCATCGACCAATGTGTTCGCTGCGGGGCCTGTCAGGCCCATTGTCCGGTGTATCACCTGGACCGCCATGAAGGTGCGGTCGCCAGAGGCAAGGTGGCGCTCGCCAAAGGCCTGTTGTCCGGAGGGCTGCCTCTGGACCGGCGGGTGGAACAGGATATCAGCCTCTGCCTCATGTGCGGATCGTGCGTTGATAAATGCCCCAACAAGGTCCCCACTGACGCCATCGTTGGCGCGATGCGAAGGGAAATCAAGCGAGCCAGAGGGCTCACCTCCACCGGAAAAGCCATTGCCACCCTGACCGGCTCACCAGCAATGCTGCAGGCCGTGACCAAGACCCTGCGTGTAATCACCCCCGCCCTGTTTCGACGGATTCCCCAGACCAGTGGTTTGCGACTGCGTTTTCCTCTGGCCGGTCAATCCGCCCAGCGAACGCTCCCCCCGATTGCGGCCAGCAATCTTTTCTCTCGACTGCCTGAATGGATCCAGGGGCGAACGGATAAACCGGTGGTCGGTCTTTTTGCCGGCTGCGCCATAACCTACCTCTACCCGGAAATAGGAGTAGCCATGGCCTCGCTGCTCCATCGCCTGGGATACACCGTTTATTTTCCCCATGCACAGGGGTGCTGCGGCATTCCCGCCCGATCCACCGGCGATGCACCATTGATAGAGCGACTCACGGCGACCAACCGTGCCGCCTACAGCAACCAGAAGCTGAAGTACATAGTCACCGCCTGTGCATCCTGCAACTCCGGGCTCCGCGCCATGGAACCGGATTGCCCCGACGATGCCTCGGCCTTTGCCGACAAGGTAATCGATATCCACACCCTCCTGTGCAGAGAAGGGGTCCCGGAGCAGCTGGCCGCCCTTCCAGGTACCGGGAATCAACGCCGCATCACCTACCACGACCCCTGCCATCTCCGAACCAAAGGCATAACCGACGAGCCCCGTGCTCTGCTGCAAGCCTTGCCGGACGTTGAGTATGTGGAAATGAAAGACAGTGCATTGTGCTGCGGCCTGGGCGGGAGTTTTTCGGTGACCCATTACGCATACAGCAGACGTATCGGTCAACGGAAAGCAGAGGGGATTAAAAACAGCAGGGCTGACATAGTGGCGACCGCCTGTCCAGGCTGCATGCTGCAACTTCAGGACAGCATAAACCATGCTCAACTTCCGGTTCAGGCTGTTCATAGTCTAGACCTGATTCAGCAGGCATTGGAACGTCACGTGCCCCACCTTCTTCGCGCTGCAGGAGAAGAGAAATAGTCCCCGCAGCACAGGCAGCCCGAGGACACTGCTGCTCGCTGCCACTCGGAAACAAATGGACAACAAGTATTTGCGATTTTTCCCGCTATCAGCTAAGTAAAACTTTCCATGCGCACAACAATTCCACATCTGCTCACGGGTACGCCCTCTTTCCACCAGACTTACAGGGAAGTTGCCTGCGGTTGTGTTCCCTTGTATAACTAAAAATTCATCATCCCATGACCAAGCAAACAAAAAACCCTGTATTCGCTTTTTTCTCTTCGGTGCAGCTCGCCCTGTTTCTCCTCATTTTTCTTGCAGGGACCTCTATAATAGGCACCATCATCCCTCAAAATTCCCCTGGTGCATTCTACATCAAGCAGTATGGCCCGCAGATGGCACAATTCATGGAATTGCTGCACCTGACAGACATGTACAATGCCTGGTGGTTCCTGTTGTTGCTGGTCCTCTTTGCCATCAACCTGATTGTATGCAGCCTGGAACGCATTCCGAGGGTGCTGAAAATCATTCGCCAGGATAATCTCGACACCTCCCTGGAACGTCTCAAGAAGATGCCTTTGCAGAAAAGCGTCAGGGGGAGCGACAACGTTGAAACTGCTCAGACAGAGGTGTCTACACTGCTTCAGGCAGCGGGCTGGCGCCCCAGACAGCGCGCTACAGAGAACGGCGTCCTCTTTTTTGCCGAAAAAGGGGCATGGACTCGTTTTGGGGTTTATATTGTCCATCTATCTATTCTTGTCGTACTGCTCGGGGCAGTGGTCGGCTCGGCCATGATTGCCCAAAACGTCCTGAAAAAGCCCTCTTTTGCCTTTAAAGGCTCGATCATGCTTCCTGAAACCAGGGAAGCAAGCGCAATCTACAGCTTTCGAGACAACCAGCCCATTGACCTGGGTTTTTCCATTCGGTGTGATTATTTCACCATCGAGTATTACGAAAACGGTATGCCCAAAACCTACCTCTCCAAGGTGACTGTAGTGGAGGATGGTCAGGAGATGCTCTCCACCGATATAGAGGTCAATACCCCGCTCACCTACAAGGGCGTGACCTTTTACCAGTCAAGCTATCAACCTTACCAGGACTTTGTTATTTCAGTTGCCCATGAACAATCAGCCAAAAACACAACCATGCTTGTCCAGCCCGAGAAACAGGCTGCATGGGCAGATGGGGGGGTCTCTTTTGGGATTATCAACCAGGAAGCACGGAGAAATGTGATCCAGCGGGTCAAAGTATGGTTTACCGATAATCAGGGGGCGCCTTCAACCTTTTGGGTGAATGCCGGCCAGGAAGCACGGGTTGAACGTCCATCGGGCACGTATCTGTTTTCAGCCAAACAACTTTACGCAACCGGTCTGCAGGTGACCAAAGATCCAGGCGTGTGGCTTGTTTACGGAGGGTGCATCATGATGCTGGCGGGCCTCTACATCGCCTTTTTCATGTCCCACAAAAAAGTATTTGTTTTTATCGAAAAAAATAAAAAAGAAACAACCATCCTTTTCACAGGCACCGCCAATAAAAATAAGATAGGGTTTGAGAAACAGTTTACCGCTTTAACCGACGGCTTTCCTTCCGCGCATCAGCAGTAAAAAAGCGAGCCTCGATCCTCTCAGCCCTTCTGTTGCCGGGCAAACCTTTGTTTGCTGTTGCTCCCGCGCAGTGGACAATGCTCAGCAACAGTGAAATGCTTTTTCAATAATCCATACGAATAATGGTCGATTTATGAACAGCTCACAACTCTTCGGCGTTACAATGATAGCCTACCTGCTGTCTACAGCCTTTTACCTTGCACTTTTTATCTTTAAAAACAGAAAGGTTGGATTCATCGGTATGCTTCTGGCAGCAGCGGGCATTGTGCTGCAGACCGCAGGTCTGGGTCTGCGCTGGTATGAGTCCTACCAGTTAGGCATCGGCCACGCACCGCTGACCAACATGTACGAATCCCTGGTGTTTTTCTCCTGGTGCATCGCCATCTTTTATCTGCTGATGGAAATAAAATACAAGACCAGGATCATAGGGGCCTTTGTCATGCCCTTTGCCTTTATCGCGTTGGCGTATGCATCTTTTTCCGACCATATCAACGACCAGATCACTCCACTTATTCCCGCATTGCAGTCCAACTGGCTTATTGCCCATGTTGTCACCTGCTTTATTGGATACGGGGCATTTGCCGTTGCCGGTTCATTGGGATTCATGTACCTGCTGCGCACCCGGGCAGATCAAAAGGGAACCGCTGCCAGCAGCCTGTTTTCCTCCCTGCCGGAACTGAAAATGATTGATGACCTGACCCATAAAACCATTGTATTCGGTTTTATGTGGCTCTCGGCAGGTATCATCACCGGTGCTATCTGGGCCAATGAAGCCTGGGGGACCTACTGGAGTTGGGACCCCAAGGAGACCTGGTCGATCATTACCTGGTTTGTCTATGCCATTACCCTCCATGCCCGCTTTACACGAGGCTGGGGCGGAAAAAGAATCGCCTGGCTGGCCATCGTCGGGTTTGTAGCAGTGTTTTTCACCTATTTTGGAGTCAACTTTCTCCTCTCCGGCCTCCACAGCTATGGGGCAAGCTGAGTGTATATCAACCTGATTCGCATAGAAAATATACCGTTGAAAAATGGAAGATCGGCCACCTCTTCACCTGACACCTGTTGACAAGGGATGGGGAAAGAGCTATACAACAAACGTTTAATAGCTGCATTATGTTCATATACCAACAATTTAAAAGGAGGATTGGTATGAAGAAGCTTGTTGCGTGTTGTGCTGTCCTGGCACTGATGGGCATGGTTGGTTTCGGAATCGCAACTGCCAGCGATAAGGGACCGGCTGATATGGTCCTGGAATCAACAATTGATAAGGCAAAAAAGCCGAAGCCTGCTATTTTCCCGCATGCTGCTCATCAGGAACGCCTGGAATGTGGCGAATGTCACCATTCCAAGGACGCTGATGGCAAGCAGGTTGCCTATGTGGAGGGACAGAAAATAGAAAAATGTGAGTCCTGCCATAATTCTTCAAACGAAAGCATGCCTAAAAAGCTCGCCACCTACAAGGGTGCAGCCCATGAGCAGTGCAAAGGATGTCACGCGAAGAATGACAAGGCCCTGGCAAAATGCAGCGTTTGTCATCCCAAAAAGTAATACCCTGCTGAGCGGTGAAGGGCGCCCCCTTCACCAACAGGTCAAAAAAAAAGCTGCTCCTCGGAGCAGCTTTTTTTTATGCCTCGTCAAGCCTTATTGCAGGCAAGGACGCTCAGTCAGCATGCATTTTTGAAATATCACCAACCAGCAGTACCAATTCACCCAGCGCGGTCAACAGGTTCAACCGGTTCTGACGAATCCGCTGGTCGTCGGCCATAACCATCACCTCATCAAAAAAGCGGTCTACAGGTGATTTCATCTTCAGCATGGCCGTGAGCGCTCCCATGTAATCCTTCTGCTCAACCAACGGCAACGCCTCCCCTCGAACAGTCTCCAGGGTCGCAAAAAGATCTTCCTCAGCCTGATCGGTAAAAAGCTGGGGATCGACAACGTTCGTCGCATTATCCTTGATGATGTTCCTGATGCGCTTAAACGAACCGGCAAGAACACCAAAATTTTCCTGGGTCCGAATGGTCTCCAATGCCTGCATTCTCCTCAGGCAATCCAAGGGATCATCGAAGCCGGAGGCCGTAGCGGCACCAACCACCTCCTGGGATACCCCAGAGGCCACCTGTTCATTTTCAAAACGTCCCCGAATGAAGTCAAGCACCTCTGCGGCAGTTGCCGCAGGCACGCTCACCTGGTCACCATATCCGGCAAGAGCGGCATCCACATAAGTGCGCAACGAGATGGCAATACCCAGTCCGTTGAGCAGATGGAGCAGCCCGATGGCCTGCCTGCGCAAACCAAACGCATCCTTATTGCCTGTAGGCCGTTCGCCAATGGCAAAACAACCAGCAAGCGTATCAAGTCGGTCGGCCAGCCCGACGATGGCGCCCAGCATGCCCTGCGGCAACTCCCCGCCTGCACGGACAGGCATGTAGTGTTCCTGAATCGCTTGGGCCACAGCCGACTGCTCGCCATCATTCAGTGCATACTCCCTTCCCATAACACCCTGGAGTGAAGGAAACTCGCCAACCATCTCTGTGAGCAGGTCGGTTTTGGCCAATTGGGTGGCACGGACGGCATCAGCAACCATCTCGGGGGCTATTTCTTTCGCCAGGGCAGCAGCGAGTCGTTCCATCCGTTTACTTTTTGCCAGCATGGTGCCAAGTTTATGCTGAAAGATAATCCCTTCCAACTGATCAATGCGGTCACCGAGCTTTCTTTTTCTGTCTTCATTAAAAAAGAACAGTCCATCTTCCAGTCTGGCGCGCAGTACACGTTCATGTCCGCTTGCCGCAAGTTCCAGATCAGCGATATGCGTGTTATTCACCGCGACAAAGCGAGGCAGCAGATTGCCCGTCTTATCGGCGACCGGAAAATATTTCTGGTGCTCACGCATGGAGGTAATCAATGCTTCGTCAGGGAGTTCAAGGAATTTTTCATCAAAACTACCGCAAATTCCGTGAGGTTTTTCCACCAGGTTCGTCACCGTATCAATAAGTCCTTCATGGAGCACTGGAACGGCTCCATCTATCCCGGCATACATCTGCACCGCACGTTCAACTTCCTCGACCACCATCGCCCGGCGCTTGACGGGATCAACCACAACCTGCCGTTGTTCAAGGGCAGAGAGATAGCCGCTCACACCGTCCACCTCAACCGGATCCGGGGCCATAAACCGGTGCCCACGGGTAACCTTTCCAGCGGCAATCCCCTCAATGCTGAAATCAACAGGTTGACCATCGTACAGGGCAACCAGCCACTGGATCGGACGAGTAAATGCAAGGGTGGTATCTGCCCAGCGCATGGATTTGGGAAAGACCAGGTCCCTGGTCAGTGATTCCAGAAGTGCAGGGAGCAGCGTGCGGGTATCCTTCCCCTGTACATCTTCTACCGCCATCAGGTATTCACCTTTTGGCGTAGTTACGACCTGCAGTTCTTCGGGGGAAATGCCTCGGGACCTGGCAAACCCTATGGCTGCCTTGGTAGGATTCCCCTCGGCGTCAAATCCGGCACTGGCCGACGGGCCAATATGTTCTTGATGTCGGTCAGGTTGCCGCTCTTCGATTTCGTCTATGGTCAACGTGAGTCTGCGGGGAGTAGCATAGGTGCGGATACCGCTGAAGTTGAGGCCAAGTTCCTGGAGCTTTTTGCCAGCCCCTGCCTGTAAAAAATCGAGTGCCGGTTGAATATATCCCGCTGGAATCTCCTCAGTCCCAATTTCAAAAAGTAGTTCACTCATTGCAGTCCGTTGATAAAATTAACTGTTATATAGGTGTAACTGCCATTATAGATTGCAGAAATCGATGAGCAGCTCAAAATGTATAGCCTCTTTTTACAGACTTTTCAAGAAAAGCGGGCTTGCCCCAACCAGGGGGTATCATCGTCTTCCCTCCCCAAACGCCGATATCTCCCAGCACCATGCCTGTCCAGCAGTCGATGCAATTCCCCCAGCACGGCAAGCCGTCTGAACCAGGGACTGCGACGTGGAGCGGCGATCTGCGCTTTCCCGCTTGCGTGGGTATTTTTCCTCTGCAAGCGTGCCCGAACGGTTACTGCATCAGGGGGCAACCTGCTTAAATGCCCCTCGGCCCTTCTATGGAAGCTGAAGTCGTATACCCCCTGGCGATGTTCTCCACCACCACCTTAAACCAGGAAAAAGCGGAATTTTCTGCAAGGGAATGGCCGATTTGTCGGCAGATGGATTCAGCGGATTCCTGCTTTTCGCCCCGGGAAACCGCGCCCTGTTCAATAAGGCTGATCAGGTCTTCCAACCAGAGAAAATGACTCAATCGAACAGAAACCCGAACAGTGCCCCAGTAACCGCCGGCAGGCTCGCTGCCTCCCTCAGAAGCATTGTTCCACTGCAGGGAAACCGGCACTTCGACCTCCACCACCAAATCAAGCTCTTCCTCAAGCGAACCAAGCATTCGGCAATCATACCGCTGGGATTGGAAAGGAACTGCATGTGGATTGGAATAATAGAAATAGGGAAAAGCGATCTCCATATGCGCCGCTTCTGCATGAAGGCGGTCTTTCATCTCCTGCAAAATAAGATGCAACGTTTGCAGGTTGAACCGACCGTGGTATCCATTGAGTATCTCGATAAACCGGCTCATATGGGTTCCTTTGAACCGATGAGGCAGGTTGACATACATATTAATGGTGGCGACGGTCTGCTGAGTCTTTTTTGCCTTATCCAGAACCGTTACGGGATAGGAAATATTTTTGACCCCCACTTTACGGATATCAATACGTCGGGTGTCTCGCAGGCTCTGGATATCTTTCATTGTTCAGAATAACTACCACAGCAGGGGCTTTCCCCTCCCCAAGCAAAAAAAGGAGGCAATGACCTACCGGAAAAGCTCAGGGATGTCGCGTGTGCTCAGGAAAGATACTTGCGGACCGCAGCCTTGAGCTCATCAATATTTGCTGATTTAACGATATACGCCTCTGATGCCCAGGTTCCGAAATCCTGCTTGAACTCCGGATAGGCAGAACAGAGAATGACCGGTAATTGCGGATTGGTCTCTTTCATTTGGCCCAGCACCTCTATACCGTTCATTCCCGGCATGTTGATGTCGAGTATGACCAGGTCGAACGCCTGTTCCTGAAAAAGCTGCAGGGCCTCTTCACCGTTATAGGCTGAGACGACTTCAAACCCCTCGTCCTCGAATTCTCCCCGATAAAGGAGCTGGATGCCCTGTTCATCGTCAACGAGTAGTATACGTTTTTGCTGCATGACTTCCTCCTACAGGTCAACTTCCTTGAGGTATTTGCAGGTTTCTTCCGGTGGCATGGGGTTGATGTAAAACCCTGTACCCCACTCGAAACCGGCAATGGAAGTAAGTTTCGGTACTATTTCGAAATGCCAGTGGTAGTGATCGAGGAGCGGAGAGCGTAATGGCTGCGTGTGCAAAACAAAGTTGTACGGTGCATTGGGAATACAGGCATCGAGTCTTCGCAGGCTTTGGGAAAAGATATCGGTAAGCGCCTGCAGGGATGTCTCATCCTGGGCAGCATAGTTGGAGTGGTGGTAGCGTGGCATTATCCACATTTCAAAGGGAGAACGTGGTGCATAGGGGGTAATGGTAACAAACTGGTCATTCTGACAGACCAGGCGAATGTCCTGTTGCATTTCCTGGCGAATGATATCACAGAAAATACACCGATCCCTGTAGTTATAATAAGACAGGCTGCCCTCGAGCTCCGAAGAGACCATTCGGGGCAGAACCGGCAGGGCAACCAGCTGTGAGTGGGAGTGCTCCAGCGAGGCACCGGCTGCTTTTCCGAAATTTTTGAACACCATCACATAGCGAAACCTGTCATCCTTGGCAAGGTCACGGATGCGGTCGCGAAAAGCGCGGAAGGTAAGGATCATCTCCTCTGGGGAAAGCTGTGCGAACGGGATATCATGATTGGGATTTTCCACAATAACCTCATGGGCACCAATGCCGTTCATTCGGTCATACAGTCCCTCGCCCTGCTTGTCGAGTTCTCCCTCTATAACCAGAGCCGGATATTTATTGGGCACAACTCGTGTCATCCACCCCGGTGTATTGGCTGCCCCTCCCTCTCGACCGTAGGCCAGTACTTCATCGGGAGTTGTTTTTTCGTGGCCAGGACACAATGGGCAAAACCCGCCTTTGACCGTGTACTCTTCCACCAGAAAGTCGGTGGGACGCTTCCCCCGTTCCTGAGCAATGATAATCCAACGTCCAAGTATCGGATCTTTGCGTAATTGCGGCATACCGTTTAATTCCCTTGAGCCTTTTCCCGTTGTTCCTGCTGGGTCTTACAGTCTATGCAATAGGTGGCAACCGGCCTGGCTTTGAGGCGTTTTACGGAAATATCCTCTCCGCATCCCTCACATATACCGTAGGTGCCTTCTTCAATACGATTAAGTGCCTGTTCCACTTTATCCATCAATTTGCGCTCTCTCCCGCGAATACGCAGCTCGAAGCTTCGGTCGGATTCGACGGTCGCACGATCGTTGGGATCAGGTATGTTGCCGTCTTGATGGGTCATATCTGTCAGGGTTTGCTCAACGTCGGACGAAATTTCTTCCTTCAGTGCCTCTAACTGTGCCTTCAATTCCTGCAAATCCTTTTCATCCATATCAGCATACTCCAGCAAAAAATTTAACTATACTCGTTCTATTCAACTGGTTTCGACCTTTCAAAAACGCCGCTCTTTCCACCGCTCTTGCGCAGCAACCGCACATCGCTGATCTCCATTGCCTTGTCAACCGCTTTGCACATATCATAAATGGTAAGCGCTGCAACAGATACAGCGGTAAGGGCTTCCATTTCCACACCGGTTTGGCCGGTAATGGAAACCGTCCCTTTAATGCCTATGGCGCATCGTGCTTCATCCAACGTAAAGGTAACATCCACCCCGGTAATGGCCAGGGGATGACAGAGGGGGATCAACTGATCCACCTTCTTCGCGGCCATGATCCCGGCAATACGTGCGACCCCAAGCACATCGCCTTTCTTCATATTGCCCTGTTGCACAAGGGCAAATGCACGGCTGGACATGGTGATGGTTCCCTCGGCAGTAGCCTCGCGTCGGGTATTATTTTTCTCTCCCACATCAACCATACGCGCATTGCCGGCGGCATCAAAGTGGGTCAGTGTTTCATCAGCCATTTGCTACCTTACCGGTTTGACTTTCTTTTTTTTTCTGTTTGCCAATATGGCCGTGAAAAAGACGCGAAAAAAAGCCCTCTTCTTCCTGACCCTTGTTCAAGTCCTCAAACTCTCTGAGCAGTTCTTTCTGCTGCTTGGTGAGCTTGACCGGCGTTTTCACTTGCGCCTCAACAATCATGTCTCCCTTGCCACCACCGCGCAGACTGGGAACACCTTCACCGCGCAGAGTAAAATGGTCCCCTGACTGGGTGCCGGCGGGAATTTTCAGTTTGGCTGTGCCGTGAATAGTCGGCACCTCAAGCTCGCACCCCAGCGCCGCTTTGACCATCGGTACCGGCAACCGAAGGAAGATAATCTGTCCCTCACGCTGAAAATATTCATGCTCTTCGACATGAATGATCACATACAGGTCGCCGGGCCTGCCACCGCGCCTTCCTCCTTCACCCTCACCGGTAAGGCGCATTCGAGACCCGGTGTCAACACCGGCGGGAATACGGATGTTGACCGTTTTCTTTTTGTTGACCAGTCCCTGGCCATGACAGTCATTACACGGTTCGGTTATTACCTGACCTGCACCATGACACTGGGGACAGGTGGTACTGACCTGAAAAAATCCCTGAGAACGAACAACCTGTCCCCGCCCATGGCAGGTTGGGCAGGTTTCCGGCCTATATCCCGGCCGGGAGCCGCTGCCGTCGCAGGTGAAGCAGGTTTCTTTTTTGGTGATGGTCACATCCCGGTTGACACCATGCACTGCCTCCATGAAGGAAATCTGGATATCGTAACGCAGGTCATCACCTTGAACCGGCGCGTTGGGATCGCGTTGACGGGCGCGCCCGCCAAACCCGAAAATATCGCCAAACAGGTCATTGATATGGGAAAAGATATCCTCACTATTACCCGGACCGCTGTACCCGCTGTTGCGAAGCCCTTCCTTGCCATAGGTGTCGTAAATCTGACGCTTCTGCGAATCACTGAGCACCTCGTAGGCTTCGGCCGCCTCCTTAAATTTGGCCTCGGCCTCCGTATCCCCGGGGTTGCGATCCGGATGATACTGCATTGCCAATTTGCGGTAGGCCTTTTTTATTTTTTCGCCCGAGGCATCCCTGGATACACCGAGAATATCGTAGTAACTATCGCTCATAACTTAACGCATCTGTTAATTATTTTCGCTGACATCCTTTTCTTCGTCGGCAAGTTCCGTCTTTCGCTTACGCGGCAGGTCGTGAATGTTATCAAAGGTCACTTCACCGGCAGCGATTTCGCGCAGGGTCATGACGATTTCCTTATTTTTTCCTGCAGCGAGAAAAGGCTCCCCTTTGCGGTGCTGACGGATTCTCTCTACCGCGAGATGAATCAGAGAAAAACGGTTGTCATCACCAACTTTTTCAAGACAGTCTTCTACAGTAATTCGAGCCATCTTGTTCCTCCAGATGAAAATCCCCAAACCTTTGTCGTGTTCGGGCGCATGAATTGATTGCTGTGGATTCCGCTGAGTATTGAGTGAAATAGGGGAATCCAACGCTGGTTACATTTTTTAAGCATTTTGAAAAATATGGCAAGGGAACAATATGCTCCTGTTATACCAATTATTTTTCAAATGGATTTCTGAGCAACAGGGTCTCGTCCCGGTCGGGACCTACAGAGACAATTGCCGGCGCCACACCGGTGAAGTCCTCCAGTCGCTTGAGGTAATCTTTTGCCGGTGAAGGCAGGTCGTCATAGGAACGAACGCCGGAAATTTCCTCTGTCCACCCTTTGGTCTCCTCATACACGGGACGGACAGCCTGTGCCTGAGAGATATTCTCCGGCATGTGCGTATATTCCTGGTCACCGACACGATAGTGGGTGGCGATTTTCAGCGTGGACAGCCCGGAAAGTACATCCAGTTTGGTGATCGCAAAGCCGGTCAGCCCATTGAGTCGTACCGCATCGTTGGCCACAACCCCGTCAAACCAGCCACAACGACGACGACGACCGGTAGTGGCTCCGAATTCATGCCCTCGCTGCTGGAGCGTATCCCCTACAGGGTCCCCCTCGGGAAGCTCAGTGGGAAACGGTCCCTCGCCGACTCGGGTTGTATATGCCTTGAGTATTCCAATGACCTCATCAATATGGGCAGGACCGAATCCAGATCCGATACAGGCATTGCCGGCTATGGTATTGGAAGAGGTGACAAAGGGATAGGTGCCGTGATCAATATCCAGCTGGGTCCCCTGGGCACCCTCGAAAAGAATATTTTTTCCTTGCCGACGTGCACTGTCAAGCACCATGGAGACGTTACCGATATACGGTGCCAGTTGTTCAGCCAACCGGGAGAAGTGCTCAAGGATTGCCGTTGCATCGACCGGTTCGGCATCAAACTGCCGGGTGAGGATAAAGTTTTTTTCTTCAACCACCGCCTCGAGCTTATCCTTGAACAGTGAAGGATCAAGCAGATCGCCCACCTTTAAGCCCACACGGCCCACTTTATCCATGTAACAGGGACCTATCCCACGGCCGGTGGTACCTATCTTCTTGCCCTGGGAAAGTGAAGCCTCACGTGCCTGGTCAAGGCGCTGGTGATACGGCATGATCAGGTGAGCATTGCTGCTGATCAGCAGCCGGTCCGGTGTAACGGGTAACCCCCGTGCATCGAGTTCGGCGATTTCTTTGAGCAGCACATCGGGATCAACAATGACGCCATTACCGATAACGCAGGTTTTTTCCTGATAGAGAATGCCTGAGGGGATGATATGGAAAATGTACTGTTTTCCGTCTACGACCAGGGTATGCCCGGCATTGTTTCCGCCTTGAAAACGTACGATATAGTCCGCATATTCCGTCAGCAGATCGACAATCTTTCCCTTTCCCTCATCACCCCACTGGGTACCGACCACCACAACACTGGCCATGACATCTCCTGGAATTGAACTGGATAACAAGCGCACACAAGAGAACATCAGTCGCTGCTGTCCTCACTCCTGCACCGGATATGCAATGTCCCGAGGGAACACA
Source organism: Desulfogranum aggregans (assembly GCF_055398265.1). Classification (NCBI taxonomy): domain Bacteria; kingdom Pseudomonadati; phylum Thermodesulfobacteriota; class Desulfobulbia; order Desulfobulbales; family Desulfobulbaceae; genus Desulfogranum; species Desulfogranum aggregans. Next base: position 502,765 of record NZ_AP042447.1, on the reverse strand, counting down.
ATCGACCCGGAACATACCCGTGTCATTTACCGTAACAGTGCGGCAAGAGCGAGCAATCGCGTGTTTTCTCTGTGCACAAAAGAAAAGGCCGACCACACCCCGGTGTCCAGCCTCACGACAACCGGACTAATATAGCAAACTTGACCAAGCTTGTCAAACTTATGCAAAAATACGAGAATACAGCCAGATGAAAAGACTCTTTCCCATCAGTCAGCTCGTGGTGAGAGAAAAATGGAGTGGTGACAGAACATATGCACGTGGAAAAAAACGCCGGCAGGCACCTGGAGAACAGTGCTTACCGGCGAAAAGGGGGTTAGGAAGGGAGATTACTTGATGTCCTGTTCAAACAACTGTGAATAGATTTTCTGGAACTGACCGCTTTTTATAGCCTTCTTGATCTCATCGGTATTGGTGTTGAACCATTTATGCATCGGATCATTGGTAAAAAGGTCGTCTATGTAGGCATTGATTTCCGCATCTTTATAATGCTGCGCTTCCGGGATGAACTTGAAGTAGAAGTTGTGCGCCACATCATAAATGCCATGCCACCAGGCATAATCAGGCCCCATCATGGCGGCCCCCATCCTAGCTCTGCGCCCTTCGTGGTGCCACAGCTCCCAGTATTCCCACTCAATATCATTGGAAAAAGCCGCCTTATTCTCAAGCAGCCCCTTGGCTTTCACCATTTTGATGATGTCGGTGGCTGGCTTGGCAAATTTCTCATTATACAATTTCACCACCGCATCATACTGGTAATAGTGGCCATCAACAAAATTTTCCTGGTGACAGGTACTGCACACCATGCGCATTTCCTGGCGCTTGGCTGCAGCATTTTCCTTGTACTTGGAGATCGGCGGCCGGAGAGTCCAGGAAATACGATCACCCACATCATGGGTAACCTGCTGGTTGGGACTGGCGGACATATGACAGGTCGCGCAGGTCGGGGCGTCGTAATAATCCTGCCCCACAACCCATTCATCCTGATCCATATTCAGTTTATCACGATAGGCAAAATAGGCGATACCGTGCTTGGATTCCTCAAATATCTCTTTTTGAGGATGATCCGGTCCGAGATGACATTTACCACAATTTTCCGGCTGCCGGGCCTGGTATTTGGAAAACGAATGACGGGAATGGCAGGCATTGCATGCTCCCTTTGACCCATCAGGATTCAAACGACCAATGCCGCTGTTGGGCCAGGTCTCTTTGGATAATTTATTGGGCGCTTGCGGATCGATTTTCACTTTGGCCCCGTGGCATGACTCACACCCGACGATCGCTATGGGATGCCCACCGCCGGCATGAGCCAGATAGGCATCACTGGATTCAAGAATTTCACCTGCATGGGCATGATAGGAGTTGGTCGTCTGTTCGGTTTGCAGTTCGTGGCACTTACCGCAGTCCTTCGGAGTGACCATGGTCGCGATAAAGGCACCATTGTGCTCGAACCCATCCACATCTCCGGCATCTGCTCCATGGCATTCAAAACATCCGACATCGCTGGCACCGTGGGCTGAATTACGCCACTGGTGGTAGAGTCCGGGGTTATTTTCCTGATGACAACTGATACAGTCCTCACTGCTGGAAGCGATGGCCGAGGCGGACATCACCACGCTGCAGAGGAACAGTAATCCAACTACACCGAGTGTTCGCATACATTTTCCTCCTTTTAGGTTGATCAACACACATGAATCCCGCCTTCCCCAAGGTGGCATCCATTCCTCCTGGTGACTATGACCACTCCACTTAAAGCCATAGTCTGCACTGCGCTCACACCCAAACAATGGGCGGAGAAAATTATCTGCACCATACGTTTAAACGCACGGCAGAGGACGATGAACGAGCAGAAAAAGTAGAAGCTTCCCTGAAGCAGTTTTCAGCACCACTGGGCAGTTAGGCAGTAGGGCAGTGGCAACGAACGCCAAAAACAAAGAGGAAAAAACCTCATACTTTTGATGTGTATCAAGGATGAAAGTCGTAATATATGCTACATTGTTACGTCTGTACAGAAGAAAAATCTTTCATTCTCCTGTGGATACGTACTATGAAAAACGCTGATTCACCATGGGCATCCAAACGGGTGGCAAGGGAAGCACACACCGTGGAATTAATGATCCGCCGCTACTGTGCTGACCACCATCATCCAGAGACTGTACCCTGCAAATCATGCCGTGAACTGTTGGAATACAGCCGACAACGACTGCGTAACTGCCCTTTTCAGGACCAGAAAAGCACATGCGGAAAATGCACAGTCCACTGCTACCGCCCTGAAATGCAGAAGAAAATTCGCCAAGTGATGCGTTATGTCGGTCCCCGGATGCTGTTTTCCCACCCGCTTAGGGCATTCTTCCACTTTCTTGACGGACGCAGGAAACCACCAACCAAGGGCTGATCCGGTTGCTTGACAGGGGTAGACAAATCCCGTAAAGTTGTGAGTTTTGTCAGCACTCCCTTTCCTTTTTCCTGAGAGCAGCAGCATGTTTGGTATCGGTCTCCCTGAAATGATAGTTATCTTTGCCGTCGCCCTGATCGTGGTCGGCCCGGACAAACTCCCGGAACTTGCCCGATCCCTGGCCAAGGGACTGATGGACCTGAAGAAAACCGTCAACCAGCTCAAAGATGGCCTGAGCGAAGAGGACGACACCCTCAACGAGGTACAGCGCGACCTGCGCAAAACCGCCGCCGATCTCAAGGAGCGGGTGCTGGATAACGAAACCCGCACCTGGGACGGGGTCAATCCCCAGCAACGTTCCCTGCCCGGCACTGATGAGGGGGAACTCATCGAGCTCTCACCTGACAATCCCCGCCCCTGGGAAGTTGATGCCGAACGTTCACCGGAGGCAGACGAATCAACTGGCGACGATACACCCCAACCAGCATCCGAGGAGTCGGAGACTGAACAAAAAAGTACCCCTGTCGCCCCTGCAGAGAAATGATCTCCGCCTTTGACCAGTTCCGTCCTCACCATGAGGAGTTACGCAAACGGCTGCTCCGCTCCATTACCGCAGTGGCTATCTGTACAGTGGTTGCCTACCTGTTCAAGGACCAGGTTGCGGCGCTCTGCATGCGCCCTCTCTTTGCAGCCGCACCTGAGCTGGAAAAGCTGGTCTATACAAAACTGACCGAAGCCTTTATCAGTTATATCAAGCTGTCGCTCCTGGCCGGCCTGGCAGGGAGTTTCCCCTACATACTCTACCAGGTGTGGATGTTCGTCTCCCCTGGTCTGTTGGCCGGTGAAAAACAAGCCGCCCGCCGGGTCGTCCTGTGGGCGACCTCGCTCTTTTCCGGTGGAGTATGTTTTGCTTTTTTCATCGCCCTGCCCAGGATACTCGCCTTCTTTATGAGTTATGCCGGTCCCCATTTGATTCCCATGCCAAAGTTCGGCCTCTACCTCACCTTTGTCGGACGGACGGTGCTCGCCTTCGGCCTGGCCTTTGAGATCCCCTTTCTCATGGTCATGGCGCGGCGTACGGGACTGGTCAGCAGCAAGTATTTCAAGCAGAAACGGCTCTGGTTCTATGCTGCGATTCTTGTGCTCTCCTTCCTGCTTACCGCCGGAGAGCTGACCGCCACGGTCCTCCTGAGCATTCCGCTTTTCCTCCTCTATGAAGCAGGCATTGTCGCCGGTTCCGTTTTCGGCGGAAAAAAGAGCACCCCTGACCGGTAGCATTCGGATCAGCAGCAGTACACGTTGATCGTTTTTTTTCCCTGCTGGCCTGCACAGCTCCAGAACCCTTCTGTGCCTTCATTTTTTCCTACGGCTTTTTTTTTCTTCCCTTCCTTGACATTTGTTTCTCCCGACCCCGATAATGAAGGTAACGATTTCAGGCGTCCCTGTGAGAGGAAGGGAAGAGATGCCTGCAGGAGAGGAACAGTTTCTTTAAGGAGCCATACATGAAAAATCTGAAAATCGGAGTCAAACTGGTCGGCGGGTTTGTGCTCACCGCATTAATCATTCTCATCGTCGGCCTGACCGCCATCTGGCAAAGCACCAAGATGCACCATGAAACCGAACACCTGGCAATAGAAGCCCTGCCGGCTGTGGAGAATATGCTGATCATCAAGTCAGAGGCTAATTATATAGCCATGTTGATGCGCACCCTCCTCTCCCCCTATGTTTCCAAAGAACAGCGGGCCGCCGCCCACCAGGGGCTGCTCGATGCCCGCAAGATCTATGGCGCGGCCAAGCAGCGATTCATGGAACTGGATTTTTTTCAGGAGGTAGATAAGGAGTGGCAGGAATTCAACAGCCATATCAGTAAATGGGTGGTGGCCAACAACCGGGCAGTGGAAATCTCCAAAGGACTCATTGAAGCGGACTTAGCCAACCCGAGTGAATTTCATGACATGCTCAATGAATTTGAAATTGCGCACCTCCGCTTAATCAACAATACCACCGAGCTGCTCTACTTTGATCAGGAATTCGCAGGCGGAGCCGACCACTCAAGTTGTCCACTTGGTGAATGGTTGGACAACATCAATACCACCAATCCAACCATCGTCGATCTGGCCCAGCGCCTCCGCCCTGTACACGCCAAGTTGCATCAGACAGTGGCAACAATCAAAAAGTATCACGGGGAAAGCCGGGCCATGGATGCGCTTGATCTGCTGGAAAAAGAGCTGCTGCCTGCTTCAGAGGAGGTTTTTGCCCTTGTCCATGAACTTGAGGCGTTCACCCAGCCTATCCTGGCGTCTTTTAGCGAGATGAACACCCTGCTCTTGAAGGATGCCGCCGAACACCAGACAAATACCTTCAACAGTATCGACACGATTGTAAACAAGGCGGTACAGAGCGCAGCACAGACGGCTGAAGCGGCAGAAACGGTGGCCGGAACCAGCCGGACCATCAACATCGTCGGCATCGCCATCGGCATTGTTCTGGCCTTACTTCTCGGCCTGTCACTGACTGCACTCATCACCCGACCGCTGAGAAAAGGGGTGGAACTTTCCCAGGCCATGGCTGACGGCGACATGACCCGCACCATGGACGTCGATCAGAAAGATGAGATCGGCATCCTCGCCTCCTCGCTCAATAATATGGCCTCCAACCTGCGCACCATGATCACCGACATCAATACCGGGGTGGGGACCGTGGACGAATCCTCCACCCAGTTGGCAGCCATCGCCGACCAGATGTCCAGCGGTGCCGAAGATACTGCCAACCGCTCCAACCAGGTCGCAGCGGCAGCCGAAGAGATGAGTGCCAATCAGGATTCAGTGGCTGCGGCCATGGAGCAGGCCTCGGTCAATGTCAACATGGTTGCCTCGGCCGCTGAGGAGATGAATGCCACCATCGCCGAAATCGCACAAAATTCGGGCAAAGCCAAAGAGATAACCACCCAGGCGGTTGATCAGTCGGAAACCGCTTCCAACCGGGTTGATGAACTGGGGAAAGCAGCCAACGAAATCACCAAAGTGACCGAGGCCATCACCGAAATCTCCGAACAGACCAACCTGCTGGCCCTCAATGCCACCATTGAGGCGGCACGAGCCGGTGAGGCCGGCAAAGGGTTTGCCGTTGTGGCTAATGAGATCAAGGACCTGGCCAAGCAGACCGCCGAGGCAACCCTGGACATCAAGAACAAGATTGAGGGCATTCAACATGCCACCGAGATAACGGTCAAGGAAATCAACCAGATCAGCACGGTTATCGCCGATGTGGATCAGATTGTGGCCACCATTGCCACAGCCGTGGAAGAGCAGACCGCCACCACCAGGGAAATTGCCGAGAACGTCAGCCAGGCATCGACCGGCATCGGCGAAGTCAACGAAAACGTGGCCCAGAGCTCAGCAGTGGCCTCGGAAATCGCTGCTGAAATCGCTGAAGTCAACAGAAGTGCCAACGAGATGAACAACGCCAGTACCCAGGTAACGGAAAGTGCTCGTGAGCTTTCCGCCATCGCCGAGTCACTCAAGGCCATGATGGCCAGATTCACGGTATAACGACTCAATCCGCACAACACAGCGCGTCCTGCTCCGGATTCGGGCGCGCTGTGTTCATGGTGTAAGGGTAAGAAAATACACCATCCCCTCAACCCCCCTTCCCTTTTCCATCCGTAAGTCCACTCGTTCTGCCGCACGGACGTGCATCCCATAGTCCTCAGCCAACCTGCGAATATATCCGTCCGTATGGCTGTACCTGCCACTGGGCAGCAGCTGCCACTGGCCCTGATCACCGGTTTCAATGGAAAAACAGAAATGAAGCCGATCGCTGCAGGTCCTGATCAGCGCAGCAAAGACCGGTTCCAGGTCACCGAGATAGACGAACACATCGGCCGCAAGCACCAGGTCAAACGCGGGCCGAGGCTCCCCAAGGTAGGCGACCACTTCCGCCACCTGCAGATGATCATACAACCTCTTGTTCTCCGCCTGCTCAATCATTTTCGGGGAAAGATCGATACCGGTCAACACGTCGCTACAGGCTCGAAACAGCTCACCGCACAGGCCGGTACCGCACCCAAGATCGAGGCAATGGGCATAGCGATCCCGTCGTGGCCCACGGGTAAACAACCTCCATAAATGGTGCGGCGCCCGGTAATCCAACTCCTCCACCAGGTTTTCTTCAAACCCTTCGGCGTACTGGTCAAACAAGTCCTGCACGTACTGGGGGGGCGGAGCGGCATGTGCCTTTCCCTGCAGCGCCTTGACCATATGACGCGCCCCCGGATGATCAGGATCAATGGCCAGCAGGCGCTGATAATACTGTTTCGCCTCGGCATATTCCCCTCTACGGTGCAGGAGATAGGCAAGATTGCCGAGTGCCGGAGTATACTGCGGGTTGCGTTCCACGATATGGGTATAAACGGTGATCGCCTCTTTTTCCGCCCCACAATCTTTACAGCAACACCCCAGGCTGTACAGGATATCCAGATCATCGGGATGCAGCTCCAGGGCTCGGCGATAGGCGCGTACAGCCTCGGCAAAGTCGCCAAGCCGGTTATAGCTGAGGGCCAGATTAAACCAGTAATCACCCTCTGCCGGGTTGAGGCTGGTGGCCTGGGAAAAACACTCCCTGGCACGGTCGTACTCGTGCAGCTGATACCAGGCAAGGCCGAGATTATATGCCACCACATCGGCATGGGGCAGCTCCCGCAAGACGTCCTCGTAGAGTCGTACGGCCTGCTCAAGCTCCCCTCGGGCGTGCAGTTGCAGCGCCTCGGCATATGGCTTACTCAGATGTTCAAGGTGGTTATCGACGGACATTGGAACAGTGGGCTACACGGAGGGAGTCATTTCCTGCTTCAACAGGCAGCAGGAGATACGATGTACCGGGGACCCATCGGCAAGATATTCGATGTTGTCCGGCTGCAGCAGTCTGTTCATCACGCAGCCTTCAGGAATCTGCAGCGGGAAAAAACGGTCTTCATTCAACCCTTGACGATGGCATAACTGGTCGTCGATAATCTCCAGGCTGTGAATGGGGTGATCCTCGCACAGCGGGCAGCGATACACCCTGCCGTTGGGAAAAACAAAATAATTGTCCGCAACCACCCCAGCACACTCAAAGGGTTCATCAGGGTCAAGATAGACTTTTGGATAGACCACATGCATACCCCGTGAAGCGGCATCCGCTGCAACCTGAGGAACAATATCAAGCCAGCGCTGCGGGTCCACCTGCCAGGCCACGTCTTCCCCTGTTCCCAAGCCGGCTGACTTGCCGCGCAACCCGATCACCTGGATGAAAAATCGGGTGATCCCCAACTCACTGAGCAATGCCGGCATGCGGTGCAGGTGCTCGATATTGAGATTGGAGACCGTATAAATAAGGCTGGTGGTAAAGCCCAGGGACACGGCCCGCTTGATATTGGCTGTACAGGTGGAAAACACCCCCTGGCCCCGGATAGGATCATTGACCAGTGCATCCGGACCGTCCAGGCTGAAACTCAGGTAATCCAGTTCCGCCGGCGAAACACGGTCGAGCAGGTCGTGGAAAAGATAACCGTTGGTATCAACGGTGACTGCATACTTCAACGATTTGGCGCTCCGGATAATTGGGGCCAGGTCGGGGTGCATGGTAGGTTCACCACCCAGCAGAATGAGATTGGTTGGTCGATCAGGGTCGGCAAAGAGCCGCAGCCAACGCTGCACTGTTTCCAGGGGAAGCGTCTGCACCCCGTGTTGCTCGGGATTGATGTAGCAATGACGGCAGGAGAGGTTGCAGGCAGTCAGCAGGTGGAAGAAAATATTTCGTTCGCCGCTTTGAAAACCGACCGTGCGGGCGGCAGGGAGGGTGGTCATGATGAGGTATCCTCTATGGATTGTTCCAGGGTATATTGCGACAGCAGACTATCCTGCCAGTAGGAAAAACGACTGAAAAACTGCTGAAAAAGCTTAAGGCTTTCGGTACGCAGTACTCCGCCGAAATGGGTAGGCTGCATGCGGGCGTACAGGGGGGGCAGCTCTGTCAGGGAAAGGCTGGTGCCTCCGCCCATGACATCTTCATAGGCCCAGACAAAGGTACGAATACCGGAAAGGAGCATGGTGGCATAGCACATGAGACACGGTTCCATGGTCGTGTAGGCAATAATCCCTGCCGGATCAACACCATTCGGACCTGCGAGCAGGGTCCGCAGGGTCACAATCTCCGCATGATCGATTTCATTGCGCTGGTCTTCACTGCTGTTGCGTCTCCTGCCGGCTGCGACAATCTCGCCGTCAACAACATAGACACATCCCACTGGAAATTCCCCTTCCGCAAGGGCGGTTCGCGCCTGCTCCAGGGCCTTGCCCATATAGTATTCGTGATTCATTGGAACGATGGTGGTTATCTGATAGTGTCGGCTAAAGACGCTCTATACCATGATCGTTTTCCGCTGTCAAAAACCTACATGGCACGTCCGAAACGGAGGTGATTCCTGCCGAGAACCACGCCAGTATGCGGTTGGACCAGATCATGGCCCTGCTCAGTAAACGGCAGATAAACCAAAGTAAGGGCGTGGAGCTGCAGGCGTGCCCGGGGCAGCAGGGGGATGACCTGACGCGGGCTGGCAGCTGCCGCCGCCAGCACCAGGGCAGCTGCCTGCCTGGCCTCACCCGGTGGAAGGGTCACCGGGAACCCGGGAGCATCAAATGGACCCGATCCATTGGGAAGTCGTATCTGTGCCGTCGTGGCCCTACGCCCTGCCTGAAGAAAAGTTTTCGGCCTGAGCTTGAACGCCGGCACATAAAAGGCCATGGGTTGTCTGTGCCATTGCCGGCGACACACAACCGGCTGATTGGTACGCACCACAAAGTCTGCAAAACTCGTTATGTCCAGAGCGGCAACCGTTCCGGTCATCCGCCAGAAAGGAAGGTGCGGTCCACTGTGAGTGGTGTCGGTCAGGGCCAGCCACGATACTGATTGCAGTCCCCTGCCGGTAAGGAGCCAGGCTCGAGTGCAATTGAGGCAATGCGCCACCAGGGTGTCTGGTGCACCGTGAAGATCTGCTCCGCAATGGGGGCAGAGGGTCGCAATAAACCTGGTCTGCCATTGGGGATGAAAACCGGTTGTCTTTAAGCCGCTGTCATTTCCCACCTCTTCCCGGGGCAACGACGGCAGGAGCTGCTTGTTCACTGCGTCTGTAAGACCTTCCCCGGTTTGGTTGAGGGGCAGATAGATAATGGAAAGCTTTTCCCCGATATATTCCCGGTACACCGCAGCGCTCGCAGCATGCCTCTTCAGTGGGGAAAGGGTAGCGGCTGCATCCAGGATGGTGCGTGGTTTGATGGTCTGCGGCAGAAACCTGCCGGGGGTCGCTGCTCCCACATGCTCCAGCTGCATGGCCTGGGGCCGTACGCCAAGGGTCGGAGGTGCTCCTGCAACCGAAGCCGCCAGTCGGGTGGTATCTATGACCCGGTGAGATATTCCACTGTCCCTGACCTGAAAAAACGTACCTTTCAAGCGAATATAAGGGACCAGGAGGTAAGCAGAACCATCCCCTGGTGCTGACTGCGGCGGCAGGAGATAGCGAAAGGTGCTCGAGGTATGGAGAAAATTGCGCACCCCGCAATAGCTGCAGGTCAATAACCGGTCCCCTTCCTGTAGAGGTGAAGGCGCCCCGCACTGGGGACACTCTTGGGAGATGCGCAGGTTCATGATTGGTGAAAAGCTGGAAAAAGGCTACAGGCCCATTCCGCATTGGTTGCAGAAACTGGCGCCTGGAAGGTTCTCGGTGCCGCACTGGGGGCAACGAACACCTTTGGGTTGTTCTTCTGCGGAGTGACCGCAGCGGGAACAGAAGCGGGCCCCCGGGGTGAGGTTTTTTCCGCAATGACTGCACTGCTTGAACACAAGCTGCTGGTGTCCGCAGTAGGGGCAAAACCTTGCATCAGGCTGTATGGAACGCTCACATTCGTCACAGCTGTGGGAAGCAACCTGCGCTTCCTGCCCCTTAACGCTTGCGCCGCTGTTGAACATCGCCGGCACCATCATCCCCAGTCCCAATCCAAGGCCGGAGCCGGCGTCTCCTCCGGCAAGGGCAGCCTTCTCCATGGCCATACCGGCCTTCATGCGCACGAAGCCGTCCATATCGCGAATGAGACGGAGGCGGGCCGTATCATCAATGGCTTCCTGCACCTCCGGAGGCGGGGTGATCGAGGTGATGTAGAGGGCGTCAAGGGCCAGCCCAAAACGTTTGAAATCTCCGGCAAGTCGCTGGCTCAGACCTGCAGAAAGCTCATCAAAGCAACCGGGCAGATCAAACAGCGATTCCAGCTGTTCACCAAGGTAGTCGTTAAAACGGGATACGATGACCCGGCGTAGGTACTCCTCAATCTGACTGGTAGTGTACTTGCCCATGGTGCCAGCCAGGGTATGAATAAACAGCACCGGCTGCACCACCCTGATATTGAACACGCCGTGCGCCCGCAGGCGAACCAGACCGAGTTGGGCATCACGAAAAGCGACCGGCTCCCTGGTTCCCCATTTCAGGTTGGTAAACACCTTGAGGTTGATGAAATAGACCTCAGCGCGCAGCGGACTGGTCATCTTCCATGGGATGGACAGGAGCTTGGTCACAATGGGAATATTCCCGGTCTTCAGGGTGTGACGCCCAGGCGGAAAGGCGTCGCAGGCCCGTCCCTTATAAAAAAGCACCGCGGCCTGGGACTCTCGCACCGTGAGTTGCGCACCGAACTTGATTTCCCCTGACCCCTTTTGCGGCAGCCGATGAAGCAGCTCCTGACCGGATTCGTCAAACCATTCAAGGGATTCCAAAAAAACAAGGGTGTCAGCGTCCATCGGGAACATCTCCAGAGATACAAGGTGGCAGTTTTACTATCGACTGCCTATAGTATAGCCCACAAGAGGTATGTGACCAAATTGATTTACGAGAGAGGCGATGACAGAGTTTAAAAAAGAATGGGACCTGGCAACAGCAATGGAGATCCTCAACCACCCGACGGTTGACAGTAAAACCTGGGCAGAAGCCGTAGAGTGGCTGCTGGTGTATGGCCCGCCTGAAGTACAGGAGCTCCTACAGCAGGCATCGAGCCACGCCACCATGGAAAGCTTTCCCCACCTCGAGCCCATTGGTTTCGGAAAGGATGGCACCCCCTGCTACTCGCTGGAGCAGCTGGCCGATTCGCTGGGCATCAGCGAGGAGGAGGCGGAAGCAATTTTGGAGAAAAAGGAAAAAAAACACGGCATGCGCCATCTGGTGGACCCGGAAGATACCGCCCCGCTCCAGTAGCGACGGGGCAGATCAGGTGGAGACCGCATAATAGGAAACGAGCTCAAATATTCGTTTATGCGGATTGATCTGGATATGGTAGTAGCGATTCTGGGGCATGTAGATGTAGGGTATTTCCTCTTCCTGACGTGACAGGAACTTGGAGAGGATGACCCGGTTCACTGCCCGGTGCCCGACAATCATGATATTTTCATCATAATTATTCAGGTAAAAGACCTTTTTCAGGCCACGGGAAACTCGCTCCTCCATGGTCCGGTATCCCTCTCCATCAGGATAGACATAATTATACTTATTTAAACCCCTGGCACGGGCCACAAGCGGATATTTTTCGCTGATCTGCTTGTAGGTCATCCCTTCGCAGATGCCGCCATGGATCTCGTTGAATTCAGGCAGGGAAATGATGGAACAGTGGTCCTGACGTTCGCTGATTATTTCCGCTGTTTGCAGGGTACGCTTATAATTGGAAGTAAAGATGATGGGAATGCGCTGGGTGGCAAAATGTTCTGCCAGGGCCTGGGCCTGCTCCATCCCTTTTTCGGTCAATTCGCTGTTGCCGCCGATTCGATCCTCTACATTGAAAAAGGTTTGCCCATGACGGACGAGAAAGAGGTTGCGTACAACCCTGGTGGTAAGGATGTCGCGAATGCGGTCGTAATAAGGAACTTCGTAGCTGGCCTGTTCCTGCAGGATACAGTTGTCAAATGAATCAACCAGAATCCGGTTCGGCTCCACGTCCAGCGGTTCATAGATCGATTCGTAGTATTCAATCCGCCGCAGGAAACTGGCGATGGCTTCCTCTTTGGAGCGGTGGCGAAACTCCTTAAGGGTAGCCTTTCGTTCCAGGTTGGCTTCCAGCGCTTCATCGTCAGTATTCATGCATTCGATGAAGAGCAGCGGTGTCTCCGGAAACATCTCGCGTATTGATTGACGCCTTTTGCGCGTAACATTGCTGGCATCGAGAATGGCAACGCAGCCTTCCCCCTGCAGGAAGGTGTGCGCTTTTTCAAGATTAATGGCCGAGATCTTCTCCCGCAGGGAAACACCGGCAGGGTTGTTCGGGGAAAAGAAGGTGGAGGACGATGTATCCTCCTCGCTCATCTTGCGACGAAGTTCCCCATTATTAAAGATGGCACTTTTTATGCCATCCAGCTCCAGGGTACGACTCAACTTGCGCGCCATGGTTGATTTTCCACGGGCAGGCAGTCCAACCATGACAATAACGAGCTTCCGCTTCATTCTCCTATGCCTCTTGCAACAGAATCCATTGGATTATTTCCTCCAGTGTACGCGTATGCGCTCAGGCTGCAAAGCAAAAAATAGGTGCCAGGATGGTCATACGTTGATCGAAAGAGGCTGATGACGGCAGTTTCAATGGGTACACGCCTGCACCGAGCGTGCTTACAGCTCGTAAAGGGTGTCGTCGTACACCGGGGGCCTGGGTCCAACCGTGCCTGCCTTTTTTTTGAGAGCTTCCAGGCTGAAGGCATCATCAGCATCCATTAGATCGCCCATTTCCTGTTCAATCTGCTCCGGGTCTTCCCCTGCCTCCATTCTTGCCAGGGCCTCTTCCATCTGCTCACCCAGGGAGAGCCCGGTTTTATCGGAAAAACGGCGCATAAGCTGGGCCATCAGGCGGGGATCGTCCTCGTTCATCCCTTCGGCTTCCCGCATCAGGCTCTCAAAGGCCTGTTCCATTTTCGTCTCGTCAACGCCTGCCAGAAGGTCGTCTGCATCCTCTTCCTTTGCTTTGCCAATGGTCGCAAAGGTAGACATCATTTTTTGCAAATTTTTCTTGCCGCATCGTGGGCAATCAGGTCGCCGGTCGGTCTGCATACGCTTGGAGAAAAAATTGAAGACCGTGTTGCACTCATCACAAAAAAATTCGTAGATAGGCATAATGCTTGTTCTTTAGTAAAAAAAATTGCAGAAAAAACCTCTGGTTTCGCAGGCACGAATTTAACCATTGTTGAGGACCAGGTCAATATCAGCGCCGTGCACCTCATCGGTGATGGTGACCTCACCGATCGCTGTCGGCAGGACGAAATAAACCCGCCCGCCAACGGTTTTTTTATCAGTCTGCAGGTATCCGCGGATCAGCTCACGGTCAAGGGCTTCAGGAATGGTGATGGGCAGCCCATAAGCCTGAAGCAGGGCATCCAGGCGCTGGACGATGGGAGGTTCAATATGTCCGCCCAGGTACGCGAGTCGGGCGACAGCATGCATGCCGATGGCAACAGCCATTCCGTGAATTATGGTATAGCCGGAGGCAGCCTCAACTGCATGACCGATGGTATGGCCGAAATTCAGTATCCGTCGCACGCCCCCTTCCCGTTCGTCCTGCTCCACGACCTTGGCCTTGATTTCGCAACAACGCCGTATCACGGTACCCAGGACACCGGGTTGCAACGCCTGAATGGCGCTGACGTTGTCTTCCAGATAGGCAAAGAAGGTCTGATCTATGCTGGCCCCGTATTTAATGACTTCCGCCAGCCCTCCCCTGTATTCCTGCTCAGGAAGGGTCTTGAGCACATCAATGTCAATAAACACCGCCTGGGGCTGATAAAAGGTACCAACCAGGTTCTTTCCCTCGGGAATATCAACCCCGGTCTTTCCCCCTACAGAGCTATCAACCTGGGCGAGAAGGGTGGTAGGGATCTGCACAAAAGGGATACCACGCATATAAATGGATGCCACAAACCCGGTAATATCGCCGACTACCCCGCCACCGAGAGCGATCAGTGCATCTCCCCGGTCAAAACCGCGAGCAGCCAGTTGCCTGGCCAGATCGGTAACAGTGGTTGTATTTTTCTGCTCTTCCCCGGCCGGAAAGGTAAACACCTCGCAGGCAACACCGGCAGCGGCCAATGAATCGACAAGGTGCTGAGCGTAGAGGGGAGCCACATTGTCATCACTGATGACCCCATACCGTTTGCCCACTGGTGAGGCGGCTAAGCGAGGACCGATGCCCTCCAATAGTGAGGTACCGATGATGATGGGATAACTCCTCTCACCTAAACCGACAGTTATGGTTTGTTCCTTCATGGGTTCCTTGTGCTGATTGGTTTGTTTTTACATTATGGTCGTTTACCCTGTCAAACGGGGAAAGCAAAGCGAAAACAATAAAAAAAAAGGAGATGCCGCTCAGCGGCATCTCCTTGAACAACAACGAAGAAAAAGTCAGTTGATTACATGGAATCGCCAGAGGCGGCACCCTGCATCTTCACTTCAACTTTTTCTGTCAGACCTGCATAGTATTTGCGCAGGTGATCGAGTACCTCGTCGCGACCGAAGTGATCTACGATCTCAGCGCCTTCGGACAGTGCTTTACGCAGCTTGGTACCGGAAAGGATAACACGGTCATCCTTGGTATGCGGACATGTACGGAGGGAAGCCATACCGTCACACTTGTGGCAGTAGAAGGTCCAGTCGATCTTCATCGGCTTGCACTGGAGGTCTTTTCCTGCGTCACCGGTTTCAGGAATACGATCAAAGATTTCCTGTGCTTCGAACAGACCGTAGAAGTCACCAACACCAGCGTGGTCACGACCGATAAGCATATTATTTACACCATAGTTCTGGCGGAAGGTGGCATGAAGGAGGCCTTCGCGAGGACCGGCGTAACGCATATCCAGAGGATATCCGGCATTGATTACGTTTTCTTTGACAAAGTAGTTCTCAATGAGGATCTCAATGGCTTTTACACGGGTGTCTGCAGGAATATCGCCAGGCTTGAGGTTACCGATCAGAGAATGAATCAGTACGCCGTCGCATACTTCTACAGCGATCTTGGCAAGGAACTCATGGGAGCGATGCATGGGGTTACGCAGCTGCAGTGCAGCAACATTGGCCCATCCGCGCTCATCAAACATTGCACGAGTTTCTGCAGGCTTCAGGTAAACTCCCGGGTACTCTTTCTTGTACTCGCCTTCAGAGAGCACTTTTACAGGACCGGCAAGGTTGAATTCTTTCTGGTTCATTACCATGATAACGCCAGGATGATCTTCCGGAGCGATTTCCCAGAACTTACCGTCTACAGACTCTTCGCCTTCGCCCATGAATACTTTTTCGCATTCCCATTTTTTGTCGGCGTCGGTCATTTCATACTTCTCGGTGACTTTCATGGTGGCGTATACTTCGCCATCATTGATCAGAGCAATTTCGTCGCCTTCGTTGATCTCTGCAGCATCAGCAGCGGAAACATCAAGGGTAATCGGTACAGGCCAGAAGGTACCGTCTGCCATCTGGAAATTTTCGCATACGCCTTTCCAGTCAGCTTTTGTCATGAAACCTTCAAGAGGGGAAAATCCACCAATACCCATCATGATCAGATCGCCTTTTGCACGATCAGTTACTTCAACCTGCTTGAGGCCTTTGGCTTTTTCCAATTCAGCTTCGAGCTCGGCACCTTCAAGCAGAGCACATACGAGACCTTTTCCGCCATGAGGCGCAACTAACTTACTCATAATTTTCCCTCTCTGTTTAGTAATAATAGGAAGTGTAGCCTATAATAAATAATCGCCCTGCCGGTACCCAAGCTGCCAGTGATACGATGGCCAGAACGATAGACTGAATAGTTATTCAGTAGGTGGTCTCTATTTATAAGGGAGAGCAATAGAAGTCAAGAAAAAAAACTCATGGATTTGATCAAATTATTTGATCAAATTATCTGAACAGTAAAGAAAAAAACTTCCATGTTTCAAAGATATCTGCCCCGACACGGTAAAGTATCACAGAGTCGGGACAGATAGGCTAACACTCACGCCCAGACTTTCTTATTGTCTATTATCAGACCAGGCTGACCGCCCGCTCCTGGTATTGCTCAGCGGTAGATTTTCCTGCTCCACTTCAATAATTTCACCGGTACTGGTCTGGATAAAAGCCTTGGATTCATTCTCTCCGGTACCAGCATGCATACTCGGCGTAGTAGCCACCCCTTTTCCGAGCCCGAGGCGATCCATAACAAATGTTTCGCCACTCCCATTGGAGAAGGTTCCAAAAACATTTTCCTTCCACGCAGTACCTGTCTGGAAATGGACCCCATAGAGGAAACTCTCCCCCTCCGGCTCGCATATATCGTCATCAGGCCTATACC
The DNA here is from genome assembly GCF_055398265.1 of Desulfogranum aggregans. Lineage (NCBI taxonomy): Bacteria > Pseudomonadati > Thermodesulfobacteriota > Desulfobulbia > Desulfobulbales > Desulfobulbaceae > Desulfogranum > Desulfogranum aggregans. The sequence goes on along the minus strand of NZ_AP042447.1, from coordinate 486,004 downwards.
CGGTATACACCAGCAAACCACCGAGCAATGAAGCCTGACCAATATTTCGCTCCCGTTCGTCATGGAAGACACGATACCAGCCGTCAATGCCGGTGGATGTATCTTCACCAATACACCCGGTCCCCGCAATATAGTTTTGCAGGTCGTCAAAAGTGGCCATTTCGTCATTATCCGCAGGATTGTCAGGATCGAGATAAATAACCGTACGCGGCATATCGTCAGGCCAATAGATATGTCGATAGTCGCTTACGCCTGCTAATGCGGCGATGTCACCTGTATTGTATTCACAGAAATCAGGAGTGGATGAATCCTCATCATCATCATAGCAGTAACCAAACCTGAGATAGGAGACAGGCGTGGATAACAACCCGCTGAAAATGGACGATTGATCTTCATCAGCGACAAGAAATGTATCGGTCCGCATCAACCCCCTGCTGCCGGGTATGCCGTTTCTCGACAGGGTCTGATTATTATCGATGTTATCATTGTCTACATCCCATTCGATCTCACCCCAGGTAAAAATATTGTCAGCACAAGGAAATCCACCCACAGCCGAGGTGGCAACAGGTTCGCGTATGCCGAAAAATCGTTGTTCTTCCCGGTCGGTTTTATCATCCTTGTCAAAAAACCGGCCGGTTCCGCCATAGACCCAGAAGCTGTATCCGTCATAGCCGACCGAGGGGGCTGCGGTAATAGGCGACTTGGCATCTATCAGTAACCGTACCGGATCGTTATCTACAGAGCTCCACCTGGCAGGCCACTCTGACGGGGTTGAAACCTGTTCCACCCCGCTCAGGTCGAGCTTTTTAGTGACCAACCGAAACAGTCGGCCTCCCCCGTTCCAGTATTTGGTATCATCGTTGTCATAGGTATTAAACGTCACGCCGTCGGTGGTACCGAAATAGACGGCATCCGATTTGTACAGTGCTCCGGTGGTAACATCGCCGGAAACATTTTCAACATCAAAATCAACCGTAATCAGGTCGGAGATAAACGTTGCATTCTCGCTCGACATCGGGACCAGAAAACGCCCCCCTTCGCTTGATGAAAGCGGTCGGCGATTGGGAATCCTGAACGCGGTTTTGGCGCTTACAGATTCATCAACCAATACGGGTATCCCATCTGTCCAACCGGCTATGTCTCCTACCAGCCATTGCAGAGGAATCACTGCAATTCTACCCTGTTCGCCGGCATCGTTTGAACCATCGATATCGGTCGGGCCGTTGCCCAGGATAAGGTACCAGCTAGACTCTACCCCGCCGTCATTGTCCTTCATCACCACCATGGTCGGCGAAGAGGTCGTATAGTTGAGGTCAACGTACTCATCATTTCCACTGCCGTCCTGGGCAGAGGTCATGGTCATTTCACCGAGCAGTTGCGGTGCATCGGGATCGGTTACATCAAGCACAAAAAAGGCTGAGGTAAATATACGATTATCACTGCTCGCATCGGCAAAACCGTGTTGTTCATAAGCATTAACCGGGGACCCGCCAAAACGCATGGAACCGACAAGTATGGTTCCCCATCCACCCACATGAGTGGCATCAGCCTCGAATATCTGGACATCGAAAAGACGCGGTCGCTGATCCACATAGTATTTGTGAGTATAGTTGGGATCAGCCAGAACAGCTTATATGGGGCTGCAGGTTATAGGGCAGGTAGGCCCATAATTCCTCGCCCAGGTCGGGAGCCGAGGCGCACACACCGTTGACCGGTTGGTCATTGGCCTCGCATTCTCCGTCTTCATTGACCGGGTTGCAGCAGAACCCACCAAGATGCTCATAATAGTGCCCGCCATTGACGGCATGGAGCATGCCGTCATTGGCACCGAAATAGACTGTTTGCCGTCTTTCACTCCAGGCCTTGGCGTACAAGGCGTAGGTGGGATCCCGATAGATAAACTGGTACGCTTCGGCAGGTCTGCCGACAACCACCGGGGTCGAGTGAATGATATCGCCCAGGCGCCACTCTTGGGTGATGCCGTTGAAACTGAATTGTCTGCTCCGTAAGGCCTTGTCCAGGCGTCCGTTGACATTAAAGTCATCGTTGTCTTCGGTCAGCAGACTATCCTCCCCTCGCACCCAACTGACCAGGGCGTCCATCGCATCCAGCTCCATGTCGGAACCGTCATTGTCGACCAGGTTCGCCCATTTGCCGACGTCACTGGAGAGAAAGTCCCCTGTTACCGAGCCACGGCCGCTGGCCAGGGCCGCAGTATTCAATGCCGCCCAGTCGGTCACGCTGGAGGTGTTGAAATTGATCACTTCACCCTGGGTTGCATCAACGATGCCGTCATTGTTCAGGTCATTCCAGGTGAATATCCAGCGATTATTTGGATCCTTTTCCCGCAACCGCTGATTGGCAGCCCAGAGGAATTTGACATCATCAAGTTCTGCACAGCTGGTGAAGCCACCCTGCCCGCAGTCTCCTTCAACAATATTTCCAGGATCAGGGTCTTGAGAGCAGGTACCGGTGCTGAAATCATAATTGGTGATATCGTAGCAGGCCCGGGTGCGGTTGGCGACATCACTGTAATAGAAAATAAGCCGTTTATCCGTACCAATATCATTGCCGAAACCATCGTCAATATCCCCAGGGTCATCAACATCACCATCATTATTGAGATCTCCGGAAGGATCCAGGATGCCGTCGCCATTGGTATCTTCATACAGCAACCCGTCGGAACTCAAGAAAAGAGCATGCACATCGCCTACCCATTGGACGCTGTTTCCGTCGCCATCGGTTATCTCGGGCCAGAAAATAGCCTGGTATACAGCTCCGGCACCGCTACGCGAGCTGGAGATGACCGAGGCCGCAGATCCGGCTGAGGCACGACTGAGGATATCGGCAAGGGCTGCTTCGAGGTTGGCCTCGAGGTCGTCCGGGTCTTCCCCTGTATACAATGCCACCCCGCTGTTCAGCGCAGCTTGCTCCATCAGGGTTGTGGGGTTACACTCACCACTGCCACTATCCTCCAGGTCACCGGTTGTCACCACATGGGTCAAAATCGGTTGCTTATCATTTCCTTCCAGTTGTCTGACCGCATAAAGCGGCAGGGCATTTTTCCCCCACCAGGTCATATCATCAAAAAAGGTACTCCCCAGAAGTGATGAGCAGCTATTCACCGTATCATCTGCATCATCATCGCCCGCTGTGTTATCGCCCGCTACAGCCCCTTCGCCAAAATAGAGGCTGGGGTCAGCAATAAACGAGGTAAGCGTGGTATTTACATCTGCGGTGGATTCACCTTCAGTAATCAAAATAATATGGTTGTCCTGACAGGAATACTGCACAGGGTCGCTGTCCGCCTCGCCAATGGGGAAGTCTATGCAGTCACCATTGGCATCACGATTAAGGCACAGCTCGTTGTTTTGGGTAAAGTAGCCTATCGCGGTAAAAAGAGCCTCTCCCAGAGGGGTCCATGAGGTTGCCCGCATCTCGTTGATGCTGGCGGCTACATCATCCACATGACGCCGGTATCCGAGGTCATAGGTGGCATCATCATTGTCCGTGATGGATTCCCCAGATTTGATGGCAGCAATCACCCGTGCGCCGTCCAGGTTTTCCGAAGGACAGTAACGCTCAATTCCCGTAGTGACATACCCTGCAGCACATTCTGTCTGGGCACCGACAAAATTGAGCGCCATGGCACCAATACGCAGCCCCTTGCCGGCCTGACTCTGGATAATATTTTCCGGCCGCGTATCACGGGCAATATATCCCTTCATCACCAGAAGCGGGTACTCTATACCCAACTGGTTCATTACCCCGGCATCAATGAGGTTAGCCGGAATGTTGCCATAGGAAGTGGTGGTGTTAGCCTCTTCCGATGGATCAATAACCTCGGGCCGGGTCAGGTCATCACAGTAATCTTCCATTGCCTGCCATATACAGAGGTACTGGGCATCGCTGTCCAGGTGCGTGGAATTAGGAATAGCCGCGGCAGCGGCCTCTGCCGCAGACACGCTGTCCGGTGCAGGCGTGGTTACCGGATCGCCGTCAATTTCACCGCTCCATCCGGCAATGATCTCCGCCAGGTCATCGTCCGGGTCGCCGGCAGCGACATCACTGGGCAGACAGGAGCCGGAACCGTCACTCCATTCATAGAGGAGGGTGTAAGAGTTGTCGTTTTGACAACGCCCACTGCTGTGGTGGTTGGTACACTGGTAATTATATCCATCTTCATTTTTGAACATGGCAAAGTCCACGCCATACTCACAGTCGCCGTCACAGCCGCCTTCACTTGCCGGAACAGCGGCCTTAGGACCACAGACTGCCGGGGTCCCGGTCCCGCTGTCATCATTATCAACAACAGTAATCCCCTGATTCCAGCAGCGCCCGACGTAGCCAACGCGCTCATCGTGGGGAAGGTTGGGATCGTAGATGCCGTAGCAGTGGTAGGCATTGTACCAAGGCTGGATGTTTGACGGGGCAAAGGCATCGTAAACCACATCACAGGTCCCGCTTCCGGTACCGGTTGTCTTATACACCTTGCCCAGCTGGGGATTACTCTGCCAACAGTACTGCAGGGCATGGTTGAGAGCCGCCCGCTGATCGCCATTGGTGACCCCTGCCGGTGCCTCCAGGCAAGTATCAATGTCGCTCTGTGCGCCGTTCAGGCCATGATCAAGGATTTTGGTGACCGCGTCTTCGCATTTTGAATAATCAAAACCAAAAGAGGTTATCCCCAGGATCTCGATACGGGTGGTGTCGTCGGTGGAGTCTACCTGGTCCCACAGCATAAGGTTGCCATCAGTAGTCCTCCCTCTGACCCGCAGGGTGAGCATATTCGTACTTTGAAGACTCACCTGTTTGGTGAAGCCAAGCCCTGAGCACCCTCTGCTTTCCGATATGAGTCGTTGGTTGGTCGAATCATATTTCCCGCCGGTAAGGATCTGCTTTTGCACGTCAAACTTCGAAGCAGAGGCCCAGTTGAGGAAATTCCCCCTGGCTACAAACTGGGTAACCGAATCCGGGGTGGTGGAGGTATCTATGGATATACAGAGGTTATCATTATATTCCGCTGTTCCATCTGCCGCATCGCAGTGGGTGGTAATATCATTGACGGTCACGGCAACGAACTTGCCCTCATCAAGCAGCAGCCAGTCGCTGGCGTCGGTATCCTCCTCAGGCGTTTCATCGGGCGTACCAATGGCCTCGTAAAAGGCGCCTTTGTAGCTGACGATCTCCCCGTCCACGTGCCCGCCCCGGTAGGTGGAATCAACGGGCTCCCAGACACACCCTGAGTCGGTTTCCAGGTTGGCTCCAGAGCTGGTACAGGCCGCCTGGTTGCTGTACAGTTGATTGTTTCGAAACAGGATTGTCCCGGCTGCGTAGGTTTTACCATTACCCCAGAATTCAAAGTCAGCAATTTTTTCCCACTCACAGCCGGAATCATCGAGAATATTTTCACCTGAGGAGGTGCAGGCAGATGCTACCTCATAGATAATACCGTTGACATACACCCGCTTATCCTGGGCGGTGCCATCGGCATTATTTCCCCCGTAATCCGTATTGCTTTGCCATGGCTCATAGAGGCCGAAGCTCCACGCATACCAGGTATCCCGATCAAAATTCCCTGCATACTGCAGGGTAGTGTCCGGGTTGCCATCGGCATCGACTAAAAACGTATCGTCAAAACACTGGGCAGCAGGATCAGTATAGGCAAGGTCGAGCATGGAGCCTGAGTTATCAATCATCAACAGGAGATTCGGGTCCGCTCCTCCCTGAAGAAAAGGCGGCACGCCTGTTCCCTCGGAACACACACTTGCTGAAGCCGCGCCTGCTGAAAAAGAAAGAAAGCACGTTATCACCGCTGTCCAAAGGACTCTTTGTGCAATCTGTTTACTTTTCATCATAGATCTCCTTCTCTGCCGATCACTCATGGTTTATTCGAGCCTCTGGATGACGAATATACACTAAAAGTAACAATCCCCTTCCTGTCCAAGAATATGATAATATTCGACATAGATAAGAGATTCGCTGTTATTTTTGCCTATACGATTGGAAAAAATATCATAGACAAGGGAGGCACCGCCGGTCCCTATACCTTTACCGCGGCCTTCATAGCCGGCAGCCATTTGAATAGCAGCACCAGTGGTCAGCTTCGTGCTCCCGCCAAGATTGAAATTGGTGTGCGGCTCATCCCCGCTGTAGTCCGGAAAATAGAACGTTCTATCTCCATCGGTCGGCGGCGAGACAGGGGAAAAGGCACGCCAAAAACCAAGGGAATCATTGTCCACCGTTATCTTGTAGGCACTGTCGGCATTAAATCCGTTCAACTCGCCTGAAGCAAAGCTCAGACAGGCGATATTCTGTTCCAACAGCTCCTGGGCCAGTTCCGTTCCCCCGTCAGCCTCATAGAAGGTTTCTTTTTGCGTTCGGTCGTTGCCGGCAATCTGCAGTTCGATCGTGGTGTTGCGATTGGCGGCTATACCGATAATGGTCAGGACCAGCATAATGAGCAAGGTGACAACGAGGACATAGCCCCCGTCCTCTTCTTTGGGCACAAAAAAATATTTCAAGGCTGCCTCTCACATAGAGTTTTGCTTGATGTAGTTAAACACCACCTGTTTATCGATACCCAGCATAGACCTGTTGACGATGACCCGAATATGCTTTGGCCGCTGTTCCAACGGCACGGGAGTGAGGGTACAATCTGTAGCCACATTCCAGTAAATGGAATAAATACCATCGGTCACGGGCCCATGATCGGCATTGGGATAGTCATCCAGGCCTGCACAGCCGTTATTGGTTCCACCACCATCATCCAGCTCCGGGGCATCATAGGGCAGGGCCTGCAGCTCCTCTATTGTATCCACGCCCCAATTGGCTGCTGCTGTCAGGCTATTGGCCACTGAATTACCCTTGATGGCCACGATATGCATGGTATACAGGGTAATGATCCCAATCGATAATTTATGGCGATTGCTGTCAGCGCCTCAATCAGTGTAAAACCGCCACTATCCCGCAGCCAATTCTTATTCATCGTTTAACCCCATATTTCTCAGCTTGACGGTCACGGACTGCATTCTCCTGCGGAAGTTGTCATTATGCGGTCCCCAGGTGGTGCCCGACGGAGAAGAGTAGCTCAGCACACTGGTGAATTTCTGGTCCGGGTTGTCTGCACGAGCCAGCATAGTTATGGTCACTGTTCGAACATCCTGTGGAATGGTTGTGACATCATTATCCTCATTCAGGTAACGAAACTCCAACGCTTCAATGTTATCAGCAACCGCTGAGCCACCACTGGTTATCCTGACCGATGAGGTGTCATCTGCATCGGCATCTCCTGGAGAATAGAGAGCAAATTCACGACTGTCCATCCCGCCGTCATCGTTATCCATGGTAAAACGAAACGAATTTGCATCTAGCCCGGTGATCCCATATCCATTGTCATCAGGGTCGTACCCGGCATGCCTTGCCTCGCGAACGAGGGCATTGAGGCCTACCCGCAGGTTCTGCTGCATCTCGGTAACCTGCTCCTGGGCGAGGCCATGATCCTGCTGCACTTTATAGGCCCCATACACGGCGCCAAGGACCATGGATGAAATAACCATGGCAATAAGGAGTTCAATCAGGGTGAAGCCCCTTTCTCCGTGCTGAGAAGGAATATTTGCGCATCGCATTATTGCCACCCTCCTCCGAGCCAGCGTTTTATTTTCAGCACTCCGCTTGTCTGTGAACCTATGGCGTAGGTAGTGTCGCTCTCTTTATGTTCGAGGTAAATGTACCCTGCACTTCCTGTACCAAGCGGGTTAAAGACGACCGTGTTGTCCGTATAGGTAATATCATCATCAAAGCCGGCACCGACAGCAGAGGTGGCAGCACCGTGGCCATAGGTAATGCCATTCTTATACATACCCAAGTCGACGGTTCCCTCATTGTCATTGTTTGCTCCCCAGCTGGAAAAAAGGGAGTAAGAATTGCTAGATTTATCGAAAACTATTGCCCAGTTGTCATTGGTTTTGACTGCTCCCAGCCGTGCTTTCTGCATGTGGCCATACACATCCTGAGCAGCATCCTTAAGCTGCATGTCGGGCAGCCATTTGGTTATCTGCGAGTAGCCGATTGCGCTGAGCACCCCGATAATCACTAAAATCCACACCAGTTCAATGAGCGTGAATCCATCCTGGCAATCATACTGATTACTTTGTGTTTCTGAACTCATGGCGTCTTCCCGAAAATAACAAGTTGAGCGTAAATAGCCCGATACATATCCAATCCAGCTCCATGGAGTGCGAGAAAAAACTTAGCAACAGCATCTGACATGCAATTTACACTCCGAACGATGAAGAAGAAAAACAAAGAACAAAAAAAATCAAAAAAACAACAATATAAACTGCACTACTGCAGTGGCAATGTATCTTCAAGCAACAACAAGATAGCAACAAACTTTACAGATCATCAGCAATTATAAAAAAAATTAACAATCTCCCAGATCAATGATACGCTTCCCCATTCACTTGCAAAAGAACATAAAAAGGCATCTGTTTATCAACCGGGGTGAAGTACCTGGACGCGATCATTTCATAAAACAGCTTGGGAAGCAATGCATTTGTGACCTCTGGGCTTCCCACTGCACCGACGGCTCCGGCGAGATGTGCAGATAGTACCATCCCCTCTAATCGATTATATTTTTTTCTCAATATTTTTTCTCCGGCGCGGATTGCGACAGAACGCAATGGTATTTTGCTGCCGTCCACATTCATCATCCCTGTTCTGATATCAAAAACTATATCATTGCCAAGGTTTCTCGCCCGAAGGGTACCATCGTTGTTGAACTGGACCCGATCCATGGTAATAAAATGTTGCCGGGCAGCTCGTTTTCTCCCTGCTACACCCCATTGTCCGGTCGAATACCATGCCTGGTTAAGCATAAGGTAATCGAGCAAGAGAAAAACAGGCCTCTGTTGAACCGGGAAAATAAACTGCAACAGCTTTTCTCCCTCCGCACCATGCTTTCCATACTTCTCACGGAGGATTGTTCGCCCTTCACCAGGGCCGGCAGCAAGAATGCGCTGCAACCCGCCAAGACCACCCTCCCAATCATCACCACCCTTCCCTAAACTGGCATTGATCCGTCGCAACCCTGCGGGCCCGCGAGCGACATAAAAAGCTATCCAATTGGCAGCTAATCTGTCACTGGCAACAGCGAGGGGAAAATTCAATACATACTGCAGTTCAGCAGAGTGGTACATTCCATCGGCAATGACCCCCCGATCTGTATAAAAAACAAGCGGATGACCGTGTCCCCAGGAGGCCCACACCACACTCTTTTCAGGAGCATGCTCTTTTATGTTGGCCATGGCTTCAAAAAGGATCGGCAGCCGACGAGGCACCCTCCACTGAAGGCTTTTCACCGGATCGAGTAAACCATAGCCCACAATGCTCAACACAGTAGCAACAACGGCCAGCTGTACCCACCGACGGCGTATTAAGCAACAGATTGTGTATACGGCAAAACCACCCCCCAGACCAAAAAGCGGGGCAAGAAAAATAATAAACCGCAGGCCATTGAAGGACAGCAGGCCAACTATCACAATACCGGCTAAAAAAAGTGCATACCCCCGGGTAAACAAAGCAAGCAGAACGAAAAAGGAACCGGCAACGATAAATGCCGGCAACCACCCGAAACCTTTATCGATAATAGTGCCAAGGTGAGCACTGGCCTGCTCGGAGACGGTCCTGCCTGACGGCTGAAAAACCGACCAAACCCCATCTGCCTGTATATAGCGATAGGTATTAACAAGGTAATCAACATGCTCTTTAGGGTTGATAGTGCCCCACCCCTTCCACCAGCCAATACCCACACAGCAAAGCATGAGGCAGAGAAAAAGAAGCACACACCTTTTTCGTTCCCGAAAAAATAAAAAAGACAAAGCCACGCTAAGAGGAATGGCAGCCAGCGCGACTACCGCTGTCAGCGATTGATCCCACCACCATGCAAAGAGCGCGGCGACAGTGATAAATATCCCCAGGGCAACGCCGCCCTCTTTATCCGATTGACTCTCAGCTATCCTCATTCCAAGAAAGCATAAAGTCAGGGCCAGGGAGATGTTGAGGATATCGGTGTCAAGCCAGCCGATGGCACTGCGCTCAAGATACATTGGAGAGAATATGGCGAGGGAGGCGGCGACCAGACCCGCCCAGGGGATGACAGACGAACAAACGTCTCTCTTCTGTCCCGGCAGCCGCACCTTCTCCAGCAGCGCCGTACAGACCAACCAGGTTGGTACTGCCAACAATGGGCCAAGGATACCTGGGAGCAGGACAGCTATCCATTCGAGCGGAACACCGGTCAGTGCATTTACCCCGGCAACGAGTAGTGACAGCAGTGGCGGAACAGGCGCCCGTTCATGTCCGACAGGAACATGACGCCGGTGATCAATGGGACCATAGGTCCCCTGCTGTACGGCTTGCGCAGCCTCGAGATAAAAATAGCCGTCAACCGTCACCAGCAGGGGCACGTCCTGGCTCTCAAAAAAAAACCTGTCCTGGTGCTCCAACCAGGAGCCAAGAGGATACAGGCGGACAACCATTCCTGCCACGAGAATGGCTGTGAGCAGTAAATATACTGGCCACGAGCGGTGAGAATTCTTCATGGACGAGTGCAGACAAAGTTGCGCAAGCAGAGTTTAACGGTATTTTCGTTCATGCAGGTTGTATTGTTTTAATTTGGCCAGCAAGGAGGGGTAACTGAGTTCCAGCATTTTCGATGCCTTGCTCTTGTTGCCGCCCGAAGCCTCCATGGCCCTGTTAATCAACTTCTCCTCCATAATGACCTTGGCTTTTTTCAACGAATAGGTGCCGAGAAAGTCGTTAATACGACGATTTTTGGATATGGCGCCAAAGCTCTCTGGAAGATTTTCCGGAAGGATCGTACTCTTTTCAGCCAGAATTACCGCCCGCTCAATAACGTTTTCCAGTTCTCGTACATTGCCGGGCCATTCATACTTAATTAACAACTCCATTGCCTTGGGAGAGAAATCAACCACCTGCTTGCCCAGGCGCTGATTCATTTTGTCGATAAAATGATTACAGAGCAAAACAAGATCATCCCGGCGCTCCCTGAGGGGCGGCAACTCAATATTCACCACATTCAGCCGATAGTAGAGGTCCTCACGGAATGCTTGTTCCCCTACCATTCGCTCAAGGTTACGTGCTGTAGCGGCAACCACCCGCACATCGATCGAAATATTTTTTGCGGAACCGATTCTCCGGATTTCATGTTCCTGCAACACACGCAGCAGTTTCACCTGCATAGCGAGCGGCAACTCTCCTATTTCATCCAAAAAAAGCGTGCCAGAGGCAGCTTCTTCAAATAATCCCGGTTTGTTATCAACAGCACCGGTGAACGCCCCCCGCATATAGCCAAACAACTCACTTTCCAGAAGATTTTCAGGAATAGACCCGCAGTTGATAGCAATAAACGGCCCGCTCTTACGCTCGCTTTCCTGATGAATGCCGCGAGCAACCAGTTCTTTGCCGGTGCCTGACTCACCGGTAATGAGAACGGCAGTATCGTAAGGAGCGACCTTCAAGGCCAGCTCAAAAACCTGCCGCATGCCGGGCGACCGACCGATCATTGCACCAAACCCTGCATTCTCCCGGGCGCTGGCCACTCGCGCCCTGAGTTCGCGGTTCTCCTCAAGCAACCTGGATCGTTCCTGTGCTTTTTCAAGCACGATCAAGATCTCATCTTCGCTGAAAGGCTTAGCAATGTAGTCATAGGCTCCAAGCTTCATGGCACGCACGGCGTCTTCAATAGTGCCATACGCCGACATCATAATAATAGTGGAGGACAAGCCGAGCCCCTTTACGGCCTGGAGAAATTCCAATCCATCCATTTCCGGCATGCGGATGTCACACAGCACAAACGAGAAGACCTGCTCTTTGACAAGCTGCAGCGCCTCTGTCCCATCGGCGACCGATCTGACGCTGTAGCCGTGACGTTCCAGGAGAGTGGAGAGCATATGCCGCATGTTCTCTTCATCATCAATCACCAGCAACGATTTCTCTTCAGCGCTCATTCTCACCTGCCTTGCACCTTACACATCAGCCTCACCTCTTTTGAGAGCATTTGCCAGGGGGAGCTGCAGAGTCACGGTGGAACCATGCACTCCATCACTGGTAAAATCTAGTCGTCCGTCATAGCCATCAACCAAGGAACGGGAAACCGTTAACCCCAGACCTGTCCCCTTTCCAGGTGGCTTGGTCGTATAAAAGGGATCAAACAGAATCTTTTGCTTGTCTGGAGGTACTCCCGGGCCATTATCGGTAATCGTTACCTGCCAATAGCTACCGCCTTGGTCATCCCCATTTCCGGTAGCAATGGTTACCTTACCGCCTTGCTCGCCATAACGTTCCCTGACCGCATCCAGGGCATTGAGCAGGCAATTTAAGATCACCTGCTTCACTCCATCAACTTCTGCAACGATGTGGTCGTCCTGCGCACCGAAGTTGATCGTAACATCAACCCCATCCCCGCTCTTCCCGTGCTGCAGAGTGGTCACCACCTCCTCAACCACGCCCTGCACGTGAAAGTGCTCCTGCCGCGACCTGGTCGGTCGACTGCAATTGACAAGCTGCTTTACCAGCCCATGGATTCTCTTGAGTTCGCCCTCAACTCTCTTGAGGTAGTCCTGCTTTTCCGGCCAGGGAATATCCTCTTTTTTCACCAACTCAAGATACCCGCCAACAATCCCCAGTGGGTTGCCGATTTCATGGGCGAGCCCGGCAGCCAGCCTTCCGGTCACAGCAAGCTTTTCCGTCTGCACCATTTCTTCCCTGCTCGCCTGTAACTCCTTATTGGCATGGGTGAGCTGCAGGACGGTCTTCTCCAATTCCTGCCGATCAGAATCTATCCGGGTGAGCATGGCATGAATTGAGCGGGAGAGCTGTTCTATTTCATTGCCGCTAAAGGTGTCGTACAACAGAATCTTTCCATCCTGCTGATACCCATCGGCCAACTCCACCAGATCATCAAGAGGACGAAGAGCCCGACGGGAAAAGCGAAAGAAAAAGAGTATCGAGAGGATTAATGCATTGACCAGAAGATAAACAAAAATAAGCTTCTCCTGGGTCCACAGGGCGCTGGTCACTTTCTGTAGCGGTACGGAAAGAGCCAACACCCGCATGCCCTCCCCCTGAGCCTGAAAAGATTTTGCCACCTGGACATATGCACGAGAACCCACAAAAGGCAGCAATGCCGGGTTCACTATTCGTTTTCCAGTGCCTTCGGCTAGTGCCGTCTCGATAACCTTTTCAAGAGCAGCTCTACAGGATAGTCGCTCGCTGAGCCAAATCCCGGTATCCCCAGCACCAGCATACACACAGGTAGCACCAGCCTCCTCACCAATCTGCAAGAGCAAATTGCCGACCTCGGTCACCGTACTTTCTCCACGGTTAGCCCCAACGGCATGGACCAGGTCTATTTGACGCTCAATGCTTGTGATCTCTCGAACAACCGCATCTTTCTGCCAGAATATATATACCAGTCCGTTGGCAAGCAGCATCGCAACAAGAGCAAAACAGAAACTCGAAAAACCAACCGAGAGCTTGAGACTTTTCACAGTATATATAAAATATATTAACAGTTAACCGTCAGGGTAAAATACATGTATACACTCAATATTAGGATAAAAAAGCAACAGGCTCAAGAGAGAAAAGAAAAATTAGGAATACGCACGAAGAAAAACACAAAGCCATAGTGACTTTTTTTGTCACATCGGCGACTAGAGGTGCCAAATAATGTCAGCAACAACAGCGCAAGATGCAGTTTTTGTCACCCGCTACATTTTGCCTATGACGAACAAAATGGCTTCAATCCTCTGCCATCACATCAAAACAAACAAATTCGGCAAATCTGGCACGCGCCCTGCTAGAAAGCAGGCAACAGAAACAAACTATGCTCATCTTGAACATAACCAATAACAGGAGGATCACATGATTCGAGCATTCAACAAGCAACTCAAAAGAAGAAACGGCAGCAAAGGTTTTACCCTCATCGAGCTGATGATCGTTGTAGCCATCATCGGTATCCTGGCAGCTATTGCTATCCCGCAGTTTGCAGCGTACAGAGCACGCGCACAGAATAAAGCCTCTCAGAGTGACGTAAGGAACATGTCGACCGAACTGCATGCATTTGCTGCCGAGTATCAAGAGTACCCCAACTAAGAATTGCCGAGGCTCAAACACAAAGCAGCCGACTACTATACAAATCATTACAAGATATGAGGTATAAGACATGAAAAAAGCATCCAGCATTTTATTTGGTATGGCTATAACACTATTCATCACCCAAAGTGCATTTGCCGACGGTGTCATCAGCCAGACAGGAGCAGATGCAACCGCTAAGGCCGGCCAGCCAGTAAATGTTACTGGTACTACCGGCCCGACTATTGATCCTTTTAGCGTATCGACAAATGTCGTCATGGAGGGCGCCACTAGCGCAACAAGCTTCGCCTTGACCGGCTACCACCTGCAGGTCGATCAAAAGAAATCCGGTAAGATGTTTGCCATGGCCTCTGACTCCTCTGCCATGTGGTTTGCAGATATCAGCAGCACTGCAGCTTCCACATACGTCGTCGGGACGGGCACCAACTCTGGTGATCTGAACGCAGCTTACGAAAAAATGTAAGCTTCATTTTTCACCATACCTATATGAAACTCCCCTCTACATTGGGGGGAGTTTTTCTATGCCGGTTATTGAATGCCGATTATTGAATGTCATAAACTATCGAAAGTTTATAAAAGAGACCTCCGAATCAGCCCTGATAAAACCGCCCTTGATCAAGTCACCTTCATGGTGGGAGAAAATGAGGTTTACGGTATAATTGGGCCTAACGGTGCTGGCAAATCTACTATCCTGAAAATCCTCCTTGGATTTGTCAGGCCAACAGGCGGAAGCTTCAACGTCGGTTGTTGGCAACCTGCTTCCTCCACCTCTCCCCTAGAGATCGGCTTTCTCCCTGAAAACCCAAGTCTTTATCGCCACCTCACTATCCATGAGCATTTAGAGTTTCTATGCAGGATTACAAGGTGGAATAAAGGCAAATCCTCGAAAAAAATATCGGAAATTTTAGAAAAACTAAAAATTACATTCGCGCAGCACAGAAAAATAAAGCATTGCTCAAAAGGTATGTCCCAAAGAGCAGCTCTCGCATGCGCATTGATACTTGATCCATCTATTGTCATACTGGATGAACCGATGTCAGGGCTTGATCCGATCGGCCGCAAACTGGTCCTTGACATCATCCTTGAACTGAAAAACTCGGGGAAAACTATTTTATTCTGTTCTCATATACTAACCGATGTGGAGCAGGTTTGTGACCGTATAGGAATCCTGCACCAGGGCAAGCTTCTGAATGAGATAGATTCTAGTACCCTGTTTCCTGAATCGGCGGCATCAGTGCCCAAACCTCCCAATAAACTTGAAACGTTCTTTCTCAACAGCATCCGGGAAGCGAATGAATAACATCCTTCACATCGCCCTGATAACTTTTAAAGAATGCCTGAGGCATCGGGTCATATACGGAACCTTTGTAGCCGCACTGTTCGTGATTTCGCTCTCGACAGTCATAGGCGGCATGTACATGCGCGACCTCCTCAAAATCATTCTCGATATATGCTTATCCGCGGTTAGCCTGGGGAGCCTGCTCATACCATTTTTCTTTGTCATCTCCCTTTTCTTGAACGATCTTGAAAACAAGACAGCCTACTTCATCCTTGCACAACGAATATCCAGAGCCGAGTATCTTTTGGGCAAATATCTCGGCTTTGCAATGTTAAGTGTGCTCGTTGTAGGCATACTGACCGTGGCATCTGTCATAGCCGTCTACTCAGCCACTTTCTTTTTCTATGAACAGTTGTTTGAAAACTTTTCACTTTCTGCAATTTTGCTGTCCTCTACCATGGGACTCTTAGGCATTCTTGTTCTCAATAGTGTCGTCATACTCTGGTGCACACTTACCACCAGCTCTTTTCTGGTTACTCTCTTAACACTGGCAACGTACATAATAGGACACACTATAGAAGATGTTATTTATTTCATATCTCTTCAGTTGGAAGGGGTCGAATTTTCTCCACCCTTGAAAAACCTCATTCATTTTGTCCAATATATTTTCCCCAACTTAGCAGCTTTTGATCTCAAACAGCTGGCTGCATACGGCCATGCTATTCCCACCCAAGAAGCACTTTTCCTCTGTATTTATGGTGTAGCTTACACAGGCATAATGTTATTGCTTTCAACTTTGTCTTTTAAGAGATTAGATTTGACATGATGTTGAAACCCCTCTCCACCACCCTCCTCTTCATTCTGCTTTTTCTCTCTGCGTCCATAAGTTTACAAAAACTCTACAATCTTCATGACTACAGACGCGATCTCCGATTAAGCCGAATCTCTAAAATACCGCCAGCCTTTTTAAAAGTAGCCTCATTAGAGTACCAGGGTGTCCTGGCCGATTACCTATTTATGAATGTGCTCTCTTTTACGGGAGATAAAGTTCTCAGGGGAAAAAAAATCGAAGAGCAGGATTGGGAGACGGTATATAAGCTCCTGGTACAGATACAAGAACTGGACCCGGAAGCCTCGGACCCCTTTATCCTCGCGACCACAGTTTTACCATGGGAAGCGGGTATGATTGAAGAGACCAACAAGATATTACTTAAATCAGCTCAAACACGAGGCGACGACTACAGGCCTTACTTTTTCCTCTGGTTTAATCATTTCCATTTTTTAAAAGATCCAAAGACGGCAGGGCATTATCTCCAAAAAGCATCGCAAAAGCCCAACGCTCCCGATTATTTTGGCCCGTTGGTTTCGCGCATGCAGTTGATGGCAGGAGAGATTGACAATTCTGTAATCTTTCTGAAATCGCTTCTACAGGAGACATCAGACTTGAAGATGAAAGATTACCTTCTCGTTAGAATAGACGCTTTGGAAAGAATCAACTACTTGGAAAATGGAATAGATCAATTCATAGAAACCTATAAAAGGCCCCCTCTCAATCTCAAAGAACTGGTAATAAAAAACATCATTCCAGAAATTCCTGAAGACCCTTATGGGGGAAGATTTTACATAATTGCTCCAGGCAGGGTTTACACGACTTCTAAACTTGTAAAAGTAAAAAAATAAACTTAATCATCACCAGAAAGCAAATTTTCGACAAGGTGAAGATTGCCCTGCGCCAATTTGAATTCGGGCAGAATGGTTACAGCTTTAATAAAATACTCTCTGGCACTTTCCAACTCTCCCCCCTGAGCGTATATCAAGCCAAGATTGTTGTAGGCTTTAGCAATGGTTGTCTCGTTTTCCAGATACTGTTCGTATTGCAAAACCGCGGCTTCATGTTGGCCGATTCTAAAAAGAAGGTTGGCATAATTATAACGAATTGGCGGCACTTCCTCTTGAAAGTCAATTGCAAGAGTATAGTGTTTCAGCGCCTGGTTTGTCATCCCTTTGCCAGTGTAAAGCATAGCAAGATTGTAGTGAGGTCTTTTAGAATTAGGCTCGAGTCGAGTCACATTCCTGAGGTACGTAATCGCTTCATCTATCTGGTTCATTTTGATATGAGCCTCAGCCAAATCGCTCAATAGTCCAATGTCATTTGGTCTTTGCTCCAACGCTTTATCCAGATGGACTACTGCTTCCTGTAGCATTCCGTTTCTCAGCAAGGCGTTACCATACAATTTGTTGGACAGTGGTTTTTCCGGTGTCTTCTGCCATATGATTTCAAAAAGTTCCCGTGCTTCATCATATCTTCCCTGCTTGTCGTACATCATTCCAAGATTGTACAACGCATCCAGATAATCATGGTCAGCCGCTAATGATTTTTGGAAATATTCCTCAGCCTCCCGCAACTCAAACTGCTTGAGTTTAATAATTCCTAAATTATTAAGCGCTCTCGGCTGTCGTGGCTTAATGCGCAGCGATTCAAGAATAGCCTCCTCAGCCTGTTCCAGTTGTCCTGCCTCTGACAGAACATAACCGAGATTGGCGTATGGTCGACTTTTCAGTGGGCTTTTATCGATGCTATCCTGCCAGAAAACAACCGGGTCTTGCCAGACCTGATTTCTTTTGAACGTCCAATATGAAAAGACAAGGGTTATAGCTACCAAAAATGCTATTTTTGCTTTGATATTGTTGAAAAATCTCCAGAAAACTATTGTAAGAAAAAGATAGAATCCCATGGCAGGTAAATAAGTTCGATGCTCAAATACCATCTCAAGGCAAATAACTGAAGATTCGACCGACAAGTTCAGGAAAAACCAGAGGACGCAAAAGGCTTCCACTCTATATTTTCGAGCAAAAAAACATGTAGCCACCAGTACAAATACTATGAACAGCAATGACAAAAGTGTCGTTGGTGGAGAGGTCAGCGACGTTGAAGTAAGAAAATCGTAATCAAAAACGAGCCGACTCTGCTCAGGATATATCAATAGCCCCATATAGTGAACGATAACTCGAAACTGAGTCATCAACCTTTCAAGAGCAGTAAAATCTCGAGTCGAACACTGACTAACAAAAGCAAGCCATGGAGCTTTTCCCATGTACAAATAGCCTGCTGTCAGAAAGGCAAACAAGCCAAAAAGGACATAGATAGCTTTCCTTTTCAACCACCCCCAACTGAGGTTCTGAAAGAAAAACCATTCATATAGAGGGATGATTAAAAGCAGCGTTGCTGTGTTCTCTTTTGATCCTAGCGCTAGCAGCCCGAAGAGCATACTAAGCAAAAACTTAGCCAGATAGACAGGCGTTTTGGGTGTATCGCCATTTTGGTGAACCCTGGCCTGTGCATAGAACAAAAGCGACAAGAGGAAAAACATTGCCCCCATACTGTTCATTCTCTGAACTATATATGTTACCGACTGAGTGGCCAAAGGATGACAGGTCCATAATAGTGATGCCAATAGCGCTAAGACTTCAGCATGTGGAGCTAATTTGGAATTTGGCCGTAATGAAAGTGTAAGCTTTAAAAAATAGTACAGAAATATCGCGGTACATATATGAATAAATAAATTAACCAAATGATACCCCTGCACCCTATATTCGCCAAAATAGTAGTTGAGCGCAAAACTGAAGTTACTTACAGGTCGTTCGCTCAACGTACCGCCTGAAATGGCCTTGGTGAAATTCTCATAATTGAGTTCTGTAATCCTTAAATTCGGATTTTCGATATTATGAGAATCATCAAATAAAAAAGGTACACTGAAAGAATTTGAGTAAATTATCGTGGACAGCAAGATAATCAAACAAATGGCAAGGCTAACAAATTGTTTATTTTTCATTTTCAAAACATTCATTTTCAGAATAGAGCCCTTAGCATATTAGCTATATTTCAGCGCGTTCTGTTTGGCTCCGGGGGGGGGGAGCCAATTTAGTTGTAATAATCACTCAAGAAGCCCCAAAGGAATGCGGCACGAACTAAGACTGGCGGCTCCCTCTGTTAGGATAGTTGCCGTGCTCTTGACATGGCTTCTAATAGAAAATCAAACGCGAAAAAGAGGAAACATGTGCTATCCGAAAGCACGAAAAGAGACGGTCTTGAAGAGATGCTGTCATCGAACAACGAAACTAAAAAGAAGTTGGCTACATAAGTATGCATCTCCGAAGCCACTCAATATAAGTGGTGAAATGCTGTACGAGCTGAAAGTCGGCTGATGCCCGACAGTGACTGCGCACCCCATCGCTAGAATCCAATGACAAGTTTGCCGCAGTCATGAAAAGAGTAGCGCTGAATGAGGCCGATTGGTCAGCGTACTGCCGAGAAGGCGGCTAGCATCCGGAACAAATTCACCAATGGCAAAATTCCTGCAACAGGGCAAGGGCCTGGATCAGCACCAAAAATAAACGGCACAACAGGCCCCCATAAGGACAGATAAATCCTTGCAATGTTGCCGACCTTTTATCTTTGCATAATACCTCAGCAAAGCCTAAAAACAAAAAAAAATCTACTTTACAATAAAATTTTGCCCCCATAAAATGTTCTAAATAACAGAACAAAAAATACAAACACCATGCTTTCAGGACTGATTACCTCTAAAACTCGGATACGGATCCTCATGCGGCTCTTTCTCAACCCGGAAAGAACCGCCTATCTACGGGAACTCGCTGATGAATTCAATGCATCCCCTAGCCATATCAAAAACGAGTTAGATCAATTGAAAGAAGCAGACCTGTTGACAAGCAAAAAAAGCGGACGCCAGGTATTGTTTTCTGCCAATCAAAAGCACCCTGTTTTCAATGAGCTTCACTCCATGGTCAAGAAATCCTTGGGAATGGATCGCATTCTCGAGTCAGTGCTTAAACGGCTTGGCAACTTAGAAAAAGCATTGCTTATTGATGACTATGCCGAGGGCAAGGACACAGGCATCATAGACCTTATCCTTGTCGGCGACCTTGACCATGATAATCTACAGGACCTTACAAGAAAGACTGAGAAGTATATTAATCGAAAAATCAGGACCCTCCCATTAACTGCAGATGAATTTAAATGGCTGGCACCCAATCTTGACCAGCGGCCGCAGTTTATTTTATGGCAAAGAGAAAACATAAATGACTAAGAACCATGGGCACCATACATGTCAAAAAATGTCCAATTCAATGATACATGATTTCCAATTATGAAAGTGAGTGATCCTGTTGAAACAAATTAGAACCCCTCAAGACTTGGCCATCAACGGGGCCCCACCAGCCTTTTCGCAACCGCTACACGTCGGTCGGCCCAACATTGGCAGCCGCGAGTTGTTTTTGCAATATGCCGGGCAGATTTTCGATCACCGCTGGCTGACAAACAACGGTCAATTAGTGCAGGAATTTGAACGGCGTGTAGCTGATTATCACGATGTAAAACACTGTGTGTCAATGTGCAACGGTACAATCGCACTCGAGATCGCTACCCGAGCGTTGGGATTGGAAGCTGAAGTCATAATTCCTTCCTTCACCTTTATCGCTACCGCTCATGCCTTAAGTTGGCAGGGCATCACGCCTGTCTTCGCCGACATTAATCCGGACACCCACACACTCGATCCCACTGCCGTTCGGAATATGATCACCCCACGTACCACCGGTATAATAGGTGTGCATTTGTGGGGGCGCTCCGCTCAGGTCGAGGCCTTGCTAGAAATTGCCGAAGAGCATAGTCTCAAGCTGATGTTTGATGCCGCTCATGCTTTCGGCTGTTCACACAAGGGAAGGATGATCGGCAATTTCGGGGCCTGTGAGGTACTCAGTTTTCATGCTACGAAAGTTTTTAACACCTTCGAAGGTGGCGCTGTCGTCACTAATGACGACGAGCTTGCCGAAACCATGCGCCTGATGCGTAACTTTGGCTTTTCGGGTAAGGATAATGTCATCCACCCTGGCACTAACGGTAAAATGATTGAAGTCGCCGCCGCGATGGGATTGGTCAACCTAGATGCCATCGATAGCGTCATTGATGCCAACCGTTCCAATCATCATGCCTACCGGGAAGGACTCTCCGATCTGCCTGGTATCAGCCTGCTGACCTTTGACGATGCAGAGCATAACAACTACCAGTATGTGGTGATGGAAATAGGCAAAGAGTGCCCGGTATCTAGAGACCAGATTGTCAAAACACTGCACGCCGAGAATGTCCTGGCACGCAAATATTTCTGGCCAGGATGCCACAACATGAAACCATATCGTGATTTATATCCTCACGCTGGGTTGCTGCTTCCTAACACCCAGGAGGTGGCGGAGAGGGTGGTGGTGTTGCCAACCGGGTCAACGGTGGATCGAGATATTGTCAACACGGTTTGTTCTCTGATACACATATTGCTTGGTGAAAACGCATGAGACTCGCTATCATGCAACCCTATTTTTTTCCGTACCTAGGGTACTTCCAACTTATCGCGGCAGTGGACACCTTTGTGGTGTTCGATGACGTTAACTACATCACACGTGGCTGGGTCAATCGCAACTCCATTCTTACACAAGGAAAAAAAAAGCTCCTCACTTTACCGTTGCACGGCGCCAGTCGGAATAAATTGATAAATCAGATTACAATAGGTAACAGGCAGAAAACGTTATTGGAAACCATACGGCATAGTTATAGCAAAGCTCCACAATTTCCTTCAGTGTTTCCTTTAATCGAAGAATTGCTCATGCAACAAGAGCAGAACCTCGCGCAGTTTCTCAATAACGGATTATGCCAGATCTGTAACTATCTCGGGCTGAATCCCCATTGGTACGTCTCCTCAGCGTTAAAAAAAAATAACAGTCTGCGCGGGCAGGAAAAAGTGCTTGCCATATGCGAAGAGCTTCGAGCGGCACACTACATCAACACTCTGGGAGGCAAATTGCTTTACGATCATGATGTTTTCTCTAGTAGGGGTATACAGCTATCTTTTATTCAGCCCAAACCTATTATTTACCGTCAATTCGGCAATGAATTTGTGCCGGACCTCTCCATCATAGATGTCATGATGTTCAATGATCAGGGCCAGTGTTTAAAGCTGCTCGAGGAGTATAAACTTGTCTGAAATCAGGAGAACGAACTTCCGCCGAAATGAGCTGCTTGAAAAGCTACTGACTGATCTGAATAGTGATTTACAGCCTGCAGAACATCTTATCAGGTCACAGTACGATCAGATAAAGATGCATTACCCGCTTATATACGTAATGGGACCGTTGCGCAGTGGTACAACATTATTTACGCAATGGCTTGCCAATACTGGTCTGGTAGCCTATCCAAGCAACCTGCTCTCGCGTTTTTATCAAGCACCGATCATCGGGGCCAAGATACAACTGCTTCTTACCGACCAGCGTTACAACTTCCGCGATGAACTGGGTGAGTTTGTGCAGCAGACAGAATACAGCTCAGAAAATGGTAAAACAAAAGGAGTTTTGGCACCCAATGAGTTTTGGTATTTCTGGCGTCGATTTCTGCCGGAAAACGGTCGTGATGTCTGGAGCGATGATGAACTACGGGAGAGCATGGCTACGGAAACCATGCTCGCTGAACTTGCAGGCATCATGGATGTGTTCCAGAAACCTTTCGCTGCTAAAGGAATGCTGTTTAATTACAATATTCCTTTCCTCGATTCTATTTTCGACAAAGTGATATTCGTTCAGATGAAACGCGACCCTGTAACAAATGTGGCTTCGGTACTGGAGGCAAGAAAGCGCCAGTTTGGCAGTGAGGAAGCTTGGTATTCGTTCAAAATTCCTGAATATAACTCACTGAAAGACTTCGACCCAGTTACGCAAGCCTCAGGACAAGTTCACTACATCAATCAAGCAGTGTCTACGGGCATGGCAAAAGTTGCAGAGCAGAAAAAAATCGTTGTCCAATATGAAGACTTCTGTCAGGACCCTACCCTGGTGTTCAGAGAATTAATTGAGAAAATCGACCTCCCTAATAGTCGTTATAACGGGCCGCAATCGTTCGTAGTGTCGCGTAGAACCAAGCTAGCGGACTGTAGAAAGATCAAGCAAGCATTGGCGATTTTCGAGGGCTGAATAATCCTATTATCTTGTATAATTTTGGTATGGATCATTCCGTCAGAGCTTTCTCGACATGTTCATCAAATAAATTTCTACTACCTAGAACAGTAGTGCTCCATCAAATAATTTCAAAAACCGCATTCTTTTTCAGAATACAAAGAAACAAGTTGCTGGCGAAGAACAAGACCAAATATTTTTGTATTGGCCGCAACAAGACAGGAACGACATCCATCAAGAAAGCATTTGAGGATTTGGGTTATCGAGTTGGTGATCAGCGTTCAGCAGAACTTCTTTCTGATAAGTACTACTTTAAGGGTAACTTTGCTCCTATCGTTGCCTACTGTAAGTCTGCCCAGGTTTTCCAGGATGCACCCTTTAGTTGGTCAGAAACATTCAAACATCTCGATCATGCTTACCCTGGAAGTAAGTTCATCCTTACGATTCGTGATGATGCCAGTTGGTACCAATCAATCACTCAATTTCATGCTAAGAAATTTGGCAATGGACAAATCCCTACAGCTGTTGACCTGCAGGCAGCAAAATATGTTAGCAAGGGTTTCATTTATAGGGCAGTAAAGCTGCATGGCGCTCCCGACGAAGATATATACAACAAGAAAATATTGATTGACCACTTTAACAGATACAACCAAACGGTTCGCAACTATTTTAATGAAAGGCCGAATGACTTGCTAGTCATAAATTTGTCGGAAAAATCAAGCTATAGCAAATTTATAAGATTTCTTGATATTGACTCTCCTTATTTTGATTTTCCCTGGGAGAACAAAACTTGAATTGCCTGCGTAACCAAAAGAGTTCAATATCCTTCAACTCGATTTTCACTTTCGAAGTGTATAAATGTTGAAGAATAAAGCCAGATCAGCTGTGATATGGAGTGGAATTTACACTTTCTCCAATCAGGGGATCGGATTTGTCATTTCAGTTTTTTTAGCACGATTGTTAGTGCCGGAGGATTTTGGGACAATTGCGCTATTATCTCTATTTATGGGGCTAGCTACCTTATTTGTAAATGCCGGTTTTTCGCAGGCGCTGATTCAGAAGCAGTCTACAACACATGTCGATGAATCGACGGTGTTTTGGTTTAACATCGGTGTTGCCTTACTAATGACAGCCGGTTTAATAGTTGCATCACCATGGATTGCAGAGTTCTTTTCTCTGCCCGTTCTGATGCCATTAACTATGCTGATGGCCTGCAACATCTTGATAAGCTCCGCGGGCTCCGTCCAAGCCACCTTGTTGACCAAACAACTGGAATTCAAAGTGCAGATGAAGGTTGGTACAACCTCTACGCTAGTTTCCGGCTGCACTGGCGTGTACATGGCTTGGGCCGATTATGGCGTCTGGGCCCTGGCGGGACAAGCGTTTGTAGGCACTCTGGCCAACACTACTTTAATGTGGGTCTTTAGTGCTTGGCGTCCGTCATTTATATTCAACCGAAATTCGTTAAGGCAATTATTCAATTTCAGTGGTTGGCTATTTGCGGCTGGATTGTTGGACACATTTTACCAGCGCGGCTACGCATTATTGATTGGCAAGTTCTATGGCATGCGAGAGCTGGGTATTTATAATCGTGCCGACCGCACTCAAGCGTTGCCAATCAATATTATAAGCAGAGTCTTGTCCCGTGTGCTCTTCCCCCTCTTCTCGTCTATAAATGACGACAAAGATCGGCTGCGCCAGGGTGTAAAAATGTCCATCCGCAGCATAATGCTTATTACTGCACCAATAATTACTGGTCTGGCGGTATTGGCGGAGCCACTCATTCAGGTGGTGTTCGGCGACCAATGGTTGCCTGCAGTGCCGATAATGCAGGTGCTTTGTTTTACTGGTTTGCTTTATCCTTTGCAGGTTATCAACTTGAATATTTTGCAGGCACAGGGTCAAGGGAAACCTTATCTCAAAGTGTCAATAGCAAAGAAGGTGACCGGCGTATCTTTGCTTCTACTCGGCAGTTACTGGGGAGTGATGGGTATTGCCTGGTGTCGTGTGATCCAAAGTTGCGTCGCATTAATGATTAACGGGTATTACACAAATAAAATTTTGAAATACAGCATACGAGACCAACTGGTAGACTGTTCACCAAGTATCATCCTGAGTACCGTAATGGCGGTTTTCGTGGCACTTGCGGGCACAGTGTTTGAAGTCATTGGGCCTTTGGCGTTGCTGATGCTGACTTCCTTAGGTGCAGTAGTTTACATATTAGGCAACCTTGTGGTGGGCGTTACCGCTTTCAAGGAAACGGTCAGTTTTCTCAAGGGTAGAGGAAACGCTTAAAATTGTGATTACCACTGATTGTCAGCCACTTTCATTTTTAGGGTTATCGCCATATGATAAATCCGCTATGCCATATTCCTCCAAGTGATCCTGCTATATAAGAGTGGACACTCGGTTAAGCCAATATTATGAAAATTGGCAGGAGAAAAACGTGAGTGTTAAACGACGAAAATCAAAAGACCTTCTCTACAAATGGCGCCATGAGTTACGCTTGAAAAAGGGGCTTGCTTTTCCTGAGCAAGGCAAGGAGGCGCTGACGGATCAGATTGCTACTCAGTTGTTGTCTACACCGACTCCTATTAGTGAACATAATTGGCCAGAAGACACTACACCTGTAGTCAGTGTCTGCTGCATCACTTACAATCATAGAAATTTCATTCTAGACTGCCTTAACGGTTTCCTCATCCAAGAGACGTCGTTCCCGGTAGAAATATTAATTCATGATGATGCATCAACTGATCAAACAGCGGCCATTATTCGCGAATATCAAAAAAAATATCCAAATGTGATAAAGGCCATCTGCCAAGAAGAGAACCAATGGTCAAAGGGCGTCCGCCCAAATGCTGAATTCAATCTTCCAAGAGCCAGAGGGAAGTACATAGCTATTTGCGAAGGTGATGACTACTGGACAGACCCACTGAAACTACAAAAGCAAGTCGATGTACTTGACCGTGACCCAACATTCGGACTTACATTCTGCAATCTTAAGGTTATTTATGATGATTCCGGTCAACCACCTCACAACGCATATCAGGAGGTGGCTCACTTGCCGAAGGGTAACAGGCTTCGTATCTTTGCCCACCCGAATGAACGGACATCATTCGCTGATCTCATAAAAGGTAACTACGTGCACACCCCAGGCGTATTATTTCGGAACTGGGTCCGTGAGGAAGGGGTACCGGACTATATGGCGAAAGTCAGCATAGGTGATTGGCCACTGCACCTTTTCACAGCGACAAAGGGTGATCTTCATTATTGCCGTGAAGTCATGGGGGTTTATCAGGTCCACAGAAACGGAGTATGGTCTCAACGAAATCGTTTCGAGCAAGGACTATTATCGCTGGGACAATATCCACCGTTAATACGTAGCCTAGTCTTCGACGAAATGACCAAATCCTACTGGCTAAGTCATGCACAAAAGAATCTTTTGCGATGTCTGAAGTTGGCCCCAGGTAACCGTGAACGACTAAACTTGATGCTGGGTGACGGTTTATCGATAATAAAACTTACCGTCTTCTCTTTGCTCCGATCATTTGCATCATGGTTTCGAAAAAAATTTTGCGCTTGATTACACTACTACATTTTCTTTAACCTACAATGTAATTATGAATATGCCAACAGCGCGATTGATAGCGTTTTATCTTCCGCAGTTCCACCCAATCCCTGAGAACAATGAATGGTGGGGGAAAGGCTTTACCGAATGGACGAACGTTGCTAAAGCTCGACCTCTGTTCAGAGGCCATGAACAGCCGAGACTTCCTGGCGACCTCGGTTTCTATGACCTGCGAGTACCCGAAGTTAGAGTACAGCAGGCCAATCTTGCTCGGGAAGCTGGTATTGAAGGTTTTTGCTACTGGCATTATTGGTTCGGAAACGGCAAGCGAGTACTTGAGCGTGTTTTCTCTGAGGTCGTGGAACAGGGGACGCCGGATTTCCCATTTTGCTTAGGATGGGCCAACGAGTCCTGGACAGGACGATGGCATGGGCTCGATTCCGAGATTATCCTCGAACAGACATATCCAGGTATTGCAGACTATGAGCGTCATTTCGATGCACTTTTAATGGCATTCAAGGATGATAGGTATATTGAGGTAGATGGGAAAAAACTCTTCATAATCTATCGACCTGATTTAATCCCTGATATAGATGAGTTTTTGAATTGCTGGAATGAGCGTGCCAGACTGCATGGCTTAAACGGTTTTTTCTTTTTGTCTGCCAACATTCATTTTGATCACCGAAGACATCCTGCAATCTTCGGCGCTATTCCAAGAGATATCCACGAGACAATGGCACAACTGCCAGACAACCAACTTTCAAGATGGCTATGCCGACTTGGTCGTTTCCAATATTTAAAATGGTCAAAATATTTCCAAAAACCTTTACGCTGTTCGTACTCTGACTTTGTAGAGAGATGGACTAATCGATCCATAGATAAAGACATCTTTCCTTGCGTTATCCCAAATTGGGATAACACACCGAGGTGCGGTAATCGTGGATTGGTTCTCACCAGGCCAACTCCCCAGCTCTTCGAAAAGATGTTGGAGAGAGAAATTGCAAAAGTGATGAGTCGTCCTTTTCAACGTAGGCTTGTTTTTATAAAGTCATGGAACGAATGGGCAGAGGGTAACTATTTGGAACCAGACCGAGAGTTTGGTCGAGAATACCTGGACACCTTAAGAGAATTGCTTCGAAATACAGTTAACAAATCAGCCAATTGACGCTTTGAAAGAACCGATTATCTCCATCATTGTTCCGGTATTCAATGGCGCTCAGTTCATTGTCGCTGCTCTGAAATCCCTCTCAAGACAGACTTATAGAAATATTGAAATCATCGTGGTCGATGACGGCTCGACGGACGGGACAGTTTCCCAGGTTTTGGCATATAAAAAACACGAGGGTCGCCTAAGGTTAGAGATGATAAGGCAGCGCAAAGGAGTTCATCGAGCACGTATACATGGCATGAAAAAGGCATGTGGCCAGTATCTTTGCTTTCTTGATGCTGATGATATGATGGACGAAAACGCTATAGAATATTTGGTCACCGCAAGTGTACGCCATGATGCAGATGTGGTTATTAGCGGCATCCGCTTCATTTCTGAAGATGGCATCCCTGGTAAATACAAACTGAGGTTTCCGCATAATCGCCTTTACAGGACTGGTATCCTCTCGCATTACTGCACGTGGGAACTTGGAACTGGTTCGATGTGTAATAAAATTTATCGGCGAGAAATTATCATTCCTTTTCTGAAAGATTTTGGCGAGACAATTTCGATTAATGAAGATTATTTAGTTAATTTTGGCGTTTTTCAGAAATCGAAACGAGTTTTAGCACTTTCGAGTGTCTTGTATTTCTACAGACAGCACCAATCGAGTGTCACCTACCAACCTGACCGTGCAAAAAGTTTTGCTTATATGCTAAGGGCTTATGCAGTTTGTTTGGAAACCTATGGACACATGGGTAACGATGTCCTTGAGGCTTGTGATGCATTATATAGGAAGCAATTAAAGTTTAAGTCATATACCGTACCGGAGCCAAAAAAGCTGAGCGATTATTCAGAACATATTGCCGCAACACTGGAAAGACTTATGCGTGTCCACCCTGAAGCGATCTATCGGCTTTGTCATCTTTTTGATGCCAATGATGATTTCCAGCTTGTTAAGCCATGGACGAAAAGGTTACGCCAATTTTTTGGAAAAAGCTGCACAACTTTTATTAAAAGTTGGCTTTAGAAGATGACTACTAGGAAATTTCGGTCGGCGCTTGGCGGGTGATTTGAATTCAATAACAACCGGAGCCCTCATTTTGTATTAAACGCTGGGAGATTTACGGCGTAAACAGAACCAAAGGGGAGACCTCTTCTTATGACGATGTCAAAGACGACTGATAGATAAAACATTCCAATTAAAAACGCCGTAAATGGCCCAAGTAACGAAGCCTCTCGTCATAAAGAGGTGCAATTATTACCAGACAAAAACAGTCATTTTTTATCAAGATGAAAAAAACATCGTTATATTTTGCTAACCTATTATCTTTTGGATTATATAATAAAGCAAAAATATTTTCAGAATGGCTTAAAATACATACAACATATGCCCGATTAGAACCCTACTCTCTTGCTGCACTCCATTCAAAAAAAATAGGTATAGAAAAAAACAAGAGAAAAAAAGAAATTACTATCTCACTTACTAGCTATGGTGCGAGAGTAAACAAAGTTCATTGTGTAATTGAAAGCCTGATGCAACAAACCGTTAAGGCGGACAAGATAATTCTTTGGCTTAGTGTCGATGAATTTAAAAATAAAAATTTACCTAAATTATTAAAAAACCAAGAAAAAAGAGGATTGACAATTAATTTTTGTGAAGATTTAAAATCTTACAAAAAAATCATACCAACTCTTATAAAACATCCTGATGATTTAATTATTACCGCAGATGATGATTTAATATACCCTATTGATCACATTGAACGTTTATATAATGCACACATTGAAGAACCAAATATTATACATTGCAACAGAGCTCACTTAATTAAAATTAATAAATCAAAAATAATTAAACCGTATAAAAAATGGGAATACGAGACAAGTCACCAATTTGCTTCCAAGTTCATATTACCTACAACAGGAGCTGGAGCTATATATTTCCCAGGATGTTTTCATGAAGAAGTGCTCAACAAAAACGCGTTCATGAAATTATGTCCATTTGCCGATGACATTTGGTTAAAAATGATGTCAGCCAAAAATAACACTCTATGCAAATTGATACCATTCCCTACCCCTTTGAAACATTATGTGAAAATTCCTTCACCACATGGGCAGTCTTTAACAGCTATCAATCGAGTTCAAAATGACATCCAATTAAATTGGATACTAGATGCTTACCCAGATATCAAAAAATATTTTAACTTTTAATTTAATCTTCAAACATTTTTATCAGAAATTTTTCAACAATAATATCTCTAATACTATTAAAATATTTCATACTACTAATTTCATTCAAACAAAAAGTTGTATATTTTCCTCTACGCAGAGGGGAAAATCTGTTTACAAGGAATATAAACAAAGGATCACCTATATCAATATACCTTGCATCAATTTTTTTTAATTCGCCATACCCGTTTATTAACGAGTAATAAGCATGCATAGTGGTTGCGAGTGGCAAGTCTTCATTATTCCTAAACTTATGACTTGCTGTTTTATCTAAAATATCTATATATTTATCTTCAATCTCAAACATAGTGCTTTTTAAAATAGGAAAAGGAGCATGATGTAATTTTTTTAAAGGCTTATAGCGATAATCCCTAATTAGCAAGTTACACGCATTAAGAATTCCATAATCTATTGGCCTTAAACCTTTATTTTTTTTGTAGGGAACGTCATGTTTGGATTGAAAAATATAAGATTTACCTTCTCTAGAAAAAAAATCTTCATCTTTAACTGATTTACATAAAAAAACATCATCATTGAAATAAATGAATTTTTCAGAAACCCCAGGAATTCTATGAAGATTCGCCTCTATAGCTCTCGAATTAAATGTTGGCAAAGATTTTTTATTTTTAAATATTAGCTGATGATCGATTTTAATTATTTTTTTATATTTTTTTGTCCATTCCGGCAGTAAGCAATTTGTCACTATATAAATATTTCTCACCCATGGTGCATACTTATATACAGATTTAATGCTATAAAAAAGTTCATTTCTATTCCAAAAACGAGCTATATCTTTAACACTTGGATGGGATGGTTTTATGTTTCTCTCTTCAAACAATGCTTTTTTATATTCTATTTGCCATTCAGGATCTTCGTGATTGACCCATGTATAAACAATATCAATATCCATACGACTAATTTCGTTTATTATTTCTTAATTTAGTTCTTATAGACCATTCTTTCTCCGACCGGTACGAGTATAACCTTATGAAAATAAACACAAAGAATCCATTACACTGGATATATTTGCTATGGGCCGGGCTACTCTGCTTTTTCCTTTTACCTATCAGAATTTTTGCTAGCCGAAACTCTAGAAAATCCATCATTCTTTACGGGCACAAGCTGCATGGTAACCTTAACGCGCTCTATACGCATGCACGTCGCCAGGAGAACCTGTCAACTCATGAAAAAATATACTTTCTTACGCTTGATCCTCAGTATTACAGAGAGATTGAACACCAACAAAACATTCTGCTTGCCCTGAATCCTGTTGATTTAAGCAAGGTGGTTTTTGCTGATTGCATTATATCCGACCATGGTCTGCACAGCCTGATTCTTCTATTTAAATTGAGCAACATTCATTTTATCGATGTCTGGCATGGAATCCCTTTCAAGGGATTTGTTCCCGATGATTTCACGGTGCAGAGGCAATATGAGGAAGTATGGGTGTCGTCTCAACGCATAAGGCAGCTCTATAGGGAGACATTCGGATTTGATGCTTCACGAGTCTTTGCAACAGGGTATGGGAGAACAGATCTGATCCTCAACTATCAAGATGCAGCTCAAGACTGTAAAGCACAAATAGGGCTGCCATCAGATAAAAAAATTATCCTTTTTGCACCCACCTGGAAGCAAGACAGTGCAAACCGAAACGAGATTCCCTTTGGCTTATCAACCGAGGAATTTATTTCCGCATTGCACGAATTCGCTCGGATGCAGGATGCCTGTATTATTGTCCGGTTTCATCTCAACACCACACTTGGTTCCGCCTTTGACTCGGAACATATGGTCCACCTACCGCTAAGCCAATTTCCCGATACCGAGATGATCATTGGCGTCTCTGACGTGTTGATCACCGACTGGTCCTCCATTGCTTTTGACATGATGGTCACCGACAATCCGATAGTTTTTCTTGATGTCCCACCGCCCTTTAAACATGGGCTCTCCCTCCCAGCTGATTTCAGGGCAGGCGATATCGTCGGGAGTCTCCCTGAGCTTCTTGCATCGCTTGAGCAAGCCTGCTACGACAAGGAAAGCTATACAGCAAAACATCGTACCGCATATGAGCGAGTAAAAAAAGCAGTCTATGACGACACCCTTGACGGGCACTCAACAGATCGGTATATGGAACGTCTAACCACCCTGCTCCATGGAGAAGCGTCATCCTGACGGATCATGGAGAGCTACAGGGAAAAACCGGATCGTAAATTTTCTCGGCTTCGTCGATAATTCTTCGTTTAGCCGCAGAGGTTGAAATCAACGCAGTGCGGGGGAGATAGACGACCTCTACAATATCAGACAATTCGTCAAACTTGCCTTGCCAATCATCACCCATAACGAGCACTGACCCGTTATACTCAAGTAAATACTCTCGTTTTTTCTCCAGGCTTTCTTCAAGAAAGACACCACCTACGCAGTAAATAGACTGCACGATATCCATCCTATCCTGCTGATTATAGGTGGGATACATCTTTTTCTTGTTAAAATTCAGTTCGTCGCTGGATACCCCGACTAACAGCTTGTTTCCATGCGCTGCGGCACGCTCCAGGATACGCAGATGCCCTATATGAAAAAGATCAAATGTACCGAATGTAACAACTATTTTTTCTGATAAGGCCATAAGATTGCTCGTCTTCTTTTCTGGAATTTATTCTACCTTTAATCCGTAACTGCTTAGAGCCAAATCCCACCTAACAATTTGTTATTACGTAAAATAAATGATACGAATTAAAAAATCATGCTCACCAAGCCGTCACCCATTTAGGTTATTATACACGTTCTTCAAGACATTCAAAAAAAAGAGCAGCATAGCTTTGAGCAATATGCTGCCAATCACACAATTCAATACACCTTTTTCGTGCATTTTCCCTAATTGGCGCCAACTCTTCGTAATTTTCAATCACCCATACAATTTTTTCACTCAGTGCATGTACGTTTTTCTGCGGAACAAGAAACCCTGTTTTTCCGTCAACGATGATGTCGCCTATCCCACCGGCATCAGTTCCTATCGTCACGCACCCTGAGAGGGCCGCTTCAACAAATGTTAAACCAAAGCCTTCAGTATCTCCATTTGCCGTTTCTATGGAGGGCCCGATAAATACATCTGCTTGGGCATAGTACTCGGGCAAAGCGCTGTTCTCAAGCCATCCGGCAAACATTATATGGGAGGAGAGCGACAGCGCATTAACCTGGTCTCGCAAATCCTGTTCAGCCTCACCGCCACCGACTATGAGCAACTTTGCCGATGGGGATTGCCTGGCGACCTCTTCCATGGCTGTTATCAGAAAATTTACTCCTTTTTTTTCGGTCAATCTGCCAACATAGAGTAAAAACGGCCCTTCCATTCCATATTTCTTCCGAATTCCAGCTGTTTCGCATGATGATGTAAAAAGGCTGGTATCAACGCCCATGGGCAAGATTACCGGTTGCCCCAGGTGCGGGTCAATCTCCACCAGTGTTCGCTTCAGCGAGGCGCTTACCGCCGTCACTCGACAAGCGTTGCTGATGGCCAATCGTTTACAAGCTGCGGGGAAGCTGCCACGCAAACCGAAAACGTCGGCTCCATGAGCAGTAACGACAAACGGAATACCGAAAAACTTCCGCACAACAGCGGCGACAACTCCTTGGGGAATCAACCAATGTGCATGAACAACATCCGGCCGAAGGCGCACTGCCAGTCGCAACCCAGCAACCAGTTGCGCGGCAAGAAACAAGGGGACCAGGAGATACATCCACTTCTTTTTTCTGAGCGTTGGGAGCACGCCGGTAGCTCCGGCAAGTATCTCATACTTTTGAAAAAAATATCGGAAGCGATGAACACGGACATTATCCATCTCCTCTGTGCACTTTGCCTGTGGATAATGGGGAGCTAATACATGCACCTCAAACGAGTCAGTCAGTCGCCGACTCAATTCATAGACAAACAGGGGGATAACATCGTTTTGCCACCGTGGGAAGGTGGTGGTAAGGACAAGCAGCTTCGGTTTCATTTAAAGGATCATTTCACCCGATCATAGCGAAGCTGAGATATCTGTTCTGAAACCAGGCCGATCATAAAAACAATGATCGAGGTACTCAACAGGAGTGCCGACATGTTGGTAAATCGCCCGAAGGAGAAATAGGTATAAGCATAATAGCAGATACCGATCAGGAAGAAGAGAAAGCTGACCGGCATAAAAATTCGAAATGGTGAATAAAGCGTGGCAATTTTGGAAATAATAAGGAGAAAGCGTATACCGTCTTCGACCAGCCGGATCTTGCTGCTCCCTACCCTCTTTTTAGCTTCTATGGGGATGTATTTAATACTCCTGCCACTGCGCAGGTAGGACATGGTAAGGGTGGTGGGGTAGGAAAAGGTATTGGGCAGGAGGTAAATGTACTGCTCGGCGGTGGACTTTCGGAGCAGGCGAAATCCTGAAGTCAGATCTTCAATCTTAAAACGGGTTACATAGGTGGCAAAACGGTTATAGAGAAAGTTTGCCAGGTCTCGATGCACAGAGGTGGTCGATTGTTTTGTCCTGGCCCCAATAACCATATCATACCGATCCCTGTGCTCCAGTAATCTGGCGATATCCTCAGGTTGGTGCTGGCCATCGGCATCCATCATGATTACCCATTCCCCCTGGGCTACCCGCAGGCCAGATTTAATGGCCGCGCCATTGCCCATGTTATAGGGATGCGGCCAGACATTGGCCCCTGCGGCCATGGCTTCCTGCAAGGTGTTGTCGGTGGAGCCGTCATCAACCACCAGTATTTCAAACGCAGGATAGAGTGCGCGGATCTTGCGAACCGTCTCACCTATCACCTGCCCTTCATTGTAGGCAGGGAGCAAGACAGTTATTTCATACGATTGTTTGTCACCCAAGGCAGCACTCCTAAAAAAGAGAGGGAAGGAAGACTGGTTATCTTGGTTTAATTATTGTGAAAATCAGGAAAAAAGCAAGGACTTAATAGGGGGAAAAGAAAGAAAAGCTGGCTGGGGGACAGGGATTCGAACCCCGATAGGCAGAGTCAGAGTCTGCTGTCTTGCCATTAGACCATCCCCCAGCGGCTTGGAGTAGGGAGTATATAGAGAAAAATACACCACTTGTCAATAAAAATGAAAACCAGCAGCCACCTATCTGACGATTAACCCGGCATAGCCAACCACCTGGTCGATATCACCGCTCGCCTCGCCGGAATCAGTGTACTGGACCAGTTCAACCGTAGTCGCGTGCAGTTGACGGGCTGCCAACAGGGTAATCACCGTTGGCATGACGCCGCACATGGAAATGCGCTGCTCCAGGACCGTGTGGTACAACCCGTGCGGGTCAAAGGCGCACATCCTGTCGATGGCCAGGTGGTCCTGGCGTGATGCCTGCTCCCGTGAACGGTAGTGGGTCATATCGGTAGAAGCCAGGAGCAGTACCGGGGAGTCGCTCCCCTTGATGGCATCAGCAATGCCCTGGGCAACCCGTTCACACGCTTCGTACTCTATGTGGCCGATGCAGAGGGGGACGATATGTAGGTTGGGCTGCAGAAACTGAAGAAAGGGTACCTGCACTTCCAGGGAATGCTCGCTGCCGTGGGCATTGTCATCGGCCATGATGGTCGCATCAGTCTGCAAAAGACGCTCAGCCAGTTCCCGGTCAAGAGGGACCTGGCCCATGGGCATCTCCCAATCTCTGGTGCCCATGGCAACAGCTGCTCCGCGTCCGTGATGATTTGGCCCCAGGATCAGTACCGTCTCAGGCACCACCACCCGGCTGATGGTCAACCCGGCAGTGGCACCGGAATACACATAGCCGGCATGGGGCATGATCACGGCCCGTGCCGTTATTTTCTCACCCGACGCCACCTGAGGAATTAAACTGGCGACCGTTTGTTCGAGTTGACCTGGATCTCCCGGGTAAAATCGATCAGCAACAACTGGTTGACGAAACATAGTCTCCTCCTCCCTTTTGATTGCCGATGCCCCCGATGTGGTTTGGGTTGGCTATTTTACATCCCAGGTCGTTCCTTGGGGGCCATCTTTTAATATAATATTGTTTGCCAGCAGGCTATCACGGACCTCATCACTGGTTGCCCAGTCTTTTTCGGCCCGGGCCTGATTGCGTTTATCGATCAGGGCAACTATTTCCGCCTCGGAAAGACCTGCTGCTGCAAGCAGTTTTTCCTTTTTCTGGGCAATAAAAGCGACCGGATCCTGCTGCAGGATGCCGACAACCGAGCCCAGCCGCTGCAAGGTTGCCGCGGCATCCTTGAGCAACGCATACTCCGCTTCAGCTGCTGTTTCCCCCACCTGACCAAGCAGTTTATTGAGGACCTTTACGCCATCAAACAGCAACCCCATGGCCTGGGCGGTATTAAAATCATTGTCCATGGCCCGCTGAAAACGCTCTTCCAGGCTTTCGACCTTTGACCGGTCCTTGGGGCTGAATGATTGACCGTTACCAGCTTCCCCAAGCTGCAATTGCTCAATGCGGGCAAGACAATCATACATGCGGTCCAGGCCGGTTTGGGCGTCCTGCAGGGCATGCTCGGAAAAATCCAACGGATTGCGGTACTGAGTGGAAAAGATGAACAACCGCAGCTCTTCAGGACTATATTGCTGGAGCACGTCGCGGATAGTGAGAAAATTACCCAGCGACTTGGACATTTTCTCGTCCTTGATGGTCACAAAACCGTGGTGCATCCACAGGTTGGCAAACTCTTTGCCGGTTGCGCCGCAACTCTGGGCAATCTCATTTTCGTGGTGGGGAAATATCAGGTCTTTACCGCCGCCATGGATATCAAAGGTATCGCCAAGATATTTCTTGCTCATGGCTGAACATTCGATATGCCACCCGGGACGGCCATCACCCCATGGGCTGGGCCACGAGGGTTCGCCGGGCTTGGCCCCTTTCCAGAGCACAAAATCCATGGGATTTTCTTTCTGCTCATTGACCTCAATGCGGGCACCGGCCTGCATGTCTTCCAGCGATCGTCCGGAGAGGCGTCCGTATGCGTCATACCGGTCCACCCGAAAATAGACATCTCCGCCCGAGGGGTATGCCATGCCTTTGTCGATAAGGGTCTGGATCAGCCCGGTCATCTCCTGGATGTGCTCGGTGGCCTTGGGTTCAATGTCCGGCCGCAGGGTGCCCAGTGCATCCATGTCCGTATAAAATTCGTTGATAAACCGGAGCGCCAACGCAGAGGAATCCACCCCCTGCTCATTTGCCCGTTGAATGATCTTATCATCAATATCAGTGAAATTACGGACAAAGGTAACCTTGTAGCCTCGATACCGCAGGTAACGGACAACCATGTCAAAGACCAGGGCGGAACGAGCATGGCCTATGTGACAGTAGTCGTAGGAAGTGATACCGCAGACATAGAGTTTGACGTGATTGTCTTCTAGGGGCTGCAGCAACTCTTTGGTCCGTGTGAGGGTGTTGTATATTCGTAGTGGCATCGTCGTTTGGGAGGCTAAAGAAAGAATACGTATCTATAAGTAAGGACTGTTGGAAAAAAATTCAATGGTCCACAGCCTTTTCTCCTTTGTGCTGGTATAGCTTGGCAACCCAATGTAACAGAAACAGACCAGGAATGGCAACAGCTGCACAACAGGCAAAAAACAGGACCCACCCCATGGACTGGGCCATGAAACCGGTTGGGGCGGAAGCCAGCACCCTGGGAACGCCCATGAGGCTGGAGAGAAGCGCATACTGGGTAGCAGTGAATTTTTTATTGGTGAGCGATGCCATATAGGCGACATAGGCAGCGGTTCCCATACCACCGCTCAGATTTTCAAACGCGATCACGGCCGCCAGCCCGCTGAGGCTGGGACCCCAAACCGCAAGGATTGAAAAGCCGACTGTAGAAACCGCCTGCAGCACGCCAAAAATCCAGAGACTGCGAATAATCCCGGCATGGAGCATGATGATCCCGCCAAGCAGTCCGCCGATGATGGTGGCCCAGAAGCCAAACAGTTTGGCCACAGCCCCGATCTGGGTTTTGGTGAACCCTATATCCAGATAAAACGGGACGGTCATGGTGGACGCCATTTGGTCCCCGACCTTGTAGAGGAGGATAAACAGGAGAATAAGCCAGGCGCCGCTCCTGCTGAAATATTCGACAAAGGGCTGGATAACCGACTCACGGAACGTGGTGGGCAGTGTTTCCTCCACTGTCGGTTCGCGGCATAAAACGGTGGTCAGGACACCTACCCCGAGGCTTGCTGCCATAACCATGTAGACCTGACCAAAGGATATATAATCGGCCAGAATCAGGCCGCCGCTTCCGGCGAGCAGCATCCCCACCCTGTAACCGTTGACGTAGAGCGAGCTGCCAAGTCCCAGTTCATTATCGCTGAGGTCCTCACGCCGGTAGGCGTCAACCACAATATCCTGTGAGGCGGAAAAAAAGGTGACCAGCAGGGCAGCCAGCGCAACCATCCAGGGATTCTGGCTCGGGTTGGTGCTGCCAAGCACCACCAGAGCCAGCATAAGCAGCAGTTGAACTACCAGCAGCCAGCCACGCCTTCGTCCGAAAAATGGAAGGGTGAAGCGGTCGAGCACCGGCGCCCACAGGAACTTCAGCGTATACGGGAGGCCGACCAGGGCAAACAGCCCGATGACCGACAGGTCGACGCCCTCCTCTTTCATCCACGCCTGCAACACCGACAGGGTCAGGAGCAGCGGCACCCCACAGGAAAACCCCATCAGCAGGGATACCAGCATGCGGGGAGAAAAGACCTGTTGCAAGAGGGCAGATTTCATTGGCTGTCACGGACCTGATAAAGAAAAGGAATACGGCTCTGCAGTTGCGACGCTGTCGACAATGGCGAGAAGGTTACGGGGTTGCCGCGCCTTCCTGAACAACAAAAAGATGAAGCTCTCGGGGTCCATGGGCTCCATGCACCATGTGCAGCTCAATATCGCCGGTTTTGCTGGGGCCGGAAACCAGAGAGAGGTTGGAGGTCAACCCCTGTGCGCGTTCCTCCGGGTCCCACTTGAGCAGGGTGTACAGCTCGGCCAGGTTGGCAAGGATTTTATCTTCCTCGACCACTGCCACATGGATGGACGGCACCAGCGATACAGATCTGGCATGACCGGGCCGACTGCGCATGGCCAGGGTGGCGGTGGCCGTCACAAGGTAGTCTGCCGAGGTGATGCCGATAAAGGAGGCCTCCACATCCTCCCTCACCGCCGCCCGCTGCTCGCGGCTGACAACAGCATCTCCGCCTGCCGGGGGTGCGGAGGTTATATGCATGCCCACACCGTGGAGTTCAGGACTGTCTTCCAGCTGCAGCATATCAAGCAGGGGGTGGTCCCAGCGTGCAACATGCCGGTCTGTGCCCCATTCGGGCTCCTTGGTGACGATCAGCCGGCAGATGGCTGCAGCAATGTCCTTTACACTGCGTTCGGGGTGGAAATCGATATGCAGAGGACCGGCGACCTGGGTGAGCACCTGGAGCAGCTCGTTTCTTTCTGTCGCGGTCCTGCTTTTGATTCGTACGAGGGTTTCTCTCTCTTCGGCAGATGGCGAGGTGGTAAAGAGGGAGGGGTCTGCCACATTATCGCCTCCCCTTGCCAATGCCTTTTCAATGGTGGCAATAAACGTTTTTCGGTTGTCCATCACTTCTTCCTCGACTCTTTTTCCTGCCAACGCTGCATAAAGGTTTTGCCGGCCAGAGGCTGCAGATTACGGGTCCGGGTCCAGCCGCTGAAGGGAAAAGGAAGCCGCCTGATCATCCCGTCTTGGGTCGGCAAGGCCCGCTGGAGAAGCGCAGCCGCTTTGAGCATGGCGTTATACACTTTTCGATGGCGGATAACCTGCTGCCATCCGGAAAACAGCAGCCTTTCCCCTCTTCCCTTTGGCTTCACATTCCACTGCTCGTCGCCTTCAGACAACTTGGCCCGCAGCGCCAGCAGCATCCGGGGGAGGTTGATTTCCAGCGGACAGGCCTGACGGCAGGCTCCGCACAGGGTTTCTCCGGTGCACAGGTCAGCGGCATTATTCACCCCGAACAGCAAAGGTGTTACCACAGCCCCGACAGGACCGGTATAAGCAGACCCGTATGCATGGCCTCCAATCTTTCCATAGACCGGACAGACATTCAAACAGGCGCCGCAGCGGATGCAGCAGAGCATTTCCCGAAACTCCTTGTCAGCAAGCATTTTTGAACGACCATTATCCAGGATAACCAGGTGAAAGGCCTCTGGGCCGTCGGCATGGTCTGCGGCTGCGGGACCGCCGATGTAACTGACATACCCGCCGATCTGCTGGCCTGCCGCTCCCATGGACATCAGCCTGAGAATCGATTGCTGCTCTTCCAGGTTGGCGACAATCCGCTCCATCCCCATAAACGCTACATGCACCTTGGGCAGGGTCGTGGCCATCCTGATGTTGCCCTCATTGGACACGGTGGTGATGTGGCCTGTTTCCGCACAGGCAAGGTTGCACCCGGAAATCCCCATGTCAGCGGTAAGAAACTTCTCTCGCAGGGCCTTGCGGGCATCATGGGTCAGAGTCGGCGGATCTTCGGTGTAGGGTGTACCCAGCTTCTCGGTAAAAAGCTTCCCGACCTCCTTTCTGGTCTTATGTATGGCCGGAGCAACAATATGGGTGGGTTTTTCGCCTGCCAGCTGAATGATGTATTCCCCAAGATCGGTTTCAGCCACCTCCATGCCTGCTGCTTCCAGGGCTTCATTGAGGCCGATCTCTTCGGTGACCATGGACTTGCCCTTGACCACGGTTCGCACCTTGTGCGCTTGGGCTATGCTCAGGCAAATCTCCACCGCCTCCTCTGCATTAGCGGCAAAGTGTACCTGGCCGCCATGCTGTTCTACCCTATCGGCCAGGGTTGTCAGCAGGATATCCAGGTTGTCAAGCGCCTTGCGGCGATAGCCGTGGGCAATTTTTCTCAGCTCCTGGCCCTCGGGCAAATCACGGTACAACTGCTGGGTTGCCGGGCCCAAACGGGCCTGCAGACTTTCCAATGCCGACTGCAGCACCGGATCGTCAATGGATTGCCGAGCTACCTCTGTATACTTTTCTGAAGTTATCTCACTCATCCTTATTGACCTGCCAGTAGTTGAGCAATATGCATGACCTGCACGGGTGCCTGCCGTCGGCTGAGCGCGCCCTGGATATTCATCAGACACCCCATGTCGCAGCCGGTGACGACATCCGCTCCGGTAGCGAGAATATTGTTGACCTTTTCCTCGACAATGGCGGCAGAAATCTCAGAATATTTCACGGCAAAGGTCCCGCCGAACCCGCAGCACTTATCGGCATCCTTCATCTCTACCAGCGTCATATCCCGGATACCTTCCAGCAGCGCCCTTGGCTGTCGATCGACCCCCAGCATGCGGTTCAGGTGACAGGAGGCATGGTAGGTGACCTTACCGGAAAAACGCGCACCCACATCAACGACCTGGAGCACATCCACCAGGTATTCGGTGAACTCAAAGGTCCTGGCAGCGATACGCTGCGCGCGGGCCAGCATGGACGGGTCACCGCTCAACAGTTCCGGATAATGGTTGCGCACCATATCGACGCAGGAACCGGAGGGACACACGATCGTGCCGGCGTCCTCGAACAGATCGAGAAATTTTTCTGCCGCAGCCCGGGCTACCTTCTGATGCCCTGCATTATAGGCCGGCTGCCCGCAACAGGTCTGATCAGTCGGGCAACTGAGTTCCACCCCCTGTCGCTCAAGGACCTCTACCATTGCTTCCCCGGCTTCCGGGAACATAGTGTCGACCAAACACTGTACAAATAAGGTAACTTTGTGTTGTTGCATGTGCGTTCGCTTAATTAATGAGATGAGCAGGCAGCCAGGTAATCAGTGAGGGGAAAACGATCAAAAGGATGATGGCCAGTACCTGCAAGGCGACAAAGGGCATCACCCCACGATAGATATCCACGGTCTCAACATTGGGCGGAGTGATCCCTTTCAGATAAAAAATGGAGTAGGCAAAGGGCGGAGTAAGAAAGGAGATCTGCAGGTTGACCATCACCAGCACCGCAAACCACACCGGGTCAAACCCCAACTCGGCGGCGATCGGGGTAATCAGTGGAACAATGATGAACAGGATGCCCATCCAGTCAATAAACATACCGCAGAAAACAAGCAGCAGCATGATCGTGAACAGGATACCCCATTTCCCCATGGGCAGATTCAGAAACAGGCTGGTGATAACCTCATCACCGCCCAGGGCGACAAAAACGGTGGAAAAAAAGGTCGCTCCTATGGCAATCATCATGATCATGGCCGTGATGGTCAGGGTCTGCCTGCAGGCATCCTTTACCACCGCCAGATTGAGTTGCTTGTACGAAGCAGCCAGCACCATGCTGGCTAAGGCCCCTACTGCCGCGGCTTCGGTGACGGCGGCAATGCCGAAAAATATACTCCCCAGGACGGAGAAGATGATCAATGCCGGGGGGATGATGGAGGTAGCAAGCATCACCAGCTTTTCTTTTCCCGTCTGTTGGCGCTCTTCGGGAGGTATGGGCGGGCCGTCTTCAGGGTGCAGGTAACAGC
Organism: Desulfogranum aggregans; assembly: GCF_055398265.1. Taxonomy (NCBI): domain Bacteria; kingdom Pseudomonadati; phylum Thermodesulfobacteriota; class Desulfobulbia; order Desulfobulbales; family Desulfobulbaceae; genus Desulfogranum; species Desulfogranum aggregans. The sequence goes on along the minus strand of NZ_AP042447.1, from coordinate 443,082 downwards.
GTACCCCAATATAGAGCATATACAGCAAGGTCAGCAGGAGACCGGGTACCAGGCAGCCAAGAAACAATTTCCCCACCGAAATCCGGGCAATGGGACCGTAAACGATAATCATCACGCTCGGTGGAATCAGGATGCCCAGGGTTCCACCCGCACAAATAGCCCCACATGCCATGGACTTATTGTATTTTTTTGCCAGCATTACCGGGAGGGCCATGAGCCCGATGGTTATTTCCGAAGCCCCGACCACCCCGGTTGCCGCGGCAAAGACAGCGGAAATGGCAATGGTTGAAATACCCAATCCTCCACGGAAACGTCCCCAGAGAATATGCATGGCATGGAAAAGCCGCTCTGCCATCCCGGATTTCTCCATGAATACGCCCATGAATAAAAACAGCGGGACCGCCAGCAGGGTATAATTTTTCATCAGTCCAAACAGGCGGGCGATGAACAAACCGAATATATCGGCACCCATCAGATTGGCGCCAAAGAGAAACGCTACGCCTCCAAGGACAAACGCGGTGGGAAAACCGAGAAAAATACCGGTAAAAAGGGTGGCAAACATCAACACAACGGAAATTTCCGGACTCACGACACCTTACCTCCGTTGCAGATAATCACGATATTGCGTAAACACTCGGCAACCCCCTGCAGCAGCAGCATCCCGACGCCGATGGGCATCACGGTTTTAAAGGGATAAATGATGGGCTGCCAGTATCCCTGCATGGAGCGCTCTCCTATCTCCCAGGAAAAGGCGACATACGGAAAAAGAGCGTAGAGTATTCCTCCCCACAGGGGAAAAAAGAAGACAAGGTACCCGAGGAGGTCGACCAGTGCTTTGGTCTTTGGCGAGAAGCGGCTGTAGAGGATGTCGATCCGAACATGATGCCGTTTTTTCAACGTCCAGGCCTCGCCAAGCAGAAAAAATGTCCCGCCGATCATGTAGCTGAGATCAAATACCCACTTGGTGGGTTGATTGAGCACATACCGGGAGAAAATTTCAAACCCAATGATAGCCGTCAGCACCAGAACCAGCCAGACGATCAGTGTGGCCGTGGCCTCACTGAGGGCATCGATGGCCTTGACTATAGCGCGGATCACTTTCATAAATATACCTGCACAAAAACAAAGGAGCCGCCGGAGAACACTCCGGGGCTCCTGGAAAAACGAAAACCGTGTTTCCCTATTTGAACGATGGGGTCATGAGTTCCTTGTAACTGTCATACCCTTCCCGAAACTTTTGCTGTGATTCATACACCTTTTTGAAAAACGGGTCTTTGGCGCTTTTCTTTTCCATCAGCGCAGCAGCCTTGACAGCCAGTCCTTTTTGAATCTCCGGGTCAAGATACTCGATTTTCACCCCTTTCTCCCGAAAAAAGTCAAGCGCGGGTATGTCTCTGGCAATGCAGCGGGTCAACATGTCCAGGGTGGCAGCCCTGGCGGCGGTGCGAATGATCTCCTGAATATCTGCAGGCAACTTCTCCCAGGAGCGTTTATTGACCTTCAGGTCCAGAATGGTGCTGGTTTGGTGGATGCCGGGCACCAGCAGGTAGTCGGCAATTTCATAAAAGGCAAGATCCTTATCAATGTTGGGAATACTGAACTCGCCGGCATCAAGGACCTTGCGCTGGAGCGCTTCATATACTTCTCCCGCAGGAAGCATCATCACTGATGCCCCGGCCTCGCTCAAAATCTCCCCCCAGTAGCCGGAGGTACGGAATTTCAAGCCTTTGAAATCATCCATTTTAGTGATCGGCTTGTTGGACCAGGCAAGATTCTCGGTAGGGAGAATCCCGCAAGGAGCCACAAATCCGAGATTGTATTTCTCGTAGAGTTCGGTCAGAAGAGCATTCCCCTCCCCTTCATACAGCCAGGTCAGGTAAGGAATAACCTCCATGCCAAAGGGGATGTAGCCAAACAACGGAGCCGCGGGAAGCTGACCTACGGAATAGCTGGGTGAGCTGTGTGCTGCATCGATGACTCCCATGCGCACTGAATCGGTAACCTCCAAAGCACCCATGAGGACCCCGGCAGGATAGCTTTTGATGGTCAGCCGCCCATTGGTCATGGTGGTTACCCTGGCGGCAAAATCATCGGCCAGCTCCTGAAGAATGGTCCCCTCGGGCCAGGACGTCGCCATTTTCCAGACAAATTTTCCCTCAGCAGAGGCAGCAGTTACGTTAAGGGCCATGACGATGCAGCAGAACGTCAAAGCCAGAATTCCTTTTCTGTGTAGCATGGAAAGCACCCCTCGTTTAGTTTTCGGTAAAAGCACTCTTTCTCTCTAAAAAATGGCAAAAAATAATCCTTGTACCAACGATTTGTCAATCTTTTTGTCTGGTTGTGCCACAACGAGGTACCGCAGCTCCCTGCTTATCAGGTACAGGAAGCTACGGCAGGCGGTGCGTCCATCGACTCGAGTGAGTGCCGAAAAACAACAGTTACCCGGTCCCCCTTCTGCTCTTTCCATTACCCGCAAATGGGGCAGTTCTCTGAACACAGGATGATTTTTCAGACAATCCGGGGAAAATGGCTATAGTTTCCCTAAATTTCCTCAACCAAAAAAAGAAGAGAGAGGCAAATGGAAAAAGCAGAACTTCTTCGCCAGGCGAAAATATACTTTGCATCGGGACAGCTGGAAAAATGTGTAAGCGCTTTTACTGCAGCAGAACAGGCCGGGTGCGACCTTGTTGACGTCTGCCTGAGCAGGGGGGCGGCGCTGCTGGCGCTGGGGGATCCCCAAGCGGCAAAAGAGGATTTTACCCGGGTGCTGGCAACCGACAGCGATCACGAACGAGCCGCCTACTACCGCGGTGTTGCATCGGCAGCGCTCGGTGAGTATGAACAGGCTATAGATGACTTGACAACAGCGCTTATCCATAACAACGAACGTGGAATAGCGCACCTGGTTCGCGGGGTTGCCTATGCGGAACTGGGCAAAAAAGCGGACGCCATTCTGGATATCAACAGCGCGTCGGCATTCTCTGAGGCTGAATTACAGAGCTTCAAACGTCTTTTTGGCGATGTCGAACTTCCGCTGCAAAACACCCAGGCCTTGCTGGCGGAAGAAAACGCCCCCTGGAACAATCTGCTCAATCGAGACGAAGCCAGGAAGCTGCTCAACCTGCTGCAATAACGGGAGGCTCCACCCTGGCAATAATTTGCGGGAATAGATCCCGCGTGCTCATTCACCCAATTCCTTACATGGTACCATGACGTTTCGCAGAATTCACCAGCTCCGTATAGGCACGGCTATAGTTGTGCTGATCCTGGCCCTGCTCTACCTGATGGGGCAGGAAAAGACGGCACTTGCAGGGTTTGCCCTGATAACCATGGCTGCTGTAGCCGTGGGCGACCGGCTGCGAAAGGGAACCCTGCCGGCAACATGTGACCTCTGCGGAGCCAGCGCGACCATGGCGGCCGAATATGGCGCGGGGTTCTCCAATGCCAGACTGGTGCTTACCTGTCCCCGTTGCGGCAGGGTTATTAACAGCGGAGGGTATCAGGTTGAACCGCGCAGAGAAAAAGAACACACCAGCACAAAGCATTAACTGCCAGCAACGCGGCAACCGTCAGGCAGCGCGCCTGCTGATCGGAAGGTCGGTGGTCACCGCTGCCAGCTGCTCCAGCAGGATACCCAAAACGTCGCCCACCCGCTGTTGCAGCAGAGGGGTCAACTCCATACCGGGCTCCAATTGCTGGGGGACGACCGTTATAAACTGTATTCGCTCGGGTACCTGGCCTCGAATCGCACAGATATCCAAAATTTCCAGCATGCCGATCTGGTGCGGCGACATTCGGGTCTGGATGCTGCCAGAGCGGACATCTTCATCGGTAAAGCAATGGACTGATCCAGGAGCATCATCAAGGGCGACCACATCCACCACAAACAGGTAGTCGCACTCTTCAATAAAGGGTGCAAGCAGAATGCCGGCTGTCCCGCCATCGAACACACGAATATGCTCAGGGCAGGCATACTGTTCTTCAAGAGCATGGACGCAATGGACACCAAACCCCTCATCACCGAGCAGCATGTTGCCTATACCGAGTACCCCTATTCTTTTCTCTTGGTTACCATTAACCATAGTATCTCCGACAGGATAACAGGATGACCGCCCCAGCCCGCAGCAAGGGGGAAAACGAGCGGGTCGGGGCAATCACGTAACGATGCATTCCCGGAGGCTACATCACTTTGACAGTGGAGAGCTCTCGCCCGTCTGGGTTGAGCATGTGCACGGCGCAGGCCATGCACGGATCGAAGGAGTGAATGGTGCGCAGAATTTCCAGGGGCTTTTCCGGGTCAGCCACCGGATTGCCCACCAGGCACCGCTCATAATATCCCGGTTCATCATTTCCATCCCGAGGGCATGCCAGCCAGGTTGATGGAACCACAGCCTGGTAATTCCTGATTTTCCCGTTTTCAATAACGATCCAGTGAGAGAGCGTGCCTCGGGGCGCCTCATGAATGCCAACCCCTCGCTGCTCACCTTCGGGAAAGTGAGGGGCATTAAACGTGGTGAAATCGCCGGAGTCAATGTTGGCAATCAACGCATCCCACTGAGCGGTCATGGCATCCTGAACCACCGCCGCCCTGATGCTCCTGGAAATATGCCGTCCCATGGTCGACGGCAGGATGTCCTCATCGAACGTCTGTCGGCCGATAGAGGCCATTCTTTCAAGCATCTGGCTGGTATACTTGACTGCAGGAGCATGGCCGGCAGCCAGCATGGCCATCACACTGGCAACAGGGCCTACCTCGGCGGGCTCGTTCATAAACGATGGCGATTTCACCCAGGAATATTTTCCATCTGCATCCTTTTCGGTAAATTTGGGTTCCGTCTCCTCCACGTATGGGTGGCGGGTCCAGTCCCCGGCATAGTAGGAGTGTTTGACGCTCTCTTTGACATTCTCCTCGAAAAAGGGATCCTGAGAACTGCTGATCGTACGGAACGCGCCCCTATCGCCAGCCTTGATGTATCCGCCGGGCATGGCAAACTGCTTGCCTTTTTCATCCATGGGCATTTCCGGCACAGAGAGATAGTTCCCGTTCCCTTTGCCATAACTGCACCACTCGGGATAAAGGGCACCGATGGTTGCCACATCAACCATGTACACCTGCTGCACAAAATCACGCACCTCGTCCATCAGGGTCTTGATGTAGTAGAGCCGCTCCATGGTGAGGGTTGCGGGACTGTCCAGGTTAATGGGATTGGCGACACCACCGACGGCCAGATTCTGGATATGGGGTGTTTTCGACCCGAGAACGGTGACAACCTTATTGATCTTCCGCTGATACTCCAGGGCCTGGAAGTAATGCACCGCTGCAATGAGGTTGACGTCCGGATCAAGCTCCATCGCCGGATGGCCCCAATAGCCGCTGGAAAAAGGTCCAAGCTGCCCAGAATCGATGAATTTCTTGAGTTTTTCCTGGGTCTGCCGGAATTCCTGGGCGCTGTTATGTTTCCAGGGAGAAAGTTGCTGAGCCAACGCAGCGGCGTTTTTCGGGTCTGCCTTGAGCGCTGCTGAGGCGATATCCACCCAGTCAACGGCGGACAGAATATAAAAATGAATGATATTGTCTGCAAGGCAATGCGCTCCGACGATCATGTTGCGAATGTACTGGGCATTGAGCGGTACCTCAAGGTCAAGGGCGTTTTCCACGGCCCGCACGGATGCCATGGCATGAACAGTGGTGCACACCCCGCAAATACGCTGGACAATGAGCCAGGCCTCGCGCGGGTCCCTTCCTTTAAGGATGGTTTCAATACCGCGCCACATGGTCCCGATGGAACGGGCATCGAGCACCTGGCCGTTTTCCACCTCACACTCTATGCGCAGATGCCCTTCAATTCTGGTTATTGGATCAATTACAATATGTTCAGACATGGTAAAACTCCTTACTGATTGGAATCAGCGGCGTGGTGAACGCTGAAAACAGGGAATACTTTGACAAAGAGTGTATAGGCTGCAATTTCAAAGGCTATAAGCCCGTAGGTGATCATCTGTTCGCCAATGGAGGGAAAATACTTCCACCCGGTTCCCGGATCGAAACCGATAATATAGGTATTAAAGCGGAACAGGGAGCCGCCGACCAACACACAGAGTGCGGCAACAAACAGGAGCCGCGGGTTGGCGCGATAGTGAGGATAGGCAAGAATCACCAGGCCGATGAGCAGCATGCAGTTTTCGATCAGGAACATGTTGCCGAGAAACGAGCCGGAAAAGGCATTGGCCATTTCACCGCGCATGAAAATATTCTGGAAACGAATGATCAGGTAGAATCCCAGCACCCACGACATGATTCGGGCCACCTTGGCCAGCATATCCGTCTCATCACCCAACGCATACACCCTAGATGAAACAGTGGCTTCGAAGATTACCATGGCAAACCCCATGAACATGGCGGTCAGCAGAAACAGGAGCGGCAAGGTACTGGTGTGCCAAAGGGGAGAGAGCTTGTACCCGGCCATCAGCATCATCGTGCCCAGGGAAGACTGGTGCATGGTGGGCAGAAGCACGCCCAGGGCTATCAGGGCGAAGATAACTCGATTCAGCCGTTTGCCGAAATTCTTCAACTTCCACTTTTCGACAAAAGCCGGGGTGAATTCGAGCCACAGGACAAAAATATAGGTTCCAATGCACATTGCCACCTCGAACATGACCGAATGAAAATTCATCTTCCATGGCAGGTAGAGATTGTAGACATTGAGGTACCTGCCGATATCGAGGAAGACCGAGACCCCGGCAAGGGTGTAGCCGAACATGGAGGCCAGCAATGCCGGTCTGACCAACGGATGAAACTCTCCCCGGTTGAGAATATAGACCATCAGGGCCATCACATAGCCGCCGCACGCAAAGGCCGTACCGACAACCACGTCATAGGCAATCCAAATGCCCCAGGGAAACCCGTCATTCATGTTGGAAACCGAGCCGATACCAAAAATAAACCGCTTGACCGCAAAATAACCGGCAATCCCCACTATGATCAGGCAGATGGCAAAGGTGGGGGTAAAAATTCTTCCGCCCAGGGGTTTTGCTGCATCACTCATGACTCCCTCCCTTAGTGACTGAGGCTGATTTCGTCTGTTCCTGTTCTTCGCTGTGTTTATTTTTCTTCACCATAAAGACGAGGCCGGCAAGAACGACGAGCGGATACACCATTCCCTTGTAAATAGCGTACTGGATACCACTTGCCATAGAGACAAAGGACTCCTTGGGAAAACTGGGCAGACCGAACTTTTCAAAAGGTACCGCTGCCATGTACATTACCTGGGTCCCTCCCAGCTCTTCCTTGCCATATACGTGGCGAACGTATTGAGGTGCCTTGAACGCATGCACTTTCCCCGAATCAATGGAGGAAACAGGAAAATCATAGGTCTTGCCGGGTTTCATCTGCAATCGTCTTCTGGTCTCTTCAAGCAGTTCTTCAACCTGCCCGAATAGAGATGCTCCGGTCGGGCAAACAGAACAACAGGCCGAAATACCGCCTTTTTCGATCACATGCGAACACAGCTGGCACTTGACAATTTCCGGGTAGGGATCTTCCCACTCGAACTTGGGGATATTATACGGACAGGCTACCTGGCAATACCGACACCCTATGCAGGCATCCTTGTTATAGCTGACGATTCCGTTGTCTTTATCCTTGGTAAGGGCCGACACAGGACATGCCGTTACGCAGGAAGGGTCAACACAGTGCAGGCACTGGCGCTTGATAAAGGCATACCCGTCCTCCACCTCATCCTTATTTACGCCCTTGCCGTCTGCGTACTTCTTGATAATGTTCAGCGTCTTGGCGGAAAGGTCCTGGGGTTTGTCCCAGATGCCGTCCTGTTCATCCAGTTCAGCCGGCATGGAGTTGGCCTCTTTGCATGCCGACATGCAGGCATTACACCCCACGCACAGGGTTGAATCATAGAGAATCCCAAGGGCGTTGGGCGGCAGTGCTTCGACTGTCCGGGCATCAACAGCCTGACCGTCAATGGTCAGCAGCGCCAATCCACCAGCAGCTCCCTTCAGAAACTCACGCCTTTTCATCTTCATGGTCGGACCTCTTCTTTCCAAGCTTCGCGGTAAATACAGCGCCAGCACCAATTGCCGCACCACCCAATCCGGCCATAAGCGCAGCAGAACCAGGGGTTACCCCCTGGCCACGTTCTACGCTTATTGGCGCATGCTCGGCTGCCGGTGTTGTATGCAGTACCGGGCTGGTAGCAAACTGCGGCATCTGGAACCCTACCCCCTGCTCGGCACATCCGAAACAGGGATGACCGGTGGCTACCGGCCAGCATCCGGAGCCTGCATCGCCAAACTGACTGGTTGAACAGTTGGCATAAGTAACCGGTCCCTTGCAGCCGAGATAGTAGAGGCAATACCCCTGACGATGCCCCTCATCACCGAACTGGCGGGCAAACCGACCATTGTCAAAATGAGGGCGCCTTTCACAGTGCTCATGGATCAAACGGCCATAGGCGAAGGTCGGACGATTCTTCGCGTCTAACGCCGGCAAGGCATGAAAGGTAAGATAATGAATAATAGTAGAAAGCAGGTTATACGGGTTGGGCGGACACCCCGGAATACTGACAACCTGGGTATCGGTCAGCACATCAGCCACGCCAACACACTCGGTAGGGTTCGGTTCCATTGCCGCTACTCCACCCCAGGAAGCGCAGGAACCTACAGCTATGACAGCACCGGCCTGGGAACCGATCTCTTTTACCGTGTCAACAAAATTTTTGCCCGCTACCTGGCAGTAAATACCGCCATCTTTCAACGGAATCGCCCCTTCGATCACCAGGATAAATTTTCCGTAGTTTTCCTCAACGGTGCGATGCAATGCTTCTTCGGCCTGATGGCCTGCGCCGGCGGAAACAGTCTCATGAAAATCCAGTGAGATAAGATCGAAAATCAACTTCTCTAAGGAGGGATGTTCTGAGCGCAGGAGTGACATGCTGCACCCGGTACACTCTGAACCATGCAGCCAGACAACCGGCGGCCGTTGCGGGCTGGTTATTGCCTGAGCAATTTTGGGTGCCATTGCCTCAGGAAGCGCCATGCCGGCCGCTACCGCTGAACAGAATTTCATGAAATCTCTTCGTGTTACACCGTTGAGACGCCCCTGAAGCCGTTTAAAATTTTCTTCTTTCATACTCTCCCTCTCGCTTGACGACCCCTCCTGCACATACGAGGCCGCTGATTGCGTTTTTCCTGGGTAGCTTGTCTTACCTGCACAACTCCTGTGTGGCTGGAGAAGAATTGCTCAGACATCGGGCAAGCTGTACCCGTTCTGTGGATGAAACGTCTGCATTGAGCTGTACCATGGCATCGATAATGCCTAGCCATCGTCGCTCACTCTCGCCTACTTTTGCACAACTTGTTGAAACCGGATGACAACGAGTACACTTGGCAACAAGCAGCTGCTGACACTGTTCTCCAGACTGGCAGCCGAACAGAAAAACGCAGAGAACATAGCTGAAAAAACTTTTTTTAAATATATTCAGCAACATAAAAAACAGCCAAGCACATTAAATTCAGAAAACAAGGCGACCTGAATGGCAAAGACCTGGGCCACGCGACAGGTACGCACCTTTCCAAATAGCTGCCCCAGCACGAAATGCCAATTAACACAAATTGCACATTTTGCACATTTTCTATTGCCCATATAAGTATTATTTATGCCCAGACCGAAAACAGGGGAGGTAACCGCCAACAGAGTCCAATCCAACCAACAACAGCGACCGCACTCAAACCGCATGCAGAGGAAAACGAAAAATTAATTATGGAAAAAGGTGGAGATAGAACAATTAAGGGAAACGAAAAAAATAGAAGCAAGACGCGTGCCCTCTTCCCGCTGACCTGCGGTGATGAGCAATGAGCAATGGTGCCAACGTTGGCCCTCTTCTACCTGCCGGCAACTCCAAGCGGCACCAGCCCCAAAGAAGGCAGCAAAGCAACAACAGTCCCTCGCCTTGCGACACCAGCACTCGCAACATACCAACAATAATACATTTTTCTGCCCCACAGACATGCGGGAGAATATTCACCTGCCAACACAGAGCAATGATTTAATGGTAGGTCTTTCCAAGGAGACAACACCCTGCGGAACAGATTAATTGACCAAAAAAAGGAAAAATAAATAATAATGATTATGGTGGTGGTATGGGCGTACTCAAGTGATGTTTCGGAATTTTTTACCGAAAAGAGCTTGCTTTCCTTTCTCCCTGCAACCAAGGGGTGCTACCAATGAAGAGACTATTCAGTCGTCAAGCGCAGCTGCAAACCCTGACCCGAGTGTGCCGAAATTCCTACATCATCAGCTGCCTGCAGGCCGTTATTTACGGGTCTTTCCTTTCTATTCTTGTCCAATCATGGCAGACAGGTGAAGCCTTTTTCCTGCTTGCCAGTTATTCCGAAGAAACAGTCACCTTTGTTCGCGGATGGGTTACCTTTGGCTACACCCTGACCATGGTGCACTTCTTCATTAAACTTGAACAGATCCCCAAATATCTGAACGTGTTGAAGGCAGACAACCCGAAGTATAACCTCAAGCCTCACCTGGATTGTGTCAGATGGGTAGGCGTGGTTTGCGGTTTTACTGCAGGAATGCTCTTCTCCTTCTGGGCATTGCATTCCGCAACAGGTCCGGACGCACGACTCATCTGGTCGATTATTTTCCTGATGGTGATCATTATGCTGGGAACAGGGAGAGACTTCTGGCGCATGTCAGGGCTTTCACCGCGTATCGCCGGAAAAATTGATTCACTGTCCAACAGATATGCCGTAGCCCGCACCTTCTGCCTGGAAATTCTCGAACAGCGACCGTTTGTGGATGTTGACCTGGACCTCCTCAATCAGGAGCTCCGACGAGCTGCTACTATCTGAACAAGCAAACACCAGCAGCCAAACCCGGTTCGATGAGCAGCTGTGAAAACTGCAGCACAAAAGCTCTGACAATAGATTGCGGGTAGAGGAAGGGGTACCCAATCAGGTCCCAAAAAAGGTAAAAAAAAACGGGTAGCCGCAGTTGCAGCTACCCGTTGTACATCTGGAATGGCGGGACCGACGAGACTCGAACTCGCGACCTCCGGCGTGACAGGCCGGCGTTCTAACCAAACTGAACTACGATCCCTAACTGTGGTGGGCGAAACAGGGCTCGAACCTGTGACCCTCGGCTTGTAAGGCCGATGCTCTCCCAACTGAGCTATTCGCCCCAACAGTGAAAAAGGTATTTAGCAGGATAACTCCTGCCAGTCAAGCTAATTATCCAGCCCCGGTAAAGTTTCCCCCATGTCATCCTCATGACCGGCTTGTTTGAAGAAAAGCAAGCAGGGTAACGACAAGACAATAAAAAAAGGGATTACCCGAAGAGGTAATCCCTTGAATATCTAGTGGCGGGACCGACGAGACTCGAACTCGCGACCTCCGGCGTGACAGGCCGGCGTTCTAACCAAACTGAACTACGATCCCTAACTGTGGTGGGCGAAACAGGGCTCGAACCTGTGACCCTCGGCTTGTAAGGCCGATGCTCTCCCAGCTGAGCTATTCGCCCCAACAGTGAAGAAGGTATTTAGCAGGATAGCACCTGCCAGTCAAGAAAAAAAGGATCACGTAGCAACTATTCTCCCCACTTACCGAACACAAGAAGTGCGCGCCGGTTATTGGGCAGGCGTATTGTGCGAGGACAAGGTAAAATCACCGTATATGGATTCCAGCGATACATCCTTAAACAGTGTTTCCCCTTTCTTCGCCAGCAGCGCTTTCTGCAGCACCTCGCTGACGTCATCAACAAACTCGATTTGCAGACTGTCCCGTATCTGCTTGGGAACATCTTCAAGATTTGGCTTGTTCTCTCTAGGAATCAGCACCCTGGAGATATTACCCCGTTTGGCGGCAAGGAGTTTTTCCGTCAATCCGCCTATGGGCAGCACCCTTCCTCTGAGGGTGATCTCACCGGTCATGGCAATATTCCTATCCACCGGCAGTTTCAGAATGGCAGAGACAATACTGGTGGCCATGGTAATGCCTGCAGAGGGTCCGTCCTTGGGAATGGCCCCTTCCGGAACATGTACATGCACATCGATCTTCTTGTAGAAGTCCGGTTCCAGCCCGAGGCGGATTGAGCGTGACCTGACATAGGAAAGCGCGGCCTGGGCAGATTCCTGCATAACGTCACCAAGTTTTCCCGTGACAATCATTTTACCGGACCCGGGCATAATGGTTGCCTCAATCTGCAGCAATTCCCCCCCGACTTCGGTCCACGCCATGCCGGTGGTCAACCCAATTTCGTCATACTTCTCCATCAAACCGAAACGGTACTTGGGCACCCCGAGGTAGTCGATAACCTTTTCCGAATCCAGTAGATACTGCTGTTGGGGATCCTTCTGCTTGAGCCCCTCGCGCGCAACCTTCCTGCAAATACTGGCTATGGTTCGCTCCAGGCTCCGTACCCCGGCCTCACGGGTATAGCGGCGAATGATCTCCAGCAACCCAGGCTGGTCAATAGCAATCTGCCGCGGTGTAAAACCATTGGCTTCCAGTTGCTTGGGGAGAAGAAAATCTTCGGCAATATGCAGCTTTTCCTCTTCCGTATAGCCGTTGAGTTGGATGATTTCCATTCGATCCTGCAGCGGCAAGGGTATACCGTGCAGGTTATTGGCAGTGGTAATGAAAAAAACTTCAGAGAGGTCGTAGTCCAGGTCCAGATAATGGTCGTTGAACGCATAATTCTGTTCAGGGTCCAGTACCTCCAGCAGCGCTGCCGATGGATCGCCGCGGAAGTCCACGCTCATTTTATCGACTTCATCAAGACAAAACACAGGATTCACTACCCCGGCCTTCTGCATGGACTGTATTATTTTGCCAGGCATGGCACCTATATACGTTCGGCGATGGCCCCTGATTTCCGCTTCGTCACGCACCCCGCCAAGGGACAGACGAATAAACCGCCGCCCCATTGCCCTGGCAATGGATTTACAGACAGAAGTTTTTCCAACTCCAGGGGGGCCGACCAAACAGAGGATCGGTCCTTTCAGTTTTTTTACCTTGGTCTGCACAGCCAGGTATTCGAGGATACGCTCTTTGGGCTTTTCCAGACCGTAATGATCCTCGTCCAGAACAACCTCTGCCTTGTCGATATCAATTTTGGACCTGGATTTCTTTTTCCAGGGGAGTTCCAGCAGGGTATCGATATAGTTACGTACCACCGTTGTTTCGGCGGACATGGGCGGCATCTGACGAAGCTTCTTAAACTCTTTGGCAACCTTTTCCTTGGCAAGCTTGGGCAGTTTTTTCCGGTTAATCAGTTCCTCAAGCTCTGAGAGATCATCGCCGCCTTCGCCCTGGCCCATCTCCTCCTGGATGGCCCGCATCTTTTCCGAAAGAAAGTAGTTGCGCTGGGTGGCGCTCATCTTTTTCTTGACCTTGGAGTGGATATCCTTTTCCAAGGCAGACAGCTCCAGTTCCCGATTGAGAATTTCCAAGACCATGGTGATACGGACAGGTACAGAAGCTTCTTCCAGTATCTGCTGTTTTTCCTCGGTCTTGAGCGAAATATGGGAGGAGACAAGATCGACAAGCCTTGACGGTTCTTCGATGGCGTTAACGGTATTCAGGACCTCTCGAGGCAGTTTTTTATTCCCCTGGCCAAAGAGTTCAAAGGTCTTCTTTAACTCCCGCACATAAGCGGCAACCTGTGGGCCCTGAGCATCGACGTCTTCCACCATTTCCAGGTGACTGGCATAGTAGACGTCCTCTCCGTGGCCAACAAGGACACTGTCAATAATTCGCGCCCGCTGCTTTCCTTCGACCAGTGCCTTGATCGTTCCGTCAGGGAGCCGAAGCAGCTGCATGACCGAGGCGACGGTACCAATGGAGTAGAGATGGTGCTGCTCAGGGTCATCCACACCGGCATCTCTCTGGGTCACCAGAAAAACCATGCTGCTCTCCTCCATGGCGTTTTCCAGCGCCAGGATGGATTTCTGCCTCCCCACAACCAGGGGAGCAACCATTCCGGGAAACAGCACGATGTCCCTCAATGGCATGAGGGGAAGTCTTTCAGTATTCAATTGATTCATCTACCTGCTTAGGCGCTTTTTTTGTTCTCTGCGCTTTCGTATAATATGACCGGATATTCACCTTCGGTGATAACCTGCTCGTTGATCACGCATTCTGTGGCACTGGTATCAGAAGGCAGTTCATACATGACTTCAAGCATTGCCTCTTCCATCACAGAACGAAGCCCCCGCGCTCCGGACTTTCGCTCCAGCGCCTTCTTGGCAATTGCCTCCAGTGCGCCTTCAGTAAACCGAAGCTGAATCCCTTCCAGGGCAAAAAGCCGAATATACTGTTTGGTCAGTGCATTTTTCGGCTCCTTCAGAATCCGAATCAGGTCTTCTTCGACCAGTTCCTCCATGGTGGCGATGACCGGCAACCTGCCAACCAGTTCAGGAATCAAGCCGAACTTGAGCAAGTCCTCGGGCTGCACAGTACTGAGAACTTCGCCAACGCTCCGCTCAGTATCGCTGACGACCTTGGCGCCAAAACCGATCGCCTTGGTCCCGGATCTTCTCTTGATCACCGTATCGAGGCCGACAAAGGCCCCTCCGACGATAAACAGAATATTGGTGGTGTCAATGCGTACCAATTCCTGCTGCGGATGCTTGCGACCGCCCTTGGGCGGAACTGAAGCGGTGGTGCCTTCTATGATCTTCAGCAATGCCTGCTGCACCCCTTCGCCAGATACGTCACGGGTAAGCGAGGCAGAGTCAGACTTACGTGCGATCTTATCAATCTCATCGATATAGATAATTCCGCGCTCAGCCTGTTCGATGTCGTAATCAGCAGCCTGGAGCAGACTGACCAGAATGTTCTCCACATCATCGCCAACATACCCTGCCTCGGTCAAGGTGGTGGCATCGGCAATAGTAAAGGGAACATTTAAAATACGCGCCAGCGTCTGGGCTACCAGGGTCTTTCCGCTGCCGGTGGGGCCAATGAGAATGATGTTGGACTTCTGCAGCTCCACATCGTGCTCTCCCTCAGCAGGCCCTGCATCAATCCGTTTGTAATGATTGTGCACTGCGACGGACAAAACCCGCTTGGCATAGTCCTGCCCGATTACGTAGTCATCCAGATGAGCTTTTATCTCTTTAGGCTTGAGCACCGCCTGAGCAATAGATGCACCCTCGGCATTTTCCTCTGCCGAATCAACGATTATCTCATTGCAGAGCTCTATGCATTCATCGCAGATGTATACATTCGGACCGGCAATCAGTTTCCCTACTTCTTCCTGGCTCTTTCCGCAGAACGAACAGGTACAGTTGCCTCCATGTTCATCATGGAATTCGTCGTTCACTCTTATTTCTCCCCGTCTACTTCCTGACGGCTGGTCAAGACCTTGTCAATAATGCCGTACTTTCTGGCCTCTTCAGCACTCATGAAATTATCCCTTTCCGTATCGGCTTCCACTTTTTTCAATGTCCGGCCGGTATGACGGGAAAGGATGGTATTGAGATCCTTGCGCATGCGCAGGATTTCCCTGGCATGGATGTCTATATCCGTAGCCTGACCCTGAAATCCACCCATGGGCTGGTGGATCATGATACGGGAATTAGGCAACGCAAAACGTTTGCCATCGGCGCCGGCGGCGAGCAGTAAAGCCCCCATGGAGGCTGCCTGTCCCATACACAGGGTTGCCACATCGCACTGGATGTACTGCATGGTATCGTATATGGCCATCCCGGCAGTAACGGCACCACCGGGGGAATTGATATAGAAAGTTATGTCCTTATCCGGATCATCTGCTTCAAGAAAGAGCAGCTGCGCGATAACCAGGCTTGCCACGTCATCATTGACCTGGGACCCAAGAAAAATAATCCGTTCTTTCAACAGCCTGGAATAAATATCAAAAGCCCGTTCTCCGCGTGGGCTTTGCTCTACAACCATGGGAACCAGGTTCATATGTTCTTCTCCACAAATATAACGCAACAGAGCGGCACCCGAAAGCACCTCTCTTCTTATTCGGCTGCCTTTTCCTCGGTTGTTTCCGTAGCCGGCTCGCTTTTGACCTCTTCTACTTCGATAAACTGGGCGGCATCCCGGAGATATTCGAGAATTTTCTCATTGAGCAATTCATTCATGAACGGCAGGATCTCCTCACGACGCTTAAAGTAGCCTTTTACCTGGTCAACGGTCATATTGTACTGATCGGCAATACGCTGATACCCTCGCTGCAGGTCTTCGTCGCCCACCTTGATATCTTCAAGTTCCGCTATCTTTTTAAGCAGAAAATCACCTTTCACCCGCTTGACCGCAACTTCACGGTTACTGGCAACCAGTTCTTCCACGTTTATACCCGCGGACTCCAAGGTAAGACCACTGCGCTTCAGGTTTTCTTCGGTCTGCTTCAACATCTCCTGGATTTCGTACTTAACCAGCCGTTCAGGAACGTCGAACTCGTTGAGTTCTATGAGCTTATTCATGATACGGTCATCCAGGTCGCCCTGCAGTGTCTCTTCCCTGGCTTTTTCCAGCTGTTGTTTCACAGCGGCTTTCAGGTCATCAAGGCTGTTATGCTTATCATCAATATCTTTGGCAAACTCGTCATCAAGCTCGGGCATCAGGCGGACCTTCACCTCCTTGACATCAACTTTGAATTCCACCTTTTTCCCGGCCAGGATCGGATTGGGATAGTCAGCGGGAAAATCAATTTCATACAAGGTCTTGTCACCTTTCTTGAGCCCAAGGAGTTTTTCCTCAAACTCTTCACCCAACTGGTTAAGCCCGACATCGACGGTGAAATCTTCATTTTTCACCTGCGGCATGGCTTTCCCTTCATGAAAACCCTGAAAATCAACGACAGCAAGGTCATCAATGGCTATTTCATGCCCTTCTTCGGCTGTCTGCAGAACCGCATTCTCCCGCTGAAGTTTCTTGATTTCAACATCAACTTCTTCATCGGTAATCGTTGTAACCGGTTTTTCCACCTCAAGTCCTTTATACTGGGTCATATCGAATTCCGGCTTGATATCAACCATCGCCACATAGACGAAGGTGCCAGCATCGGGAAAGGAGTGCTCTGTTATCTCGGGATGCACTACCGGCTCGATCTTTTCCTGCTCAACCGCATCAAAATAGCTCTCCTGCACAAGTGTTTCACCGACTTCGGCCTGCACCTGATCCTTGAAATTCTTTTCCAGTACCGTGCGAGGAACCTTGCCTTTACGAAACCCTTTGAGTGAAACGTCTTTGTTGAGTTTGTTGTAGGCTTTATCAAGCTTCTTTTGTACGACTTTTTCCGGAAGGGTAATGGTCAGCTTTCTGGTTAAATCCGAGACATTTTCAACAACGATTTCCATTGACTGCAGTTCCTTTGTTGCCCTGCGACACTCATAGCACAGGAAAATTTATAATGATCAGCGATGTTTTTTTCGCAGTATTGATAGGTGTGCGAAAGGGGGGAGTCGAACCCCCACAAGCTTGGCTCGCTGGATCCTAAATCCAGTGCGTCTACCAGTTCCGCCACTTTCGCGTTAACCTCGTACTAATAACCAACATAGTGGCATACGTCAAGTAGTCCATAGGAGGAAAAAATTGGATTACCAACGACTTTGGCAGGTTAGAGCAACCTGGAAAATCAGCGGTCTATAGCTGTGTCGAGATCCTCATCCTCTCCGTTGCTGATCAGGTACGCTCCTATATAGCTCACTACCAGCAGGGCAGCCCCGCTGAGGTAAAAAGCCCATGCGATTCCTAAAAAATCCATAGCCACGCCGGCAAGAATGGCCCCGGAAAAAACGCCTATGCTCATGGCGAGGTTGAAGACGCCCATCATGGTTCCATGCCCGTAATGCAGACGCCCCTCTTCAGTGGCAAAGGCCCCAAGCACCGGCCATATAACCGCTTCCCCCAGCCCGAGCAGCATATACAACACCATGATGGACATGATCGAGCTGCCCGAGGGAATGAGCAGGATAACGCCCCCCATGCAGGAACACCCGAGTACCAGCAGCCGCACCTTGCTGTAGCGGTCGACCAGTTTGCCGAAAGGTACCTGCAGTACCGCATTGACCAGGGTACGTCCGGCGATGATAATGCCGATCTCCATCCCCGATCCCGCATACTCCCGGTTTATCAGCAGGGGAAGAAAAGCCATGGTGGGCACCATCATAATCATGGTTGAAAACCGCGCAAGCAGCATGCCGACCGTTCTCCGCCGGCGCACCATTTTTTTCAGGTTGCGGAACAAGCCAAGCGAGTTGACCTCCTCCTGATGGCCGGTCCCGGGTAAAAAGCAGGCCACCAGCAGAAACGCACAGCTGCTCAGCACGGCCATCACATAAAACACAGAGGCCATGCCCCAGTGGTCTGAAACCAGGCCGCCGATTATCGGCCCTCCGCCAATGCCGCAAAAAAGAGCGACATTGAGGTATCCCATAAAACGTCCTTCATGACCACTGGGAGCCAGCGAGCTGACATAGGCCATGGCAATAGGAACAATCATCGCTGACCCCATCCCCTGAAAGGATCGAATACAGAGTAGATGTCCGACAGCAGTGGCGTTGGGAATAAGCAGACCGACGGCAGCAAAAATGGTCAGCCCGGTCAGGAGAAAGCCTTTTCTTCCCCACCGGTCGGACCAGCTGCCGATCACAGGTTGAAAAAAGCCTCTGGTTATGGAAAAAACGGCAACAATAAACCCCAGGGAAAGGCCGGTGGCACCAAGCTGTTCTGCAAAAAGCGGCATCACCGGGATAATAATACCAACCCCGAGCATCGCTGTAAAAACGGCGAACAGGACAGTAAACAGGGTTTGCTTCCCCATTACGCTCCCAGAGGAGAGTTGGGCTGGGCAGCTATGGCAGCCCTGTGTTCAGCGTCCGGTGAGTTTGTCATAGACCCCCCAGTATCGGTCGTGAACGATCTGCCTGAATTGACCGGAAGCTGCAATAATCCGCTGCTGCAGATAGTAAATGGTAGGTACCACTACCAGGGTAAGAAACGTGGCGACCACCAGGCCGAAAATTACCACAACCGCCATGGATCTCCACCATTGGCTGGATTCGCTCACCCAGGAGATGGTCATCAGGTGAAAGTCAAAGGAGATACCGGTGACCATCGGCACCAGGCCGAGGATGGTCGTAACCGCGGTAAGCAATACAGGACGCAGCCGGGTGGCGCCTGCGGAGGTAACCGCCTCCATAAGCGGATATCCGCGGTCAAGCAGTTTATTGGTGTAATCGATCAACACAATCGCATTATTGACCACCACGCCGGCAAGAGAAATCACCCCCACGCCGGTCATGATAATCCCAAAAGGTTGACGAAAGAGCATCAGCCCGAGAAATGCACCGCCAAGCGAGAGAATGACCGAACTCATGATCAGAAACGGTTGCCCGACCGAATTAAACATGGCCACCAGAATAAGAAAAATAACCAGCAAGGCGATCACAAAGGCTTTGGTGAGAAATGCCTCGGATTCCTGCTGAAATTCGAATTCACCGGTAAACTTGACTGCATAGCCCGCAGGGAGTGGCAGGGAGGCAAGCAACGCTTCTGCCTCTGCCCGCGCCACCGGACCGGTTGTTTTGGCTTCGTCGACATTTGCCTTTACGGTGACCACCCGCTCATTATTTATGCGTGTTATGTCGCCAATGGAGCCGGCAAACTTAAATTCGGCAAAGGTGGAGAGAGGAACAAGAAAACCGGTAGGGGCGGGAATAATCAGTTCATTGAGGACATTGACCACCTTGCGGTCACTCTCTGCCAACTGCACGGTGATGTCGTAGTCATCGCTTCCTTCCCTGTACGAAGAGACATCCAGTCCATTATAGGCTGTTTTCAGGGCAAAACCGATATTGTCGGTGGTCAGTCCGAATAACGCCGCCTTCTGTCGGTCGACCACCACCTTAACCGAAGGCGTTCCCTCATTAAAGTCATCGCGGACATCCTTTACATTAGGCATGTCTTCAAGGATATTTTTCACCTTTTTGGCCAGGTTGCCGAGGACCAGAAAATTGTCCCCGGAAATCTCGATATTGATCGGAGACCCGGTGGGCGGTCCCTCTTCCTCTTTGGCGATGGTAATTTTACCGCCGGCAATGTTGGCCACCCGCTCCCGTATGGTCTCAAGCGTGGCAAAGGTCGACCGATGCCGATCCTTCAAGTCGATAAAGCGCACACCGATATGGTTTGGCAGGTTGGGGTCAAAGGCCGATCCCGGTCCGCCTGTCACCACGCCTTTCATATAGATATTTTTTACGTTTTCCAGGTCGCTCGGACCAAGATAGTCCTTTCCCGAGGCATCAGTGTATTCTTTTGGCTGCAGGGCCTGCCTGTATGCAGCATGATCAAAGGCATCGCTGGCGATGGTCTCTTCATCGGCACCGGCAACGGCCATTTCCACTCGCTGCATTACCCGATCGATGTACTCCAGGTCAGCCCCCTCAGGAACATCCACGTTCACATACATGCCTTTGGGTTCAATCTCAGGAAAAAACTCCACCGGCTTTTCCAGGCCAATCACCAGCAGCCAGCCCTGAACCATCAGGATGAGGACGCAGACCGAAAAACCGATGATCACCAGCGGTCGCTGCAGGGCAAAACGCAACAATCGTGCGTAATGCCTCAGCAGGGGGGAGTCGAGTGCAACCGGTTGCTCAAACCCTCCTACCCCGGCAGCCGTTGTCGGGCTGCCCCCCTTGACCTTGATAAACAGAGACGCCAGTGCCGGGTTGATCACCAGGGCAACAAACAGGCTCGAGGAAAGGGTAATGATAAGGGTGAGCGGAAGATAGCTCATGAATTCCCCCATGATTCCGGGCCAGAAAAGCATGGGAGAAAAGGCGGCAAGAGTCGTCAGCGTGGAGCCGATAACCGGATAGGCCACCTCCGAGGTAGCCTTCATGGCGGCCTCTACCCGAGAAGCTCCCTGCTCCATGAACCGATAGATATTCTCTACAATTACAATTGCATTGTCGACCAGCATCCCCAGGGCAAGAGTAAGACTGAACAGAACCACCATATTCAGGGTTATCCCCATGAGGTACAGCACAATAAAGGTGAGCAGCATGGAAAAAGGGATAGCCAGGCTTACGAGAATGGCATTGCGTATCCCCATAGCAAAAAAGATAACCACCACAACCAGCACCAATCCGGACAGGATGTTGTTTTCCAGATCAGCAACCATCTGGCCGATATCTTTTGCCTTGTCCATTACCTTGGTAATCTGGGTGCCCTGGGGCCATGTCTGCTGCCGCTTGGCAACAATCCTGTCAACAGCCTCGCTGATGGCAATAATATTTTCCCCGGAACGCTTTTTTACCGCAATGTTAACGGCATCCCGCCCATCGAGCCGAGCTCTGCTGGTTTCCTCCTTAAAGGAATCGACCACCCTGGCCACATCCTTGAGATATACCGGCTCGCCGTTATTCATGCCGACTACCAACCAGTATATTTCCTCCGGGGTGGTGAACTCCCCCGGAACACGAAGTAAAAACCGGCCAGCTCCCAAGCGGATGGCGCCACCGGAGGTATTAATATTTTCGCTTTGCACGACCTGCTGGAGCGTATTGAACGTCAGGCCGTAATATCCGAGCTTTTCCGGAAACACCTCCACCCTGATCTCCCGTTCCAGCCCGCCGGTGACGTCCACTTCCAGGACACCGGTCACCGCCTCGATGTCATCTTCAAGATCATCGGCTATGCGCTTTAAACAGGGAAGCCCGCAGGTGCCGGAAAGCGAGAAAACGACAATCGGCATTTCAGAAAAATTCACTTCAAAAACAGAGGGGTCTTCATCCAGGTCAGTCGGCAACTCGCCTAACGCCTCGTCCACCTTGTCCTTCACATCCTGCAGGGCCTGATCAATATCCGTACCGGTGACAAACTCCACATTGATATTGGACATCCCTTCGGTGCTGACGGATTGGAGTTTCTTCAATCCATCGAGCCCTTTGAGTTTTTTCTCTATCTCAATGGTTACCGAGGTCTCAATATCTGTGGAGGACACCCCCCGGTAATTGGTGGAAACAAACACATTGGGAATGGTGATATCCGGATCACTCTCTCTTGGCAGGACCCGGTAACAGTACACGCCGAAGACCAGGATCAGAACGGCCAATACCACGACCGATATACTCTTTTTTACCGCTGTATCGGAGACTATCATAACAGTCGTTCTGCAGGGTCACTGACCACTTTGACGATATTAATCTGCTGCCCGTCTTCCACTTCACGATGCCCTTCAATGACAACCCGTTCGCCTGCTTCCAACCCTTTGGCGACCTGAATCTGCCACCCTTCAATGATGCCGAGCTGCACCGGGCGCCGCTCAACCTCTCCGTCCACGGCAACATAGACAAACTGTTCTTCCCCCTGGCTGATAATCGCATAAAGCGGCACCATGACGGCATTATCGACTTGCTCCTTGACAATATTGGCACGTAAAAACATCCCGGGCAGAATTTCATGGCTGGGATTGTCCAGTGCCAGCTCAAATCGATACAGGTAGGCTGTGGTCTTCGGGGATGGTGAGAGAAAATGGGCCTTGCCGGTAAACTGCCTCCCGTTGAGGGCATTGATGGTTATGTCTACCTCGGAAATGTTGCGTACAGCGGCCACGTCTGATTCTGGGATGCCGACGACCCCCTTGACCCGGTCAAGCTCCAGCAACTCGATCAAAGGATCCCCCACGCTCAGATACGTCCCCACCTTGGCGTCGATCCGCCTCACCACGCTGTCCATGGGGGCGGTAATCGCGCAGCGAGAAAGCTGCAGGCGAGCTTTTTCCAGGTCGGTTTTGGCCTTAAGCAGTGCAGTTTCACTTGATTCCATGCTTGCAGGCGGAATAACGCGCTTTTTCAGCATCTCCTGGTTACGGGCAAACTCGGAGCGTGCCAGGTTGTAGGCAGCTGTTGCGGCATCCAGAGCAAGCCGGTAATCATCCTCCTCGATTCTCGCCATCACCGTGCCAGCCTTCACAGAATCCCCCTCTTCAACCAGTACCTCGGTAATGGCACCACTCACCTTGGCAAGCAGCTGTAACTCCGTCCATGGTTCGATGGTACCGGGCAGATTGATCACGTCGTAGATGGTTCGCGGAACGAGCTCAAGCAGCACCGTATTGACCAATCTTCGCTGTGCGACCTGTCCCTCTTTTTTTGCAGCCTCCAGCTTGGCCTTTTTCTCTCCGACCGTACCGGAGAGCATAAAAATCACGGCGATGAACAGAACCAGCCCCAACCGGGGGAGGTTGTTCCAGATAAAAAACAAAACCCCTGAACGCGCCCGACGGTCTTCAGGGTTTTCCTTTGCATGCATCACAATTCTCCGTAAGGTAGACTGGCGAGAGACCGTACATGGCCTGTTGCAGCAGTTGATGTAATGTCTCGTAAAATTCGTTTTCCCGTTTCAGCCGCCCACTGAACCATGCTGATATGGTGATAAGATAGAGCCCGTAAAAATGGCCGATCACCAGCGTAAGGTCGAGTTCTGGGCGCAACTCACCGCGCTCCTGCGCCCGCTTGAGGAAAGGCACGAGCATTTCAATATAGAGGTCTTCTATTTTCTGTGACTGTTCCAGGTTCTGCTGATCTGGAAAAAAAGATTCGCGCAGCAAGAGGCGACCGAACTCCTTATCCTGGCAGGCAAACCGAAAGGTCTCGGCAAATACTGCCATCATCTGATCGATCACAGGGGCATTGGTATCGGCGGAGGCGACAATCTGGTTGTGAGCTCTGAACAGCTGTGCCCGGCAAAAAGCTAAAAATACCTCTTGCTTGGTCCTGAAATAGGAATAAACGGTTCCCTTGCCAACTCCAGCTTCAGCCGCCAGGGCGCTGATACTTGTATTGTCATATCCCCGGCTGCGGAACAGTCGATCTCCGGCGGCCAGAATAGCCTGGCGGGTCAGTTGTTTTTTTTCTTCACGAATTCCCGACATCCTGCTGCTTCCCTTATACGTTGTCCTGCCCTTACCATAGTACCATAAAAGTTCAACCAAAATTCGACCATGGTCATTTTTTGTTGTTTCCCCCCTTTACCCCTGGCTAGGCCAACGGTTAATTAATGTTGACTGGGCGGAAGAAAAGCCCTATCAGTGACAAAGAGACAACCATTCACATGACGGACTGATCGATGGATATCAAAGGGTTTCGTAAAGAATATACCTCTCCGGTCCTGCAACGGCATATGCTTGATCCAGATCCGTTTGTGCAATTTGAACAATGGTTCAACGATGCATGCAGTAAAAACATTCCAGAACCCAACGCCATGTCACTGGCAACCGTCAACGACCAGGGGCAACCCAGCCTGCGGACGGTACTCCTGAAAATATTTGACAACAAAGGGTTTGTCTTTTTCACCAACTATACCAGCAGAAAAGCCAGGGAAATAGCCACAAATCCTCGTGTTTCTCTCCTTTTTCCATGGATCCCCCTTGAACGACAGGTAAGCATAACCGGAACCGCAGCCAGGATTTCGGTGGCAGACTCGGCCAAATACTTCGCCAGCCGCCCCAGAGAAAGCCAGCTTGGGGCCTGGATCAGCAGCCAGAGTTCGGTGATCACCTCCAGAAGTCTTCTCATGGAGCAGCTGGAGAAGGCAAAAGCAAGATTTCTGCAAGGGAAAATCCCCTTACCCGATTTCTGGGGTGGATACCGGGTGGTTCCCGGCACCATTGAATTCTGGCAGGGAAGAACCAGCCGTTTGCATGATCGTTTTCTCTACACGCTCAAGGAATCGGGGGAGTGGGAGATCAACCGGCTGGCGCCATGACAACTCACACAGAAGAGGACTCTATGCAGATCAAACTCACTGGAAAAGTCGCCCTGGTGACAGGTGCCTCCCGCGGTATTGGCAGGGCAATAGCACACAAACTTGCCTCCATGGGGGCAGCTGTGGTCATCAATTATAACACCAGCGCACAGGCTGCCAAAGAGGCTGTTCAGGAAATTGAGGCAGCAGGTGGTAGGGCAGTGGCCATACAGGCCGATGTAGGGGTGCTCGCCCAGCTGGAGCACCTCTTTGACCAAACCCTGGAACAGTTGGGAAGGATCGACATACTGATCAACAATGCCGGCATACTCATTACCGAGGAAATCAAAAACGTCAGCGAAGAAGCGTATGACCGACTCTTTGCAAGCAATGTGAAAAGCGTGTTCTTTGCCTGCCAGCAAGCCGCATCCAAGGTCTCTTCCGGAGGGAGAATCATCAACATTTCAACAACCGTTACCAAGGTCATGATGCCGGGATACGGTCTCTACGCAGCAAGCAAGGGAGCGGTGGATCAGATAACCAGGGTGCTCTCAAGGGAACTCGGCCCTCAACACATCACGGTCAATGCCATCTCGCCTGGCCCCACGGACACCGAACTGTTCAGAGAAGGAAAAAGTGAGGAGCAGATTGCCGGCATGGCCGCCATGTCAGCCTTTAACCGGATAGGCACACCGCTCGATATTGCCGGAGCGGTAGCCCTCCTGGTCAGCGATGAGGCCTCCTGGATCACCGGACAGAACATCTATGTGAACGGAGGGTTGGCGGGATAATTCCCCGCTCCTCTGTTACGCGGGTGCCTTCACCTGCCCCTTTTTCACGATCCTTACCTGACGCTGCAGCTGGAGCACGCACAGCAGGCAGCCCCCCAGTACCAGCAACAGGCTTGCCAGAAACACTCTCCAGCCAAAGAGGCTGTATACAATCCCCGGGGCAAAGGAACCGATGGTGCCGCCGAGGTAGTAGAAGGAGATATAGAGGCCATTGGCTATACCCTTTTTTCCTTCTGAAAGCGTGTTGACATACCCGGACAAAATAGAGTGGGCGGTAAACATGCCGGTGCAAAAGACAAACATACTCAGGAACATGCTGTTATAATCCATGATCATAAAACCTGCCGCTCCGATGGCATAGAGCAGAATCCCGGCAGTCACCGCTCGTGTCTCACTGCCGAAAAAGCGTATCACCCGGCTGACATTCAGGGAAACCACCACGCCCATCACATACCCGCTGTACATGATGCCTATCCCGGTCTCACGCACATCAGGCTGAATGCTCTTCAACGCAAAGGGAAGAAAATTCAGCGCACCGGCAAACACAAAAAAGACGCAAAAAATTGCCAGGTAGAGCCACAGAAAACGAGGCTGCCCAATCAGGCGTATTGCCTCGCCGAGGCGCGGCTTACTGTACTGTAAATTGGCATCCTTCTCCAGCATGCGCAGGAGATGGCAGCCCCACAACAGCAGAACGCCCAGAACAAAGAAAAAAAACCGCCACCCGAACAGGTCAGTAAAAAACCCTGAAAGCAACCTCCCCAGAAATCCACCGATAATCGTGGCCGCAATATAGCGGGCCACCGCTGCCTGTACCATTTCTTTTGAAGAGGTAAAGGAGATGTAGCTTACCAGGGAGGTCAGGATTGCCGGAATGACCAGGCCCTGCAGTCCACGGATCAGAAGCAGCAGCAGGTACGTATCGGTCATGCAGAACAGCAGTTCAAGGATCCCCAGCAAAAACAGGGCCGAACGTACGAGCCGACGAGCGGAAAAGGATTCCAGGATGATGCCATACACCAACGGGGCAAAACCAAGTGGCATCATCATCAGCGTGGTGAACAGAATGGCCTGCAATTGATTGAGCCCGAATTCGTGTTGAAAAACCGGCTGAATGGGCTGGGCTGCATAGAGAGAACAGAAGGTAACGACTGTACAGAAATAGATGGCCGGCAATGGGCCGACCACCATGCGCCGGTTACGGCCCCAGAGCTGCCGGCGCTTGGATTGGGTTTGCACCGCTACACCTCCTCTATGCTTGGTTCCAGCGCTCATAGGCGAACAAACCGATCCAGCGAGATGAATCGGGGGACAAGAAACAATAACAGACAGCTCAGAACAATAGCCGCACACAGACGGGCAGTGACAATAATCCAGAAACTGGCCCCGAACAAAACAAACAGCAGCACATCTTCAATGACCGAATGACAGATCATGAGAAAGGTACTGATAAAAAAAATATCACGCTGGGATAGATTTCCCTGTCGGGCTTCCCGAATAAGAATGGCAGCCCCGTAGGTAATGCCCAGCAACTGGCCTACAATAATGGAAAAAGACGTACTGACCCGCTCCAGGTGGGATTGCACCGCCCGCGATGCCCGCACCAGATCCATGATGACGATAATGGCGGTGATGATGAGGATAATTTTCAGGGAAAGTACCAGTGCGGTTGCGGCTGAGCCCAGGAGAACCTGGCCGATCCCCTCCGCTGTTGCCCCGGCCGGCGGCTGATCAGGGATGACGCCAGTCCTCACTTGCTCCGGAAGCAGGAGTACCACCGGGATGGCGGCCGCAAAGGCACCGACAAGGCGCAGAAGGATCGAATAGCCGTAAGCAACTCCAAGCCGGGCCATGATGGCGCTTTCTATGATCAGCGCATGGCACACGCCGATAAAGATTCCCAGCACGGTCCACTGTGCGGCCGACAACCCCAGGGGTGCGGCCAGGGCAATGGCGGCATACGCATTGATCAGCACGCCCCCGGCGATAGCCCCGGCTGCCTCAGGCGGCAAATCAAGGAGGGCGGTAACCGGGGTAAAGAGGAAGCTGACAGACTGCAGTAGGTGAAAGTAGAGCAGCAGATCGGAAAGAATATAGAGGGGAACGACCAACCTGAGAATCAACCAGGCACTGGCGAGTGCAGAGCGTAGACTGTCAATGAGCAGGGTTTTCACGCTGGAGAGACCGGGTTGGATTGGTGAGAGAGCCTCCTTTGTTCAAGGACGGGCAGGCGGAACACTCCTCTTACTTGCTTCGTTTGGTGCCACTGTAGGTAAAGGCCTTGGCAATCATTTTATAAAATCCACCTTTATCGATCCCTACCGGTTTACCGCAGACACAGTACACCTTGCCATCCTTTTGTTCAATGCTGTAAACACGCTTTATTCTTGCTTTATGGCAGCGCAGTACTTCACCTGGCCCAATTTTATCGTAACGCCACAGTTTTTGCTTGCAGGCAGAACAGCGGACAATCAGCATGGCAGAACAGGGGAGAAAGAGCGATTCATCGGCAATACACTCAAATTTTCTGACGAAGCCGATCCAATTCTCCGGGATCGGTAAACTTCACCAGGCGGACCTTGCGACTGCGGGGAAACTCCCGTTTTATCAGGCCCCGGAGCAGTCGCGGCAATTCTTCGCCAATGACCCTTATTTCCTGATCCCTGTAGCCGCGCTCCCGAACAAGATAGGATTCATCATCCACTCGGACGATGGAAATGAACCGGTTTCGCTTGTAGCTCAGGAGCTCAACCCCACCCGGAGGATCAATGCCGCTCAGGGCGGCAAGCGCTTTTTTTCTGACAGCCCCGATGTTAATCAATGCCATGATACACCTCTGGCCCTGAACCGGTGGCAGCTAGTAAAAGATGGAATCAAGAAAGGAAGGCGAGGGAGGCGCCACTCCACCTTTGGCGGCATCCGCATACTGCAGGTTGAGCATACGCAGGGTATTTTCGTCCAGGTACAAACGGTCATCAAACGCGGCCCGGATGACCCGATCTTCAGGAGAGACGAGCCTGACGGAAAGATACATCACCCGATTAGCCATGGTATAGGTGCCGACCACAACGGCCTGGGCTTGCTGCTTGCGCATTATCTCACTGAGATCCCGTGAAAGCATAAACTCGCCGCCTTCGGCTTTTATCAGGACGTCACCGCGGAGCTTCACTTCCTTGGAGGTAATCCCCCGCTGTACCAGGCCGCTGATGACCGTGTTCTGCAAATGACGGCCAAAATCAGACGTCTGACCCAGGCGACGGTTATCAACAAAGGTGGTGACCATGACCGGCTGGTCCGGCTGTCGCGGGTAAAGGGGCGGCTCCGCCTGCTCGACCAGGGTTTTGGCGATCTGGTCTCCGAGCTTGACCAGGTTGACATCGCCGCCTAATAACGGCTCCAGGCGGGTACCGTTGAAGCTGGAACAGCCATAAACCAAACAAAGACATGCGAGCAGTAGGGCTGAGGTAAAGAGTCCGGCAAATTGACGCACACGCATAAACAGCATTACTCCGTAGAGGTAGATTGGGTCAGTTCGATTTCCATGGCCGGCGAGTTCTGCTGGTAATGCCAGAAATCGGCATCATTGATATAATAAATATTGGAGCTGCGCATGATGTAGCGATTATTGTCGACAATGGAGGTGGTGATAATCACTTCATAATGCCCATTGATAACAGAGGTAGCCCGGGCGGCATCCACCGCAGCGGCAGTGGCCAGGGCTAACACTTCACCGGGAGCGTTTCGGAACACCAGAATACCGGCAGTGAGGGCAGTGATTACCCCCGGCTGAGGCCACTGGTACCGGGTAGTCTGGTGATACAGCACCTGTACTTTGTAATCCACCACCAATCCGCCCTCTTCCATGGCAGCCTGAGTGGGTACTCCGAACCTGACCAACTGGGAAACCAGCAGATCGTTAAACCCCTCGTCAAAGGCAAAGGTTTCCCCTGGCCCGCAGCCATCGGGCAGCCCGCAGGTATGGCGCACATACACCGGGGTAACCAGATAATCCCGGTCGATCAGCTCCCTGTTGATCTGGTTGGCGATGTCATTGGCCAGAACCTCCCAGTGATGGGCGGCCTGCATTTTCTGCTGCTTGGAATACTCGTAGCCTACAGGCTGCGGAATACGTATACAACCTGCGGAAAACAACATTGCGGAAAACAGGGCTGCAGCAAGCGCAAACTTGGTCATGGCGGCTCCGAAAGAAAAATAGCTCATCTGTACCTATCTTCCTTGTCGGTCGTATCCCGCTCAAAATAAAGCACTCTTTTTAAGGTCGGCTGCTGTACTGTCTTCACAGGCAACCCCTGAGCCGGTTTTCGATATCAGCCTGCGATGCAGCGCCAACCAGCTGATCGACGACCTTGCCACCAGAAAAAAAGAGCAGCGTCGGCACTCCACGTATCTGAAACCTGGAAGCGGTTGTTCCGTTTAGGGAAGTGTTTACTTTACAGACCACCGCTTTACCGGCGTAAGCCGCAGCAATGTTCTCGATCAGGGGGGCAACCATCTGGCAGGGCCCGCAGGTTGGGGAGTAGAAATCAACCAGCACCGGCAACGGCGATTGCTCGACAATCCGGCTGAAGCTCGCATCGGTCACATCATTCACTATCCCTGTCATCGGCGCACCTTCGAGACTGGTGCCACAGCGACCGCATTTTGCCTGCAGCTGCTTTTTTTCTTCCGGCACTCGGTTTTTTGCACCACACTCCCTGCACACGACTATGATATTTTTCATCTTTCCTCCCATGGCTTCTTTGGGCTCTACCAGTTCACCTCTTGGGTATGGGCCCGGTGATAGTACCGATTCAGATCAAATAATCCGGCGGTGTCAGGGCTATCGTGTAAAAAACGCTCCTGAAACCAGTCATATTCTTCCCAAAAATGTTCATCCGCACGATTAACGGTGAATCGCCTGAGGATTTGCAGCTGCTCTTCGCGGCCTTCAAACGTTTGCAGCAACTGTAAAAAATCGGGCAGATCGTCCAGATGGAGGTCAATATAATTATTGGGATATGATCCGACAAAACCGCGAATAAAGTCGGCCTTATCTTTTGTCGGGTCAAGGGTCTTTTTCTCACTGAACAGAAAGGTCACATTATCGTGCCAGCGATGGATGACAATGGAAATTACCACATCGTCCTTGTCGGGAATCCGAATGCGCATATGGGCCACATTGACATGCTCATCCTGCACATAGCGAAAAAAAGCAGTGCCAGGTGCCGAGACTGCATGAAATCCGCGAATATAATCCTCTACCGTGGCGTAGGTTTGCGGAAGCGGAGGGTGGCCCTCGTCCGCATAGAGATAATTTTGATCAAACCCGATACCCACAGCCGGCAGAAGGTGCTTGCCGACGACCTGCTCTATAAACTCCCGTTGGGGTTCATCAGTCGCATAGGACACCCGGGTTGGCATGGGGGCCGGATAATAGTTCACCTCGTCGATCGCTATACCGCTGTACCACTCCGCCATCAGGTTGCTGCGTTGGTCGCGGGGAAGAAAATCGAGGAAATAACTCTCTCCCTCAATACGCAACCTGTCCATGTAGAGCCGGATGGACAGCTGATGGCCGGCGGTTCCATACACATCAAAACCCGCCACCAACGCGTAATATATTCGTTCAAGCAAGGGAAAATCCATCACCCAGGCGGTGCGCGGCAGCTCTCCCAAGGCCCCCTTATGCACCGATGCGCTGTCAAAATGACGGAAAACGGTAAGCATGGGAGTATCGGCGGCCCGGGCGCCTTTCCAGATATGCTCCATTCCCAGCCCCTGGTAATGGTGAGCAGCATAAAAATTCTGGCGGGCAGTATAAAACCGGATAGCAGCCTCACTGTATTGGTTTTTCAAGGCCGTAAACAACCCGCTATCGCTACCTTTTTCTGTGGGCATTACCAGGTCGGCACTGTGCAACTTGAGAAACCCGGGGTAGCGAACAGTCAGGTCGTGATCAGGGTCAAGAAACAGCACCCAAAAATGATCGTGGATGACATTGAGGGCAACCTGCCCTTTGCATACCGGTCCACGAATAAAGGTCATGATAATATAATTGGCATTATCCAGCAGAAACTGATAGCGCGAGCGTGGGGGAATCTGCTCAAAAGCGGCAAATGGATTAGCGCTCAGCACGGGATCGTAGCTTACCACGTGCGGGGTCTGCAGCCATGTGGTGTCGATAAACAGGGAGTGAAAACGGTCGTACTGCTGCTGATCAAGCGGAAAGACCATGTGGGTTTTATGCACAATGGTGGAATGAATACGCCTGAACCGATAGTACATGGGCCCTGGGCCAGGATCATCATAGGGGCGAACAGTGGGAATAACTTCTACAGGGACTCCCGGAGGGGTGCTGGAGCGGACGAGTTCATAAAAAGCGCCTGAACCGGTGCGAAAACTCAGATGGGCAAGAAACAGATGCTCATACAGGTAACGGGCGGTCACGACGTACTTGGGCTCGGTACGGTTAAAAAAACGCTCCCACTGCTGCACCATCCCCAAATCAAGATCATCAACGGCAGTCAGTTGTGCCTGCTCCTCTGCAGTGGGCCCATGGGCGCCTTGCGCGATCCACCCGGCAATGAGGTTGTATTCGTCCTGTTTGAGGGGAGGAAAGCCGAACGGCATGCCACGGTTGGGATGCTTTTGCAGATAGCTCTGCAACTCAACACCGTTCTCAGCGCAGGTCAGGTCACCGGCTTCTGAAAAATACTCGCCGCTATTTTCCGGATGCTCCATTTTATGGTTGAGCAATTGAAGCATCAGCGCGTTGCTATACCCTTGCCCGGCATCGCTGTCGGTCACGCTGTAAAAACCCTTTGTTCGCCACTCCTCAGTGGTTTGCGCATCAACAAAGAGCCGTGTCGGATCCATGGTCTGCAGCCGCGAGGCCTGGTAAACGGCTTTTTTGGTTGCCCCTCTGTCCACCCCTTCATAGGAGCTCAGTTTAAGTTGGCAAGGGGAATTATAGCACGAATGGCAGACCACGCAGCGCTTGTCAAGAACCGGTTTGACCTCCCGGAGATAATCCACCTTCTGTTGAGGAATGGTGATTGCGATGGGCGGAAGGGTTTTTTCCGCACAACCAGCCAACAAAAAAATCAGCCCACCAACTGCTACAAGCCACTTAACCATCTCCCCTCCCTGTATGTATCCACCAACCAACGAAAACGCATTCTCGCCGTGTTCCATCGCCATGCACCTGCAATAAAGCCGTATTCTTCACTGCAGCCGCTTGTATCTGCTCGGCTCCCACATCTCACGGACGAGGATTAGGCAAATGGCGGCGCAGTATATCCAATGTCGAAAATATCGTGACATGCCGGACAGATGAACAACCACCTGACCACATCACCATCTGCTTTGAACATGGAATGAAATCCATCCTCATACCCGCAGGTGGGACACAGCTTGAACTCTTCTGTTACCTTGACCGTTTTGACCCTGTATTCCATACCTCCCCTCCTCTTGTCCGAATCGTGGTGTCGGATGACACCCTCCAAGCAACT
The DNA here is from genome assembly GCF_055398265.1 of Desulfogranum aggregans. Taxonomy (NCBI): domain Bacteria; kingdom Pseudomonadati; phylum Thermodesulfobacteriota; class Desulfobulbia; order Desulfobulbales; family Desulfobulbaceae; genus Desulfogranum; species Desulfogranum aggregans. Next base: position 410,033 of record NZ_AP042447.1, on the reverse strand, counting down.
TTGCACCTCCGCAAGCACAATGCAACGAGCCGGCCTGCCGGTGTTGCTGCTCACTTGTATTGCTGCAGAAATTGAAGCACCGACTGATAATTGCCTGAGTGGATTACCTGAGGTTGCTTCTTGTTCAGTTTGTAATCATAGGTCGGATCATAGTAATCGCGCAACAGTACCTCTATCCACTCCCGGTGACAATCAGCATTCCCGCTGACTAGCTGGGTACGGTGGGCGTTGGCCTGTAAGTCAAGTACTGAGACTGTCCGCTGTGCACCAAGTCGTCGGGCAATCTTCCGCACATCCGCCTGCATGGTATCAAGCCATTGTTCGATTCCCTTTTCCTCGCCATAGACCCGACAAAAGGCGGCCTGCCCGTTGAGGACATACTCCGTGTAGGTCAATTCTACCCGGTCGACAAGGGGAGCCTCCAGAAGGACGAGTGGACAGGAACTGAAATAGCGGGCCAGCGGCGCAGGCAGATAACAGCGGCCCACATGGGTTCCTTCACTTTCGAGGACCATGGTCGAATGTCCCTGCAGCCCATGGTGGATCAGGGCGAAAGCGAGCCGGTTTTCAAAGTCGGCCTGTCCGGGTTGTGGGTCAATATGATGGCCAAAAGATGACCCCCTATGATTGGCAAGGTGCTCCAGATCGATAGCATTGTCGAGCTGCTGCAGCAGGAGGGTTTTGCCTGAACCGGTGCGTCCGCCAAGAATAACGGGTCGACTGACAAGAGCGTCGGGGTCGAGCCGCTGCAGCAGATACCGGCGTACCGCTTTGTAGCCGCCGGCGATACGAGGCAGCTCATGCCCTGAAGCTTCCCTGATCCATTGTTGCGCGATCTGGGAACGCATCCCACCCCGAGAACAGAATATCAACGCGTTGGGATGTCGGGTCACCTGCTCCACCCATTGATTGACCCGTTCTGCCTTAACCGCGCCTCCCACCAATTGATGCCCCAGTTGAACCGCAGCGTCCTGTCCCTGCTCCCTGTACCTCTTCCCGACCAGGTGCCGCTCTGTATCGTTCAATATCGGCAGATTGACTGCACCGGGCAATGTTGCCTTCTGATATTCCACTGGTGCTCGAACATCGATGAAGAGTGCATCAGAGGTAACTATTTTTTCAATATTATCTTCAGGTGTGAATGCTTGCATCATTTCCTTTTTCTTTCCCAAGAGCGCAGCCTCCCCTGCGAAGAAAAGACAAAGGGGCAACAGGTTTATGGGCGTTGCGCTCCCCTCACAACCCACTGGTCGGCCATCTCGTTTTCGGCAGCGAAAAAAACCGTGGAGATGCCTTACCGGTGGAGACCGAACAGCCACACCTCCGTATAAAAGCTTCTCTGGCCATGAGTTTCAAGAGCTTTCTTGTGCCGTCCCCCGCAACAGTGCAGCTTCCTACACTTTTCGCCGGTTGCTATCAGTCTGCATCAAGAGGGTTCTACCGGAGCGCAGCTGCATACGGGCACAAACAAAAACAAGCCGCAGGCGTTGAGCTGTCCCGTCTTGGGCCATCAGTTCAATGGCAGGCAGTACGAAAACAGCGTCAGCATGACCGGTACATGAAATAACGAGAGTAGATTAGACAACAGCACGGCCAATGCCGCCTTTTCTGGGTGGGCTTTGAGCAGCACAGCCAGGGTGACCGTATTGCCGGCCATTGGCACGATCGCAAAAACAAACATCACCACATACAGCTCTCTGTACAACAGATGTGTAACGGTTGCGTCCACGAAAATCAGCAGACTGATCAACAGGGGCCAGAGCAGGTGTTTGAACGCCAGAGCTATCTTCAAAAAACGTGCATCCACCCCACCTCGCTGACGCACGCCGTCAAGTCCCATGCCAATAACCATCATGCCGAGTATGGAAAAGACTACTTTGAATTGCCCGGCGTACCCGGTTACGGGGTCCGGCAGGGTAACACCGGAAAGGTTGAGCAGCAGTCCGGATAAAAACGCATACAGCGCCGGCAGCCTGACCACCTTTTTCAGGCTTTCGGCAGCTGTAAATGCGCCTTTTGCGGTAATGTAGAAACCGGTGGTGGCCTCATAAAAAAAGGAAGCCAGGACGGTAAATATAAAGATATTGGCCAGGTCCGGTTCAAAAAGAACCAATGCCAGCGCAATGCCATAGTAGCCTGTGTTGCCTGTGCCAGCGGTAAAGGCAAGGATGTTGCTCGTGGCATCCTGCCACTTGTGCTGGAAAAGCCAATGGGTAAGAAAAGCGAGTAGTGAACAAAAAATATAGAAAAAAACCGGCAGAAAGACCACGGCCGCATTAATGGTCACGCCCAGGGTGGCGCTGAACACCACCATGGGCCCGATAAGATAAAAAACCACCGTGGCGACGGCCTCCCGCTGTACCCCAAGGTAACGGGAGGCAAGGTAGCCTAGAATGATGTTGGCGTAGAGGGGAAGGATTTTTCCCAGCAGCACAAAAAAGATAGTCACAAGTTTCCTTTACGAGACCACAGGTGCACTGTGATCAAACCATGTTCCGTGCGCCGGGATTTCCTCGAGGTCAACGAAGAGTGATTAACAAAATACCCCGCGGGATTCCGATCCTCTGCTGCCCGATTGTCGGAGGCTACTGTATTACCCCCCACGCCATTTTGGTGGCAACAGCGCAGAGAAAAAGCGCAAAAATCCGCTTTAACTTGTCCACTGGCAGGGCATGGGCCAACCTGGCGCCAAGGGGAGCGGTGAGCACACTCAGGCTGACAATAAACACCAAGGCGGGCAGATAGACATAGCCAAGACTATAGGGAGGAAGCCCGGTCGCACCAAGATTGTTGACTATATACCCGAATGCACCTGCTACGGCTATGGGAAATCCGATGGCAGCAGAAGTACCAATGGCCCGGTGGGCTGGAATATTACACCAGATCATAAATGGAACAGAAAGAGAACCACCGCCGATACCGACCAGGCTCGAAGCCACCCCTATCACATTGCCGACACCGAACATACCGGCAAAGCCGGGAAGTTCTCGAGAGGCTTTGGGTTTTTTACTGAGAATCATTTGAGTGGCGACCGAGTAGAGAAAGATACAAAAGAAAACCTTTAAAAACTCCGTGGACAGTTTCGAGGCCACAAGTGTGCCGAGATAGGTCCCAACTAGGATACCGGGAATGATCACGCGCACAATCGACCAGTCAACAGCTCGGCGGCGGTGATGCGACATAAAGCTGGAGATGGAGGTGAAAATGATGCTTGCCAGCGAGGTCCCCAAGGCCAAATGCATGATAACCTCGGTTGGAATGCCCTGCTTGACAAAACAAAACACCAGCATAGGAACGATAATCAACCCTCCGCCAACACCAAGCAATCCGGCAAGAATACCTGCAATAAATCCAACAGGCAGATACATCAACACGAGTTCCAGCGACATGTGGCCTCCTTACCGGTCGACAATGGCAGCAAGAGGCGCATCCATTGCTCCGGATTATGATTTACTGAATCATTTCTCAATGTTTCCCGGACCTGTGACGCCCAGGCTCTGCGTCGTCTCAGGTTCGGGTCACTCTCGTTGTTCTTCATCTTCGGGCGTGCATCCCATGATGGAAGTTTCCACCTGGGCGATATGGCGCTGCATAGCCGTGTAGGCCGCCTGTGCATCCCCTGTTTCCAGGGCCTGAATCACGTGCAGGTGCCCTTCCACCGATTGCAAGGCCCGCTGCCGGCTTTGCAGCCATGCTGACCGGGTCTGATCAACCACCGACCGGACGGTCTCCATCACCTGGCACAGGACAGGATTCGCCGTACTGAGCGTAAGCAGACGATGAAATTCGGCATCCAGATGCTGGACCGGCTTCCCCTGAAGAAGAGCGTTCTGCTGATCACAGAGCACTACCTTCAGCTTGTCCAGCTGGTCTGGGGTAATCCGTTCTGCAGCAAGAGCGGCTATTTGCGGTTCGATCAATTGCCGAAACTCGAGAATAGAGGGCAGATCCTCACCGGATCGCAGCATCTCTCTAAGTAAGGCCGCAACTGGGGCAATGGCTCGCCCTTCTGCCATAAGATAGGTGCCGTCACCCTGCCTGCTTTCCACAATACCTCGCTCGCCAAGCGCCTGGAGGGCCTGACGAACAACACTCCGCGTAACGCCAAAGGACTGGGCAAGAATTCTCTCAGGTGGCAATCGATCCCCAGGATGCAGCTCGCCGTCAACAACAAGCTGTCGAATTTGCTCGATGACGCTTTGGTACCCGCTTCCATGCTTTTCGGGTGGTTGTTTATCGGTCACTGCTCACCTTTTCTAAAAATTGGTCAACCATTATGTAAAAATACTCTTTTTAAAAAATTTTACAATTTAATTAGATTATTATAGTAGTACAATTGGGCGGCCAATATCCATACCCCCCTGCTCGTTCCATCCCTCCCCGGTTCACAGGCCGAGATTCTCTGCTTGTAAAGCCAAGCAAACAGGGTAATATAGGCTGTTTTGGCCATGGTCACAGCGTGAGCTGCATTGTCCATTCACTTGTCAACCACCCACTCTACAGGAACGGACTTTGAACGAAGCAAAGGATCGAAGAAAAGCGTTTCGCATGCCGTTTAATGCGGATATCGTCTGCCATGTACCTTCCACTGAAAGTACGTATCACGGGAGATTACGTGATATCAGTGCACTAGGAGTCTTTGTCGAGGCAGAAAACACGCCTGAAATGGGCTGTGCCTGTGAACTGCACATTGCGCTCAAGGGTACCAGCAGTCGATTGGTCATCGATCAGCTGAAAGGAAAGGTTGTTCGCCTGGTCGAGGGGGGCATGGCCATCAGTTTTGAGGACCGTTTGGAATGGATAGCCCTGGTGCCCATATACTTCCACAAGATGAAAAAATAAGCCGGATGCCGGCGCAGTGTCCTCACTCACCCTACCCCACCTCGTCCTTGTAGCCAGCATTCCCTGCAGCAATGGACGTGATTCGATCCTCACCTTTTGCCAGCTATGCCTTATGCAAAACACTTGACACGAAACCTACCTTTTAGTAGGCTGGTAACCTATGAACGATACTCGAACACAAATCCTTGACGTGGCAGAAGACCTCATACAAACTGTTGGTGTGAATGCCATGAGCTATAAACACATCAGTGACAGCGTGGGGATTCGAAAAGCTAGCATTCATCACCATTTCCCCAAAAAGACAGACCTGATCGACGCCCTGCTTGAGCGGTGCCGACTCACCTATGGGGCGGATTACAGCCAAATAGTAGACGGTGAAGGGGCTGCTCCTGAAAAACTGTGCAAACTGGCAGCTGTCTTTGAAGCTGGCCTTGCCGCCAACAAACTCTGCCTTGTCGGCTCAATCAGTACGGACAGCAATACCCTGGCAGAGGGCTCTGTGCATATTTTAGAACAAACTATCCAGCATACTGTTGCAACCTTTTCCACTGTCTTTTCCCAGGGAAGAGAAGACAACTCATTATTTTTCAGTGGAAAAGAGCAAGACGCTGCCTATGCTTTTTTCTCTTTTCTGGTTGGGGTTCAGATTGTAGCACGCTCTTCCGGCGGGGTTCCGGCCTTCCGCAGGGCAACGGAAACCTTGATCACCTCCTACGCCTCCCGGGAGAAAAACACAGTCTGCCACGGCGATCGCCCTCTCTAACCACTTCCTTGAATAATACGGAAAATGCCGCAGCCAAACAGCAAAGAACAGCAACCTTATACAGGATTTGAGCAGGGCCCCATACGTCCGCCGAGCGAGGCGGAAAGTCTGCTTATCCGTATCACTCGCAATTGCCCATGGAACAGGTGCACCTTCTGCCCGGTATACAAGGGGGCACAGTTCAGCAGGCGTCCCATTGACCATGTCCTGCGGGACATTGATACGGTCCGCGCTCACGTCGACGCCATTCTCGAAAAGCGGGAACACCCGAACCGCTCCGGCGCAAACCGACTGCACAGACAAATTGACGATACCACCGACCAGCAGGCACTGTATGCAGCACATGCATTCGTTGCCGGAGGCATGCGCTCCGTCTTTCTGCAGGATGGCAACAGCCTGATCATTCGCCCGCAAGACCTTATCCGCATCCTCAACAGGTTACGTGAAGCATTTCCGGGGATAGAACGCATCACCTCCTACGCCCGTTCACAGACGCTTGCAAAAATCAGCGATGCCGACCTGCAGCGGATTGCAGAGGCAGGGCTCAATCGCATCCACATCGGGATGGAATCCGGTTCAGATACCGTGCTGGCAATGGTACATAAAGGTGTCGACAAGGCAACCCAGGTACTGGCGGGACAGAAGGTGAAAAAAGCTGGCATCCAGTTATCCGAGTACTACATGCCCGGTCTTGGAGGCAGGAGCCTCTCACGGGAAAACGCTCTGGAAACCGCTGATGCCCTTAATCAGATCAACCCGGATTATATCAGGCTGCGTACCCTGGCCCTTCCCCAGGGAGCACCGCTCACCAGCACCTACCTCCAGGGACAGTTTGACAAAATGGGGGATGTGGAAACTGCCAGGGAACTGCTGCTGTTTCTGGAAAACCTGGATGGAATAAGCAGCACCATACGCAGCGATCATATCCTCAACCTCCTGCCCGAGGTCGATGGGATCCTTCCGGAACAACGACAACAAATCCTTGCCCCGGTTCAAGAGTTTCTGCAATTGCCGCCAAAAGAGCAACTGCTTTTTTGCATTGGCCGGCGTACGCACCGCATGGCACGTCTTCGCGACCTTAAAGATCCAGCGCTACGGGGATACGCACAAAAAATGTGTGACGAATTCGGTGCCACCGTAGAAAACATGGACCAGATAATCGACACCATTATCCAACGCTTTATCTGAAAGGTGTTTTAAACATGTGCCAGGAACTGCCATGCCCCTGCGACTGCATCCATTTTTCCCCGGAACCCATAAGGCAACCGGTTGAACAACCTTTCTGGAGGGGTACAGCTGGGGAAACCGGCTTTATCACCTGTACAGTCAACGCACTGTCTGCTTTGCTTGCAAGCGCTTATTCCAGAGACAACACCACCTCTTCAATACGTTAAGCCCAGGAGAATATCAATGACCACTCCCATCAATGCGGCCACTCCCGTTTCCGTGCCCCAGCCACCGACGATCACGATCAAGTTGAGTGATGAAGGAATGGAAAAATTCACCACCCTTCTGCAGTCAGGGATTGAGATTGAAACCACTGCCGGGGAATCCATTCTCTCGTTTCTGGAGAAAATCCCGGGGTTCACCCCCGAATATATCGACAACGAAGTGCAGACCATTTTTCTCAATGGCACGGCCATGGATGATGTCCATGCCCCGTTGACGGAGTCAGATGCGGTGGTCGCTCTTTCTGCGGCCATGCCCGGTCTCTCAGGAGCCATATACCGCAAAAACAGCATTCACTCGCACCTTCGATCTGTGCACCATACCGCTGACCAAGCCGAAGTGAACCATGAAAAAATAGCCATATACCTCAAATTGTTTAACTCTATTGCCAAGGACAGAGGAGCAGAGCTGCTGCGCGGCGGGGTCACGATGAAGACAGGTACCATCCTGACCTTTTTTCAAACACGTCCATGGCTGCTCGATCAGGTACAGGAAATAGCCATAGAGGATGCCCAGGGCTATGCCCGTGAGGCGCTGGTAGCAGCCCTTGAGCAGAATGAAAAATGTCGCATTGTGATTGCCCATTCTTCCTAGACCGCATTCTCTTAAGCATTTTGTCATTTTTCGAAAAGATATGTAGATTGATCAGTCCATGAAAAAGAATGGCGTATATTGGCCCGCGCCGGTGGTTGGGACAGGACAGCACTCCAGGTGGATCGCGGAGCCGCCATGCGTCCGGCTCTTTTCTCAACACTCACTCCTCCCGGCGTGGGAACAAGGTTCCTTGAAAAACCATCATGAGACGAGCAGATAAACAAATCAAAGACCCCGAGGTTATCTCAGAGGTTGTCCGCAACAGCATGATTTGCCGGATCGGCCTGGCAAAAGATAATCGCCCCTACATTGTACCGGTTTCCTTTGGCTATGACGGGCAGGCAATCTACTTTCATTCAGCGGTTCATGCCGGGAAAAAGATTGAGTATATCCAGGAAAATCCCCAAGTCTGTTTTGAGTGCGAACGTGAGGTCAAGCTGGTTCAACATTCGGAGAAACCCTGCCACTGGTCCTTTTCGTTCCAATCGGTTATCGGATACGGTGCCATAACCGAACTGCTAACCGCTGAGGAAAAAGTTGCCGGTCTCCACCAGATCATGGCCCATTATTCGGACCGGGAATGGGATTTCAGCGCTCTTTCAACGGACAACGTCCGCGTCTGGAAAATTGTCATTGAACATATATGCGGAAAACAATCCAAGGATCATGCTGAAGCGTAAAAGTGCTGAAACTCTCCGCTTCCCGGCTCCGTAGCCTGCTCCTCTCCTTGGGAGAGCACCAGGCAGCGTCGTTTTTCGACTGCCACCGCCCTCCTCTTCGTTCCATACTTACTCAATGAAGGCCTCCTCCATACAGGAGTTTCTGAGCGCTCCCTATCGCAATTTTCTGCTCCTCTGGACTCCTGTCCTGTTTTCGCTGCTTGCCGAACCGTTGACCGGCCTGGTGGATACCGCATGTATCTCCAGGCTGGGGGCAGAAGCACTCTCCGCCCTTGGTGCTGGTACCGTTATCCTTACCAGCGGGTTGTGGGTCTTCAACTTTCTCAGTGTAGGCAGCCAGACGGAAATCTCGCACGCTCAGGGAAGCGATAACCTGCTGCAGGGCAGACGAATAGGAAGCCTGGCCCTGGTTACGGCAGCGGCGATTGGCCTGGTAATGGCAGCAATAACCTGGCATTACGCTGAACTGCTGGCAGCCTTGATGGGGACGGAGGGAACGGTCCTGCGTCATGCGTCAACCTACATACACATTCGTGCACTGGGGGCACCATCGGTGCTCCTTACCATGACCGCCGTTGGCATTCTTTACGGTTTGGGCGACATGCGCTCCCCCTTCTCCATTGCAGTGGCCGTGAATGCGCTCAACATTATCCTGGACTGGCTGCTGATTTTCGGCCCCGGACCGTTTCCGGCTATGGGTATAGCCGGGGCAGCCCTGGCCAGCGTGATCAGCCAGGCTATGGGCGCGGCATGGGCTGTTTTCCTGGTCTACAGGGAGCTTGGCTTTACCCGTGCCATACGGGTCGGCGATATCACCAGACTGTTGCAGATCGGCAGGGATATGTTTATTCGAACCGGGACATTGATCCTCTTTCTCCTCCTTGCCACCCGGATGGCTACCCTGCTGGGAGCTAACGTCGGTGCTGCTCACCAGGCTGTCCGTCAGGTCTGGGTATTCACCAATCTCTTTCTGGATGCTTCAGCTATCACCGCCCAAAGTGTTGTCGGCTTTTTCTTTGGCTCAGGACAGCGCTGGCAGGCCAGACAGGTCGCCAGGTTTGTCACCATGCAAAGCCTCCTGGTCGGCACGCTGCTGATGGGTGCGATGCTTACCGGTTCTTCAGGAGCAGCAGTACTGTTTGTTCCACCTTCCGGGCTCGATTATTTTTACCCTGCTTGGACCATTGCCGCGATGCTGCAACCCATCGCCGCCATGGCCTTTATCACTGACGGCATCCATTGGGGCACCGGTGATTTTCCCTTCCTGAGAAATGGTGTCCTGGTGGCTACGGTGTTCGCCGCTGCAGTTCTTTGGCTTATGCATCTTACCAGTACCACCACCCTGGAGTACATATGGGTGACCATCGGCGCGTGGATTGCCATCAGGGCCTGCCTCGGCATTCTGCGTATATGGCCAGGTATCCGAAACAGTCCTCTCCAACTCAACCCGCCGGCAAGAAGCAACTGAATCGCTTTCCCTTTCTCTCAAAACGGTTCTGTTTTCCGGCCTTAAACGGAGCACATCCTGTCTGAATTTTTTCCCAGCTGTTCTCCAGCCTCCTGAGTGCAAGGAGTATTTTTTCTGATCATCCGGCCTGAAATATGCTTATCATAGTGTGAATATCCAAGCCTTTTTTAACTGCAAACATCCCTTTTACCGAGTTCTATACGCATGCCTGCTTTTCGATTATTTATCCTGGCGACCTGCATTAGCGGCCTTTTCCCCCTGTCACTGGCAACCGCTTCCCCTGAAAATAAAAATGTTCTGTATCTCAATTCCTACCACCACGGGTATCAATGGTCGGACCAACTGCTGGAGGGAATACGCTCGGTAGTGGATGAAAGCAACTACAAGGTGGATCTGCAGATAGAGTATATGGATGCCAAAAAGTACAACTATGATTACATCAACTCTCACCTGGCAACCCTGTATGGAGAAAAATTCCGGAACGAACAGTTTGATGTGATCATCGTATCCGATAACGATGCCCTCAACTTTGTCCTCCACTATCGTTCCCAGCTGTTTGCAGGTATACCGATCATTTTCTGCGGCGTTAACGATATTGCCTCCGTTGATCTCTCCAGCGGTAACATCACCGGTGTAGTGGAAAGCTTTGATCTTCCCGCTACCATCGCCATAGCCAGAACGCTGCATCCGCAAGTAAAAAACATGGTGGTAGTCGGCGACCAATCCACTGCTGGAAGAGCGATAGAACGGCAGGTTCATGCCATGATGCACTCCCACGAAAACGATATTCAGGTTGAATTCTGGTTTCAGCTTCCCCTCAAAGAAACACTGCAGCGTGCTCAACAGCTTTCCGACGACACCATTTTCTTCTTCACCCCCTGGTACCAGACTATTGAGGGTAAGTTTTATGTTGCAGAAGAGGTGATGGCTGCAATTTACAGACACTCCACCATCCCTATCTACACGGCCTGGGATTTTTTACTTGGCCATGGAGCTGTCGGCGGTTACATGCTCTCCGGCATCATTCACGGCAGGCAGGCGGCGGAGATGGCCTTGAGGGTGCTGCAAGGAGAATCGGCTGAGGCAATCCCTGTTGTCCATGGGGCTGCCGGCAGGTATATGTTTGACTACACGGTCACGCAGCGGCTGGGGATTGACAGGGACCTGCTCCCAAGCGATGCAGTGATCCTCAACGCCCCCCACGCTTTCTATGAGTTGCCCAAAGAACTTTTCTGGACCATTATGATCTCCATTCTGCTCCTGTGTATCGCCCTTGTCCTCCTGGGCAGCAACATGATCGCCAGGCGCAGGGTTGAACGGAAAGTAATTGACCAGCTCGCCTTTCAGGAAACATTGATGGACACGATTCCCCAACTGGTCTCCTGGAAACAAATATCCGGCAAATACCTCGGCGCCAACCGCGCTTTTATGGAATTTTTCCGGATTGAACACCTTGATTCCATTGAAGGGCGTTCCACCAGGGATGTGGTGTATGACAGCGATTACGTACAATGGTCGCGCAGCGCTGACGTTGCAGTGGTGAATAGCCGCAAAGCGGTTCGTAAAATCCGAAAAAAAATCGAATTTCAGGACGGCGAACTGGGCTGGATAGAAGTCAATAAAGTCCCCTTGCGTGATCCCCAGGGTAAACTCTTCGGCATCCTGAGCACCGCCGAAAACGTGACCAGGGAGCAAAACCTGGAAAAACAGCTTCTTCAGTCACAGAAATTAGAAGCCATCGGTACACTGGCCGGTGGTATAGCTCACGATTTCAACAATATCCTTACCTCCATCATCAACTCAACCGAACTCGCCATTGACGACGTCCCCCCCGGAAGCCAAACTGAAAAGGATCTGCAACGGGTGCTCAAGGCCGCCCGCCGTGGTGGACAGGTGGTCAAACGCATTCTCTCTTTCAGCCGGCCGACCATGGAACAATTTCAGGTGGTTGATGTCCGCACAGTGATCAACGAAGTCTTGATGCTCCTGGACGCGTCCATGCCCTCCTCCATCACTGTCTCAGCAGAACTGGGGGAGAAGGAATGCTTTATTTTGGGTGACCCCACCCAGCTGCACCAGGTCATCCTCAACCTCTGCACCAACGCCTTTCAGGCCCTCAGCCCCTCCGGCGGCAGCTTGCAACTGCTGTTGGAACAGATCGAGTTGGTGGGTCCCCACGCCGGGGAGCTGGGACTTGATCCTGGAAACTATGCTGTCCTCCGGGTCAAAGACAACGGCCCGGGCATAGCACAGGACGTGGTGGATAAAATATTTGATCCTTTTTTCACCACCAAGGATATCGGCGAAGGCACCGGACTCGGGCTGGCGGTGGTTCATGGAATCATCAGCGGACACCGGGGAGTAATACGGGTGGAAAGTAAAAAAGGACGTGGTACCGAATTTACCCTTTACTTTCCGGTTACGGAAAAAAGGCAGCTCTCTGCACCAACAGAGAAAACAGCTCTGCCCACAGAGGATGCTACCGTTCTTTTTGTGGAAGATGACATGGATCAGCTTGACTCCACCCCACGAATCCTGCAGGATATGGGATATCGGGTAATTGCGGTCCAGCGACCATCCGAGGCTCTTGCGACGGCCAACAGCGAGACAACCACCATAGATGTTGTGCTCACCGATTACGACATGCCCGAGTGCAGCGGCGTGGAACTGGCCAACAAACTCTTTCCCTTGCCGGTTATCCTGGTGTCAGGCAGAGAGGAGGCAGCGGCCGCTGCAGCAGGGATCCCCAATATTATTGAAGTTGTTCGTAAACCCTATGACCGACAAAAACTAGAGCAGGCGTTCAGCGCCCTGGCTGCTCGGAGACAATGACCATGGAACACATGCTGATAATCGACGACGACAAGGATACCTGTGCAACCATGGAAAGCCTTATCTCGCGCATGGGACATACCTGCACCCAGACCTACACCCTGGAGGAAGGATACAACGAACTGTGCCGTTCTGCGTACGATGTGGTGTTTCTTGACGTTCGTCTGCCCGATGGCAATGGCATTGAGATGCTCCCGCAGATCATGGAACTGGCCGATCCGCCCGAGGTCATTATCCTCACAGGTAAAGGTGATCCTGATGGAGCCGAACTGGCCATTCAGAGCGGGGTATGGGACTACCTCCTCAAACCATCCAGTGTCAGGGAAATTCGACTGACCCTGAACAGGGCCCTGACCTATCGTAAAGAAAAGAAAAAAAGAAAAGAACATGAGGAACTCGCAGTCAACACGGTTATCGGAAAAAGTCCTGTCATAACCGCCTGTCTGCAGACTGCAGCCAAAGCTGCCCGCTCCGAGGCAAGCGTACTCATCACCGGCGAGACCGGCACAGGGAAGGAACTCTTTGCAACCACTATTCACGCCAACAGCAATCGCTCCAAGGGAAAATTCGTTGTCGTAGACTGTGCCTCCCTCACAGAGTCCTTGGTGGAATCAACCCTATTCGGCCACAGGAAAGGGGCCTTTACCGACGCCCTTTCCGATCGGATCGGCCTGATTAAACTGGCGGACAACGGCACGCTCTTTCTCGACGAGATCGGCGAAATGCCGCTTTCCATGCAAAAGGTATTACTTCGGGTACTCCAGGAACAACATTTTCGCCCTGTGGGTGACACCCAAGAGACGACGAGTAATTTTCGGTTGATTGCCGCTACCAATAAAGACCTGGACCAGATGGTTGAACAGGGAACCTTCCGTAAAGACCTCCTGTTTCGAATAAAAACCATCCGCATCCACCTGCCTCCTCTTCGTCATCGGCGGCAGGATATCGGCGAGCTTACCGCTTCCCGGCTTGAACAGCTGTGCTCGATATTCGGTGTTCCCCTCAAAGCAACAAGTGATGATTTTCTCCATACTCTTGAGCGCTATGATTGGCCGGGAAATGTACGCGAACTCTTCAACATTCTGGAGCGGGCGGTCATCAATGCCGGAGATGAGGGCATCCTGTATAGCGTCCACCTTTCCAGGGAACTGCGGGTGAAAGTTGCCAAAGAGCAAATAGAACAGTTGACCGGTGCAAAAGATCTCGCTGCAACAGAAGGGGCCCCTGATCCGGAAGGGAATGTACGAAAAATAGGACAACAGCTCTTTGAGGATATTTTCGATTCCACCTTGCCCCCGCTCAAAGAATTCAAGGCCACGGCCGAGAAAGTCTACCTGGGGGAGACCATTCGACAATGCGACGGCAACGTGCCTGATATATTAAACAAATCAGGTCTCTCCCGTTCCCACTTCTATCTGTTACTGAAAAAATACGACCTCACCCTCGAGGTATAGCAGCAACAGGAACAAAACAGCATATGGTGGAACGATAAACCCCTGCCGTATTATTCTCAGCGCTGATGTCCTGATTTACAGACAGCAAGGCTTTCGCTGAAAAGCTTATAAATGACCCTGAATTTTCAACTCAACATACTGTTCTTCCAGCAATTATGACAAAAAAGAATCTGCACTGAACCTGTGCAGCAGTGGTGCCACCCTCTGCTTACTCACCCATACTGCTCCAGGGTTGGCAAAACCGGTCCTAGAAAAAAGACACATTCTCCCTTTTCCCGTGCCCCCTGGGTCCGCTTCACCCGTCCATCCAGCAGATTTTACACGGTTAATAAAAAAAATTACACATGGCATACCATCTGCTAGCAAGTATACCGTACCCCTTTCATACTCCCCGACTCGGCACTTTTCGAACTAAGTTGCATCTACTTGAGACTGCATTTTTCCCGAAAGCTGCTGTATGACAGCCAGCCCGTTCAACATGGAGCAACAGATCGATGAGAATAACCACTTCTACCCGTGATTTGTAAGGAGAAAACACCATGACAGGTGAACATCACCCTAGTGCACGCTTCACCCAACAAGCCGAGGCCGTGTCTGCGGTTGTCCAACCGGTAGCCTCAATAGACCAGGCCCTTGCGTACCTGGTTACGCTCTGCGACGAAAAAGAAGCCTGTAAAATCCAGGTTGCAGGCTGTGAATTTCCACTCTCTGACAAAGCTGGAGAGCTGTGCGAGACAAAGCAGCGCAAAATCATTGCCGCACCAGGACTTGAACCGGCAATCGATGCCCAGCTCGAACAGCTCTGTACCGAAAACGGTTTTCTCTATGTTAACTCCGGCATGCGTAATCATGGAGCCGGGGTCGATATCGGCTTTACGATTGCCGACATCGGGATAGCTGAAACTGGCACCCTGGTCATTGACAGCTCCAACGAGGAGTTGCGGTTGGCCACCATGCTGAGCGAATTCCACGTTTGCCTGTTGCCTGCATCAAAAATCGTCGCCGACAGCTATGATGCAGAATCCTTTCTGGTTGATCATTCAAAAAGAAAACCGAATTTCACCGCCTTTATCACCGGTCCCAGCCGTACAGCCGACATCGAACGGGTCCTTGCCCTTGGAGTTCACGGCCCGCTGGAACTGCATATATTACTGTTGGAGGATTAGCCCATGCAACAAGCACACAACATGAAGGAATACAAAGCTGAGTGCAGGGAATCCCTGGATAACGACTTCCTTCGCAAGACCCTGGACACCTTTGCCGTTGCCTATCGCGAAGGCCGGGCAAAGGCCTTTGCGGGTATGGACGTGAAGGGATTGATTCAGGAGGTGGCGGATTCCAAACAGTTCGGCCCCGATGACCTGCAGGCACTCTATGCCACCTTCAAGGAAAATGCCGAGGCCGCCGGCGTCAAGGTCCACCTGGCCAAAGATGCAGACGAAGCGAATGCGATCATCTGCCAAATCGGCAAAGATCACAACGCCAGCCGGGTCATTAAAGCCAAATCCATGACCGCGGAAGAAACTTTGCTCAACCATGCCATGGAAGACCAGGGCTTTGAGGTGACCGAAACCGACCTGGGCGAATGGATAATCCAGTTACGCCATGAAGGCCCCTCCCACATGGTAATGCCGGCTATCCATCTGTCTCGCTACCAGGTCAAGGACCTGTTCACCGATGTCACCGGTAAACAGCAGGAGCCGGACATCGAACAGCTGGTCAAGGTAGCACGTCGCGAGCTACGGCAAAAGTTCCTCGATGCCGACATCGGCATCACCGGAGCCAATTTCGCTGTTGCGGAAACCGGCGGTATCGGTCTGGTCACCAATGAGGGGAACGCCCGGATGGCTGCCACCCTGCCACCGGTGCACATTGCGCTGATTGGTCTGGATAAACTGCTCCCAACCATGCATGACGCGCTCCGCATCCTCAAGGTGCTTCCCAAGAATGCCACCGGTCAGCAGATTACCTCCTACGTGACCTGGATTGCCGGGGCCAACGACTGTGCCACCGGCAAAAACGAGAAGAAAGAGATCCATTTCGTACTGCTGGACAACGGCCGAATGGAAATGGCAGCCGACCCGCTGTTCTCGCAGGTATTAAGCTGCGTTCGCTGCGGAGCCTGCGCCAATGTCTGCCCGGTTTATCGTTTGGTGGGTGGACACAAGATGGGCCACATCTACATCGGCGCTATCGGCCTGATCCTGACCTACTTTTTCCACGGCACCGAGAAGGCCAGAAACCTGGTCCAGAACTGTATCAACTGTGAGGCTTGCAAAGATATCTGTGCTGCCGGGATTGACCTGCCGCGACTCATCAAAGAGGTACAGATTCGCATCCAGGAAGAAGAGGGGCAGCCAACCCCTTCGCTTCTGCTGGGAAAGGTGCTCAAAAACAGAAAGCTCTTTCATCGCCTGCTTCGCGTTGCCAAATGGGCGCAAAAACCGGTTGCAGCCGGCGATGGTTTCCTGCGGCATTTGCCCATGCTTTTTTTCAAGGAGCACGACTACAAGGCCCTCCCCACGGTAGCTGCCAAACCATTTCGTGACCGCTGGCCGGAGCTGCAGCAGGAGATTAAACAGCCGCGCTGCAAAGTTGCCCTCTTTTCCGGATGCGTACAGGACTTTGTTTATCCGGAACAGATGGAAGCGGCAGTTGAACTTTTTGCAGCCAACAATGTCGCCATGACCTACCCCATGGAACAGAATTGCTGCGGCCTGCCAGTACAGATGATGGGGGAAAAAGCGGCTTCCATTGATATCACGCGCAGCAATATCGATGCCTTTGCCGGAGAGGGGTGTGACTATATCGTCACCCTTTGCGCTTCCTGCGCCTCCCACCTCAAGCACAGCTATCCCAAGCTGGTGGAGGGTTACCCCGCCTACACGGAGAAGGTCAAGGACTTCAGCGCCAAGGTTATTGATTTCAGCTCCTTTGTCCATGACGTGCTCCAGGTCGAGCCCGAACAGTTCAGCGGGGACAACCAGTCAGTGACCTACCATGCTCCCTGTCACCTCTGCAGAGGATTGGATGTCCATGAGGCACCGCGCAACCTCATGCAGATAGCCGGCGCTGATTACCGGGAGGCGGCCGAGGAAGAAGTCTGCTGCGGATTCGGCGGCACTTATTCGGCCAAGTTCCCGGAACTTTCCCGGGAACTGCTGAACAATAAAATGACCAATGTGGAGGCTACCGGGGCAGCAACCCTGCTGACAGACTGTCCGGGGTGCATTATGCAGATACGGGGCGGTTTGAAAGCCAAAGGATCTTCCATGAAGGTCAAGCACGTGGCGGAACTGCTCAGTGAGCGCATGAACAAACCGCATCAGTAACAGATTGCCCAAAACGATCCGGAGCAGTGCAGCGACACTTCATGCGCAGGCATTCGTTGCTGCACTGCCTTGTTCTTTCCTTGCGGCACTACTTCCGGTCAAAGATTGCTCTCAACTGTTCAGATAATGCCTGAACACCAAAAGGCTTTTTAATAAACCCATTACACTCTTCACCGATCAAACGCTCTATCTGCTCATCAGGTGCATAGCCGCTGCAGAGCAGGACAGGCAAGTCTGGATTCAATTGCTTGATCCCCGCAAACACCTTACTCCCGTCCAGGCCCGGCATCAACATATCAAGGATCACCAGATCGAGCTGGCTGCCCAGCCGGCGTACATCTGCGAGCGCCTTTGTCCCGCCGTTTGCACTCCATACCGTGTAGCCGAGACGCTCAAGCACCTTTTGCAGCGCCTGCACCACGATCTCTTCATCGTCGACAATTAGGATGCTTTCCCTTCCTTTTCGCAGCCCTTCAGGTCGCTCAACTGGCTGTTTGCGGGATACACCTGAACTCAGGGGAAGAAATATTTCAAAGGTGCTCCCTTTGCCTACTGTACTCGCAGCACCTATCCATCCCCTGTGATTTTCTATGATGCCATACGCCGAGGCAAGGCCAAGACCAGTCCCGCGTTCCTTTTTCCTGGTGGTAAAAAAAGGATCAAATATCATTGTCAGTACGGTTTCATCCATCCCCACCCCGGTATCGATGATGGAGAGCTTAGCATAGGCCCCAGGGGGGAGTTGTCCCGGTCGTTGCTCATGTTCATCAAAGTGAACGCATGAAGAGCGAAGGATAAGGTCACCACCATCGGGCATCGCCTGGGAAGCATTAATGAACAGGTTCAGAAGAACCTGCTCGATCTGCCCTCTGTCTGCGGAGATGCAGAGCTGTTGAGACATCAGCTCATTGCCTATCTTGATGTGTTTGTGGGTTCTGCCGAACATTGTTGCGGTATGGGCGACCAGTTCATTTACATTGAACGGCTCCACTTCATTTTTTCCTTTCCGGGCAACACCGAGCAGCTGTGCAGTCAAGTTGGATGCACTGCGAATATATTCCTCAATGGCGGCAAGATGTTCCTGCATGGGGTCGGACCTGTCCATTTCCAGTGCCATAATCGACACTCGCCCCTGAACGCCCATCAGCAGGTTGTTGAAATCGTGGGCTACGCCGCCGGCCAAAGTACCGAGGGAGGTTATTTTCTGCGCATGGAGGAACTGCCGATTAAGCTGGTCTTTTTCCTCAGCAGCCTTTTTTTCTTTGGTAATATCCCGTAAATGTTCGATAACCAGGCTGACCTCGCCTGTCTCGTCCAGAATGGGATAGGATCGCACATCCAGCCAGGCTCCCAGGCTTTCTTCGAATCTGACGGTATTTGCCGGTTTTTTGGTGATATAGGTCTGCAGGGTTGCACAATTGTCGCAGTTTTTCTGCCGGCCGATGAGTTCATAGCATTTTTTACCAACGACCTCTTCATGGGACTTGCCCAGCATCCCGTAGCCGGCGGCATTATAGCGGATGATCCGGTGCTGGTTATCCTGAACACCTAAAACATCGGGGATGGCATCAAAGGTCGCCTCGAGCAATGAGGAGGCCTGCTGCAGGGCCTGCGTTCCTTCTTCCACCTTTCGTTCAAGCAGTTCACGGTACTGCCGCAACTGTTGCTCCAGACGCTTCTGCTCGTCTATTCGCACATGGCTTCCTACCACGAGTACGGGTGCACCGCTCTGCTCACGCTTTCTCACCACGCCCCGGCCAATAAACCAACGCCATTCATTGGTTTTGGTCTTTAATCGGTACTCAACATTCCATTGGTCGGTACTGCCCTGCAGGGAGTCGTTGATCACCCGCTGCACCTTTACGTCATCATCAGGATGGAGCAACGACTCCCAGGAGGCGAAGGTTGGTGGCAGCTCATTTTCCTCATACCCCAGCATAGCGTAGTATTGCGGGCTGAAAAAGGCCTTGCCGCTGGGAACATGCCAGGCCCATATTCCATCGCAGGTACTTTCTATCGCCAGTGCATACAACTGATTGGCATTTTCCGGAAAATCGTTCATGACGTCCATGTTTTCCCACTCTTCTGCAAAGGAAATAGTCTCCCTTTCAACTAAACCAGTCAGAGAAAAATTGCAACAAACGGAGCGCAATCGACAAGATGGCTCATCTGTCGGCAGCAGGACGGATGGTCACTCTTGATTCATGAAATGTGGGCCCGGCACCGATGTCAGTGGTCTTCTGGGAGGTAAGGTCATTGATCGCAGGGGCTAAACTGTGGGGTGACCAGAAAAGTCCTTCCGCAACCACAAGCCCTTTCTGTGTATCCTCTGTCACCCTGGCAACCCGGTTCACCTTTCCACGATGGTTTTCAAGGGTAACGACCATCCGGTCTGTGATGTGAAAAAGAGCAGCATCCCGTGGATGGACCAAAACCGTGCCCAACCGCCCCTGAAATCTTTCGCCAAAGGTGGAATTCAGTAAATCCCTGTGCGGCGGCGTGATGAGCCGCAGGGGGTAACGAGAACCGTAGTCCTTGTCATCAAACTCTCCGCCAGCCAATAAACAGGGAAACGCGGGCACATCAGGCTCGCCATCACAACTAAACCGGAAGCGAACCTGCCACCGTTCCTTCACTGAGGTGCCTGTCCGTTTTCGAGTTGATTCAATCCAGCCGCTGAATCCCTCTTCCCAGGCAGTACACTCCTCAGGCAAGCCATCGATTGTCTCCATATAGGCCTGGATACGTTCCGCTGCCGTCTGCCGGAAAGGAGGATCATTAAAGCCCATGGTCCTGGCCAGGTCCTGAAAGAGGTCAAAATTACTGCGGGCTTCACCGAGGGGTTGAATCACCCGGTCAACTGCCCCGAGGACAAAGTGACCGTAGCCTGTATACAAATCGGCATTTTCAAGAAAGGTGGTTGCCGGCAGCAGGAGGTCCGCGTAACGGGCCGTAGGAGTCATGACCTGCTCATGCACAACGGTATACAGGTCCTCCCGCAGCAGTCCGGCTCTGACCATGGAACTGTCTGGTGCCACACTCAGCGGATTGGAATTGTATACCAAAAGGAGCTTAACCGGCGGCTGGAGGGCGGTCAGTGCGTGCCCGAGATGGGCCATATTGATCACTCGAGGGTTGCCGGATGCCAGATGAGGAGAGCGCAGAGCTGCGCTGTCGCCGAGAAAAGCCTTGGAGGACAACAATACGCCTTGCCCTTCCAATCCATTGAACAAACCAAGCGCTGCAGCTAGGGCGAGAATCGAACGGACACTCATACCGCCCCGGCTGTTTCTACTCAACCCGATGCCTATGCGAATAAAGGTTTTGGGATGGGCGGCAAGCAACTCGGCAAAATCCTTCAACGCTGCTCGACTCAGCCCGCTTTGCGCTTCAAACTCTTCCCATGGGGTGTGGAGCAGATAACGCTCCAACGGAGCAAATCCGCTCGTCTGCTCAGAGATCGCCGCACGGTTCACCCTGTTTTTCTCCACCAGGTGCTTCAGGGCTCCCAACGCCATTGCGCTGTCGCCGCCGGGCAGCACCTGCAGATGGAGGTCTGCGCTGGCAGCGGTCGCATTCCGGTAGGGGTCTATCACCACAAACCGGGCGCCCTTTTTTCGGGCAGCTCGAATTACCGGCCAGAAATGAAGATTGGAGACCTTGACGTTTATGCCCCACGCGACAATCAGGTCGGCATCTTCGGCGACCTCGGGCGGACTACCGGGAACGGTGCCGTAATGCAGGTCCCACGCCCTTCCAGCCGCTGCAGAACAAATAGTTTCCCGCAGTCTGCTGGCCCCCAGCTTATGATACAGCGCATACCCGGCATTCCTGTTCAACACCCCCATATTGCCTGCATACTGATAGGGAAGTATTGCCTCACCTCCGTGCTGCGCAACAACCTGCTGTAATCGGCTGCTCAACAGTTCCAGTGCATCCTCCCAGCTGATGCGCTCAAATCTCCCCTCACCCTTTGCCCCGATCCGGCGCATAGGAAAAAGGAGTCGATCCTCTGCATAGAGCCGCTCGGTGTAGTGACGCATCTTGGCACAGAGAAACCCTTTAGTGATGGGGTGCTCCGGATCACCGGTCAACGAGACCACCTTGCCGTCCTCCAACCGGGCGATGATCCCGCAACTGTCTGGACAATCAAGCGGACAGACGCTGTGTCTGTATTCTACCCTGCACTTGTTCTGCATAGCCATGTACCTTGTGACTGGAGTTGAGGCGGCGAGTGCAGGAAATTACCTGCGTCCACCACTCTATTGCACATGCGATTGGTCTCCTCCCCCTTGTCAGCGTAGAGCAGTCAGGAAAACGGTCCGAAGGGATTGCAAAATTCGGTTGTTCTCCTCAAACAGGCAAGGATCGGCGGAGGTATCTCTCTTTCGGATTGAACAGCGATGGAAAATGACTCGCATCGCTTCCAGATTCTGGGCCATACAATGCCTTATCAACTGGGCGGAAGTACCCTTATGGTACGCCCGGAAGGCCGGCGAGGCGAGTCTGTATGTTGCAGCCAGGTACGATCGTTTTCTCCACTACCAGATCATGGGTGCATCACAGACGTCCCCCTGGTACTGAGGCAATCACCTGCTGCTAAAGCAGGAGAAAGCAAAGGGCCATAACCAGGGTCGGCAACGCAGCATAGGTCAAGAGGAGCAACGGAGAGATGCCGTTATTGAAATAGTTCTTCAGCAACGCCTGGCCTGCGGGATTAGGGGCATTGGCAATCACCGTAAGGCCTCCTCCGGTCACTGCCCCCACCACCACGGCGTACTTTAGGCTCTCTGTAAACCCGGGAACCAGGGTGCTCAGATAGGTAATGGCGGCATTGTCATTAAACGCCGTAAGTAGGGTGGCACTGATCATTAGCGGCAGCTCGCTCAAGCTGCCAAGTACCGGTGCTATCCACCATCCCTGCAATCCACCGTGGATAACCAGACCGCCAAGGAAAAAACCTACCAGCAAGGGAGACTTCAGGTTGACCGTGTTTTGAAAAGGCCAGGTAACATGGGCAAAACCAATAAAAAAAAGCAACCCGGAGACAAAGACTGCCGGATAATGGGCATTGACAATCGTCCACACCATGAAGCCTATGTGAACGGCAATGATCCACCCCGGCACATCTCCACAGCGATGGTCCCAGTTGGGGTCGTACAGCTTTGGCCGCTTGTCCCGGGGAAGCAAGCCAGGAACGGAAACACTCATCTGCTGCAGTTTAAGGTCTTCAAACTCCTGCTCAAAGGTCTCCTCCAACAGCAAACAATCCGTGCTGTCCAAACAGTTGCACGCGGTCAGGGTCGACTCCTTGGCTGCTTCCTTTATTCGATCGAGCTCCAAATGCAAATCTTGCCCAATACGCTCTTCGGCCTGTTTAAGATCATTTTTCAAAAATTCACTCTCTATATACTTGTCCCTGATCTCCACTTTGAGCTGGGACAGCATAAATTTTTTCTCCAGACCGGCGATCTCCCGGCGAAATACGAGAAAGGCAATACCATTACAGATGATGATACCAATAATCGCCTTCCAGCCAAAGGTGGTCAGCATATAGAAGAAGTCCCACTTCCATGGTGCGGCCACCATAAGGACAGGGGGAGCGGCAAAATGGGTCAAGGTTCCGCCCACTGAAATATTAACAAACAACAGGGCAATGGTGGCGTACTTCAGCCTATGGCTTGGCTGCAGTTCGTAAAACTTCTGGGCCAACAGCATGGCGGAGATGGTCATGGCGGCCGGCTCAGTAATAAACGACCCGAGAAGCGGCCCCATGGTCATTATGGTTAGCCACCACGCTGCCAACGTCCCCTTGAAAACGGACGCTATCCGATTCATAATCCGCTCTGAAAATTTCAGGATGGGACGCGAAGAGGCCAGTGTCATGATAACCACCACAAACATCGGCTCAGTGTAATTCACTCCGCTTACATACTCGACAAAGGTATGCCAATCGTAGAAGAAAACAATGGCCGCAGCAAGCACCACCGCCCAGAGCCCGAACACGACCTCAATCTCTCCGAGAAAATGAAAAATTTCCGAAGGAATATGGGTTGAACTTTCTGATTTGCGGCCGGCCTCTATTTCTTTCTGGTACTCGGCCTTCCATTTATGGGCATAGGAGAGAAATTTACTACTCAGAAATGTATGTACAATAGCTGCAAGAAAAATAAGGCTGGCTAACAGGTTAAACGGAGTATGGGCGATACGATGCTTGAGTATGCCAAGCACACTGTGAATCTCCTCATCATGATAACTTGTAAACGTCGGCGGAAAGTTGGTGCCCGCCCCATGCGGATCATGTACATCGCCGGCAGCATAGGCGCAGCCGAGCGAGAGGAACAACAGAAAAAAAGGAATAATTACTGAACGCACTTTCATACATGCCCCTTTGGTTCTTCGTTTTTTTTCGAGAGTGGGCACCACTCGTGGAGAAAAAGAAACATTATCTATTATGTTCAGGAAGATAGACTAAATTGTTTGTGCGCTCTTGACAAGGACAATGCGTTGGATCCCTCCACCATTCTTGCAGACACATTCGATTGCCACCTAGAGCACCAGGAGGCCAGCCCTGGGGAATCTCAGCGAGGACCGCCTCTCCACAGAGATGGTCATACACTTGTACCGCAATGCGGACCAATGAGAAATGTGCGGGGAAGTCAGGCTGTTGCACTACCGGCTCTGTCACCTCTCTTCATCAGACCAGATCGTGCTGGCGGTTTATGGTTTTTAGGAACCCTCCTTGCTGACCTGCCCCTGCTGCAGTTTGGCGATGGTGGAACGCACCTCTTGAAAGGTGAAAGGTTTGCTCAGGGCGGCTATAAAACCAAAGGATTGATAGTCGGACATGATTGGATCATTGGAGTAGCCGCTGGCAACAACAATTTGAGCAGCGGGATCAAGCTGCAGTATCTTGCGTGCTGTCTCCTTGCCGCCCATACCTCCCGGAACGGTCAGATCCATTATGATCAGATCGAAAGGAGATTGCTGGTGCAGTTCCCTTTCAAAGATACGCAGACATTCCCGCCCTTCACGACAACAGAAGACGGCGTGCCCCTGGTTCGTCAACATAGCCTCCAGGATGTTGCGAACCATTTCTTCATCGTCCATCACCAGTATTTTCCAGGTCTGTTCGGCAAACGGAGCAAAGGCGGGCGTATCAGGATCTTGAGGGAATTCTCGGGGAGAAGCGGGCAGATAAATGTAAAAAGTAGTGCCAGCTCCCGGTTCCGACTCAACGGTTATATGTCCTCCGTGTTTTTGGATAATGGAATAGGTGACGGCAAGGCCGAGGCCGCTGCCATCCTGCTTGGTTGAAAAATAGGGGTCAAAAATTCTCTCCACTATTTTTTGTGGCATGCCGATGCCCTGATCGCGAATCGTCAGGCAGATAAAATTCTGGCCTGCAAGATCTTCCACCTCAGGCGGCTGTTGGTCTTTGGGGAGGTTATGACAGCTCAGATGGATGGTCCCGCCATCAGGCATGGCGTGACGGGCGTTGAGAATAATATTCTGGATAACCTGGCTGAGTTGCCCCTTGTCAGCTTCCACAGGCCAGACCTCTTCACTGCACGCATATTCAATGGAGACGTTGCCACCATGGAGAACAAAGGATGCCGACTCGCTGATAATGTCCCGAAGTAAGGTTGTCTCTTTAACAGGCTCACCGCCCTTGGCAAAAGTAAGAAGCTGCCCGGTGAGCGATTTTGCCCGTATTGATGCATTTTCTGAGTTGCGGAGCAGCGTGCGGGTATCTTCACTGAGTTGATCATCGGTGAGAGCAAGATTGATATTGCCCAGGATTCCGGTAAGGATATTGTTGAAATCGTGGGCAATCCCACCGGCAAGTACGCCCGCCGCCTCGAGCTTGGCTATTTTCAGATGTTCTTTTTCCTCCTTATCCTTCTCGGTAATGTCTTCAACTATTGAAATGAAACCGCTGATCTCGTTTTTATAGTCAAGGAATGGGGCGTTGTACCAGCTGCAGAGAATATGCTCACCAGAGCGGGTAAGGTTTGCGTTTGTATTGCGCAATTCCTTTTTCTTGCTCTTTATGCTCGTAAAGACATCGGCAACCAGCGCCTTATCTTCATCTGCGACAATAAAAGAGGTGTGCTGGCCGAGCGCTTGACTCTTGGAGTAACCGAAGATCTTCTGGGCAGCAGGATTCCATTGCTGAATAACCAGATTTTCATCAAGGACAATAATTCCCAATGGGACCTGATCGATGACACGCTGAATATTTTTCTGGCTGGTGCGCAGATTTTTTTCCGCAAGGTCCTTTTCCTCTACCTTTTGGGTCAATTCTTTTGTGCGTGTGGCAACGAGCCCCTCAAGATGCTCTTTGTAGCGATCCAAACTGGCAAACGAGTTATGCAGCTTTTCCGTCATCTCGTTGAACATTTGCGCAAGCTCGCCAATCTCGTCACGACTGTGAACGGTGACCGCCGTGTCGAGGTTACCGGCAATCACCTGCTGCGCAGATTGTTTCAGCTGGGCAAGTGGCACGACAATTCTACTCGACAGGTAAAAGGCGGCACAGATCGCCAGGAGACCGGAAAATACAGTGATACCCAGCGCCGTGAACAGGTACCTGAAATTATTCCGCTCCACGATCAACCGTTCATAGGCAACATAGTTTTCAACGTTTTTGCGTAAGGCTTGAAATTGAAGATCCAACCGATTTTTTTGATCGTTGAGCTGCAGCTGCGTTGCAGAATACTTTTTCAAAGCGGATGCATAAACGCCGACTGATCGCTTGAGCCTAAATGCCTGCAGCTGCACAGCCTGTTCAACCCCCTGCTGGAGGTAAGGGGTTATGGTATGGTTCAGCTCAGCAATCTGCTGAAAAAGGTTTTCTCGGGAATTGGACTCGGCAAAAGAGGCTGAAAAATGTTTGAGGTTATCCAGCATTACCTGCAATGTATACTCACTGACCTCCTCACCTCGGTTTGGATGAGTCCGAAGAAAAACAGTGGTGGCAGAGGCCAGCTTGCCGAGTTCTTTGTAGAGCCTGCTCTCCAATGCTTCATAGTCAATGACGTAACGGCTGTAGCGCAGGAAATTTTCTTCGTAACCTTCCAGTTCATTGGCAATGTTTTCAACCAGCTGCCGCGACTCTCCCTGGCTTGAAAAATGTGTTTTCTGGTGCAGCTGCTCCCTCACTGAAGCGATAAAGGAAAACACCTTCTGTGCGTACTCCGGCTGCCTTTCCGTACTGTATTTCGCTTCAGCAATGGCGAACTGCGCCAATTCCTGCTGCAGATCGTTATTGAAAATATGGATGGCATTTTGGGTTCTGATCGACGCGACCGTTCCATACCAACTTATCGAAGCGACAAGTACAGAAAAAACGATGAGAACGGCAAAACTTAAGCCAATTTTAATCGAAAAAGACATTATTGTGAGTTGATTGCATGATAGTGCTGGGCCTGTTGATCGAGATTGGCCAAAATTTCCAGGTACTGATCCGGAAAAGCGAGTAGCTCTGTAAAACTGTCTAAACCAAAATCAGCAATACTCGGAGAGGTGGATAAATCATAAGCAAATGCCCATGAATCGCTGCGCTGAATGTGTTGGAAAAGTCGCTGCTTGAGTGGTGAATAATGAGATTTTGGAACGTCCAGGCTGGTTGCAAAGGCACCGGATCCCCTGCTGAATGCCTGCTGTGGCGATGTGTCCAGAAAGCGTGGAAGGAGCTTTTTGGCGAGTTCCCTGTTCGCGGATTTTTTGGTTACGACCAGGCCATCAACCGGTCCGATAGAAGTGTTGCTGATGTTTTCTTTGATCCGGGGAAACGCGAAAAAGTCAAAATCTCTTTTTCCCTGGGCATTGCATGCATCGCCGGTGAACTCCTGGATAGCCCAAGAGCCCATGAGGGTCATCGCCGCTTCACCGGTACACACTTTCCTGACGGCTGCCGCCCAATCAAGCGCATTGGCGTCTGTATTGAAAAAGCCGCGCCGGATGAGCTCGGCCCACTGCTTGTAGACACTGACAACCTGAGGATCAAGATACCTGGCCTCTCCCTGCATCAGTGAATCACGGTACCCTGGCCCGGCTGTGCGCAGCAACAGGTAATCAAACCAAAACTGGGCTGGCCAGCGCTCAACCGCTCCCAATGCAAAAGGCGTCACCCCTCGACCTTTCAACAGGGCGGCCGCAGAAACGAGTTCACTGAAATGTTCGGGCGGTTGAATCTCGAATTGCTCAAAAACAGCAACATTGTAAAAAAAGACAACAATATGCTGGTCCAGCGGCAAAAAATATTTGTGTCCTTCATACACAGCCGCTGTTTCAACCAATGAAGATGAAAGACGAGAACCAATGGAATACGTCTGCCACACATCGTCGAGGGGTTCAAGATACCCCTGAGCCACAAGTTCCTGTGTTTTTGTACCGGCCCAGTAGGTAAAAAGTTCGGGCGGGTCTCCTTTTGCCAGATTGGAGATGATAAGGCTTTTGAACGCCTCATGATCCAGCGCGCTGGCGATTATTTTTTCCTGGTCACTGTACCCATTGATAATGTTGACTGTCTCTTCAACACCACCACCAAGGGCCCCTGAAAAATAGTGATACAGAGACACATGCTCGACAGGAGTAATTTCAGGCTCAACCACCGAAGAGAAAGGTCGAAAGTAAGATATCGAGCTGATCAGAATGATCATTGATACAACGATTATCGCTACAATACTGTTTCGCATAGCGCCTCTACGTCAAGGAAAAACAATTTCAAATACCCTGCTGCAACAGGATACCTTTCATGCCGCCATGCATTCATTGTAGCGTAATCCGATGCAGAACTGAAGGCAATACAGGGTGGGACCGTGGAGATGCGCATAACGATCTATCTGACTGGATTGATCGACACAGGATTGAAAAAGGAATACCCCAGCACTGCTGCATGGATGTAGTCTAGCCCCGCATCCTTGGTCTCAACATGGGCCGGAGAGAATACCTGGAAACAGAGGTTGGTGAGAAAAAAACCGAGTGCAGGAGAGAACTCCCCCTCACCGTTGAGCATATTGCCCTTTATCCAGGGCCTCTATTGATGACAGCACGGTTACATAACAGGCAGGGCAAATTCCATGGGTTATTTTGGGCAACGCTTTCCGTTCAAACAGGCCCAGTACACCAACAGCGTCTTCAAGCTCCTCCCAGTTATCGACATCTGTCTCAATTTTTTTACAATAGCTGCAACACTTTAAAAACTCATCGTTTTCACTGAGATCATCCGGGCAGAAGAAAACGGCTTCCCTCTGCTCTACCCGTAAAATAGAGCTATCAAACTGAACAAAACCATCATACATGCTTGCTATCTTAATATTTAGATACCTTTTCATCTGGGGAGAATCGCACCTGATCGGAATATTTGCAAAAGCATTATTCTCTCTCACTCTTACGACCAGTTCCCTGTAGAGATACTGCACTTCATCGTTTCCTATAAACTCCCACAAAGTACTGCCAAGAATTGCGGGGTTCATAATTGACGTATCAGCTCCATTGCTATGGGCAAAGACATTCCACCCATCACAGACTGCAACAATGGTATCTTCCGAATCAATGGTATAGCTATATACACTCATCGCCATCACGAGCCATCGGTAAAAGGAAATATGGACACCCAGTTCCACTGTGTGACACTAACATATCGATAGCACGAGCGAAAAGAAATATCAAATTCTAATCAGCACAACCGCTCCAGGTAGATATCCCCTTGGAATCAATTCATGGGACCGCTTGCACATAAGCCCCCCCTTTGCAAAATGCACCATGCTCCAATGGGACCACTTCGACAAGAACAATACAGATAAGCTACAATATGAAAGAGGGTAATTTTCCTCTGGCAAACCAGCCTGCTATAATCATCAGGGTCGCTGGAGATTACCTATGCGACTGTTGACGAAGGGGGAGAAATTGACGATTATAGTACGATGTGCCGCACTTGGACGCCATGCAGGGCGGCTGGTGAGCCTGCGATGTTTAATGCAAGCCAGTCATTTCCAATGAGCACAGGGGAATAGATCACACAACCCAGGCTTTAGGCTGTCACAAATTCAGGATTGGTTGAAGAGATGACAAGGATACCCGTGAACAGATTCATTCTTTTGAGTTGCGCAGTTTTTTTGTTTTTTGCAGGCAGCTTGCCCGCATTTGCAGCGTTTTCATCTCTTTTTACCACATCTGACGAATGTACATTTTGCCACACCTCCAGTTTTTCGGCCCTGGTTGACAGTCAGGGAAATGATCTATCCATTGCTGATGACTGGAACCCGACCATGATGGGCAACTCATTTAGAGACCCCCTCTTTCGTGCCAAATTTGAATCTGAAATCGTCCGCAATCCACAACTGGCAGAGACAATTGAGGATAAATGCCTTACCTGCCATGCGCCGATGGCCAGAACCCAAGCGAAGCGGGATGGCGCTGTCACCTATTCACTCTCTGAGGCTGAAAACAGCGTGTTTGCCCAGGACGGGGTAAGCTGCTCGCTTTGTCATCAGATTCAAAAAGACGGATTGGGTGACCCGTCAAGTTTTTCAGGAAATTACGCTATCAGTGATGAGCGAAAAATATTTGGTCCCTATACGCAGGTATTCCCCAATCCCATGCTCAATCATGTTGACTATCTTCCCATGTACGGTGAACAGGTTGATAAACCTGAGTTCTGTGCAACCTGCCATACCCTCTTCACGCCAATTGTTGCCGATGATGGGAAAATAGCAGGGAACTTTCCAGAGCAGACCCCCTACCTTGAATGGTCAAACAGTATATACGCTGCACCTGAAAGCTACCTCTCGTGCCAGGATTGCCATATGCCCAGAATCGATGAACCGGTAAAAATTAGCAACCGTCCTCCCTGGTTCCAGGAAAAACAATCGCCGTTTTGGAAACACCACTTTATAGGCGGCAATACATTGATTCTGAGGTTATTGAAGGATAACAGGCATCGCCTTGGCAGTCCGGTGCCAAACCCACTTTATGCAAAGGCGCTCAAAAGAACGGAGAAACGCTTGAGCCGTGAAGCGGCTGCAATTGAAATAGTAAAAGTAGAACAAAAAAATAGTCGGCTGCACATAGATGTTCGGGTCACCAACAATACAGGACACAAGTTCCCTACAGGATTTCCATCGAGAAGGGCATGGCTTTATCTCACAGTCACAGACCAGCAGAAACAAATAATTTTCACATCAGGAGAATATACCCCTCAAGGGAAGATCGTTGGCGTAGACAGCACCTATGAACCACATCACCTGGTCATTAACTCGCCGGAGCAGGTACAGATCTACCAGTCGATCATGGGCGATGTCTCGGGCAACCATACCAGTACCTTATTGAACGCTGCCTCCTACCTCAAAGACAATCGGCTTCCCCCCAGGGG
This sequence comes from Desulfogranum aggregans, assembly GCF_055398265.1. NCBI lineage: Bacteria > Pseudomonadati > Thermodesulfobacteriota > Desulfobulbia > Desulfobulbales > Desulfobulbaceae > Desulfogranum > Desulfogranum aggregans. The sequence goes on along the minus strand of NZ_AP042447.1, from coordinate 379,238 downwards.
CTATAAGCAGTCAGGGAAGATGGCCTCATTTACCCAGATTGCGGGAAAAGCTGCCACTGATATGAACTTCAATGCGATCGATGATCAAGAAGGCACAGGCGCTGATATCGTTTCGTATGATATCCCTATCATGGAAGCCAGGTATCCCTTAGCAGTCAAAGCGCAACTTTTATATCAATCAAGCAGCCCTCGGTTCCTTGATGACCTGCTGCAGGACGATACACCAGCAATTTCACAATTCAAAGAAATGTATGCTCATGAGGCGAATATCCCCGTCGTCATTGATGTCGCATCTTACAACCTGGTCCGATGAGAATGCTCATACAAACGGAAGCGGGCGTCCCAGCCCAGGCTTCTCGTGGTACGCCTCTTATTCTTCACGCCCATATACCTGTAAACTCAAGCAAACCACCATCGCGTTTACCATCAAACGTTCTCTATATGGTCGTACGCCCGATAGAGTATGCCCCATTGGAATCCTGGAAAAATTGGGGTGACAAGCATGCGACTACTTTGATAGGTTTGATATGTTCCAGATTTGATCCACCATTTTACCAATTTTTATCCTCACTGCTCAAACCTCTAAAGGGGGAAGACCAATGGTAAAAGCATTATCCCTAACGCAGCTGGCGTTCCGTTATCAACGGCTTCGACTGTCAAGCATTACCAAAAAAATTCAACAGGTTGGTCGCCTGGCCGTTTACCTTGGGGCAGTCCTTACCATGGTGAGCTGCGCGACCACCTTGCCGAATGTTCCTCCTCTGGGCGAATCGGGAGTTCTTCTGCCGGGTAAAGTCGTTTGGCACGACCTGGTGACACCCGACATTAAATCGGCCAAAGCATTTTATGGTACTTTATTTGATTGGTCATTCGAGGAGCTTTCCAGTGGGTATGTGCTTGCGAGCCATAACGGACGACACATAGCTGGCATTGCCAAACTTGACCTGCCGCGTACAACGAGCAACTGGTTGCCGCTGCTATCGGTTGCCGATATTGACCAAACACTCGCAGAGGTGACAACAGCAGGAGGAAAAACCATATTACAACCCTTTACATTGGCCGACCGTGGGCGGATAGCTGTACTCAAAGACCCACAGGGTGCATCTTTTGGTATTGTTCAGAGTAGTAAGGGCGATCCAGCTGACCGCAAACCGGAAATCAATGACTGGCTATGGAATGAAATCTGGACAGAAGACGTTCCTTCCGCCATCACCTTTTACCAAAAAGTTGGCAAGTATCACATGGCGGAAAAGACTTTCGGGGATATCCGTTACCGTTACCTGCAAAGCAATGGAAAACCGCGCATAGGAGTAATCGAAAAACCGAGCCCAGAGATAGGCAATACATGGGTAGCTTACATACGGGTTGCAGATGTTAACTCCACGGTAGAAAAAGCAAAAGCTCTCGGTGGACAGGTTCTGATGGCTCCCCAGGAATCGGTTCGGCAGGGAACCGTGGCAGTTCTCACCGATCCCAATGGCGCTGGTTTTGTGGTCCAGGAATGGGACAAATACAAATAGCACAGAGGAGCGAAACAATGGCTAAATGGATCTGGCGGCTTATTCTCATAGCCTTGGTACTGGTGGTAATGGTTGCGTGTTCGCCTTATGCAAGTCTTGATATCGGGGTTCCATTCAAGGTCGGCCCTGTTTACGTGAATCCGAAAATCGGCATCGGTGGATTGCTGTAAACTGTTATTCTTTGGCAAAGGGTGCGAGTGCCTGGACTGTGCATCCTGCAACACAACACAGCATAAAAGAAAAAAGCAGCTCGCCCCGCCTGAATACAAGCAGATGATCGAGCAATGACGCAAACGTGATAAATGGCACCCTTGAGTATTCAGCCAAAAAACGATCTGTTACACTCCCCGGTGGGTTCTGCCCACTAGGGATAACCCTGCACGGACAAAGACATGAATATAGTCGAAGCAAGCTGTACGCACTGCAATCTCAAAACCATCCTCCCCTCTATCCCTGATTTTGTAATCGATGATCATGGTGAGTACATTCCCCTCAAGCACCCAGGAGAACGGGCCACACTTGAGCAGGTACTTGGTAAAGGTTATGACCCTAAAGTACTGGGAGAGCGATTAGTCACCTACATCCCTATGGCGTGTGCAGCATGTAAAACGCAATTCAGCGTAGACCTGAAAAGAGAAGAGCCTCAATGCTCCGAATGCGGTTCTGAGGATGTCTATATCATCATGCACTACATTGAGAAGCCCTGCCCCATCTGCAATGAAGGAGTGATTAAATCAACTGTCGTGGGCGAATCATGACCTTTACCCACAGTCTTTTTGACATCAAGGGTAGAAGCAAAAAAGAAAAAGGTTAGCTGATCTCCTTGGTGAAGCTAACCTTTTGAAAAGATGGAGCCGATAACCGGACTTGAACCGGTGACCTACTGATTACGAATTAACAGCACTTCCTTATAATTACAAATAGTTACACAATTAATAATGCCTAAACAAGGCATTTAAATGAACCAAGCGAGGGGTAACAAGGAGGTTAGTTGCCTAAAAATTTTTCTTAATCGCTCCCAAAATATGATCATACTCTAGCGCCTACCGAACCAAACTGCTCATTCCGTGGTCTGTCCCTTAATATTCCGATGCAAAAGGGGCAGGTAATATTGTAAAGAGCTAATTCTTCACCAGAAACTCCAGACCATTCACCCAGTTGCCACCAGCTATCCATTAGTACTCCCTTTGTATATTCAGCTCTTAACGCAGCAAAGTTTATTTCCGCTCAACAGTCCATCGTGAACTTTTTATGTATTTTCTATGATCTAGCCATTCAATTTTTTTTGTATCTTTATTGTAATGAATAAAAATGTCTTTACTTGGAATTCTGGCTGACTCGTCAAAGCCAATATCTTTTAACTCAATGTCTCCAGAATAATATTCCTCTAAAAAGAGTAAAAATTGATCAACATCATTCTGGTAATTTGAGCCAGTGGAGTATTTTTCTATAAGGAGTTTGAATTTTCTCCCATCGTTTGTGTCTGCATAAAATGCAAATGCTAATGAAAAAGGATTACTGTTGCTTAATTTTTTTTCGCTTGAGGTTACTAAATGGGGTTCTGTATCTGGTTTTGGCATCAAGCTATTCAGCATTTTCGATAAATTCTCTTTCAATATTCTGTAATGGTCTTTTCCCATTTCAGATAGAAAACTATCAAAATATGATTTACTGATGTATGCCATAATTGCCGCAGGAAGAAACCATTCAGGGCACGCAAAAGGACCAAAGCTTTCTCTTTCTTCAATATCAATCACAAAATTATCAATAGCCAAACTTTCTTTCAATTCATTGAAAATAACACTCGGATAATGTTCGTCATACGATATAACTAAATGAGGTATATTTTTCATTTTCATTTCATAACGCCAGCCGTAACCGGCGCATCTGTAGTGAGCGCAGCGAGCAAAAAATGCGTCCGAGTTTACGGCCTTGTTAGGTTTGTTCTTCATTCGTAAACTCCAGAATCGTCAACGTTTCATGGACGAGATCTAGAGGCCTAATCTTCTCTTCTCCCTTTGAGAGCTCAATCGGCGCAAAGAGTTCGTCCCACAAGCTTCGACCTTCTTCTGATCTCGCGACTTCTTGTATTTGCTGGCTGATTGCACCGATCATCTGTTTCGGCGAAATAGCCTTACCTTCGACTGGGTCACTGCACCATATTGGCGTTGAATTGGTATCGTTAAAGTAAATGAAATGGGAGTCATTGTCTGAGTACGCATCAGGGCAGCTTGTTACATCTGCCAAGCGCAATGATTCGAGATCTGGTTCGCTACTATATAGCTCAGTTCGTTCAAATAGCATTGGGCATGCGTAATATACAAAAGCACCAATATTGCTATTCAAATTGTAAAGCAACTCGTGCTGAGAGAAACCGGTATTTATGTTCTTTTTCGTATCTAACGACACTCTATAGTACGGTCTGTTCGTGATCATTGAAGGGGTATGCCCAGGGCGCCGTTGCATCTGTTTAACTACTTTGTATTGCAGAAACAAACCAATGAATGTGCTTGAAAGGCGATATCCGTTTGATAGAGCACTAGACTTAAGTTTTTCAAACATCTCCTGATCGGTCAGGTCGGAACGGACGAAGGCCTGATCAAAACCAACGAAACATTCTCTTTGTGGGGAATATTTATAGAAATTGAAAGCACCCGCGCCGAGACCAAGATTGGTACTAAAAAGCTCCATCAACGACTTGTGATAATGCATCTCAAGTACGGTTTCATTGATACTCATTATTCTTCCTTATTTTCGTAACCTAACGTTTTAATAACCGGCCGCAAAATGCGAAAGGATACAATTGAACTAATATTCAACTTTATGCGGTAGGTAAAAGTTTCAATACCGCAAACATTTTTGCGGTCCGAGTTGATTTACTTGTTAACTGAAATGTTTAGCAAAATACTCAATAACTTCTGAAGATTGAGCATTACTTCTAAAGTCTTTGTTCTCATCAAAATCTATATTGGGTATTAGGTGTATAAATTGATCATCAGAGTAGAGCGTAGAAACTGCCATATTATATTCATTCTTCTCTTTAAGCCCAATTAACGCATTTGCATTTTCAATCGCTGCACCAATCAGTATGTCTGAAAGTTGTACAGCGTAACTAGACTTAGAGTCTACTTGCTTGACTTCACACAGTTTCAGTGGGAAATTAAGTGTGGTCAACTTTGATTGAATAAACTCTTTATTAATTTTATGAGTTATGAGCTTCTGAATAAGTTGATGATATTTTTTGAGATTGCCTGATCTGTCGTGAACAATTTGATATTCACTATCTCTAGTATTCTCGATTCTGTTTATTAGTGAAAACAGAACCACATAAGCAGCATCAGTGCTGGATTTATCCGACTGGATTGACTTAATACAAGCTGGGTACTCTATTGCTAATGGTCCCCAGCATTCGGGCAATTCCCTCCATGGCATAGATTTTACAGCTTCTACTAATGTCACTATAGCAATATCACTTTTGGATTTAACTGCGTGTTGAAACAGACCTAGTACGTGTTCAAATTGATCATTACCAAATAATGTCGGACCAACGTAAAACAGAAGTGATGCTAGTGAATAATTATTTCCACCTTCATAGAAATCAAAATCTTGATGGTAGTAGAAAGGTTCAATTGCAATGTCCAAAAGCAATAAAATCAAAAGATATCTTTTACTGCAAATATAAGTGACACAATAATATTTAGAAAGGAGCTCTCTTTGTAATTCTAATAGTGAAGCCCAGTATTTCTTTTTTTTGGCTAATTTTCTATACTTCAGTTCACTTGCCTTTGAATCTGGGAAATGTTTTAATATAAGATCTTTTGCCTCCAGTTCTGATATCAATATCGCAGATGCACCCTGAAATTGTTGTTGGGAATTCATCAAGTCGTAACCTGTGTATCCACTTTCATCTACGAATATTTTATCCATTTCTGAATGATCTATATGCTGGTTTCTACAGTGAACGCTTTGCTCAGCGGCGCGCGCCTTTGGCGCGTCCGCTGGAGCTAATTGTTAAACGTTTTGAATACATATATTGCTTTACATCAAAGGCACATTATATCTTTTTGCCTTTCTTTATTTGTCTGTCAATTTTGGCGTTTTCGGACGAGTTGCTTATAGCGACCAAGATCCAAATTATGATCCAAATACCTGCTGTAATGATTGAAAGAAGCAAATGAAGTATATGGCTGGTTTTCTTCTTTTTGCTGAGCATCACAGCAACTTCTTGATCGGTGTAAGGCACCGTATCTCCCTTTTTGTGCTGCTTCGCTCTCACTGGTGCGCCACAGCCAGGGCAAGTAGCTGCACTATCGGAAATTTCTTTTCCGCATTCGTGACATTGAATAAGTGCCATACGTTCTCCTTTTTCGTTTTTACGTTTAACATTTAATAGGCGTCAGACCTACTTTTGGACATTCGTATTCATTCTTCTCAAATCGGGCTTTTCTCTGCGAAACACAGCTATCTAATTTTGTGTGCTTATTTTTAGCGCTGAGTCTGTTTGGTTCTGTAAAACTGGTGATAGTGTCAGGGGCGACCTGAAATTGTATCTGGACGGGCGGTTTGAAATTGCATCATTTCAAGGTGTCATTTTCTTCAAAAAAGATTTTTAAAATCAATTCTTCAAACCGTATTTTCTTCCTTATCTTAGAAGGTAAACTCCCCTGTGAGGTGTTTAAGATTACACGGAGTGGATTTTCTTTCTCCCGAAAACCGCTTCATTTTTAAACCGGCAAAAAACAACAATTTCACGCAGCCGCTAACAGTGATTAGCACCATTATACGTCTGACGCCTAATACAATAAAAATTTTTACCTTGTTATGCGTCTTCATATTCTGTGGGCCTGGAGCCAATCAGCCAGTATACGTCGATCTTCTCAAAAAAAAAGGGCAAACTATCTAATTTTACATAGATAATTTGCCCTGTTGCTTAACGTTTCCTACTGTGTGGTTGTTGTAAATTTCCTCATTTTGTGAAAAGCAACGTCATTCCAGTGTCCCCAGGTTATCGAATGGCTTGGCCAAGCAACTCGTCGACCAAGATACTTTTTCAGTCGTTCGTCCCCGATTTACAAACATTGGATTTGAAAGAACAGTTAAAACGGGAAGAAATTACAATGTAAGTCAAGAAAAAAATTAAATTTTTTGTTTTATTTCAGCATGTTGCCACTTGATACAGATTATGCTATCTTTGAGGATTGATCCCCAAGTATATCATCTTCGCTCTCTTCCTTTCCTCTCTTCCATTTGTCGAACATGGGAAAAGCTGCCTTAAACATATTTTCAAACCAGTCCGTATTCTTCCCGCCGGTTTCCTTAATCCACTGATCGATCTCATCTAGCAAGCCTACTCTTCGCCGCTCTACTCCATCAAGTATCCAGTCTGTTGAAAGATTATATTTTTTCCCAATCTTGTAGGCCCATTCTGCGGGAAAATCATTTTCTTTCTTTTTTTTAGATACATAAGCAGCAGAGACCTCAACTATCTCTGCAACATCTCTCAGCTTTCTCCGAAATAATAGGGGACAGACCCCATTTTTTCCTCTTCCAGTCAGAGAGAGCGTCGAGGCGGTTTGCTCTCTTCCTTTCCCCTCCCTCATCGATAGCAGATAACCTGCGATCATTCAAAGGCTTTTTTTGTCTGTAACGGTATGGATTTATGGCGGAAAATAGGTTTTGAACAAAAGTTGATCGTCCCCAGAGGGTTTGCGGGGAAGGAGGTGGTGTGAGAAGCGTAGTGCAGAAACAAAAAAAGGAGGAAGCCAGGCTTTCTCCTTTTTCGCTATATGGTGCCCCCAAAGGGGCTCGAACCCTGTTGCTGGCGTGAGAGGCCGCACCGGATACTACTTCTCAATTAAAATCAGGCTCGATTGAGGGAAATGTGACATTACCGGGCATTTCAGGTGCCTAGGAAACACTGAATCACCCCGGCTTTTTCGGAGACAGTTTTTGTTTGAGCCAAGCAGCTTTTATTGTACAATCGATATGTTAGCCGCTTCCTGACATGGAAAACAAAACATGTTTTCCCTCCATCTTGAGTGAACATTTTTTTCTTACAACGACGTTGCCGTAAACAACATCCGTGTCCATTCCTAGGTGCTATCAAGCAAACTTGTTTGCGCCTTTGCAGGCGTTACGCGAAGCCGTTTTCTTTGTGTTTTTCTGCAATAGTATCCGCCATAGTATTCAGGGCGTCAAAGGTTTCCTCTCTCGGTACCCCTTTACAGAGAACAGGATCAATAATTTCGACCTTAAGATTGGGAATCATCTGAGCAAGCATATCCACGGTCTTTCCTCCCCACCCGTAGGACCCGATAATAGACAGAAATTTTGCATTTGGTCGCAGGGCGTTGGCTAAAAATGTGGCATAGGCTGCATATGGATGTGGTCCTGCCAGAACAGTCGGTGTGGCGACAACAATGGTTGCCGCATCAACCAGGGCCATGGCCAGTTTCCCTATATCGGTTACAGCAAGATTAAACGGTTCGACCCGTACACCTCTAGCCACCAGAGCGCTAACCAAATGGTCGACCATCTGTTGGGTGCTGTGGTGCATAGATACGTGGGGTAATACCACCGTATTTTGAGGAGTTCCCAGAGTCCAGTCATTATAGGCATCGATGATGAATTCCGGACGTGAAAATATCTGGCCATGACCGGGGGCAATCATTTCGATGTCGTAGGCTGCAAGTTTTTCCAGATTTTTTGTAATCACCTTCCTAAATGGCATCATGATCTCAGCAAAATAGCGTTTAGCTGCCTCGTAGACCCGTCCTTCGTCTGTGACAAAAAGATCACTTGTCGCAATATGGGAACCGAAAAAATCACAACTAAACAGGATCTTGTCTTCCTCAAGATAGGTCACCATGGTCTCCGGCCAGTGAACCCATGGCGTATGGATAAACTGCAGCGTTTTATCGCCCAGAGAAAGCTTTTCTCCATCTTCGACAGTGACAAAAAAATCATCAGGTATCTGTAAAAGATCGATGAGCATTCCTTTTGCCTTGGGCGTACAGACAAGCTTTGCTTCAGGATATTTATCAAGAACCTGCATAATGATTCCAGAATGATCCTGTTCTGCATGCTGCGAAACGATGTAATCTATCTTAGAAACACTGCCTAGCTGTGCCATAAATTCTTTGGCCATATGGGGTTCATCTGTATCCACTAAGACAGTCTTTTCGCTACCTTCTATTAAATATGCATTATAGCTTGTGCCATCGGGAAGCGGGATAAGCGAATCAAAAAGACGACTGTCCCAGTCTACCGAGCCCATCCAGTAAATATTCTTTTTAATTTTTCGTGGAATCATTTTGCACCTCCATAGGTGGCAATAAAATTATTTTTTCACACTATGATTACAGAAGCACCATAATCACTGCGATGAGTGATCTTCGGTAATGAGTATGTTCTAGTCAAGGTACTCATAAACAACATTCGCCAGAATATGAAAATTTTCTTCAGGAAATTTCGCACACTGCTTCCTCATATCCATAACCGATTGGAAAATTTCTCTTTTTGTTACTTACTATTTAAGTTGCACCGCTTTTGGAAAGAGAATGTTATTCTCAAGATGCACATGCTTATGGAGATCCTCCTCGAACTCCTTAAGTTGTCGATAAGTAAGAGCAAAAGTATTACAGGCATCATCCGGTATCGTATATCCCTTGGCAAGCCGGTGGATATCATGGACGGCATCACCGATTTCTTCATGCTCTGCCATCAGGGTTTTCAATGATTCTTGCATTATTTCAACATCCCCTGCAGAAGGCCTTGTGCCTGCTTTTTTATTTACGTCAACTCGTTTGAGAGCCGGAAAAAATGTTTCTTCCTCTTCTCTAAGATGAGCCTTTAAATTAAGGGCAATCTTGCTGAAAAGTACATCGATCTTAACCACCTCCGGATGGTTGGAGCCATGTACATCGGCGATTTTCCCTGTATATTCATTTATTTTGTCCATGTTATCTTTGAGATAACCATGATGGACATTTACAATATAATCAGCAAGATATGATAACTCCCATGAGGAAAAGTCGTGGCTGCGCTCAACTGGTTCCTTCTTTACCGCTTCGAGTTCTTGGGTGAGCAAAGCAATATCGATCTCTTTTTCTTTGCAGATAATGCGGAGTTCGGTGTTTCCACCACAGCAGAAGTCGACTCCATGCTCCTCAAATACCTTTGCAGTCCGGTAGTCTTCAGCGACGATCTCGCCGACAGTTTTATTTGCTTCGTTCATTGTATTGCCTCCAAGGGGAATATTTTACGCAACACTAATACCAAAATTCAGGGTATTTCCTGTTTTTTGGAATATTGTTGATAACCAGGGCGATAATAAGCATAACAATTGCTCCTAAGGCCGTCGGCATCAACACATAGAGGCAGCCGAGATTGTGAACACTTTCACCACCGATTACCGCGATCAGAGCGGTGGCACCTCCCGGGGGATGGAGCGTTCCGGTTAGGTGCATCACTGCTATTGCAGTAGAAACGGCAACGGCCGCTGCCAGCCAGGGGTGATCACCCAGCAGCTGGAAGGCTGTAACCCCGATACACGCAGAAAGAATGTGGCCTCCAAGAAGATTCCTCGGTTGGGCCAAAGGGCTGCGAATAGCGCCGTAAATGAGCACTGCCGATGCACCAAAAGAGCCTATAACCAGCATCAATCCTGTTTGGTCGAGTATTTTATAATGGATGAGAGAAATGGCAGCCAGGCCTGTAAAACTGCCGATCCAGGACCAAAGGACTTCATTCAGACCAACTCGTGGAGGACGTTGTCCGCCGCCTTTCATCTTTTGCAGATAGTTCATGCTGTTGGCCTCTCTCGTAAATTGTGAAAAGAATGTGCCAGATCGGTGCGGGTAACGATCCCAACCGGTCGTCCATCACCATCAATAATCGGCAAACGGTTGATCTGCCGTTCGGCAAAAAGAGAGGAAATGGCGCCGATGGTCATCTCCGGGTCAGCGGTTATCGGTGGTTTGGTCATGATGTCGCCGACATTCCGGTTACGTAATCTGCCGATCATACAGCTCTTGCTGTCCAAACAATGCGTGGCTATCTGCATAAAAGAAGGGGTTGTGCCCAAGCCCATCTCTTTAAGGAAATCTTTTTCGGAGATAACGCCGACCACCCGACCATCATGGTCAACAACTGGTCCGCCTGAAATTTGTTGTTCGGCAAGCAGATGGGCAGCTTCGACAAGAGCCATCTCCTGCTCCACGAATAACACCGGTTTACTCATGATATTTGCTGCAGTCAGGCTATTGAAGAGTCTGGTAATCGCCAGAGAATAGGCTGTCTGGTATATTTCTTTAAAGTCGCCGGGGGTGATATCTATATAGCCGGGGATGCGTTTCATCGCCTCAAATACATCCTGCTCGGAAATACCCACAGGATTTAATGTTTCATCAGATGTCTTTTTCATATATTTTTCCTTACGTTGTGCTACCAGGACAATCCCATATCCCAAAAAAAATATCTTCTTTTGCCCTTACTTGTACAAATGGTATCGCGCCACAGAATTAAAACAAATATCTCGCACTCGGTAATTGACCTACGTCATATAATTGCTATTTATCTGTCCCCTTCCTCTTCCATACAGTTGTTATCGTATGTCGATGGCCAAGCACTACAACTGAGGTCATATATGTGTAAGTGTATGCGTATTTAGTATATATTTTCAGTTCGTTATAGCTTGCTGCACAAAGTCTCGCCCTTCGCCCGCTTCCTCGTGAGTCACCCCATCTCGGATAGGATAAATTCGTTAAAAGGTCGGAATGATTTTTTCGTCATGAGTAACAACAATTATGGCAGTTTCGAATCGGCACGCCATATCGTTGAGCAAGCGAATCACTGCTAAGGCCCGTTGGCTGTCAAGTGGTGCAGTGGGTTCATCAGCAAGAATCACTGGTGGTCGATTGACCAATCCCCTGGCAATAGCTACCCGTTGCTGCTCTCCGCCGGAAAGTTGTGACGGCATAGCTTTCGCCCGCGACTCCACATCGAGTGATTGCAGCAACTTCATTGCCCGATTCCTCGATTCGCTGTTTGATACGCCGGCCAGCATCGGCAGCAAGGCGCCATTATCGGTTACATCAAGAAAGGGAACCAGATAGTTACTATCAAGAAAAAAGGTTTTGGCCGTGCAGAACTTGCCTGCAAGAGTTCGGTAGAGAAAGAAAAACAGATGAAAAAAACCAGCTATCTACCTTGCCATGCATATCCTCCCCGCTTAACCCGTCAACTTTGTGCGCTCTATCGTCACTCAATCAGCCAGCACCTTTACATTGGATGATTGAAAGTGATATTCTTTGTTGTAGGTTAATGAATTTCTTTTCAACAGGGCAGGGATATTTTTTGTGGATTTGAAACTTGAACATAACCAAGCCGCGCTTGTGTTGACGATAGACGAAGAAGGGGATTTTTCCGTTGATGTTGGTTCCCCTGATGACATTGGAGCACCTGCAGAGATTTGCAAGGCAATCGCAATGAAGATACTGAGAGATGAGACTTTTCAGGGGGAGTTGTTGAACTCCGTATGGCAGTAAACAGGAAGCTATGCAATTTACGGCAACAAGGTTCACCCTGCAGACCTGCAGTGATCTTTCTCCTTGCCCTCTGCACTGCTGCGTTTGCTTGGACAGGGAAGGTTGTCGGCGTTGCAGATGGTGACACAATCACCGTTTAAAAAGGAACCGAGAAGTTCAAAATTCGCCTCTACGGCATTGATTCGCCGGAGAAGGGAAAGCCCCCCGCACGAGGACAGGGCAGAAAGGGCTACCAACGCCCTTGTGCGTGGCTGACAGACGCACTGATCAAAACCCACAGGGGAGCAATCTACCCTGCCCATATCATGAGCAAATGGTTCAACAAGAAATCATGCAAGCACTTCAATTGCAAAAACTGTACAGTGGGATTTGATAGCAGGGATGGGGCGCTTGCGGCAGGGTATAACCCCTGTGGAGGGTGCAAGCCATAAGGACGTTGATCGAACATGCTTACAATGCACTTACAGTTGTTCAACATACAAAAAAGCACTTAGCCAGATACTGGCTAAGTGCTTGAAATCATGGAGCCGATAACCGGACTTGAACCGGTGACCTACTGATTACGAATCAGCCGCTCTACCAAACTGAGCTATATCGGCTCCCATAATCGTGCATAGAACATGGGAAATTTGAGGTTTATTGATGTAGCAGTTTTGTGGTAAGGTGTCAAGCTTATGAAAAGCTATTTTGCCTGTCTCTGTCTCTTTCTTCTGTTGCTGGCCGGGTGTGATGCGGAAGACCAGTCGCAAGTGCCTTCTGCACCTGCTGAAGTGCCTTCTGCCAGCGGCCAGCGCCTTCCAGGCTGTCGTGGCTGCCACGTCGAAATGATGCCGGACACCAACCATGCATTTGCCTGCACCAGCTGTCATCAAGGCAACGACACAGTCAGCAGCCAGGAGCAGGCACACCAGGGTTTAGTTGCCCAGCCTGCCCACCCTGCCTCCATGGAAAAGGCATGCGGCAGCTGCCACAGCGAACATGTAGACAATGCACAGGTCAGCGTCCACTTCACGCTGCATAATAAGATAAACCTGGTTCGCCGTCACTTTGGCAGTTCCCAGGAGTTGACATCCCTTACCCAGATTCCCGTTACCGACAACATCACCACCAAAGCCGAGCTTGCCGACGACATGCTGCGCAGGCGCTGCCTCAGGTGCCATGTCTACAGTCCTGGAGACCCGTACCCCTATGTATATCATGGAACAGGGTGTGCTGCTTGCCACCTCCAATACCAGGAGACGCGCCTTGTCTCGCACCAGTTCAGCAAACCTGATGACCGACCATGCCTCAGCTGCCATAATTCTAACTATGTAGGCAGTGACTATCATGGCAAATTTGCCAATGATTTCAATTGGGAATACAGGACACCCTACGCGACGCGGGCACCATACCTTCGCCCATACGGGGTAGAACAGCTTAACCTCGCCCCTGATATTCACCAGCAAAAGGGCCTGCTCTGCAGAGACTGTCATCCGGCAACCGGGCACCAGGAGAAAACTACCCCACCCCTCTCCTGCGCTACCTGCCATCAGTGGCAGCCCGGCACCCCCCTGCCTGCGCAACTGCAGGTGAAAGAGCAGGAAGCAACCCTTGTCCTGACGGGGAAAGCCGACGGCACGCTGCACCCGGTCCCCAAACTCCTCCATCCGGCCCATCAGGCCTTTGGCCAGCGTGTTGACTGCCAGGTCTGTCATGCACAATGGTTTTTCAACGACATGACCACTCACCTCATGCTCTCGGCATACGATGACTATGACATGTGGGAACGCTTGACCGTGCAGGGGAGCTACGCGGTCGAATACCTGTTGGAACACAATCTCTACAGCGACGAAGACGAGCTCCTGCCGGTGATGGCTGACGGAATCAGTGGAGTTCTTCGCCCCGGTGTCTGGTACAAGGGATTCACCCAGCGACGATGGGAAACCGCTCCTGTGCAAAGGGATGATGACGGTATTATTAAAATATTTCGCCCGGTGCTTGACCTTCGCCTCTCCATGGTCGATGAAGATGAAGAGGTGTTGTTTGATAATGCCACCGGCAATAAGCAAGGCATGCTTCCCTATACCCCTCATACCACAGGAAAAGCCGGTGCCTATTATCGCGAGCGATTTCGCCACCTGTTGCCGGAACAAACCCCCTAGCCATGCGTTTATCAGCCTTTCCTCTCCCGGTTTTCTCTTTGCTCTGCATGCTGCTGGCTCTGCTTTTTTTTGGCTGCAGTGCGTCTACCCCCGACTACGCACCCTCTCGACGGAAAGACACCAAAAAATACAGCAAACCCACTCAACGCCCCTATGTTATCGGCAGGCATCGCTACTACCCTATTCCCAGTGCCAAAGGATACCGGGAAAAGGGAGTTGCCTCCTGGTATGGAAAAAAATTCCATGGCCGAAAAACAGCCAATGGAGAGACCTACAACATGTACGGCGATACCGCGGCCCACAAAACGCTCCCCATGGGAACCATGCTGCTGGTAACTAATCTGGAAAACAACAAAAACATCGTTGTTCGGGTCAATGATCGCGGCCCTTTTGTGAAAAACAGAATCATTGACCTGACCTACAATGGGGCCAAATCCCTGGGCATGATCAACAACGGCACCGCACGGGTAGAAATCGTCGCCCTGGAGGAGAAGCAGCCCACCGCTGCTCCACCGAAAAAACAAAAAAAGATAGAGGCACCGGCGGTCAACCCCTTTGAGCAGGGCAACTTCTATGTGCAGGTGGGGGCGTTTATCAAGCTGGAGAATGCCAGGAACCTGGCGAAGAAATTTGCCGCAAAGGGAAGGGATGTTGTCATTCAACAGTACCCGGCTGCAGGCATGCAACTCTACCGGGTACTGGTCTTTGGGGGCACGTCCATGGCCAAGGTGAAAACCTACGAACACTACCTGGAACAAAACGGGTATCCGAACGCGTTAATCCTCGCTCGCTAGCACCCTATTTTCATACTCACGCACTTTCTTGACAAAGGCCCTGATCAACCCGTGATCTTTTACCCCCGGCTCTTTTTCCAGGCCGGAATTGGCATCAACTCCATACGGACAGACGTGCTCCAGTGCGTCCATGATATTCTCCACCCCGAGGCCGCCAGCCAACAGAAATGGCTTTTGCAGGTAGAGTTCATCGATAGTTGACCAGTCAAATTTTTTGCCGGTTCCCCCGACCGTCCCTTTTTCATAGGTATCGAGTAAAAACCCCTTTACGTGGGGTTTATATGGATCGATCTGTTCTGCCGTCAGTTGCGGCCCAACCCGCAATGCCTTGATAACCTGACAGGGAGCCGCCATCCTGGTTAATCGCTCACAGTATTTTGGTGATTCCTTGCCATGCAGCTGTACATAGTCCAGGCGGCAGTAATCAATAATCTCTTCCACCTCTTTGCGTTTTTTATCGACAAATACGCCGACAATATCAACAAACGGCGGCAGCTGCTCGATAATGAATTTGGCCTCTTCCGGATCGATATGGCGAGGACTATTCTCAAAAAAGATAAAGCCCAGTGCATCAACCCCTGCCTGAACTGCTGTGGTCGCATCATCATGCCTGGTGTTGCCGCAGATCTTTATCCTGATTCGCTGTTGTCGTATCATTGGCCAACGAACTCCTTCAACAGGCTCCCTGCGGTACCGTTTCGCATGAGGCTCTCACCGACCAGGGCTGCGGCAACTCGGTGCTCCCGTAGTCGCTGAATATCCTCAACCGTGGTGATGCCTGATTCACTGACCACCGGTATGCCCTCGGGAATCATCTGCAGCAGCCTGAAGGTCGTCTCCAGGCTGACTGTAAAATCATTGAGATTTCTATTGTTGATGCCGATTAAAGTGCTTTCCGCATTGAGCGCAGATTCCAGTTCCTGCTCATCATGGACCTCGACCAGCACATCCATGTCATAGCCTTCAGCTATCTGCCTATACTCGCGTAATTGTTCGGCATCCAGTATCGCAGCGATAAGCAGGATGGCATCAGCCCCGACCATGTGCGCTTCCTTGATCTGGAGCGGATCAATGATGAAATCTTTTCGCAGCACCGGCAGATCGACGACTTTACGGACCAAGGGGATATACGCCAGGGCACCCTGAAAAAAGTCAACATCAGTGAGCACTGAAATGGCTGCAGCCCCGTTGGCCTTGTAATGGGTGGCAATGGCAACGGGATCGAAATCCGGCTGGATAACCCCCTTGGAGGGAGACGCCTTCTTGGCCTCGGCAATGATGGCCACGCCAGGTGCCGCGGTGATGGCGGAAACAAATCCTCTGGGTGGGTCAATCTCCGCAGGCCGCGACATCACCCCTCTTTGCCAGAGTTCCGCAACCTCTTCCTTTTTTCGCTCTACTATGGTGTCAAGTATCATGTGCTGCTATTGGTCTGCTTGGTCATTATAGGCAACCAATTGGTCAAGTTTCCTCAGGGCGGCACCGGATGCGATGAGTTCACGTGCCATGACAATCCCCTGTTGCATTTCTTCCACCTGCCCTGCCGCAAGCAATGCAGCTCCGGCATTGAGAAGGACCATATCGAGTTTTGCCCCCGCGGTTCCCTGCAGGACTTCCCTGACCATCTCTGCCGATTCCTCCGCGGTCCGACCGCCTTTAACCGCATCCATAGGCGCTCGCTGCAATCCAAAATCTTCAGGTGCAATGGTCATGCTGGAGACGTGACCATCCCTGCCGTCGGCTATATGGGAAGTGCCGCTGATGGTAATTTCATCCAGATTGCCTTCTCCCCATACCACCAGGGTCCGTTTCATGCCCAGCCTGACCAGGACCTCGGCAAGAACGGTGGTCAACTCCCTGGCAAAAACACCGGTGAGCTGCACATTGGCTCCTGCGGGGTTGGTCAACGGGCCCAGTACATTGAAAATGGTGCGAATGCCGATTTCCCGCCGTGGACCGATGGCGTATTTCATGGCCCCGTGCAGCAGCGGTGCGAAAAGAAAACCAATACCCACGGTGCGCACGCAGCGACCAACGGCCTCCGGCGGCAAGGACAGGTTGACCCCGAGCGCTTCGAGCACGTCAGCGCTCCCACAGGTTGAAGAAACCGCCCGGTTGCCGTGTTTGGCGACAGGTATGCCGGCTGCGGCAACCACAAAGCTGGTGGTGGTGGAGACATTGAAACTGCCGGAACCATCGCCTCCAGTTCCCACGATATCCATGAGCAGTTCGCCAGATGCCGTATCAACTCCGGTATCGACAAAGGTGGCCTTTTCCCGCATGACCTTGACCGCGCCGACAATTTCATCAATGGTCTCGCCTTTCATCCGCAGGGCAGTAATAAAGGAACCGATCTGGGCTTCGGTAGCCTCACCGCTCATTATCTCCTGCATAACCTCGACCATCTCCTGCTCGGAAAGGTCGTCATGCCCAACGATTTTACTGATTGCCTCTTTAATCATACTTTTCCCGTTATCCACTCCATAACACTATTGCAACAACTGCTCGTAATCCGGTCGAAGGAAGGTATGGAGTAATTGCACCCCCTCGCCAGTCATAATCGATTCAGGATGAAACTGTACCCCTTCAATGGGCAGATCGCGGTGCCGCACCCCCATCAATTCCCCCTGATCAGAATGCGCAGTGGCCATCAGACAGGCAGGCAACGACTGCTCTTCTACAATCAGGGAATGATAGCGCATCGCTTCAAAGGGGTTGGCCAGGCCGGTAAAGACCCCCCGCTGATCATGGTGGACCGGGCTGGTTTTTCCGTGCATCAGGCGCCCTGCCCTTACCACCCGACCGCCGAAAGCCTCGCCTATGGATTGATGCCCGAGACACACGCCGAGAATGGGCACCTTTCCACTGAACGCATGGATCGCTTCTATAGAAATCCCGGCCTCGCTTGGAGTTTTCGGTCCGGGCGATATCAGCAGCCGCTCCGGCTGCAGCTCCACGATCTCCGCAACCGATATTTTATCATTGCGAAACACGTGAATCTCAGGGACCTGCCATGACGCAGGCGCACCTGGCGGGGCGGTGGTTAACGTCTGAACGATATTATAGGTAAATGAATCGTAGTTATCTATGATGACAATCACTGCTAAAACCCCTTTTCAGCCAACTCTACCGCTCTGCGCAGCCCCATGGACTTGTTAATGGTCTCTTCATATTCCTTCTCAGGATCAGAGTCGGCGACAATGCCGGCCCCGGCTTGAATCCACAGGGTATTTTCCTCAAACACAAACGTACGAATAGTAATGCAAAAGTCCATATTACCAGAAAAGCCGAAATAGCCGACAGCGCCGGCATATGGCCCCCTGTTTTCCACTTCCAGCTCATCAATGATTTCCATTGCCCGTATTTTCGGTGCGCCACTCACGGTTCCGGCGGGAAAGCAGGCTTCCAGCACATCAAACTGATCTTTCCCGGCGGCCAGTTTTCCATGGACACCGGATACAATATGCATCACATGACTGTACCGCTCGATAACCAGCAGGTCCTGGACGGTAACGGTCCCATATTCTGCAACCCTGCCCACATCGTTGCGTCCCAGGTCTACCAGCATCAAGTGCTCAGCCCGTTCCTTAGGATCTGCAAGCAACTCTTTTTCCAGCGCCTGATCCTCGTCGCGAGTTTGTCCGCGTTTTCGGGTGCCTGCAATGGGGCGCAACTCGATCGTTTGGTTTTCCAACCGGACAAGAATCTCTGGAGATGATCCAATAAGAACGTTTTTTCCATTCTTTAAATAAAAAAGATAAGGACTGGGATTAATATGGCGCAGGGCACGATAGAGGGTAAAGGGGTTGAGCGATGACGTGGCCTGAAAGCGCTGCGAGAGAACAACCTGAATAATATCTCCGGCAAGGATATATTCCTTGGCCTGCTTAACCATGGAACCGAAGGTCTCTGCTTCCATGTTGGCGACAAAGGTGTGGGGGGGCGACGGTTGGACCTGCTGAACCACTTCAGCCGGCACTGACGAACGGATCTGGTCAATAATCCGGTCAATCCTTTCGCAGCCCTCAGCATACAGGGCTTCAGCACTTCGCCCATCCCCCTGCCACAGGTTGCATACAATGGTCAAGGTTTGCTGTACCGAATCATGTACCAGCACCATCCCCGGCACTTGAAACGCGCTGTCCGGGAGAGATGACGGTTGGTGTCGGTTGGGGATGTCCTCTATAAAACGAACCATGTCATAGCCGAGAAAGCCCACTGCTCCACCATAAAACTTGGGCATTTCCGCGGTATCGGTTACCTGAAAAGAATCCAGGAGTCGACGGATTTCATCCAGCGGATTGACGCCTGAGAGACGGGTGTTTTTCTGCGGGTATCCGGGATAGTCACAGCTGACCGTGTCGCCACGGCTGGTGAAGACAACCAATGGATCCATCCCGATAAACGAGAAACGGCCCCATTTTTCTCCCCCTTCCATGGATTCGAAAAGAAAGGCATATTCATCTTCGCCGGCGACCTTGGCAAAAATGGTTAGCGGAGTATCCAGATCGGCAACAATGGTTTTGGACAGAGGCACCAGGTCAGCCTGTTGCAGCAATTTTTCAAAATCGTCTTGTGATGGAAAATACATGGCAGGGTATCTTTATCTTGCTTCAAACAGCAGAGAGCTTACAGCGACAATCGGGAAACTGAGGGTGATGCGGCGTACCGCCGCTTACCAACGGGCCGGAGCTTCTTCGACCCTTCCCTTTTGGGACAGCCAACGATCGACAGCAGACAAACAGCGCAGCAACAACGGAGGTGGCGTCAGGTACTGCCGGGCTGCAGAAAAAAAAAGCCATGGAAGCAATATGCTTCCATGGCTTTTTTCTTATTTCTAATAACTGCAACGGAGACGAAGGATTTTCACCTTACCCCAGCGGCTGCATTTTGTTCACTCGCCTGGTGAGACGGGATACCTTTCTGGAAGCGGTATTTTTATGAATGGTTCCCTTGGCTGCAGTCTTCTGGATTACCGGAATAGCTACCAGGAGTGCTTCTTTGGCCTGTTCTTCCGATCCGGCAACAAGAGCCTCCTCCACCTTGCGAACAGCGGTTTTCATTGCAGATTTGTTCATACGATTGCGAAGACGACGAACTTTTGACTGACGGTCTCTCTTGAGAGCGGACTTGTGATTGGCCATAGAAAAACTCCTAACTCCTTATAGTAGGCATCAAAGATGAAAAAAGTAAATTTAAACCGTGTTTAATACCGAAACACACTTCGTTTGTCAAGGAGAATGGTCGGGCAGATGCAGTTTCCTTTACTCTTCTTCATCAGCCGACGCCGGTGACCATCCTATTGCGCCGGTAAAGTCGGCAGAATCTGTCAGGGCATCCTCAAAACGGGCACCGGTGAGATCTGCTCCGCTAAAGTCGGCACGGTACAGATCCGCCCCCCGAAAATCTGCTCCCTGTAGGTTGGCTCTGCGAAAATCAGTACCCTTGAGGTTGGCTTCCTCAAAATCAGCCTCCTGCAGATTGCTCCCCTGAAATAGAACCCGCTCAAGATCAGCCTCTTGAAAATTCTTTCCAGCCAGGTCTGCCCCACTGAGATCGCAGCCGACACATCGCCCGCTGTCAAAGAGCCTGTCAATAACCTGCTGCTGCTTTTTCGCGGCCTCTTCAGGCGTCTCCACCGTATACAGGGGAGCGCCAGCCGCTGCTTGCACCGCTGGCACCTCTTCCGCTCTCTCCGGACTTTCCTCCAACATCAGGCCGTCTTTCCTGTCGTCGTCCACAACCGCTTCAGCCCCCTGTTCAGCAGGAGGGGCTGATTCAGCAGCCTTATCCTGTGGGAGCAGGCTTGCGGGGGGTGTCGATGGTGCTGCGGATGCAGCCGAAATTTCTTCAACCGAAGCTGCCTGCGGCCCCTCTGCAGGATCACTTTCCCTCTGTTGCTCAACCATGTTCGAAGTCACAGCCTGTTCCACCGGCGGTGTTGTCTTTTGTTGTGCGGAAGAGCGTTCAACAGGCACCAACTCGGTTGGCGCTGCTGCAAACGCTGTAGATGCCACCTGATCAGGTTCTTGGCCGCCCTCATCGACTGGTGTCGATGTGGTGGTGGGTTCAGGCTTTTTCTTTGCCGCCGAAGGCAGGTCGCTTGCCTCCTCGGGTCCACCATTTGATTGCTCGGTTGTTTCTTCTACCTGTGCAACGGCAACCATTTCCTGACCAGCTCCCCCAACGTGAGCGGCCTCCTCACTTTGCTCGGCACCCATTATTTCTTCCGGCTCATCTGCTTCCGGGGACACGGGTTCAAGCAGCTGCACCTCCTCAACCTGGGGCAGTTGCTTGCCATGCGCGGGTTCGGGTTCCATTGCCTCTGACGAGTCAGCCGTCTCCAGTAAAACCACATCAGCCATGGGCGTCAGTTTTTTTCCCTCCACAGGTTCTCCTGCCTCTGCCGTTGCTTGGCTCGCGAGCGAAGCTTCAGCTGCAGCCTGTTGCTCTTGCGGCTCAGGAGCTTGCTCGTCCTCGGGCTCAACCGTTGATGGGAGGACCTCAGGTGGAGGGGCATCAAGATCTTGGCGCTTCCCCACACTGACATCATGGGTGTAGGGCATCTGCTTCCCTTGATTCCCGGCAGGCACATGTACCTTTTCCCCGGAACCTGCAATCCCCTCTTCCTCTACCGGTGACCTGGTGATGAAATCACCTTCGATGATTGCTGTTTCTAAAAAAGCACCCTCGAGCACGGCTCCGGTCAGGTTCGCACCACGAAGGTCAGCCTTTGCCAGATCCGTGCCTCCAAGGGCGGCTCCCTGCAAATTTGCACCACGCAAGTTGGCCCCGGAGAGATCCGCAAGAAAGAGTTTGGCCCCGGCAAGGTTGGCGCCTTCAAGATTGGCGTCACTCAAATCAACCCGGGTGAGGTTTACCCCGGCAAGGTCGCATCCCGGGCAGCTTTTGGTCTGGATTAACTGTTCAAAATTCGCCTGCGCCTGTGCCCGCGGCGAACCAAGAGGAGCTGCGTTACCGTGAGCAACGGCCCCAAGACCCACGGCAAAACAACAGAAAGAAAAGAAAACGTTTTTCATAGGAGCAACCAGAAAATTAGTAGTATACAAGGTGATAGGCCTCATACGACCGGCGAAAAGAAAATATCTTTTTCCCCTTCCACCAGCAACGCAGGCAATCGAAACAAGTACAAGAATACATGACAGCATATGTCGGAGAGGGGAACAGTCAACCAGAAAAATCAGTCGTCCACCATTCCCAACACCACGGAATATATACAGCAACAAGTATTTCGTGACCACCTTCTCCAAGGGCAGAAAACAAAAAGTATTGACGCTGCCGATTCCTTGCGGGTATATCCTTCCTGACTCGCCCCTTTTACTGCACAATCGCGCATTTTGCAAAACTCAACCAGAGCAGCCAATGTCTTTTTCCAAAATTCTCTTTCCATCCGAATCGAGAACCTTTCCAGGTAAACGCTGGGGCAACGTCATCTTCCGCAGTATCCACCTCTGCACCATGGCGGTGTATACAGGAGGACTCTTTTTTAATATACCGCAGAGTGATCTCATCAGCTGGTACATTGCCACTGCTGCAAGCGGCATGTTCATGATGGCTGCAGACCTCTACAGTAATGGAAAATGGATATTCCAGAACCGGGGATTCCTCATTCTAGTCAAGCTGATTATCCTTGGTGCGGTGCAGCATACATCGATCCCCCCCTTCTGGCCGATTTTGGGAGTCATTTTCTTTTCCGGCCTCATTTCGCACGGAACAGCGAACTTCAGGTATTATTCCTTTGTTCATCGCCGTCAAATCTGAACCGGCCAGAAGGTGTCCCCTGCCCGGTTGGGAACACTCCTGAATATCTGGAAGAATTCCTCATTCCTCCATTTTTTTAGCATAGTCACCTTTTTTCATGCCTTGATGTCTTGCCCTGGCTGAACGATCGAATGGTCCAAGGCATGGCCAGGTTACCCGTTATCCGTACCTTGCTCCACGAATCACGACCTGCAATGGCCAAGGAAGGGGTAAAAAAAAACTCCTGCCTGAAGCCTAGCTTCTGACAGGAGCTCATGACGCAGCAGCTGCAGGATACACCGTTACTGCAGGTTCTGCACTTTTCTTGATTTCTGCTTGTCGATTTTTTTGGGAATAAGCCCGTTGGACATGAAGGCTGTACACTGCTTACGCTTTTCAAAGGGACAGTCGGTGATATTCCAGCAGGGTGTATACTGGAGTAATTTTTTTACCGCTGCGATGGAAATTCCATGGTCATGAATCATCTCGCGCAAGCATTCAATCCATTTGATATCGTTCATCGTGTAGTAACGCCACTTCCCTTTGCGCATCGGTTTCACCAGCCCTTCTTCCTCATAAATCCTCAAGGTGCGAGGGTGAACCGAAAGCATCTGTGCCGCAACGCCGATGGTGAAGATTGCTTTTTTCTCGTCTATCATTTCACGCCTCATTAGGTGAAGGTATGGCCGCTGCTGTTGCGCAGCGGCCACAGGTTCCGCGTGTCGCTCGATCAATGACTCTCATCACCGGCAAAGCGCTTACCGAAAAACCGCTCACCCATCAGAAAGAGCATGCCCGTCAGCCCAATCCCTGCCATGGCAACGATCCACTCAGGAATGGAAGGGGTGTAATTGAGGTACAGCGGTGCATTGACATTCAACTCTGCAAGCTGGGGTACAATCTGTCCGGCAGTTACCATATCCAGGCGAGCAATAAACATTCCCACAAGAGCCATCAGGCCGGCTGCGGTCATTGCTGCCAAACTTTTCATTCGGGTAAAGGTCAGGATCAGGATCGGTGCTACCAGACCGACACCCACTTCCAGCATCCAGAAATTAGTGGACAGAGGACCTGTATACAATGCATCTGCTGCAGTTCTCCCGGCAGAGGAGCCGCCTACGTAGAAAGAAGCCATTTTCCAGAAAGTGGAAACACTGACCAGGATCAGCATCAGCAGCAGCACCTTACCAGCGGCCTGCACACCCTCAAATACTTGCTTTTCCATACGCTTACTCCGAATCACGTAGGCAAAGTGGGTGAAGATGATTGCTGCAGCAGCACCTGACAGAAAGGCACAGGCAAGAAAATAGACCGGCAATTGCGCTCCATACCAGAACGGGCGCGCAGCCAAGGTGGAAAATACACCGCCAAGGCAGGTATTTGCGGCTACTTCGGCAAGTGCACCCATTATTCCTAATGCCAGGGCCAGCTTATAATGCTTGGTGAGGATAAGCCAGAATTCGAGGAGAATGAAACCCAATGCCATGCCGTACAGGGTCCCCATCCACCAGATGTTGGAGGTGATATTAGGGGAAATAATGTTATACAGCAGCATCCTCCAGGGGCTGACAATTTCCATACCTATAACGGTAAAGGCACTCAGAATGGTGATCAGCGATATCCATACCATCCGGTTTGCCAGAGGGGCAAGTTTGTTGCCACCGAACACATGGCTGATTGCAGCCAGGAGGCAAAGACCGGTAGAGGTAATTGCAAAAAAGGCGTAGGTCGAGATGAGCAAGCCCCACGGGACTTCACGGCTGACGTTATAGACATGTTCATGACCGGCATAAAAGCCATATAAACCGGTCGCAATCCCGGCAAAGAGCAACAGGGCAAATGCTCCGGAAAGGTAGTTGACCGAAGGACTTGCCACTTCGGGTTCTGCAGTAGCTGCAAAAGGAAAGCTGTTAACCATTGTGTACCTCCTCATAGGTAGTATAAATGAAAAACTTTATAACCGAGCCGGTTCTATCATCTTCTGTTGCTGCTCTGGACTGGCCAGGGACTTCAAACCGATCAACGCGACAATCGCTGAAAACGGTCCCAAAGCGAGAAAAAGCAGAAAAGAAAGACAAAACCAGAACCATTCACTAAACTGCCCTCGATGGGCCTTGAGCCAAGTGATCAGAAAATGACCGCCATCATGTTCGATCTCTTTTATTTGGCTGTTGTTGAGCGTGTTCATCGTTACCCTCGTTCAAGTTGTCTGCTGGTGGATCAAATCTTTACCTTTTCTGTCGCAAGGGACGTGCCATTCTTTTCTTCTCACTTGACACTCGGAAGAAAAAACAGGATAACCTCTCGATATTATGACACTTAATACACTTACAATATTTTCTTTGCAGGGTTTACAGGCAACAGACAGAGGCAAATAATCTCCCACAAAGACGCAGAATACGCCCACAATACCTACCAGTAAGACGCAAACCTCTCCCGCTCATCCACTCACACTCCAACCGAAACCATCCCGCTTTACTTTTCACCTTTATTCAAGCAGTTAAATAAAACAAGACTCCTTCATATCAGCTGAATCCTCAGTTTGCCGCTTTATTCGCTTCATCAGGCTGAAACAAAAAAGCCTTAAAAAAAACTAACTTTTTCAGACAGTTAAGTAAATAACAGACGAGAAAGGACAAGTTTTGCGCCTTACCCAATGAAAACGGGAAATATGGCAGCGTGAGCAACAAGGCGTATTGAATTGCATTGACAGGGAGGGAAAACCAGACGCAGATGCTGTAGCCCTGCGCTCAAACTGGGGAGTGCACAGGGGACAACCTGCTGTCACAACAGAAGAAAAGCAAAAATATGACGCAGTCAATTCCGAGAAAAGACTACGTCAGCCAACGGGAGGCCACCAGAGGGAGGGAATGATGGAGGACAGGGGGGGTATTGGCAAGAAAAACAGTAAAAGGGGGTCAGGATACCGCAATACTGTAGAGAGGGAGCAATTTACAGGTTATCTACCAGAAGTAAAATATAGATGTGGGCAGGACTGCACCCCAAAAAAAGCCCTTGAGGAAGCAAAAATCTTCCTCAAGGGCTTTACGGTCTCGATAAACATCAAGCGAAAAGGTCTTAATGGGCCTCAGCAGGCTGATCGCCTCCATGCAGCCGTTCAAACCCCTGTACCCCGATATGACAGGTGGTACACATCGTATCTGAGGCAAAGGCGTCCTCACCATTATGACAGGCACCACAGTATTTCCCTTCGTACAGGGCAGCCATGGTAAACTTCTCCGGCTGCTCTTCTGCGGCACCGACCCGCATCGCAAACAACTCATTATGGCAGCTTGAACACTCATAGCCCATTTCGGTATGTTCAGTGTGGTTAAAGATAACGGCTTTCACCGGTTTAGTAAAGATGATGGTCTCCGGTTCAACCATATCACTCCCATGGCAACTGATACAGTTTTCCTTTTCCACTGTATCAAAGGCCGAACTCCCATCATGGCAGGCCCCGCAATAGAGCCCCTCTTCAAACGCCTCGTGACCGTAATCACCGGCTTCCTTGGCTGCGCCGCGCCTTCTTTCAAACATGTCGGGATGACAGGTATCACAGGAAAACTCATACTCTATGACATGCGACGAGTGACTGAACATCCCGTCAACCGACTCCTGGGCCACGACCAAGGTGTCGCCGTAGGCATGAAGTACCTTTTCCTCGGCTGTCGGCTGCTGCGACTCGGCGGTTGCAGTGGCCCGTGCAGCCTTCTCCATATATATTCCTCCGGCAAGGCAGGCCACCCCAACTATCGTTACCCATTTCAAAGACTTCTTCATAGCATCTCTCCTTTGCCCGCTAGGCGTTCATATAAAAGACATTTGGCAGCGCACCAGTCTCCGGCCGAAGAACCCAAACAACGGTCCCAGGCTTATGCACGAGATTATACACCTCACTGGTGGTATCACTCAGGTCACCGAACACCCTTACATCAGCTGGACAGGCCTCAACGCAGGCAGTGTCTTTCATTCCCTTGGAGAGACGGGTATCGTAGCAGAAATTGCATTTGTCCACTGCCCGAGTTTCCTCGTTAAAATATCTGGCATTATACGGACAGGCAGCCATGCAGGTTTTGCAACCGATACATTTTTTATTTTCCATCATGATGATGCCGGTGGTCTTATCC
This sequence comes from Desulfogranum aggregans, assembly GCF_055398265.1. Taxonomy (NCBI): domain Bacteria; kingdom Pseudomonadati; phylum Thermodesulfobacteriota; class Desulfobulbia; order Desulfobulbales; family Desulfobulbaceae; genus Desulfogranum; species Desulfogranum aggregans. The sequence continues at coordinate 352,345 of NZ_AP042447.1, read as the reverse complement.
TTATACGTGGCGATGGTTGGACAAACCCGCACACAGGGGGGGCGATTGCACTGGTTGCAGAGAACGGGCGTAAAGATACGCTCTTTGCTGGAAGGACCGATTTCTCGGTAGCGCTCAAGGATGGTGGTACGGTATCCATAGGAGGGCACGTGGTTGGTGCGCACGCACGCTTCCATACACAGTTCGCAGTCCACGCACAGGTTCTGACGCATGACCATGCTGTAATGTGGACTATAGGGATATTTAGGAATGGACTCACTACCACTGACGGCCCCGAGGACCTTTTCTGCAGAAGTAAGCGAGAGAACGGTCCCTCCCATAAACAGCCCGGTGACAGCCAGGCCGGCACGAAGAAAGGTTCTGCGCTCAAGTGAAGAAATATTTTCTACTCCTTCGTTTTCCATTTTTTCCAATTCATTAATGTTCATTACACGCCCTCAAAAAAAAGAAAAAAAGACGTTAAACGAAGATACTACATTGTGTAACGCCTCAAAACAGACTGTTTAAGGAATGGTTAGGCTCGAAACGTTGACATAAAACGGCAAATATACCCGAAAGCACAAAAAAGGCAAGCGGACATATCACCCGACAAGAGTTAACAGCACGCGTCAAAAGACTCGAAATTGGCAGCTCGCTGGCCTGCAAGGTTGTTGACCGAAAAAAGAATGATGAATAGAATGAAGTTTCTCCACCATGCATTTCATTGGGGCTGAATAGTCTCTCCAATGAAGAGGGTAACATCTTTCAGCAACCAACCCAAAGAACATGTCACACCCCCTAGAAACAAATCAATACAGTCCGGCTGTTTTTGTTCTTGATGCACACCGTAAAATTACCATCGCCAACAGGGAAGCTGAACTGTTCACAGGAACCCCTCTTGCCACGCTGAAGGGAAAAGAAATAACACACGTTTTGCATGGAGAGGCTCTCCCCGAGACGCTCGAACAACTTGTGTGCCGGGCAACAGAGGAACAGGGCGAGGCAAGTCAAGCGCTCCTCCTTGCCCCTGCGGAAAAAACAGCCCGTCAATCCATCCCGGCAACCCTGCTCTCCCTTAACGAACCTGCCGCCAAGTGCGCAGGGTTTATCCTCCTGCTCCACCCGGCCACGGAATCGACCCACCACCAGCTGCTGCTTAACTCGGTGGAAGAGGGGGTCCTGGCAGTTAACCGCAAACTGGAAATAACGACCTTCAACCACAGTGCGGAAAAACTGACCGGCTGGAAAAAAGAAGAAGTTATTGGCCAAAAATGCAACATCGTCTTTCCCCCGGAGATCTGCGGCAACAGCTGCCTTATTCAACGCTCCATCGACGAGGAGCGACCCGTTGCCGTGCATAAGGTCTTTATGCCCAACAAAGAGGGTGTGGCCTTTCCATTGACCTTGAGGTCATCCCCGCTCTACGACGCTGACGGCAAGGTCGTTGGCGGCGTACAAACGTTTCATGACTGCACGGAGGAACTGTACAGTGATCTTCTGCTGCGTTCAGTTGCAGACGGTGTCTTTACCATCGACAAAAACCGCATTATCACCTCATTTAACCCTGCAGCCGAACATATTACCGGATGGACAAAAGAAGAGGTGCTCGGCAAACCCTGCAACACCATCTTTCACTCCAGCGTCTGCGGTTCCGACTGCCTGCTGCAAAAAGCCATTGACCTCAACAGCTCTTTTATCGACCGCTCTATATTTATCAAAGGCAAGGCCGGAAACTCCATTCCGGTAACGATCAGTTCGTCACCGTTACTCGACGACTTTGGCAACATTATCGGCGGGATAGAAACTTTTCGCGACAACACGTCTTCCATTCGCGAAAACCTGATCCTCGACTCTGTGGCCGACGGCGTGTTCACCGTTGACAGGAACTGGAAAATCACCTCCTTTAATCGTGCAGCAGAGGAAATAACCGGGTGGGACAGAGAGGATGCCATGGGGAAATCCTGCTCTGACATTTTCCATTCTTCCATCTGCGGCAAAAACTGCGCCATTGCCGAAAGCCTCTACACAGGCAAGGCAGCCTCCAATCGATCCATCACCATTGTCGACAAAGCAGGGGAGCAGGTCCCCATAAGCATCAGTGCCGCCCCGCTTACCGACCACGAGGGCAACATCATCGGCGGGGTGGAAACCTTTCGCGACCTGACCACGATTACAGCCCTGCGCAATCAACTCAAACAAAAGTACACCTTTAACGAAATTATTTCCAAATCCCAGACCATGCAACGCCTCTTTTCCATCATGCCGGACATTGCCCGCAGCCCGAGCACCGTCTTGATCCTCGGTGAAAGCGGAACCGGAAAAGAGCTCATTGCCCGAGCCCTCTTTACTGCCAGCGCAAGAAAGGACAAGCCCTTTGTCGTGGTAAATTGCGGTGCACTCCCCGAAACCCTGCTCGAGTCCGAACTGTTCGGCTACAAAGCCGGTGCCTTCACCGATGCGCGCAAAGACAAGGAAGGGCGGTTTGCCGCTGCCCAGGGGGGAACCCTTTTTCTTGACGAGATCGGCGATATTCCCATGGCCGTCCAGGTAAAACTCCTCAGAGTACTGCAGGAAAAAGTCTACGAACCGCTCGGTTCCAATACGCCCATCAAGGCAGATGTTCGCATCATTACCGCGACCAACAAGGATCTCCAGCAACTGGTGCACGAAGGAGCGTTTCGCGACGACCTCTTCTACCGACTCAATGTGGTAAAAATCAACCTGCCGCCCCTGCGCGAACGCAAAGAGGATATCCCATTGCTGATCGACCATTTTATAAAAAAGTACAGCGCTGAACAGGGCAAGGACATCATCGGCATCGACAGCAGCGCCCTGTCCATCCTCATGCGCTATGATTACCCCGGAAATATCCGCGAGTTGGAAAATATCATCGAGTATTCGTTTATCCTCTGTGAAGGAGGCTACATCCTGGCCAACCATCTCCCAGAGCCTTTTTCCCACGGGGCGGCATCGGACAATACTCAGGAACAGGCCACAGAAAACCGGGGGGCTCAGTCGCTGGAGGAAGTTGAAAAACAGGCCATACTCATCGCTTTGGAACGGAACAAGTGGCGAAAAATGCGCACCTGCGACGAACTGAAGATTTCCAAGGACACTTTGCGGCGAAAAATCAAAAAATACAACCTGCGTAGTCCTACAGACAAAGCACTGGCGAACTTCTAACCCGCATGTCCCAACTCCCAAGCACCCCGACAGGCGGTGCAACACCAGCACGCCAGCAAAAGAAAAATAAATAGAGGGCCATACCGCTTCTACAATGGCATGGCCCTTTATCACTTGTTTTTCACTACGTTATCACTGTCTTGCACAGCAGCCGCCTGCCTTCTGCGACGTCATGACACGCCTTTCTCTTCCGCGGGAGCAGGCGGCAGAAGTACCGATTCTCACCCGTTTGAAAGCTGCGCAGAAAGAGATTTTCTGGCCTGCGCAGCTGGTCTCAACCGGATGATTGCTGCTTTTTTTTTTGCGCAGCAGTTTTTTTCCTCCGCTGCTCATCTGCCTGCTTTGCAGCTCGCCGGGCAGCGGTATCTCCAACCGTGTGAAGTGTTCGCGGTACTGCACGATCAACCTTGGCGCCGCAGCACTCGTGCACATCGGACGGACAATCGGCGATCTCCCAACAGGGAACAAACTCCAGCAATTTCTTCAACCCGGGGATACTGATTCCCTCTTCATGGATAAACCGACGGATACAACTTACCCACTGAATATCGTCGGCAGAAAACATGCGGCGACTCCCTTTGAGGGTCGGCTTAATCAATCCTTCTTTCTCATATATACGTAAGGTGCGGGGATGCACGTTCAGCAATTTTGCGGCAACGCCGATCGGGTAGATGGGAACGTCCGATCGCACGGCCTGTATCTCAGTCTTTTTCCTTGCCATAGCTTCTCTTCTCCCTCTGAGGACCATTTAGCCGGAAGGCGATGGTGCGGATACGCCGAATACGCCTTCCGACAGCCTTATCGGCAAGCTATCAGTGATCTTCCGAGAGATGACCCCGAAACATCCGCTCCCCGAGCATGAAGAGCACAGCACAGAAGGTAAATCCCGAGAGGGTGATTACCCATTCATGCAGGGTTGGCGTGTATGGCAGGAGGTGAGGCAGGTCCACGATGTTCATCTCGTGAAAACCGGGGACAATCTGGCCGACAATCACCAGGTCATAGCGCATAAAGAAAATGCCTATGATGCTAGACGCGGAACCAATGGCCATTGCTGTAATATTTCGCGCCCTGACCGCGAGAATGATCACAAAGGGAATTGCCAGTCCCATTGCCACCTCACCAATCCAGAAATTCATGGCAAAAGGTCCGTTGACAAGCGACATGATGGCCTCGTATTTTCCCGGCGGATGACCGGAGATGCCACTGATGAATTTCCAGGTGGTGAAGAACATGATCACCACATAGAGCAACGCTCCAAGCTTGGCAACCGCACAGAGGGAATCCTGCAGCTGACGACTCATTTTCCAGCCATTGATCTTATAGGCCAGCCAGTGAAAAAAGATGACCGTCGCACACCCGGACATCATGGCAGAGGTAATAAAATAAATCGGCATATATGGTCCGTGCCAAAACTCACGGCCAGTGAGCAGGCCGAAAACAGCCCCCAGATTCGAGTGGGCGGCAACACCGGCAATGACACCGAAAAGTCCCATGAATCCAGCAATTTTATGCTTATCTGCCTGGAGAAGAGCAAACTCGCACAGCATAAAGAACAGGTACGCACCGTACAGAGTCCCCATCCACCAGATGCTTGAAGTCAGGTTGGGAGAGGTGATATTATAGATTGCCATCCGCCATGGATTTTCAATCTCAAAGGCAATGACCAGAAAACCGGCGATTATGGTGGAGATAGCGAGAAAAACGGAACGCTTTGCTATGGGTTGAAATGCGGTGAAACCGAAAACATGCCCGATGGAAGAGACCAGGCATAAACCGGTTGAAGTAACAACAAAGAACACATAGGCGGCGAGAAGTAATCCCCAGGGCACCTCCCTGGTCACACCGTACACATGTTCGTGTCCGGCAAAAAAAGCATGAATGCCAAATGCAACTCCAACCAAGGTCAACAGGCCGAATATGCCGATTGCACCGTTATAGACACTCGATTCATTTCCAGCGAGCCCGCCTTCTTGAGGCAGCACCCTCGCAAGTACCTTTTCCATAGTATATTCCCTCCAAACTTTGTTAACCATTGAACGTCCGCGACGGCAAACAACGATACAGGTATCGTCGTAAACCTGTCTCACGGTTAGGGCATATCCCCTTCTTCTCTGAGAGATTGCAGAACAGGTTTAACCTTCACATCAAACAGAGTATGGAGAGCTGTTCCACCTAACCAGACTACGAGAAAAACGATAGCTTCCATGAACTCCTCCTTTATTTCGAATTAAGCGGCCGACTCTTATTGGCGGATAGGAGCCTGCCACGCCCAAACAGCAATTACCTCCTTTCATAGTATTGAAAAATTATAACTTCCACTCAACTTGCTCCCATTTGTATCGTTCACACCATAAACTGTCAAGAAAAAAGCAGGCGAATGTCACTTTTTTTATAAATTGAGGAATCAACTTGCGCCCAAATACCGAAAGGCCACAAACCGGAAATTTCCATTTCCTTTGCCGGTTAGCGAAAAAGAGACAAGCAATCAGGATGTTACCCATTAATACAGAGTAATCCGTCCCGTCAAACAAATTTTTCATCATGCCGCAAAACACTCCCTGCGCCCCAGCAAAGGAAGCAAAAAGCGCCATACAGGTCGACCGATCTTGTCCTCCCGCCGCCCATGCTATCAAGAATGAGAATCAATTTCGCTCCCGTATTCAAGCGGTTACCTCCTTTTCACCCGAAAACCTGTGCAGAGTGCATAATGGAATGAATAATGCATATCTTTCAACAGCTACTCGAAATCCACCAGATACGAGAAGCGTGACAGGTCCCTCCTGGGTGGCGGCTCAGGAGGGATTTTTTTCTTCCGTCCCCCCTCTTTCTTTCTTTTTCCTTGGTTTTGTGTTAGCTCAAGTTGCAGCATGTAAAGCCGCTGTAAGCAGCTATGCACATGCCTCCTGGCAATCCCGTTTACAGACTGCCACTGCAACCCTATCCTGCAATCAAGGAGTTATTGGTGAGTCATTTTTACAAGAACCTATCCATATGGCTTATAATTGCCCTGGCGGCACTCTTCATTTTCAACCTGCTGAGCAACCAAGCTGAAGTTCACCACCACGTCCCCTATAATGTCTTTCTGCAAAAGGCCGAAAAAGGGCTGCTCCCGGAAGTAACCATCGTCAACAATGTCATTACCTGGGAAACGCCGGATGGAAAAAAATACAAGAGTATTGCACCACCGGCCAACGATGCGGTCAACAAGTTGCTCAACGGCAAAATCACCATGCATGTACAGCAGGAGGATAAACCCCATTGGTTCCTCCAGACGTTCCTCAACTGGGTACCGTTCCTGCTGATTATCCTGCTCTGGTTTATGTACATGCGTAAGGGCAGCGATCAGGGCGGGGGAAAAGCCATGGCGTTTGGCAAAAGCCGGGCAAAACTGGTTGATCCGGAAAAATCCCAGGTCACCCTCGACGATGTTGCCGGCATTGAGGAAGCAAAAGAAGAAGTCAAGGAGATCGTCGATTTTCTGCGGCAGCCGGAACTTTTTGCTCAGGCTGGAGCAAGAATTCCCACGGGAGTATTACTTTACGGGGAGCCCGGCACCGGCAAGACCCTGCTGGCCAAAGCCATTGCCGGAGAAGCAGGAGTTCCTTTTTTTTCCATCAGCGGCTCTAACTTTGTGGAAATGTATGTCGGCATTGGCGCTTCCCGAGTGAGGGACCTGTTTACCGAGGGGAAAAAAAAGGCTCCCTGCATCCTGTTTATAGACGAGATTGATGCTGTTGGCAGGCACCGGAGTTCGGGGGGGGCGTCAGGAAACGACGAACGAGAACAGACCCTGAACCAGCTGCTGGTGGAAATGGACGGATTTGAAGCCAATGACCATGTGATTGTCATTGCCGCCACCAACCGGCAGGATATCCTCGACCCCGCTCTGCTTCGGCCCGGCCGGTTCGATCGCCAGGTGATGGTCCCTCTGCCCGATGTGGGGGGTCGAAAAAAAATCCTCCAGGTGCACGCCCAGCGAACCACGATTGCAGAGGATGTGGACTGGAATGTGGTCGCCAAGGCAACGCCTGGATTCTCCGGCGCCCAGTTAGCTAATATGATCAATGAGGCGGCATTGCTCATGGCCCGGCAGAAGCAAACGGCCATCACCATGGAGACCCTGGAGGCAGCCAAAGACAAGGTGCTTATGGGTGCCGAGAGACGCAGCCTTATCATCACTGATCGAGAGAAAAAAGTTACCGCCTATCACGAAGCTGGCCATGCGCTGGTCGCCTGGATGCTCCCCGGAGCCGATCCGGTTCACAAGGTAACGATCATTCCCAGGGGAAAAGCCCTGGGGTTGACCATGCAGCTCCCTGAAGAAGAACGCAATGCACAGGACCGCACCTACCTGTTCAACACCCTCTGTATTCTCCTCGGCGGTCGGATTGCAGAAGAGATTGTCTTTGACGAAATTACTACCGGCGCAGGGAACGACATTGAACGGGTATCAGACATTGCCCGCAGGATGGTCTGCGAATGGGGTATGAGTCCTGCCGTGGGTCCATTGACTTTCAGGCCCTCTGCTCCCCTCGAAGGACAACCCGGTCAGATCATGAGCGAAAAAACAGCTCTCCTGATTGACAATGAAGTAAGCAAGCTTGTGCAGTCAGCTTATGCACAAAGTACCACCCTACTGACAGAAAACAGGTTGCTGCTTGAAGCGATCACTCAGGCACTCCTGGAAAACGAAACCATTTCTGGCAAAGAGATAGAGGCACTAGTCCATCAACATGCACAACGCGATAATGACGAATAAAAACATCTTTCCATTCCTTGCCGCCGCCTTCTTTGTATTGACCCCTTGCTCTGCTGAAAGTACGGTCCTCGGCGAGCACGCCGGTATCATCGGCCCGTTCAGCGGGATTTCGGATGTCACCGTCCAGTGCCTGCAATGTCATCCTCAGGCTGGCGAGGATATTCTTCGTTCCAGTCACTGGACCTGGAAACGGCAGCGCATGGTTGACGGCGAGAAGGTTTTTTTCAGCAAAAAAAACGGGCTCACCACTTTTGCCGTTGCAGCCGGAGCCAATCCAAACCAGTGCCTGACGTGCCACATCAGCACCAACCTTCTTGACGAGCGTTTTGACCCGACAATGCCCACCAACATTGACTGCCTGGTGTGCCATGATTCCACCGGCATGTACAGGCGAGAGGCTGGAGCGCCGGTCGAAGACCAGGACCTGGTTTTCATAGCTCGCAATGTCGGACGCCCAGCGACCTCTAATTGCCTCACATGCCATGGCACGGGGAAAAACCTCGAGGGGCGTAAAATTCATCATGGAGTGGAACCTGATGTGCACATGGAGGCGGACGGTGCCAATCTTAGCTGCCAGCACTGCCATCCCAGCGGCGAAAGCCATGCATTTTCCAGAGAGTTGACCTCTGCTCCAGGAATCCGTCAGACAAAAGGCTGCGCTGTCTGCCATACCGAATCTCCTCACCGTCAGCAGCAGCTCAATCACCACGCACAGCTTATTGATTGTAAAACCTGCCACATACCCGCATATGGCCTCACCAATCCGGCGGTCATCAGCTGGAACTGGCTCTCTCCTCCGGCTGCATCCGTTCGTCAACAGGGGGAGGACCTGGCCACGCCGCTGTTGAACAGCGAGGGTATCTTCCAGGCTAAAAACCTGCAGCCAGTATATCTCTGGGATAATGGCGCGGATACCCTCTACACCAGAGGGAAAAAGACAATAACTAACCAGACTACCGTACTCCAGGAGCCAACCGGGCGCACCGTCGAGTCCACCATCGCTCCCTTTTCAGTAGCTTACGGCTCCCAATTGATTGACGGTAAATACCGATACCTCATTTCGCCAACCCTGCACCAAGACGGCGGACTGGTTCTGCGCCAAGGAGAATTTGCAGAAGCGGCCGAAGCAGGGATGAAAAAATTACGTTTGCCTTTCAGCGGAAAAACCTTTCCTGCCGCTACCGTGAGCTACAGGCGGTTAAATCACGGAGTAGCAAAGGCGAGCAATGCGGTCGGCTGCATGGGCTGCCATGGGATCAACGGACGCATGGACTGGCCATCTCTCGGCTACGCCATGGACCCCTGGCATGACCAGGACAGCCCAGCGCAGAACACCATTACAACACCACAGCCGGACAGCTCCGCTCCTTTGGAATTACCGCCAATACGGGAGACGGTACTCCCTGTGGAACCTGGTGGGTGATCCCTTTTCCCGCACTTGTTTTTTCCACTCCCAGGGAGGGACGGGAGATTCGTCCTTCCATAGACCCCGCCGTGCCTCCCTGGCTTTGCGTTCGCTTTTCTCCATCGGGTCGCACAGCTGTTTATCACGACAGTACCTTTCGTAAAACCAGGCCAGGCCGTTATCCACCAACTCCTTGTTCACGATTCTTCCCTGACTGCGTACCACGGCCACAATTCTTCCATACCGATCGATGTCCATCGGTTCCACGACCACGGTTTTCTTATAAGTCCTTGCCTTGGTAAACTGTCTGGCGCGGTCTCCGAAACGTTGTCCGTATTCAGGGGCATCAATGCCATAAAGCCGTATTTCATAATCCTTGCCGCCCTTTCTCACGCGAAGCGAATCACCATCACGCACCTTGACCACATAGCCGTACCAGCACCACCCATTTGCTGGAACCAGCATAATCAGGACAAGGGCGACGCCTGTTGTCAATCGTTTCATCTCTCCTTTCTCCGGCATCTATCGTTTTTCCAAACCATCCCAAAGAGGAGCAGTTATTCGGTTTTCTCCTCTTTCTTGTGCAGCGACAGCAAAGAGTCCACATGTGGTCAACTGTCTGTTCTGTAAAGATGATTCTTGCTGTGCCAGCCTGCAGGCAGCACGTATTGTCAATAAAATGACACTTTTTCCTGTTGCAGCTTGTTTTTCTTCTTCCTCCTGTGGTATTCTGAACAGTACCTTACAGGTTTTTCTCCGCGTGGGGAAGGCACCACCGACCATCGCAGCAACATTTACAGCAGGGATCAGCATCTCCATGGCCGAGTTCAGCCTCACCGAAAATGAAGAAAAAACAAGAGATTACATACTCAGCCTCCCCCTCTTTGATGCGTTCAAAATGGATGAACTTGACACCCTTTCCCGACATATGAACTATATGGAAATTCGACGGGGAGACTATCTTTTCTCGGAAGGGGAAAAAGGTGACTATATGTGCTTTGTGGTACGGGGCCTCCTTGATGTGTTGAAAAAAACCACCAGTGGCGATTATCGAGTGATTGCCAGACTCGGAAAAGGCAATACAATCGGTGAAATGTCCATAATCGACAAGTCTCCACGCTCGGCCAGCGTCATTGCCCGGCAACCGACCGTTGTCATTTTATTGACCAAAAAAGGATTTGATATCCTTACCCGCAAACACCCCAAGCTCGGGGTGACGCTACTGAAAAAAATCATGCGCCTGTTGAGTTTGAATATGCGGCGCACAACCAGTAAACTCGCTGACTCAATGTCCATCTGATACCTATGGCAAGGGATAACTTTTACGGCCTTATCGGTAAAAGCAACTGCATGCAGGAGCTTTTCCAGCTGATTGCCAAACTGGCCGAAGATGACCTGAGTACTGTGCTGATTCAGGGTGAATCCGGTACAGGGAAAGAGCTGGTCGCCAAGGCAATACACGCTCACAGTCCGCGAAAGGACAATAATTTCGTACCGGTGAACTGTGCAGCCATTCCGGAAGACCTTCTGGAAAGCGAACTCTTCGGACACACCAAAGGCGCATTTACCGGAGCGACAGGAGCCAAAATCGGAAGGATTGAATTCGCCAACAGCGGCACCCTTTTTCTTGATGAAATTGGGGACATGAAGCCTGTGTTACAGGCGAAATTACTGCGGGTACTGCAGGAACGTGAGTTTGAACCGGTAGGCGGCCTCAAACCTGTTCCCGTGGATGTCAGGGTCATCGCCGCTACCCATCGCAACCTGGAACAACTGGTGATGGAGGGCACCTTTCGCGAAGACCTTTATTATCGGCTGAGCGTTATCCCCCTCATCATTCCCCCGCTGCGAGAAAGAAAGGAAGATATTCCCCTGCTGATCGATCATTTTATAAAAAACTTCGCAAAGACCAGAAAAAAAAGCGTGTTGGGATTTGACCTGGCCGCAATGCAGACCCTCACCAACCTCCACTGGCGGGGAAATGTCCGAGAACTGGAGAACCTGGTCCAACACATGACCATTCTCCACTGCGGATGTAACGTCAGTCACAGTGATCTGCCTGAAAAGTACCGCAACGGCAACAGTGAGTTGCTCCCCCCGAATGGAGCGACGAGAGAACAGGAACCGTCGAGCGGTGAACTCGCAGGAAATCAGCCTGAACAGCTGCCGCTCTTTTCTGGTGCGCCACAGGTCCCCTCAGAGACCCAATGGCCGGAAGATGGAATAGATTTCAATGCATTGGTCAACGACTTTGAGACCCAATTGATCGTTCACGCGCTGAAGGTAACCGAAGGGAATAAAAAAGAAGCGGCCCGGATACTGAACCTGAAGCGAACAACCCTGCTGGAAAAAATAAAAAAGAAGGAACTTAAATCTGAACTGTAAAAGGGCCTAAGCTGCCATCTTCGCCACATTCATTTCCACTTTCTCTCTGATATCTTCGGCAGTTGCCGGGGTAATCAGTATATCATCCGCTCCGTATTTTACTGCTTTGATAACCAGCGTTCTGGTCCATGCTGGGCCTGCGGCCACCAGACGGGCGGGGGTATTCGAACTGCTGATTTTGATTGCCACGCCAAAGCCTTGCTCGTTGATCTCTTTCATAACCAGAAAGACGAGACGGATAGCCGGCGTCATGCATTCATTGATTGAACTTTTGAAGGAAACCATGCGGGGCGTGTACCCCAGTTCCTCAAGCGTCTGTATAATACCCCTGCTCGCTGCCTCATCATCGCTCACTATCAGCACATCAGCCGTTTCGGTTTGTCCAACACCAGGCCTTTGGAGAGGACCCTGCCCCTCTTCACCTTGCTGGCCGACATCATCTCGCCTGCCAGCGTTGCCCTCACCCTGCATGGGCGCTTGTTGCAGCTCTTCTTCCAGGTCAAACACCGATGCCGGAAAAATTGCCCGAAAACGGCCGAGCTCACGGTCGTTAAATACGATATCGGCTGCTGACTGGTAATAGAGCTGACAAGGAAAAACGTCATCGTTCTCTCCATCCACCTGCTCCGGAACCACTGTCTGGGTGGAGGTTTTGACGAATCCTATTTTCTTACGGTACTTTTCTTCAAAAACTCCGGAGTACGCACCGGCAATGATGTTGGCTATTTCTCCGTAGGCGTCCTGGGTATCATCGGCAAGCTCTTCATTGGCTACCGTCTCCTCCAACTCACTGGCAGGCAGCATGATCAGGCTGCCGCCGAGAAAAACGGCGGAAGACAGTGAAGTGAAAAGAAACGCTTCACCTTTTGCTTCTCCGCGCAGGTCCATTCTGGCCACCACCTGTTTGGCCTCAATCTCTGCAAGGATCTCCGCTTTATTGCAGAGCCGCTGGTGGGGGTTATTCAGGAGCAACTTGCCGCCGATAAGGGCACTGATTTCTTCAGCAATGGTAACGAAGCAGGATTGCAATAACTGGTCGAGCTGCTGCTGGAGTTTCCTGGCACCTTTTTTCGAAGCAGAGGGAGTACTCGGTTCAGACTGGGCAACTCGCTCTTCATCCTGAACGGTGGTGCCAGAGGCATTGTTCTCTTGGGATCCAGCACCAACACCACTTGCCTGCCTGCCCTGCTGTTGGGCTGCATGCTCGGCAGAGGAGGCTTCTTTGGCGTCTACCAATCCGAACGGCTCCCCGGGAAAGAATAGATAAAGTGGATCCAGTGCCACCCCTTCCATTTCCATGGTAGCGGTACAACAATAGTACTGGCCGGCTTCCAGCGGGTGCTCTGCATCCGGCTCAAGCTTGTCGGGAAAGAGAATTTCCTGCTCGGTTCGAACCGCCCTAAATTTTTTGGGATAGTGTTCGTCAAACGTCGAGGTTATGGCGCCACAGATGATATTGGCGATTTCACCGTAGGAATCTTCCAGTTCCTCGGTGTAATTTTGTTCCGCCATCACCTCCTGCAGTTCAGCATCGGGGAGCATGATAAGGGATCCGCCGATACGAATTGCATCCTTGAGGCTCACTAAAAGAGCGCCGTCCCCTTCAACATCTCCCTTCAACTGCATGTGCGCGAAAACGAACTTTCCGCTCAGTTGCGAAAAAAACTGATCACGGGACCCAACATCTGTCTGTAAGCTGCCAAGCTTGAGACTTCTCCCCAGTAAGGCAGAAACCTCCTCTTCAACCCTGCCCCTGCAGGTTTCCATTATGGTGTCAATGCGCTCTCTAGCCTTCATGGAGTGATCAGCGTTCAGCTATCTCTTTAGATGATGGGGAATTGACGTAAAAGTTGATCAAGACAATGTGTCTTTTGCATGCATGCCATGGGTGCCTCCACCGAAGTGGAGGCAATCACCACTCTTTCTATCGGCAGACCTACAACATAAATTTACCGAAATCCCTCAAGGTGCACCTCTGTTTGAGGGGCCATGGTTCAGGCGGAATATTTCATTTCAACAAAGAAGCTATCAGCCTCTAGTCCAAATGGCACCACAATCCTGGTTCCCGCAGTACCACCACCGGCACGGAGAGCCTTTCCACACACAGTGGTTGGAACCGTCAACTGCACCTCCAGGTTGTCCCCGCTCAGGCCGGCTTTGACGCCTCCGGCTATCATATTGGCAATTTCACCAATAGCGTCCTTGACATCGTCATCCACCTCTTCCACCACCATCCCCAGGAGAGCGGAGGTGATAGCGGTGGCGACACCGGCTGAACAATGTACACTCAGCAGTCCGCGAATATCTCCGGCCAATCCGACACTGCTACTCAGTTCAGATGGAGTCTCAAACACGTGGTCATTGACCGTCTGTCCCGGCACTATTTCTAAAAAAACCATGGACGAAAAAATCTCGCTGGTCGATGACACGATATACTGGGCAATATCTGGTTTCACCCTTCCTCCTTCTTTCTCTGACCGGCTGCAGTTATTGTTCCAGCTCCACCTCGACATGAAAGACCCCGACAGGAACCTGAAATGCCAGGATAAGGTTTTCTCCGGAGTCGCGGGAGTTGTAGGAATACTCTTCTCCGGCAATGGTAGAAGGAAGGGAGAGCTGGATATCCTTGCCGACACTGGACAGTATGGTCTTTAAATTACCACCGAGCATGTTGGCTATCTCGCCAACGGCATCATGGACATCCTCGTTCACTTCTCCCACATCCATCCCCAAAAAGTTGCTGGTCACTGCCATGGCAACGGCATCAGGAAGATGGATGGCAAGCACTCCTTTAAAAATACCTGCCAACCCCACCATGCCGGTAATGGAATTGCTTAATTTTCCTAATCGATCAGGAGGAGAATCAAGAGGGGCAATCTCCATCATGACCATTCCGGAGAAAATTTCGTTGGTTGACTCGACTAGCTTTTCTTGTATCTCATCGGAAAAGATCATCGAGAGGCCTCCTGGCGATAGAAGGTTGTTCTGTTGTTCATGTTATCGGTTCTCCGTGACGAAATTTGCCTGACTATACATACTCAGACCAGCGGGCCGAGAACCTCATTTACCATATCGGGAGTGAACGGTTTTTTCAGTGCACCTGCGGCTCCCAGACTCTTTGCCTCACCGATGATGTCATCTCCGGTTTCTGTGGAAATCATAAACACAGGGATATCCTTTACATTGTCCCGATTGGCTTTTTCCCGTAAAAACTCAATACCGTTCATATTGGGCATGTTGATGTCGCTCAGGACGATATCGATATTCTCCTTTTCCAGCACCTCAAGTGCCTCCTGCCCGTCACCAGCCTCAAAAATTTCTCCAAATGCAAGCCCGGCCTGGCGCAGGGAGCGGCTGATAATTTTGCGCATGGTGCTTGAGTCGTCTACCAACAGAATATTTTTTGCCATTTTGTACCTCGTTATACATCAAATGTTTATGCCGTACGCTGCTTGAGCGCATGTCTCAACCAATCGTGCCGGCGCAGGATGCTGCAATGAATGTTAGGAGTATATCAATTCAAAATCATGGAAATCAAGGGATCTTCATAAAAACATTTCCTTTCTGCCCCATGCCCTTTTGCTATTGTCGGATGTTTTTCGAAATGTCCGGAACAGGCTGGGCCGAGCACCAATAGCGCAGGAAAAGGCCCTATTTGTGGCTATCACGGGGCATGCGCAAGGTCACTCGCGTTCCCTTCTCCATTCGCGACAGGATCTCCATTCTCCCCCCCAAGGAAATTATCTGCCGTCTGACCTGCATCAGCCCCGATGCTGACGGCTGCTGTTCGGTCCCCATATAGCTTTTGGTGGTGAGTCCATGCTCAAGAACCAGGTCGAGCAGTTGTCGGTCGTTGACGGTGCCGATGTCCCCCTTGTGAAGGAAACCCCGCTCAACTGCCAGGCTGGCCAGGTTCGCAAATGGAAACCCGCACCCATCATCCTCAACGCTGATCCAGAGTTCGTCTGCTGCTTGAATGAACGTCAGTTGCAATCTACCTTGATTTTTCTTCCCAAGTTTTTCCCGATCAGGTCCTTTCTCCAGTCCATGGACAATGCCGTTGACCAGAAGTTCCACTATCGGATCATAGAGCTGATCGATCACTTCATCAGTAAACACAGCTTTTTCACCGGTCACCGCAAAACAGACCTTTTTCCCGGTTTGAATCGCCATGTCGTGCACAATCCGTTTGAGCCGGGGAAGCATTATGCCCAGAGCGACGTTGTGGAGGGGTTTACACAATTCCTGGAGCTCAGCCAGAGGCGGCGAGAGCGTATCTCCCTGCTGGTCATCAATCACCTGATTGACCAGCGAGCACAATCGCGCCACTGTTTCCCTCGGGATGGACAATACCGCAGGCAAGACGTTGGGCCTGTTCTCTTCCCTGCCATGTTCGGCTCGCCGGCTCTGCGCTTCCATTGCTTTTCTGGAATGCCGGTGCTGTTCATGCTGCAGGCCGAGCACCTGGTCTATTTCATTTTCAGAAAGCTCTCCCATATCCACCAACACTTCACCAAGTCGGCGGGGATGCAGCTGGTCATCTTTCTTCTGTTCCTGGAGGGCGGCCTCAACAACCTGCGGAGCAACCAACCCGGCCTGTATCAACAGTTCGCCAATAGGTTTGCGAACCAGGCCCTGGAGTGCCTGCAGATGCTTTTTTCCTCCGGTAACATTGGCTTCGCCGGAGAGTGCGAAACGGTCAACTGTTTCCCGCAGGGCGTCGACAATCCTGATAAATACCTGCTCCGGATAGACACTGTGATACACCTCGCCCTGCAGAAAACGATGTAATGTGCCTTCCATGGCCTGGCAGATACGTTCGGGCTCAGTGAGATCGAACAGAGCGAAATTACCTTTCAAACGGCCGACGATAGCGCATAAATCAGCAACCCGGTCATGATCGATGGTAATAAACTCCCAGAGAATAAACTCCTGTTCGGCTGTTTCAAGCAGTTGACGGGTTTCCTCCAGAAAGCTCTCAAGCTGGTCCTGTCGCATATCCTCTGTCAGTGCGGGCGCACTCACTGCATCCGGCAAAGAATAATCAGCCTTGCGCCGTACCTTTGCCGCCAACTCCCGGACCGCCTCACTCAGCAGCGCATCACTTTTTTGCTGCCACACTCCGGCAAGATTGCTTTTAAGCAAATCCCCCCCTTCTTGAAGGAGTTCAATTTCAGGAGCCTGTAAAAACAGCAGGTTTGATCTGGCATGGTCAAGCAACAGCTCAAAGGCTTCAGCCAGATAAATGATGTGCCGCAACCCAAGAAATCCTCCCGTCCCTCTCATCGAATGATACAGGTGGTGGCAGCCGCTTATAACCTTTTCTTCAATTTCCCTTCGTTCAGGATCTTCGGCAAATGCACGGAGAAACGGATCCAGCTCCTCCACCCGGGAGTGTATTTCCTGAAGAAACTGTCTGAGTACATCATAATCCTGCTCCTGAACTTTCACACTGACCCCATTTCTGCTTATCGTTTTTCGAGTCGACACAAAGACGTGCGGCCATTATACAGGCCTGCAGGATCAAGTACAAATGAATAACAGGCAGCGTGAATACCCTGAAGAAGTCAAAAAAACGACACAGTCCCAATTTCTTCCCCTAGCCGAACCGTTCAGGAGACCACCAACGATTCTGGGTACAAATTTTTCCATCAATCAGATAAAAACAGCGGTATATGCCTCCCTTCCGGATGGTTATTTTCATTCAATCGAAATGGAATGTTTATTGCTTCATTGTTCCATACCTGGCAACAAACGCTATGAATCTACCTGAGGAAGATGCGCCCCTTATTCATTACCCTCTGCATACTGTTGACGCACCTGGCCTGCTTTTCCCAAGAAAAGAGTGAGGCCGCTTCAGTGCTCACCACCATCAACAGAACAGACGAGACCTCCAGTCTTCAGATATATCTGCGCTTTTCTGCCTTACCAGCCTATGAAATCAACCAGCAGCAGCGAAGAGTAGACATACTTTTGAACAATACCACCGTTGCCGACGACATTATCTTTCCTGAGGGAGACGACAGGATTGTAAAAATACTGCAGCGCAGGCAGCAGGGAGCAACCCTGCTCTCCCTTTTTTTCCGTTACGCCCCCCAGAAGGTGACGGATAAAAGCAGACAAGAACCGGCATCGATCATGCTGGACATCCTGCTCGGCAACCAGTTTTCTTCCCTCTACCCTGACCTTTCCTCCAGGTTGGAAGGCTTGACATTACTGGATCGCGACAGTATCGACTACACCAACCCGGTAAACCTTTCTCCCTATGCAGCTAACTGGGAATCATTCTTCGATACGTACGAATCACCGATCACCATCACCCCTCCGCCGACCTATACGCTGCCCACCTTCCCCCTCGCAGCACGCGTCGCGCCTGAAGTGGACGATCAAGATTGGGTGGACCCGGAAATACAACAGGCCGTCCTCGACTCCAACTGGGCACTGGTCAGCCAGAGTCTTTATAACCGATTGGAAACTGCCGAAAGCGAGCGATTGCGCGATTTTTTGCTTTTAGCCTACGCTGAAGCCCTTGTCCGGAGCGGCAACTATCGGGAAGCACACCCGCTGCTGCAGCAGATCAGCTACAGGTATCCGGACACCACCTATGCCGACATAGCGGGTTTTCTGTTCACCTATCTTCGTAATCAACACGAACCGGATTTTCTCGGTTACCAGGAATTGAAATCCGCCACCAGCAGACTGAAGGCTATCGCACCGTTTCAGGATTCGTTCTCCATTCTTCTGGCGGAAGCAGCGATCACCGCAGGCGATTACCCAACCGCAACAGCACACCTGCAACGCGATGACATCGGATTCGCCCCT
Source organism: Desulfogranum aggregans (assembly GCF_055398265.1). Classification (NCBI taxonomy): domain Bacteria; kingdom Pseudomonadati; phylum Thermodesulfobacteriota; class Desulfobulbia; order Desulfobulbales; family Desulfobulbaceae; genus Desulfogranum; species Desulfogranum aggregans. The sequence goes on along the minus strand of NZ_AP042447.1, from coordinate 333,809 downwards.
CGCACAAACGCCCTACGCAGAATGCGATTGGCAGATATAGCGTTTCTTGAGGAAAAAAGAATACGGGCGCTTGTCTCCTACCTCCAACTGGAAGACCACCAATCGCTTATTTTCGACTATCCCGACTCCCTCGCCCGCTTGAGCGACCTGCTCTACACGCATAAAAGGTACCAGCAGGCAGTGACCCATTACCAGCACCTTGCAGCGCAGCTCACCAGTCAACCCGAGCATGCCCTGGCCCTGTACCGGCTGGCCATGAGCCAGATGCAACTGGGCGCCACCAGGCGCCAAACCGAGCAGCGGTTATATCAACTGCTGGAGGCTTTCCCCGTGACCGAAGGCGCTTTCAGGGCCACTATGAAACAGGCGGACCTGGCCTACCTGTCCGGTCAAACCAACCGTGATCAGGCACTCGCCACCTATGATCGAATTGCCGTGGTGGCAAATACTGTCGACCTGCGGGAAGAAGCCTTGTTCAAAACTGCGCTTGTCTATCTCCTTAACGATGACCGTGAAGCAGCAATACGTCGATCCATGCGGCTGCTGCGTGAATTCCAATCAGGCAGCCTGCGGGTCGAGGCACAAGCACTCATTATCCAGAATCTGTCATCAATAATCGCCAAACTGGTAGAACAGAAAAACTATATCGATGCCCTTGTTCTGGCACAGCAGAACAGAAAACTCTTTGTTCGCGGATGGATCTCTTCTGATATGCTCTATGATCTGGCTACCGCCTACAGCGACCTTGGTTTCTTTGACCGTTCTGCCCGAACCTACAAATATCTGTTTGATACCTCTTCTGGAGAAAAACAGGAGCAGATCTATCTGCCCCTGATCAGCTCGCTTTTTCAAGACGGACAATTCGCTGTCCTTGAAGATTACGCCGACCGTTTCAGTTTTCGTTACCCGACAAGCGAGTATGCCCCGGAAATCTTTGCCCTCAGGTTGCGGGCCTTGCTGGCGAGCGACGAGATCGAACAGGCAGCTCTGCTGCTCAAGGATCCCAACCGCCCTGTATCCGTGGAAATAGACCGGCTTGCCTTGCGCATCCACTATGATCTGGAGCAGTGGGACATGATCATTGATCAGCTTTCCCAACCACCCTACGACGCTGCTGTCGACACGGATACTGAGCGGGTTTTGATGCTCGCTGAATCCTTTTTTCAGGTAGGCCTGCTCTCCAAAGCGGCGCCATTATTCCGCAGGGTCATTGAGCAAGACCCTACCCGGGACATGGCCAGGTTTCGCCTGGGGCAAATCGCCCTTGACGCCAATGATCCACCCCTGGCCCTTAAACGATTCTCGGAAATTGCCGATGAAGGAGTAGACCCTCTGTGGAAAAAACTCGCTGCTGAAGAAAGAAAACTACTGGAATTACAAACTCGCCGATAAAGAATGGAGGTCTCCGTGATGCAAGGCATCGACTCGACAATGCAAATGCTGCAAAAGGTTCTTGACCTGCGTGCAAAAAATCAACAGGTCATCGGCTCGAACATAGCCAACGCTGAAACCCCTGGATATGCAGCAAAGTCGTTTGATTTTGAAAAAGAGCTGCACGCAGCAGTGTTTAACCAGGGACAGGGACCGGCCACGACCCACCCTAACCATATTCCGGCTCAGGCCGACTCCATCAGCCAGGTCCAGGGTACGATAACCCAACACCCTGATAATACCGGTATCGGCGATGAAAATAGCGTCAGCGTCGATCAAGAGATGGTCAAACTTTCAGAAAACCAGATCCTCTATGAAACGGCTGTTGCCATGCTCAACAAAAAATTATCACTGCTGAAGTACACCATCAATGGTGGTGCATAAATTGCAGGAAGTTAAATTCAGTACCGTATTTCCCTTCAATGGAGCAGATAATGGATATTTTCACCACATTTGACATAGCAGCCTCAGGGCTCAAGGCGCAACGAACGCGCCTGAACACCATAAGTTCTAACCTTGCCAACGCGGAAACCACCTCAACTAAGGAAGGTGGACCGTACAAAAAAAAATCAGTGGTCTTTCAATCAACGCCGGTCTCCTTTGACAACCAGCTGCAGCAGTCCATCAATCGTCATGCCGAAGGGGTAAAAGTTGCACAAATCATTGAAGACAACAACCCACCCCAAAAAATCTACAACCCGACTCACCCGGATGCGGATGAGGAAGGGTATGTGGGCATGCCCAACGTCAGCGTCATGAAAGAAATGGTAGATATGATGTCCGCCACCCGTTCGTATGAGGCGAACACCACCGTTATCAAATCTGCAAAGCGCATGGCGCTTAAAGCACTTGAGATAGGGAGATAACTAAATGCAACCTATTCAGAGCCTTCCTCCACTGGCACTGAAGCCAGTGGACAAACCAACATCGGATACTTCCGCAGCAACGGCCTCGTTTCAGGACATGCTCACTAACATGATCTCTGATGTGCATGCCCAGGAGCAGCAGGCGGATAAAGCTATTGAACAGTTGCACGCCGGTGGAGAAAAAAACCTCCATGAGGCGATGATATCCATGGAACAGGCGGATATTGCCCTCCGCTACATGGTGCAGGTGCGCAACAAGGCCCTGGAGGCCTACCAGGAAATTTCCAGGTTGCAGGTCTAAGCTCCAGGAAGCAACGATCCAGCGGTTAGAACATCATCACAGCACTGTAAGGAACATCTATGGCAGAAGAAAGCACCAGCCCGGCATCATCACCAGCGAGTGGGTGGAGGCTGCTTGTCTCCACCATTAAAGGGTGGCCTTTAACGCGGAAAATTGCCCTGGCAGGGGTTGGACTGGTCACCATGGCCCTCTTTGCGGTCATTATCATCCAGGCGCGAACAGCCGATTACCAACTCCTTTACGGCAACCTCGATCAACGGGATGCCGCCGCCATGGTAGAATGGCTCAGCGCCCAAAACATGCCCTACCAGCTCAAGAACAATGGCCGGAACATCCTGATTCCAAGCACCAATGTGCATGAAACCAGGCTGGGGCTGGCCTCTGCCGGGCTCCCCCAGGGAGGAGGAGTTGGCTTTGAAATATTTGACAAACAATCCTTTGCCCTGACCGACTTTGTGCAGAAAGTCAACTATTCCAGGGCGCTGCAGGGTGAGCTGGCAAGGACGATTGCTACCCTCGGCCCGGTGGAAACGGCCAGGGTACACCTGGTGCTTCCTGAAAAAAGACTGTTCAAAAACCAGCAAAAGCCGGCGACGGCTTCTGTTATCCTTACCCTTGCACAGGGCAGAAGATTAGGTGAGCCACAGGTCGAGGGGATCACCCACCTGGTCTCCAGTGCTATCGAGGGACTGAGCAAGGACAACGTCACCATTATCGATCAAAACGGCAATGTTCTTACCAGAACCGGGGACCGCAACATGGTCGGCAATCTCTCGCCGGACATGCTCCAGTTCCAGCTGCAGGTGGAACAACATCTGGAAGAGAGAGCGCAGGCGCTGCTTGATAAAGCCCTGGGGCCAAAAAATGGAATGGTCAGGGTTACGGCAACCCTGGATTTTGCCCACACGGAAAAGACCGAAGAACTGTTTGACCCGGAAGAACCGGTCATTCGCAGCGAGCAGATCAACGAGGAAAAATCAGGCTCAGAAATCGTTGGCGGCATCCCCGGAGTCCAATCCAATCTGCAGGGCAACACCACTCAGGTGGCCGGTGCAACGCCTCCTTCCTCCCGCTCCCAAAAGACGACAAACTATGAGATCAGCAAGGTCGTTTCTAAAACCATCAATCCGGTGGGTACCGTACAAAAAATTTCCGTCGCCGTACTCGTCGCGGATAAAGTTGTCCCGGCTAATGGTGAAGAACCACAGGAGGTGGTTGCCCGAACAGAAGAAGAACTCCTCACCCTGGAACGAATGATTGCCTCAGCTCTGGGGCTCGACAAGGCACGCGGAGACAAGATAGAGGTCACCTCCATGCCTTTTACCGGTCCTTCGGTATCTGAGGAGCAGGCAGGCTATGCAGCATCAGACCTATACCAATACATGCCCCTTGTCCGCTACGGGCTGTTGTTGGCAGGTGGTTTGCTGATCTATTTCCTTCTGGTTCGCCCGGTGATAAAAACACTGAAGGGCGAAGTAACCCAGCATTATAAAACCGTGGAAGAGATGGAAGCAGAAGCTGATCAGCAGAAAAAGGAAGCCGCCCAAAAAGAAGTTGAAGAACTGATCATGCAGGACCCAGTAATGCGCATTCGCAAAAGTGTTGATGCCAATCCGGTTTTTAGTGCGCATATTATAAGAAATTGGATAGATGGTTCCTAGAACCAAAGACAGGTGGAGACCAGTCTTACACTCTTCCCATCCAACACCTATTCGATCACCAGATCACCTGACATTGTATGGCAGCGGAAAAACAACTTGATGGCGTAAGCAAAGCGGCAATCCTTTTGATGTGCCTTGGCGAAGAAACTGCGGCAAAAATCATGCGCGAACTTTCTGACGAAGAAATCTTCAAAATATCCAGGTACATGTCAACGGTGGAACACATTCCGCAAAAGGTGAAACAGCGAGTTCTTGAAGATTTTGAAATGGCAGTGGAGAGTCAGGCAGGAATCGTTGTCCGCGGTCAGGAATTCGCTAAAAAGACCATTGCCGGAGCTGGCGACGAGACCAGAGTATCCAGCCTCATGCGCCAGTTTATCTCCGGCACAGAAGGGCGACCGCTGGAAACGGTTTCCAAAATGCAGCCGCCCATGGTTGCCGGACTGCTTGAACGCGAACATCCGCAAACCGTTGCACTGGTTCTCTCCACCCAGACTCCTGAACATGCCAGTGCCATCATTGCCCACCTCCCGGAAGACAAACGTGCCGACGTTATCTACCGCATTGCCACACTCGATACAGTATCACCGTCGGTTATCAATCAGATAGAGGACGCCCTGAATAAAGAGATTGGAGTAGTGGCCGCTTCGCAGGATCAGCGGCAGGTCGGCGGCATTCCCAAGGTGGTGGACATTCTCGATAACCTGACCGACAATCTCGATGCCGACATCCTGGATAATCTCGAAGAAATCGATCCTGACATGGTTGAGGATATCAGAAAACTGATGTTCACCTTTGAGGACCTGAGTGCGCTTGACGGACGCTCCATGCAGATGATCCTGCGAGAGGTGAATAATGACTCGCTCACCCTTGCGTTAAAGACGGCCTCTGACGAACTCAAGGAAAAAATCTTCTCCAACATGTCCGCCCGTGCAGCTGATATGATCAAAGACGACCTGGAAGCGCTTGGCCCAGTACGTCTCTCTGAGGTGGAGGCCATGCAGCAATCCATTGTCCGGATTGCCATGAAACTAGAGGAAGAGGGCAAACTTGTCCTCGGCAGAGGAGGCGGAGATGAGCTCGTCTAAGATATTTCCTAAAGACAGCTCTTTTGTGCCAATTAAAATTGTTCAACAGGAAATTACCGAACAGCAACTGCGGCAAGAACAGGAAGAGATCTTTCCGGTAGAAGAAACTTTTTCCGAGCCCACAGAGGACAACACCGTAGAGACGTCTCCAGAGCCCGAACCTGAAACCGTGGAACCCGCTCCGCCGCCCCCTGAACCCGAACCGCAGATAGACCTGGAGGCGCTGCAGTTGGAGGCGTACAATCAGGGCATGGCAGATGCCACCGCCCGCATGGAAGAAGAGCTGGCAACAACACTCAGCGCATTCTCCGCTGCAAGTCAAAAAATCGACACACTCCATCACGCCTTGCTTGAACGGTATCGCGGTGATATCATCAATACTATCATTGGCCTCTGTAAGAAGATTATCGGCAAAGAGCTGACAACCAGTAGGGATGTCATTGCCCAGACCCTGGAAGATGCCCTTGTACAGGCGATTGCTGATGAAGAATTCATTGTCACCATCCATCCGGACGACCTGAACACGGTTGAAAACATCAAAACAGACCTGATAGGTAAAGTCCGTGAGCTTAAACGCCTCGTCATCCAGACCGACCGAGAAATCGGCCGGGGCGGGTGCCTGGTTGAATCAAAGAGCTGTTCGGTTGATGCTACCATCGCTACCCGGCTGGACAGTGCCCGGGATTTTCTGGAGAATACAACGCTTTCTTTTACAGATCAGGACAACGATTACTCATCGCCGGGAGCGTCGTGAGCATCGCAGCCGACATACAGAGAAACAAGACAGGCCGTCTTTGGCTGGCTTGCGGTCTTCCCTCCCCTGTCCTCTTCACTCAGCAACTGATTACTGCCCATGTCCCTCCCTGACCCTGCTACCCTGGAGACTTTTTCGCCAATCCGTGTGTACGGAAAAGTACAGCGTATTGTCGGCCTTGTGGTGGAGGGCTCCTGCCCTCAGTCAGCCATTGGTTCGCTCTGCGAAATTTTTCCCATGAACGGCGGCGAACCGGTTGCTGCAGAAATTGTCGGCTATACTCACGACAAAGCCCAGCTTATGCCGCTGGGAGAACTCAGGGGACTCAGACCCGGATGCCGCATACTGGTACAAAAAGAACAGGCAACCATCCGGGTCGGCAACGATCTTCTCGGTCGCGTCATTGACGGAATGGAACAACCCGTTGACGAGGGACCACCTCTTCGCCTGCCCCATGAGCAGCCTCTCTATGCCCTTCCACCGGGGCCCATGCAACGGGATACCATCAATGAACCGCTTGATTTGGGCATCAGAGCGATAAACGGGATGCTCACCTGCGGTATTGGACAGCGCATGGGCATCATGGCCGGATCAGGAGTCGGCAAGAGCGTTCTCCTCGGGATGATGGCCAAGTACGCCAAGGCCGACGTAAATGTTATCGCTCTGATTGGGGAGCGAGGGAGAGAAGTTCGTGAATTCATTGAACGCGACCTTGGAGAAGAAGGGCTCTCCCGCTCTGTGATCATCGCCGTTACCTCCGACCATTCTCCGCTCCTCCGCATGCGAGGGGCGTATCTGGCCACAGCTATTGCTGAATTTTTCTGCCAGCAGGGGAAGAATGTGCTCCTGATGATGGACTCGGTCACCCGCTTTGCCATGGCAATGCGGGAAATTGGGCTCTCCATTGGAGAACCTCCAACGACCAAAGGCTACACGCCATCGGTATTTGCCGCACTGCCAAAGCTGTTGGAAAGAGCCGGAAAATTCAGGAACCAGGGCTCAATTACCGGATTATATACGGTACTCGTCGACGGTGACGACCTGACCGAGCCTGTCGCTGATGCGGTTCGCTCAATCCTTGATGGGCATATCGTCCTTTCACGAAGCATTGCCGCAAAAAATCACTACCCGGCAATTGACATCATGATGTCAACCAGCCGGGTCATGCGGGATATCGTCAGTCCCAGACATATGGAACTCGCCGGGAAAACGAAAAACGTGATGGCCGTCTACCGTGAATCAGAGGACCTCATCAATATCGGTGCCTACGCGGCCGGCAGCAACCCTAAAATTGATTATGCCGTCTCCCGCATTGATGCGATCAACCAATTTCTTACCCAGGGAATCAACGAATCATGCCCCATGGAGGATTCCATTGCCGCCATGGGGGCGCTGGTGAGTGAGCGTGAAGGAAAGGACAGACGAAGAGTCGGTCGCCGCGGAAAGGACAGACGAAAGAAAACCAGCGGTGGATAATGCAGGCAGCGAGGTAACAGGCCTGAATCAGTGAGCGTCCAACAGCGGTGCAGATGCAAAGCGACAACGTAATTGATAATACCGTTGTATATCAATGCGTTGTCAACACAGCAAATGTGCCGTTGTTGGGCACCCCGAAGGGCGGCTTGGTGAGCCTGAGCTGTTTATTTAATTGCAGTATTTTCTGTTAGGAACAAAGAGGTAATAAAAATCAGGCTCTGAGTCGTCACTGCTTCAGGACAGAGATAAATGTGGATGTGGACCAAGCAACCGGCCGCAATGGTTTTGCCCGTCCACCCGTTTGCCCCCCAGGAAAGATGATGTAATCCATGGAACCCTTTAAACTGCATGCTGTCATCAAGTTTCGCAAGCAACTTGAAGAGACTGCGCAACAGCACCTGTTTGCCATCCTTGAGGATGAACGTGCCGCCAAACAGGTGGTTACCGATCACGCTCAGGATATTGATCGCCTCTACGCCCTTCTTCAACAGGAAAAAGTAACAGGGACCACCGTAACCCGGCTGATCATGCTCGAAAACAGGATAGACCTGATTCGCGAGGCGCTATCACAGGCACAGGAGGCACTCGACCAGGTGCAAGCGCAGGTGCAAAGCAGGAGGCAGGCCCTGCTGAAAGCCAGTCGGGACAGAAGGATTATTGAAAAAATGCAAGAAAAGCAGGATCACGCCTATGCCCAGTTTCTCCATAAAAAGGAGATGACCATGCTTGATGAGTTGGCGGTCCTGTTCCGAAAAAAATAACCCCCTTATTCCCCTTTTCGCTGACAAGAAACATGATGAAACTCCATACCATTATTCTTCTTCTGCCCCTCCTGCTGGCTCCACTGCCAACACAGGCCGCGGAAGATGGGAATACGGAAACAGAGCAAACCGATGTCAGCCAGGAGTACGGTTCGGTTGAGGAAAGACGACTGCTCTCCGCCCTGCAGGAGGAGCGCATCACTTTGCAAAACGAACGCGAAGAACTGGCGGAACGAAAAAAGACCCTAAAGAGATTGGAGGACGAAGTCGATAAGAAGTTAGACGAATTGAGGCAGCAACGTATCGAGCTTGAGCAGTTGCTTGCCGACAAAGACGCACAGGAACTGAAAAGGATTCAGGATCTCAGCAAAATGTATGAAAAAATGACAGCAGACAAAGCGGCCAGCATTTTCAGTTCCCTGGAGCAGGACCTGGCGGTTGCCATCCTTGCAACGATGAAAACAAAATCCGCGGCAAGAATCCTCAACAATATGGACAGGGATAAGGCCGCAGCCCTTACTACTGCTTTCTCTACCCTGGAGCCTTAAACACCCGCATGCAGGCAAATTCCTTTACAACAGCGGAATTATTTCTGCCCGCAGCCGCCTCGCCCTCCGGCAGTCCCCGGACGCAAGGCGCACCCGGGCAACCTGGCGAGTCGTTTTCCGGCCACTTGGCCGCTCAACAGCAAAAATCCGCACCAGCTGAATCTGCAGGTGCAGAAGCGCTGGCCATGACCGACCAAGGCACTGACAGATCAGGACAGGAGCAAGTGGAGACCTCTGCAGTGAATGATCCCCAGCTGGGCCTATACCACCAGGCTGCAGCGGGAATAAACACCGCTCAGAATATCATGCAGCAACGGGCGCCGGGCCATGCTGCTGGAAGGCCGAACCAGGCTTCACCGTTGCTGGCAGTGATCGATGCCGTCCTTGAACAATCCAGCCCAGGTTCCACTGGTCTCCACCTGCAGGAAGGCAGCGGACAATTTGCCATGTCCTCACCCCTGCCCCCTGGCGAAACGCACTCATCTCAGCTCATCAATCAGGAAAACAGCTCAAAAACGCTCCTCGCAAACGGTTCAGTTACAAACGGTTCAGTTGCAAACGGAGTAAGCAGCACCCAGCCGCAACCCTACGTGCTGAACGGTTCGAACAGTGAACCGGGAATGCTTGATTTCGCGCTCATCGGCGGGGAAAAGGCATCCACAGGGGGGCCAGTGATTGTTGAAGAGTGGACTGCCACCTTTTCTCCACGAGAACCCGGCACGTTGCAGGAGGCACTCGCAGGAAACGTGAAACAGGGATTCGCCAGAGGCCAGGCTGCTGCCGGAGAACAAGCGATGCCGGTAACCCAGCTCCAGCTGCCGACTGCAGAGGGGCAGCGCATTACTGTCTATCAGTCAAGTGAGCAGGAGGAAATGGCTGCCCGCATGATACCTGCCGGACAGACTGCCCACACCACCCTGAGCAGTGGTCAACGACTGGATGCCACCGGCAACTATCTCCATTCGAAAATGCCCTCCAATGATATCCAGGCGACACTGCAGCCCGACGCTGAGCAGCAATTCGGAGAAGAACAGAAGCAACCCGGCAAAGGCGCCGCTCCCGCCCTGCAGCCTGACCAGCTCAAAGGGCCTGATGCAACCGCGCCCAGAGAGGGACAGCCGATACTTTTCTCCACCGATCCTGCGACAACAACAGCAGTGACCGGTCAGCAAACCACCTCGACAGTTGCCCCTGAGGTGACCACCATGCGATTACCCTCCGGCCTGACGGTGCAGGAAGGTACGGTCATGGATCAGGTCATCAACCATTTCCAGGCAAATCGAAAACTGGAGTCAAGCTCTATTCGCCTGAAACTGCACCCCCAGGAACTGGGGGAATTACGGATGGAAATAGAAGTCAAACAGGACAATATCAAGGCGCATATCACTACCCAGAATCCACAGGCACAGGAAGCACTTGACCGCCACCTGCCTCGTCTCCGCGAAGCCCTGGCCCAACAGGGCCTTGAACTGGCCCAGGTCGAAATTTCGGTTGCCGCCAGTGATGAATACGACGGCCAGCGCTTTCAGGATAACCTGGAGCGGCACCGTTTTGCCCAAACCCTCCGTGGGAAGCCGGGCAGCCCTGCCTTTGCAGTCACCGCCGAAGAAGGCAGCAATGACATGACAGACGAACAGCAAAGCCTGAACGTGACTATCTAATCAACGAGGCATCCCCATGGCAGTCATTCCAGGAATAACGACCCAACAGCAGCTGACCCAGACCACCCCTGCAGAAACATCGCGGTCAACCCTGGGTCAGGATGATTTTCTCACCCTGCTCGTGGCACAGATGCAGAATCAGGACCCGCTCAATCCTGCCGATGCAACCGAGTTCACCGCCCAGCTGGCCCAATACAGTCAGCTGGAGCAGCTGTTCAATCTCAATGAAAGCATGGACCAGCTTTCCGTTGCCCAGAACAACTCGCAGCGCATATCGGCCCTTTCCCTCATCGGCAAGGAGGTGCTTGTCGAGGGTTCATCATTCTCCCTGGCCGATGCATCGGTTGAACTCGGTTATCGGGTAGACGGGCTTGTGGGCGACGCAGAACTGCAGATTCACAACGCAGAAGGCAAGTCGGTTGCCGCAATTGCGCTCAGTGACCTGACCGAAGGCAACCATACACTAACGTGGAACGGTAAGGACGACCAGGGGAACCCTCTGGAACCGGGAACCTATTCAGCCATCATCAAGGCAAGCACTGCCGGTGATGGAGACGATGCTTCAGTGGTACCGCTCGTGCGTACAGAAGTGACAGGAGTAAACCTGGAAGGTGCTGCTCCCATGCTGGTAACCACCACCGGCGAATATACTATCGAAGCGATTCATGGTGCGTTTGACGCATCAGGACTGCCGGCTGCAGCGTCCTCACCAGAGGATGGTGATGACGCTGCACATCAAACGGCAGAAACAGCTACAACCCAAGAATCAGTCTCTGCTGCAACGGACGGCGCGGGGATAATTGAGAGTGAAAGCGACCAGTCGACGCCAACCTAGTCGACCAGGCTACTCACCCTACAGGCAGACAATTATCCAATCCATCACCCACGCAGGAGGTTGCAATGGGTATTCAAAGTGCGATGTATAGCGGAGTCAGTGGACTCAACACCAACTCCCAGGCCATGAGCGTTATCGGTAACAATCTGGCCAATACCAATACACTCGGATTTAAAGGCGCACGTTCCGTTTTCTCCGACCTTTTATCGAGCAGCGTCTCCGGTTCCGGAGGCCCTTCCCAGGTCGGTCGAGGGGTCGGACTATCTACCATTGACAACATCTTCAGCCAGGGAACCTTTGAAACCACCAACTCGGATACTGATGTGGCTATCGAAGGGGAAGGCTTTTTCGTGGTCAGCGAACCGGACAACGACACCATGTATTACACCCGCGCCGGTGCTTTTCGGTTCAACGAGGAAGGGCACCTGGTCAACCCGGAAGGTTTCGTCGTGCAAGGCAAACAGTTTGATGCCAACGGCGAGCTGGTGGCTGCCGATCCCACGGATATCCAGGTGGTCAACGTCGGCCTGATTGAAGCCAATAAAACCAATGAGTTGACATTCACCACCAACCTGGATGCCAACTCGGTGGAGCTGGGCGGTGCGGCAGGAGATATTGATCCGGCCATTCCCCAGACCTACAACTACAGTGCCTCCAGCCAGATCTACGATTCCCTGGGGGAACCGCATATTATCTCTGTCTACTGGCGCCTGCTGAACACGGTCGACAACCAGTGGGGCATGGCCTACACCGTTGACGATGGTCCGGTCGAAGAGATTGGCGATGTGATGGAATTTGACGGCAAAGGGCTCATTGATACCAACGGTGACGACAACCTCGATCCCATAACCGGCGAGCACCTTGGTGCCGATCCCTCACTGGTCACCCCTATTGTTATTGCCGACTGGGGCAACGGTGCCGAAATCGACCAGGCCATTGACCTCACCTTTGACTGCACCCAGTTCGACAGTGCCTCTGTGGTGATCGGTCAGGACCAGAACGGTTATGGTGCAGGAGAACTGACCAATGTCGCTATTGACGGGGAAGGCATTGTGGTTGCCTCCTACTCCAACGGTGAACAGGTGAACATTGCCCAGCTGGTGCTGGCCAAATTCCAGAACCCCGGCGGGCTTTCCCTTGCCGGTTCCAACCACTACGCCGCCACCGAGGAGGCAGGCACTATTCGCGTGGGCCTGCCCGGACCGGAACTGGGCCGGATTTTCACCAACTCCCTTGAACAGTCCAACGTGGATATGGGTCAGGAATTTGTCAAGATGATCACCACCCAGCGAGGTTTTCAGGCCAATTCAAAGATCATCACCACGGTCGACGAAATGCTGAGTGAACTCATCAACCTCAAACGTTAATCCCAAGTCATTTTTCTGACTCCTGGCCGCCCGCACCCGCTCTGAAGCAGGCGGCCAGCAGGTTCCTTGTCCGCAGTACAGGATATCCTCCTTTTCTCTCACTCTTTTTCCCTTCAGCCTTCTCTGGCGTCTTTTTTGCATCCTTGTTTTTGATCCGGCTTTTCGGTACACTCTGCTACAACCGAGAACCAATGATCGCTCACTTCTTTCAACCAGGAAACAATACGTGGATATTGCAACCATAATAGGAATCGTCGCTGCCTTTGGCCTGATGCTCATGGCCATTCTTCAGGGAGGCAGCCTGGGTATTTTCATCGACGTTCCCTCCATGCTCATTGTCTTTGGGGGAACGGCCGGGGTCGCCTTGATCAACTTTCCCCTTGCCGATGTACTCAGTGCTATTGGCATTGCCAAAAAAACAGTGCTCATCAAAGAAGAAAACACCAACCAGCTGATCAACCAGTTGATGGAATTTGCCAACAAGGCGAGAAAAGAAGGAATCCTTTCCCTCCAGAGTTCTATTGATACGGTAGATGACCAGTTTCTGGTCAAGGCGCTGCAAATGGCTGTCGACGGTCAGGAACCGGACGACCTTAAAGCCATGCTCAACACGGAGATTGACTACATCCAGGAACGGCATGCCAGCGGCGGGGAAATATTCACTTCGCTGGGAACTATTGCCCCGGCTATGGGCATGGTGGGAACCCTTATTGGGCTGGTACAGATGCTCCAGACCATGGATGACCCTTCTTCCATCGGGCCGGCCATGGCGATCGCCCTGCTGACAACCTTTTACGGAGCTGTCCTGGCCAATATCCTCTTCAACCCCATGGCCGGTAAACTGAAAACCAGATCCAAGACTGAGCTGCTGCAGAAAATTGTGATTGTAGAGGGCATGGAATCGATCCTTTCCGGTGAAAACCCCCGGGTTATGGAGCAGAAACTGCACGCTTATATTGCCCCCAAGCAGCGGGAATCGATTTTTCAATAACTGGCAGGAGAAGTACGCATGGCAAAAAAAAATGTGGAATGTCCGCCTGGCGCCCCGCTGTGGATGGTCACCTTCAGTGACCTGGTCACCCTGCTGTTGACCTTTTTCGTCCTTCTGCTCTCCATGGCCAGCATGGACCCGGTCAAGTTCGTGCAGGCCAAAACATCCATTAAAGACACCTTTGGCTGGCGAACAACGGCAGCACCGAAAAAGTTCTCCATCCCGGTCATCGAATCCCCTCCTGAATCCAAATTCACGCCCATCCCCAGAGAAACCAAGATGACCTACTTCAAGCGGGTGAAGAATGACCTGGAGATGACCAAGCTGATGGATCAGGTGGAGGCTGTACAGCGGGACGACGACTCGATCGTGCTCAGAATCAATGACTCGATCCTGTTCGACAAGGGCAAGACCACCCTGAACCCCTCCTCGTATCCCCTTTTACGAAAAATCGCTGATATCGTTCGTCCCCTCCCCATGACCTTGCGCATCGAGGGGCATACCGACAATACGCCGACGACCTTGCCCACAACCACCAACTGGGACATTTCGGTTGCCCGTGCCGTATCGGTGATGCGGTTCTACAACCGCGGCAAGCTCTTTTCAATCGACCGCATGGCAGCCGCCGGGTATGGTTCCTCAAGACCGCTCCACCCCAATACCACGGAGGAAAACCAGACGAAAAACCGCAGGGTTGAATTCATCTTGAACAGTAATCGCAAGGTTGATCAATTCAATCGTCCCGCAAGTACAATACCTTTTTAACCAACCACATAGCAGATCAAGCAAAGGACCCCACTATGGCGGAAAAAGATGTCTCGAAAAGCAGTGAAGGAGCAGGCGGCGGTAAGAAAAAGCTCATTATTCTTATTGCAGCAGCGCTGGTTGTCCTCCTTGGTGCTGGTGCCGGCGCCTACTTTCTCTTTCTGAAAAAGGATCCTCCTCCCGAAGAGGGCAGCAACGAGCAGGTTGAAATGATTCAACCGGCGCTGGATGATACGGAAATAGGCCCGATGGTCAATATCGAGGAATTTATTGTCAACATTATCAGTGACGATACCGCCCACTATGTCAAGGCGTCGTTAACCCTGGAGATGAGCAACGAACAGGTGGTGGAAGAGGCGGAAAAACGTATGCCGCAGATCCGGGATGCCGTGCTGCTCCTTATCGGCAACAAGACCTTTGAAGAGCTGCAGGACCTGCAGGGGAAAAAACAGGTCAAGGCGGAGTTGAAAAGCAAAATCAACATGTTCCTCAAATCCGGTAAGGTCAAAAACATCTTTCTTACCGATTTCGTTGTGCAGTGATGCCATGGAACCGATATTAAGCAAAGAGGAGATTGCTGAGCTGCTCACGGCAATCAAAACCGGGGATATCAGCCTTGAAGACGAAAAGGAGTCAAGGCCCGGTCGCCGGAAAGCGCGGTTGATTCCGTCCACCGGGGTTGATCTGTTTCAGGTGTATCAACGGGCTGCTGCCGGCGGAGAGTCACGCATCCCCAACTTTGATATCATCATCGACATGTTCGCCCGTAATTTCGGAACGAGCTTGACCAATACATTGCAGCGATCCTTCAGCGTTGAACGTGCCGATATTGCCTCCACCACGTTCCAGCAGAGCCTGCTCGACCTCAACAACCAGGGGGCAGTCGGTATATTCAGCACCGACCCGCTCAAATACGGTTGTCTGTTTCATTTTGACATTGCCCTGGCCTTTACCCTGCTCGAGATAATGCTCGGGTCATCGATGGACAGCGACTCAATCACCCCGGACAGAACCCTGACCACCATTGAAATCAGTATTCTGAAAAGCACCATGATGGGGATCACCGGGGACCTGGAAAAGGCATTTGCCCCCATCACCGAACTGCACACCAGCCTGACCAAGATTGAGAATAATTTTCGTCTGGTCAATATCGTTGATGCTGATACAGAGGTGCTGGTTACAACCTTTACCGTATACCTCTCTGGAGAGCGGATCGGGCAAATGCGTTTTATCATTCCCTATCTTACCATCGAACCGTTTCGCGAGGCGTTCAGGCAGATGGTCACCATTACCCAGGCCAGCAGCGGCTGGAGCAAGAATTTCATCCGGGAGGCGCTGGACATGGAGTGCGAGATCACAGCCAGATCCGGGCTCATCGACATGACTATCAGGCACATTCTCCAGATGAAAAAAGGCGATATTATCGATCTGGCCTACGACCCTGATCAACCGCTGCAGGTCGTTGTAGAGGATAAACCGAAATTTTTTGCCATCCCCGGCGAACGCAACGGAAAAAAGGCCTTTCACATAACCACTCGATTGAATAGCAGTACACTGGGAGAACACCATGGAACAAGCTGACAACCCCGCAGCCCCGAGCCCGGAAAAAACCCTCAACGCGGAGGAGACCGCCGAGCTGCTGCAGGACCCTTCCCCTTCAGCGCCTGCCGCACCCAAGGAATCAGACACCCGTGACCTGGAGTTTCTGTTCGATGTTCCATTGCAGGTGTCGGTGGAAGTGGGCAGGACAAAAATTTTGCTCAAAGACCTGCTGCAAATGGGAGAGGGATATGTGGTTGAGTTGGATAAACATGCAGGAGATCCCCTTGACCTTTACGTCAACTCGCGTTTGATAGCCCGGGGTGAGGCGGTAAAAGTCGGCGACAAATTCGGCATCAAGCTGACAGAGGTTGTCAGCCAGACTGACCGGCTCGAGCGGCTCGGTTGAACCATGTACTGCCGGCTCGCTGTTCCTTTGATCCTGCTCATGCTCTCTTCCCCTGCCGTCGCTGCCAGTGCGGAACTGCCCTCCATGGGCTCCATGTTCATGCAGATGGTGTGGGCCCTGCTGGTGGTGACTGGCCTGATACTCGTGCTGTACGCGTTACTGCGAAAAAAAATGGGGTACAGCGGCTCTGCAACCAGCAGAATCAAAGTAATGGAAATACGACCTGTGCTTCCCAAAAACAGCCTTGCCCTGGTGCGGGTGGACAACCGGGAAATACTGATCGGGATCAGCACCAACGGTATGCACCTGCTGACCGAGTTCTCCTCGGTCCCGGAAGAAAAAACCTTTGAAACCGTGCTCAAGGAAGAACAATGAAGTGGAAGTTCGCCTCCTTTGCCCTGCCCTTTCTACTGCTTGTTCAGGTGGCGGTTGCAGGCGCTGTCAACCTGCCGACCTTGAGCATCGGGGTCAACGATGCCGCAACACCGGAAGAGGTCTCCACCGGCCTGCAGATTCTCTTTCTCCTGACCATACTCTCAGTCGCTCCCGCCATACTGCTCATGACCACCGCCTTCACCCGGATAGTCATTGTGCTGGGCTTTGTCCGCCAGGCCATGGGAACCCAGAACACCCCGCCCAACCAGATCATCATCGGGATGGCACTTTTTCTGACCTTTTTCATCATGGCGCCGGCACTGAATAAAATCAATACTCAGGCACTCCAGCCTTATCTGGACAGACAGGTCAGCCAGCAGCAGGCGCTGGGAACGGCGGTTGACATCATGCGGGAGTTCATGCTCTCTCAAGTCCGGGAGAGTGAACTGCAGCTGTTTGTTGATATCACCGATGAAAAACAACCGGAAAATGCGCAGGAAATCTCCACCATGATCCTCATCCCGGCGTTCATGCTCTCGGAGCTGAAGACCTCTTTCCAGATGGGGTTCATGATCTATGTCCCCTTTCTGGTTATAGATATGCTGGTGGCTTCGGTCCTCATGTCCATGGGCATGATGATGTTGCCGCCGATTATCATTTCGCTGCCGTTCAAGTTGCTGCTTTTCGTTCTGGTTGATGGCTGGCAGCTGGTGGTCGGCTCACTGATGAAAAGTTTTGCCTGAAGGCGGCTGCTGATCTTTGGCAAACAGGGGAAAAAACAATGAGTCCTGAGACGGTTATTCACATCGGCAGAAAGGCGGTTGAGACCATCCTGCTTGCCTCGGCGCCTATGCTGCTGGTGGCAATGCTGGTTGGTCTGATTATCAGTATCTTCCAGGCTGCAACCCAGATAAACGAGCAAACCATGACCTTTATTCCCAAGATTGTCGCGGTATTCGTCACCCTGCTCATCTTCGGCCCGTGGATCATGAATCTGCTCATCACCTTCACCACCGCCCTGATCGCGGATATCGCAACCATCGGCAGGTAGCGGGCTGCCTGCACGGCAACAGAGTGGTGCCATGGACCTTCAACTCATTGCTCTTGACCAGTTTCAGAGCTTCCTCCTCTGCCTCTCCAGGGTGTTGGCGCTGATCGCAGCCATACCGGTCTTTGCCGGTTCCCAACTCGCCGGGCGGCTGAAGGTCGGGCTTGCTGTGGCTACCGCCCTGCTGCTCTTTCCTCTGATGGCCGAATACACTCCCCAAGGCATTCGCTCCCCCACTGAACTCGGTCTGCTCCTGGTCAACGAAATCATTCTCGGCGCGCTTATCGGATTGACGGCACAGCTTATCTTTTCCGGAGTGAGCTTTGGCGGGACGGTGATCGGGTACCAGATGGGTTTTGCCGCGGCCAATATATTCGACCCTCAAACCACTCAGCAATTATCGTTGATGAGTCAGTTTATCAATATCTTCTCCATTCTCGTTTTTTTAGCCTTGAATGGGCACCATTTCTTTTTTCAGGCAATCATTGAGTCTTACCGGATGTTTCCACCGGGATATCTCGACTTCTCCGGCGAAGTTGTCCCCAAGCTCATGCAGCTCGGCAGTCAGATGTTTATTCTGGGGGTTAAATTCAGTGCCCCTATCCTGGCCCTGCTGCTTATCTCTAACCTGGTGTTAGGCATACTTGCCAGGGTCTTTCCCCAGCTCAATGTCTTCATGCTTTCCTTTCCCATGAACATTGGCATCGCCTTTTTTGTCATAGGTTTGACACTCAACGCAGCTGTCACTATATTGCGTCGTGAATTTGACACGATGGGGTTCAATATCATGGAATTCTTCTACCTTTTCGGACGCCTGTAGGCGCATTCCCGTTTCTCCCATCGGTTGTCCTTCTTTTTTTCTCACAGAAGTAGCCAATTCATCCTCCTTTTCCACCGCGCTCCACCGGTCGGCAGATCGTTGTTGCTTATTCCTCTTTTCAGGTGCAAGATTTGCAAAGAACTGGGATGTAGCTGCTGTAATCCTTGAATCCGTAAGGGGTTGTTGTTCATGGCTGAAGAAACCTCCACAGGCGAACGCACAGAAGCACCGTCGGCAAAACGAAGAGCCGACTTCCGCAAAAAGGGACAGGTGGCGCAGAGCCGGGAAGTACAGACCGCTGCACTGTTTACTATCCTGCTGCTTTTCTGGATTTTTTATGCACCGGTGTTCTTCCGGAGCCTGCAGGACGTGATTGCCATGGTATGGAATAAAAGTGGTGAATTCGCCATTACCCCGCCATCGATCATGCAACTGTCCTATTTTCTCGGCAAGCATTTGGGGCTGCTCATGGCCCCCCTTTTTCTCGTGGCCATGGTGGTTGGTTTTTTTTCCACCTATGTGCAGATAGGGTGGCTTTTTACCGCCCAACCCCTGACCCCTGACCTGAAAAAACTTGATCCCATCAAGGGTATGGGCCGGTTTTTCTCAAAAAAATCCCTGGTTGAGTTGATCAAGTCCTTAAGCAAGGTCCTTCTCATCGGTTGGGTCGCCTTTGACACCGCAGCAGGAGAATTTGACGAGGCACTCCTGCTTGGTGAAATGGACGTCAGTGCAACTCTGCAGTATCTGGGTACAACCTCCCTGCTCATCATCGCCAAAGTTGCTGCCATTATGATCTTTCTCGCTGCCATTGACTACGGCTTCGTTCGCTGGGAAATGGAGCAGAAAATGAAAATGACCAAGCAGGAAATCAAGGAGGAGATGAAGGAAACCGAAGGTGATCCGCACATCAAGTCAAAAATTCGTTCCATCCAGCAGCAACTCGCGCGTAGCCGGATGATGGCCGCTGTCCCGGAAGCTGATGTTGTTATCACCAATCCTACGCGTATTGCGGTGGCCCTTCGGTATGATGCAACCACCATGGATGCTCCACAAGTCATTGCCAAAGGGCAGGAATTGGTAGCTGCAAAGATTCGCGAACTGGCGAGGGAACATGATATCCCCCTGGTTGAAAACCCACCAGTGGCAAGGTTATTGCATACAAAAGTAGAAATAGGCCAGGGAATACCTGAGGATCTTTTCAAGGCAGTCGCCGAGATCCTTGCATATGTTTACTCCTTACAAACCACACAGCGATAATGGAAAGTGTCAGTACCCAATCTCTGCTCACCCGTATTAACCTGAAGGACGCTCTGCAGCGAAGCGACATTCTCGCGTCCCTCGGCCTGGTGGGGATACTGGTCCTCATGATCATCCCCCTGCCCCCGATTATTCTGGATCTCTGCCTTTCGTTCAACATAACCATGGCAATCCTGATCCTGATCATCAGTCTCTACACCCAAAAGGCGGTGGAGTTCTCCATATTTCCCTCTATCCTGCTGGCAACGACCCTTTTACGGCTCTCTCTCAATGTGGCCTCTACCCGACTCATACTGCTGCACGGTCACGAAGGCATGAGCGCGGCAGGCTCTGTGATCCAGTCCTTTGGCCAGTTTGTGGTCGGCGGCTCCTATGTGGTAGGGCTGGTCATCTTTATCATCCTGGTGATCATCAACTTTATCGTCATCACCAAAGGTGCCGGCCGTATTGCTGAAGTTGCCGCGCGCTTTACCCTAGATGCCATGCCCGGCAAGCAGATGGCCATTGATGCCGACCTCAATGCCGGCCTCATTGACGAACAGACCGCCAGACAACGGCGCGAGGACATCTCCAACGAGGCCAATTTTCATGGCGCCATGGACGGTGCATCCAAATTTGTTCGCGGCGATGCCATCGCCGGAATCATCATCACCCTCATCAACATCGGTGCCGGCTTCATTATCGGGGTACTCCAGAAGGGCATGCCCATTGCTGATGCGGCCCAGAATTATACTATCCTGACCATTGGCGATGGCTTGGTCGGGCAGGTGCCGGCACTCATCATTTCCACGGCTGCGGGTATGTTGGTTACCCGTTCCACCGGACGCGATGACTTTGGCACAGAGATGAAAAGCCAGTTCACCAGGTACTCCAAAGCCCTGTGGGTGGTATCTGGTATTCTTCTGGCCTTTGCCCTGATCCCGGGGTTGCCCTTCTTCCCCTTTCTCGTTCTCTCTGCCGCTCTTGCCTTTACCGGCTACAGGATCGATAAATCAGACCGGGAAGAGGAAGAAGCCAAGGCCCTTGCCGAGGAGCCGCAGCCAGTCGTTCAACCGGACGAAGACTATGAAAAGATGCTCAATGTCGACCTGATCGAGCTTGAGGTGGGATACGGCCTCATTCCCTTTGTCGATGCCGCTCAGGACGGAGAACTCCTCCAACGGATACAGTCCATCCGCAAACAGTTTGCCGTCACCAGTGGATTCATTGTTCCACCGGTACATATCAAAGACAATCTCCAGCTGAACCCCAACCAGTACACCATCAGCCTGAAAGGGGTGAAGATCGCCACAGCGGAAATGATGCCCGGATACTACATGGCGATGGACCCCGGAATGGTAACGGAAACCATCAAGGGGATACCCACCCAGGAACCGGCATTCCAGCTGCCGGCTCTATGGATAACCGAGGATAAACGCGAACAGGCCCAGATCGCCGGCTATACCGTGGTCGACTGCACCACCGTAATGACCACCCATATCAGCGAAACCATCAAGCAGCACGCCCACGAACTGCTCGGACGGCAGGAAACCCAGAACCTGATCGACAACCTTGCCCGGACCTACCCCAAACTGGTGGAAGAGCTGGTCCCCAACATCCTCAACCTGGGCAGCATCATGCGCGTACTGCAGAACCTGCTCAGGGAAGGGGTGTCCATACGCGACCTGCGGACGATATTGGAGACCATGGCGGACTACACTCCCATGACCCAGGACACCGATACCCTGACCGAATACGTGCGACATGCCCTTTCACGCTCCATCTCAGCGGCCTTTACCCAGGATGACGGCACCATGGCTATCCTGACCATGGATAAAAATGTGGAGGACACCATCCAAACCGCCATCCAGCACCGGGAACATGGGTCGTATCTGGCCCTTGACCCAACCATTGCCCAGAAAATACTCGATAGCCTCAGCAATCTCATTGCCGGCTATCCGGGCGGCATGCAACCGGCACTGCTGGTCACCCCCCAGATTCGTAACCATGTCCGGCGGTTGACCGAACGGTATTTTCCAAGCCTGGCTGTCCTCTCCCACAATGAAATCACCACTAATGTCAATATTCAATCGGTCGGTACGGTAACCATCAATGCAAGTTAAGGTTTTTGAAGCTCCCGATATGACGAGTGGGTTAAAGCAGGTCAAGGAGGCCTTTGGTCCCGACGCCCTGATTCTCTCCACCCGTACCATTCGACGCGGCGGCAAACTGGGCCTCATGGGCAAACCCATGCTCGAGATTACCGCTGCCATCGACAATGACTGGCCTCCCCAGGAAAAACAACCGGGTGCCGATCCATATCGACACTATGCCAAGCAAACGACTCTTCCCCAAGCAGAGGACGAAGAGCTTTCCTACGACACCCTCTGGGATACACCGGAACCGCCCCCTAAAACGCCTCCTCCTCAGTCTATCCCGCCGCAGCCGGATCATCTCCAGGAGGAAATCGCTGCCCTCAAAGATACCATAGCCGGTCTGACCCGGCAGGTAAGCAGCATCCAGGCCGCCGGCTCAAGGCCTCGCCCCTCTTCGGTTGTCCAGGCGCGCCCTGCTGCGCTCGCAGACCAAGATGGCCACCTGTGCAGGCAGCTGAGGGAATTCGGGATAAATGAACGCCTCGCAGCCTCCATTGCCGACCAGGCCATGGAAAATTTGCGCTGCTCACCACCCGATGCGCAGCTTGATGAACAATCAGCACTCAAAGGGGCAATTGCCAAATCCATAGTTACCCAAAAGGTACTGCAGCGCAAACTCAAGCGGCAAAAACGAATCAGCCTTATCGGACCGACAGGTGTGGGCAAGACCACCACCATAGCCAAACTTGCGGCGAATTACCTGAGCCGATTCGGCGGCAAAGTGGCACTCTTTACCATTGATACTTACCGGATCGCAGCAGTGGAACAGCTGAAGGTATACGGTGAGATCATGCGGCTGCCGGTGGAAGTCATTCTCAAGCCCCAGGAGGTCGACCAGTTGCTGGACAAGTATAGCGACTACGACCTGATCCTGATCGACACTGCCGGGAGAAGCCATAGAAACGCCCACGATCTGGCTGAGATGGCAAGTTTTTTTTCACCGGGCCACGGCATCGAACATCACCTGCTGCTCTCTTCGGTTACGCGCGAATATGAGCTTTTGGAAACCGTGGAAAATTTCAGTGTCCTGCCGATCAGCACGTTTATTTTCAGCAAGATAGACGAATGCGACCAGCTGGGCATCATTGCCAATATCCATAACACCATAAGTACCCCCATCTCCTTTCTTACCAATGGGCAGCGGGTGCCAGAAGATATTATCGCCCCTCATCCAGCAACCATAGCGAACCTAATCGTGAACGATCAAAGGACCCTGCACGATGGCTGAGAACCAACAACGTCCCCTTGACCAGGCGCAAACCCTGCGGGCTATCAATACCCAAGAACAAGATGACACTTCCCCTGCCCCCTCGACCACCAGGGTTTTTGCCGTCACCAGCGGCAAAGGAGGTGTCGGCAAAACCGCTGTGGTGGCCAATGTGGCGGTTCTCCTTGCCAGGATGGGCAAACGGGTGCTGATTCTTGATGCCGACCTGGGGCTGGCGAATATCGACGTTGTGTTCGGGCTTGCTCCCACCTATAACCTGAACCACTTTTTCTCCGGCGAGCAGGAACTGGACGCCATCCTGGTCGAAGGGCCGAGAGGGATCAAGATTCTTCCTGCCGGTTCAGGAGTGCAGCGATTTACCCGACTGGACGCCCACGAAAAGATGCGACTGCTCGAGGCGCTTGATGCCATGCACAATGACTTTGACTTTGTCCTCATTGATACGGAGGCCGGTATTTCGGAGAATGTCACCTACTTCAACACGGCAGCCCATGAAATACTGGTGGTGACTACCCCTGAACCGACGGCGATCACCGATGCCTATGCCTTAATGAAACTGCTGTCCACGCAGTATCATGAAAAACATTTCAACCTGATCGTAAATTTCATCCGCAATGAGGAGGAAGCGCTTGATGTCTACCGTAAACTGACCATGGTGGCCAACAGGTATCTTGATATCTCTATTGACTATATAGGCTCCATCCCTCGCGACAAGATGATGATCGATGCCATCCGCAAGCAACAGGTCATGGTTGAGCTCTACCCTGATTCCAAAACCAGCAGCGCTTTTGCGGCACTTACTCGCACCATCATGCAGGAGCCCCAGACCATTGAACCCAAAGGGTCCATTCAGTTTTTCTGGAAAAGACTGCTGGACTTCGGCAGCAAATAGTAACGGACAGATGCGGTAATTATGTATCCACCGGTACCTCCACTTGACGAGCGGTCCCAGATGATCCGCGACAACCTGCCCATGGTCGAACTCGTGGTGCAGCGAATGGTCCCCCAGGTCCCGTCATTCATGACCAGGGAAGACATGACCAGTGCAGCCATGATCGGCCTCACTGACGCTGCCAATAAATTCGACAGCTCCAAAGGGGTCAAGTTCAAAACCTATGCTGAATATCGCATGCGGGGCGCCATTTATGATGAAATGCGGAAACTTGATTGGTTTTCGCGAACCCTGCGAGACAAGCAAAACCAGCTCACCCAGACCATGCTTCGCCTGGAGCGCAGCCTTGGTCGATCCCCCAGTGAAGAGGAGATGGCAGCAGCCATGAACAGCACCCTTGATGAATACCACTCTCTGTTGACCCAGGTCAGTCATCTGGGCTGTGTCAGCCTGCACGAGTCCCTGGATCACAGCCAGGAAGGAAGAAGTTTCCTCGACGCCCTGGAGGATGTCGAGGGTCCTACGCCTTCCGAAATCATAGAAAAGGAGGAACTCACCTACCTTCTCGCCGACATTCTGGAAGAGCTATCGGAGAAAGAACGCCTGGTTATAGCACTCTACTATTATGAGGAGTTGACGCAAAAGGAGATTGCCGAAGTAATCAGCGTTTCCGAAGGCAGGGTCTCCCAGCTGCATAGCCAGGCATTGCTGAAACTGCGGGTGAAACTGCTCAATTCGGAACTGTATGAATAGCGCACCTGTTCTCTATCAGGAGGTGAACACGTGAATACCCAAATCGTTCTCATCATCTGCTGCACCCTGCTTGGCTTTTGTTTCAGCCTCATGGTGATGGCCCTGAAAAAAAAGCAGCCTACCGGTACCCGTTCATCGCAGCTGGATCAACAACGGTTAAAACGATTGGAAAAAAAACTGTCACTCGCCCTTGCCAGCGACGGACAATTCGCCCCTGGTTCCGGTTTTAAAAAGACATTGGACCAGGCCACCCTGCATACCAGCCTCCAGGCCCCGAGGCTGCTCAACCAGGCCAGGATTCATCAACCTCCGCCGGAAAAATACACCATACTCAGCAAACTGCTTGCGCAGGGGATGCCCCGGGAGGAGATTGCCTCGATCCTGCGGATTTCCACGGTAGAAGCTGATCAATTAATCAAGCTCCACTCCATGGCCAACATAGGTCCATCGGTCTGACGGTATACGCTGCCTGGGCGGCTGTCCGCTAAAAGACCGGTTAAGAAAAACCCAGCAATTGCCGAATAGAACAACAAGAAGAGTAAACGCTGACAGGAAAAATTATGGTCTCCGGAAAATACAGTGCGCTGAGTGGGGCGGTCTCCAGGGAGCAGGCATTGGACAACATTGCCGCTAATCTGGCCAATGTGCATACCACCGGCTTCAAAAAGAACCGCATCAGCTTCGAATCAATCCTGAGCGATGCCAAACAGGTAACCGATGCCAAAGGCATCAATTACGCCCGCATCCGGCGAATAGGAACGGATTTCAGCCAGGGCGCCATGCAGGAGACCGGCAGGGATCTGGACATGGCCATCATCGGTGAGGGTTTCTTCAAAGTCCGCAAGGGGCAGGATACCTTCTATACCCGATCAGGGCATTTCCAGATCGATGCCAACGGCATGATCAAAACCTCTGACGGCTACACGGTGATTGGCGCAGGCAACCAGCCCCTGCAACTGCTGGATTCTGCCGGCAAGCGAATTAACATTGGCGAGAAGGGAGAAATTGCCATCAACGGGGTAAACCAGGGCCAGCAGCTGCAGCTCTATGCGGTGACCGACGAACAACAGCTCAAACAGGTGGACAGGACTCGCTTTCGCCTCGAGCAGGGGGGCGACAGGCCTCTGGCTGACTTTACCCTTGTCCAGGGCAGCCTGGAGACCTCCAACGTCAATATGATGGAGGAGATGACCACCATGATCAATACCCAGCGCAAGTTTGAAGCGCACCTCAAGGCCCTGGAAAATTATTCCCGGCTCAGTGAAAAGCAGGATGAACTTGGCACAGTAGCATAATCGCACCGTATACCCGGGATACCCGGAAAAATTAACGCTCACGAGGCAATATATGAGATCTCTCTGGACAGCTACCACCGGCATGTCGGCGCAGACACTCAACATCGATGTCATATCCAACAATCTGGCCAACGTTTCCACCTCCGGGTTCAAGCGCAGCCGCGCCGATTTTCAGGATCTGCTCTATCAGATAATGAAGGTGCCGGGCAGTCCCACCTCTGATGACACCAGATCACCCACCGGTATTCAGGTGGGTCTGGGAGTGAAAACCGGAGCGGTTGGCAAAGTCTTTACCGAAGGCGACCTGATACAGACGGAAAACGAGCTGGAGGTCGCCATAGAGGGCGATGGTTTTTTCCAGGTCGACCTGCCCAACGGCAACACCGCCTATACCCGAGCTGGAAACTTTAAGCTTGACGGCGATGGCCGCATGGTCACCTCCGACGGGTATCCGCTACAGCCAGAGATTGTTATTCCCGATGATGCACGGCAGATCACCATCAGTGAAAATGGCGTCGTCAGTGCACTGCTCGGCGATGAAACCGAAACAACGGAATTAGGCAACATCGAGTTGGTCACCTTTGTCAACAATGGCGGCCTGCTGGCCGTCGGTCGCAACCTGTTTCGCGAAACCGAGGCTTCCGGCGTAGCGGTTGTCGGTACCCCGGGAACTGACGGCTACGGCCTGCTGCTCCAGGGCTTTATCGAAAATTCCAACGTGAACGTGGTGGAGGAGCTGGCGCAGCTGATTACCAGTCAGCGGGCGTTTGAGATCAACTCCAGGGTTGTCTCTACCTCCGATGAAATGATGCAGACCGTGACGAATCTCTAACCTGACTATGCAAGGATTTTTTTTACTGATCAGCATCACCGCACTGCTGCTGGCTGCGCCTTTTCACTCGGTGGCCGCTGCGGTGTCAATCACCTTGAGCACTGAAGCGATCGTGTCTGCCGAAGACATTACCCTGTCAGATGTTGCCGTCCTGCATCCGGATAATGCGGCGGCACGTACACTGGGCCAGACGATTATCGCACCATCGCCGGCTCCTGGTGGACAAAAACAACTGGACCCCGCTGCCATCCGCTCTACCGTGCAGAGCGTCTATTCCGGGATGGTTGACTGGCAAGGTGCTCCAACGGTGACCGTTACCCGCCAGGCAATCCGTATACAGCAAAAACAACTCCAGGGCATTATCATCGACTACCTGGAACAGCATCGGAAAAAACTGCCTCAGGGAGAGGTTCGCTTTACCTCTATCCGTTCACCATCGGAGATCCTGCTTCCCTACGGCGAGGTCAGTTGGCGGGTTACGCCCTCCAGGCCAGATATTGTGAGCAGTTCAAGTTTTTCAATATTCTTCAAGGTTGATGGTCAACCGACGCACAACTGCACGGTCAGGGGTAAGGTGGAAATCATGGCTCCGGTTGCCGTGGCACGGGAAACCATTCGCCGGGGAACGATCATCACTCGCGATGCGATCAGCATGAGCAGGCATGACATTACCCGCCTGCGCCATCCGGTCACCGCTGCCAATGAGCTGATCGGGATGCAGGCAGCCAGTACCTTGCGTGCAGGACGAGCCATAGAACAGACGGACATCACCTTCCCGCCGATCATTGAGGAAGGCGAGCTGGTGAAAATTAAGGCGGTCAAGGGCAACCTGCGCATCACCACCAACGGTATTGCCAAGGCATCAGGCCGGACCGGAGACGTCATCAGGGTCAAAAACATTTCTTCCAACAAACTCATCTATGCGCGGGTCTATTCACCGGGCATAGTGACAGTGGAGTTCTAACATGCATGCGACACCCCTCTTTTTTCCCAGTCCTCGCACAAACTCCCTGTTGGGGCTGTTGTCGGCATTCCTGGTGCTGGCACTGTCTTTTGGCTGCAGCCAGCGTACCCAGGAGGTGGTAACCGTGCCCGAACCACTGGAGGCACCTGTTGTCCAGGCACCGCAACCCCAGTCGCCCGGCACCCTGTGGACTGGCGATGAGGGCAACTGGCTGGCAGATATCAAAGCACGCAACATCGGCGACATTGTTACGGTGATCATCCAGGAAGAGGCAAGCGCCTCCAAGGAGGCCACCACCGAAACCGACCGCGACAGCAGCATGACCGCCGGTATTCCCAAGCTGTTTGGCTACGAGGCGGTGTTTGAGGAAAACAACCCCAATCTGGATATGTCCCAGCTGGTGGAGGCCAATTTTTCCAATGCCTTTACCGGCAGCGGCAGGACCACCCGTTCAGAGGACCTGGCAGCCACCTTGACAACCCAGGTTATAGAAGTCTACCCCAACGGCAACCTGAAAATTCGCGGAGGGAAATCAGTGACCGTCAACAACGAAAGCCAGGTCATCTACCTCACCGGTATTGTCAGGGCTTTTGACATCACAGCCTCCAACACCGTAAATTCAAGCGAAATCCTGAATGCCCAAATTGCCTATACCGGAAAAGGTGTTATTTCTGATAAACAAAAACCTGGATGGCTGATGCGCATTCTTGACAATACCTGGCCATTTTAAAGGCTGATGGAACAGTAATTATGAACAACGTTATACTTCCCATCCTTACGCTCCTTCTGCTCCTGGTGAATTGCGCTGCACCGTCCAACGCTGCACGCATCAAAGACCTTGCCGACATTCAGGGCGTGCGTGACAACCAGTTGATGGGCTATGGGGTGGTCATCGGCCTGAACGGTACCGGCGACGACATCAAAAAATCGGTTTTTACCCGTCAGGCCCTGATCAACCTGATCAAACGCATGGGAATGGCCATTACCCCGGATGTCTTCAACCAGATGAAGACCGACAACGTCGCCGCGGTGATGGTCACCGCTGAGCTGCCGCCTTTTGCCCGCCCCGGCAGTACCATCGATATCCATGTCGCCTCCATCGGTGATGCCACCAGTCTATCCGGAGGCAATCTCCTCATGACCCCGCTCAAAGGGCCGGACGGAAGAACCTACGCGGTTGCCCAGGGGCCACTGGCAGTAGGCGGAATAGCCTTTGGCGGCAAGGCTGCCCAGGTGCAGAAGAATTTCCCCACCGCCGGGCGCGTTGCCGGTGGCGCGATTGTTGAACGCAGTGTTGACTTCGCCCTTCCTGACAACGGGGAACTGCTCTTTCAGCTCCGCCAGACCGACTTTACCACCGCCTCCCGCATGACCCGGGCAATCAACGACATGTTTGGTCCGGCAACTGCCGACTCCCTTGATTCGGCTTCGATAAGAGTCCAAAAGCCAACCGATTATCCAGGCAGCATGGTCGGCTTCATTGCTGAGCTGGAAAACATAGAGATCGAACCCGATGTTCCTGCACGCATTGTGGTCAATGAACGTACCGGCACCATTGTCATGGGGCAGGACGTGCGTATCTCAACGGTCGCTGTTTCCCATGGCAACCTCAACCTAATTATCTCCGAATCCATTGAGGTCTCCCAGCCCAACCCTCTGGCCGCCGGAGAAACAGTGGCAGCCCCGCAGACGACCATTGAGGCCATAGAAGAAGAAGGCAACCTGGTGGTGCTGGAGATGGGGGTCAATATCGGTGAAATTGCCAATGCGCTCAACGCAATCGGTGCCACTCCGCGTGACCTGATCGCCATTTTTCAGGCCATCAAGGCCGCAGGGGCTTTCCAGGGTGAACTGGTTATCCTCTAAACTTTTCAGGACAATACGATGAAATCCTATCCGCCATCAGTCATGCTGCCGCCGCCCACCGCTCAGACGCCCTCCTCCGCGGTCACCAGCAAAGAAAAAAAGGCGTTAAAAGAATCCAGCCAGGATTTTGAGGCTGTCTTTATCCGGTCGCTGCTCAAGGAGATGCGCAAATCCATACCGGAGAATAAGCTGTTTCCCAAGTCCAATGCCGAGGAAATGTACCAAGAAATGCTCGACGGCGAGTTGGCCTCTACCATGGCCGCCACCGAGAGCCTGGGCATTGCCCAGCAGGTGTATCGGCAGCTGGAACAGCACTTGAACCAGACCAAAGAATAATTTTTTTCATTTTTTTTATAAATAATCTTTTTTTCCAATAAAGTTTTCCTCGCCCACTGCCGATGAGAATAATGACAGAACGTTGAATATTCTGTTCATGCGGCCACGGAAGCGCCGCTAACACTGCAGGGAGGCAGGAAAATGTTGCACAGCATCAACCACAACCATAGTACGATTTACAGCCAGCAGACCCTTCGTTTAGACGCGGATTACCATGCGCTAAGCGATAGGAGGACCACCGGTTCGACATCCTCGGATGCGGTAAGTCTGGGCAGTAAATCTGCGCTTGCTCTCACCTACACCAGTGATGTAAACATCACTGAACGTGCGGGGAATTCGTATGGTATGCTGCAAAACCTGGTAGCCAACCTGCTGAAAGAGCAAGGCATTGACACCCAAATTCTCACAGGTGACACGTCACTTGATATCGCCTCCATCTCTCCTGAGGATGCTCAGGAGCTGATAGCCGATGACGGGTATTTTGGTGTTGAACAGACATCTGATCGTATTTTCCACTTTGCCGTAGGCGTTGCGGGGGGCGACCCTTCCCGTATCGATGCCATTCGAGAAGGCATTGACAACGGGTTTAGCGAAGCGCTTGAAGCCTTCGGAGGCTGGTTGCCCGACATCTCGTATGCAACCTACGACACGGTAATGGAAAAACTGGACAACTGGGTGTCTGAATCCGCAATGGTGGTTTGATAGCCAATACTACAGGTGAACCAAATGACTGTGGAATTTTTTGGAATTAAGGGTATGGCCCAGATCGGCGGCGTCAAAGTCAACAAGACAGGCGGTCCCGGGGAAACTCAGAAAACCGGCAAAGGCGAAGGTGCGGAATCCACATCGTTTTCCTCTGCGCTGAAAGGGGCCACTGAAATGCAGGCTTCCAAAGTCGAAAACAGCGACCGCGCCGCCAGGGTTGAAGAACTCAAAGCCCAGGTAGCCAACGGCACCTACGAGCCGGATCTGGACAAGGTAGCCTCGAGCCTGCTGAAATTTCTTGTGGAAGGATAATGACCATGACCCGCGAGACTGTGCAGGAGTTGCTCATTCAACTGCGTGAAACCATCATTAGGGAACGTGAACACGCCAAGCAGCTCGATATCAAAGCCATGACCGAGGATATGGCGCAAAAAGAGGCGCTCATCCAGGCCCTCAGCCCGATCAGCCAGCTTCACCCGGAGGACCAGCACCTGGCCCGTCAGGTTCAGGAAGAAAACCGCCGTAACGCCTTTCTCTTTCGCGCTACGCTGGGCTGGGTGAGGGAGACCATGGAGTTCTTTGGCAGACGCACGGTGCCCACCACCTATGGCCATAACGGTGCCACCGCCAACAACACCATCAACGGTCGCCTGCTCTCCGGCAAGATCTGACCATAGCCTCCTCCCCGCTCTCCGCCCTTTCCGGCAGCCCGAATGGCGCTGCAACGGATTTGCTCGCCCTGCCCATCTTTTCCCCCTCTTTCTTTTCTAAATTTTCCCTGCAGAGCAGCCGATAAGAAACGGAGAAACATCGACAACACCGGAACCTTGGTCCCGGTTTGTGGTTCATCCGTTTATCACCTCAGGGAACGAACAACCATGTCAGGACTGCTTGACGCGCTGAATGCAGGCAAAACCAGCCTGAGCGCCAACCAAAAATCCATTGAAATCGTCGGCAACAACGTTGCCAACGTCAATACCGAGGGCTACTCACGCCAGCGTGCCGAACTCATTCAGATTCCGGCCGTCAACTTTGGCGATTTTTTCATTGGCCAGGGGGTAAGCGTTTCCGATGTCAGCCGGGATTACAGCAGCTTCATCAGCCGACAACTCCAGGAAAGCACCATAGCCTACGGCGAAGAGATGGGGCGGTCCAACCCGCTCAGTGAGCTGGAACGCCTGTTTAATGTATCCGAAGACAACCTGGCCGGAGAAATCGACAAGTTCTTTGACGCCTGGCAGGAACTCTCCACTAACCCCAGCGGGCAGGTCGAACGGGATATCGTTATCCAGCGCGGCAACCTGCTGGGCGATGCCTTCCGCCAGGTCAGCGATGAGCTCAACACCATCAATGAGAACCTCAATACCGAGATTCTCGGCGCAGTGGAAACCCTTAACGAACAGCTCGCCGAGGTGGCGCGGCTCAATGACCGGATCCGCCAGGTGGAAATTTCCGGACAAACAGCCAATGCGGCCCGGGATCAGCGCGACCTGCTGGTACAGAACCTCTCCGAATCCCTGGGCGTCCAGACCTACACCGATAACCGCGGCATGCTGGCGGTTCAGCTTCCCGGCGGTCTCCCCCTGGTGCAGGGCGATACCGCCATGACCATCAAGACCGTTACCAATGGCAGCCAGGTGGATCTGCAGCTGGAGATCGCCGGCGTTACCCGCGATATCGGCCGCCAGGAACTGGGCGGAACATTCCGCGGCATCTACGAAATCCGCGATGTGTTTATCAATGACCTGCACAATGATCTTGATACGCTCGCGGTCGAGCTGACCACGGCCGTCAATGACATCCACGATGACGGCTACTTCATTGACCCGGCCACCGGACTACCGGCTACCGGTCAGCTCTTTTTCAACGACCTCACTGCCCTGCCCCCGGATAACCGACCCAGCAGGGCCATTGCCGTAGCGTTTAGCGACAGCAGCTACATAGCCGCAGCCGGCCTGAGCAACGCTGCTGCCGGCGACAACCAGAATGTGCTGGCCATTGCCGAACTGGAAACCACCTATAAGGTCACCGGTACCGGTGACACCTTTGATGCCTTTTTCAGCAAGATGGTTTCCACTGTCGGTATTGAGGCCAGCCGCAACGACCTCGCCCTTGCCGGCGCCGAAGACGCAACCGTGCAGCTGCAGAACCTGCGGGACGGATTTTCCGGGGTCTCCCTGGAGGAAGAGATGATCGACCTCATCCAGTACCAGCGGGGATTTGAGTCATCGGCCAAGTTTCTGTCCACGGTCGATGAAATGATGAACGCCCTCCTTCAACTTAAACAGTAACCTATGAAAGCGACCCAAGGCACCACCTACCGCATGCTCGGTTCCCGGCTCAATGACGTAGCCCAGGACCTGGAAAATCTGCGCAAAATCGGCGCAACCGGTAAAAAGCTCAACACCGCCTCCGACGACCCGGCAGCGATCCGGCCGGTACTCAACACCCGCAAACAGCTGAGCAACGTGGATCGCTACCTGGAGACCATGGGCAAATCACTGGATGTGATGGAGGCCACTGACGGTCATCTTGACCACGTGGAAAACATCATGCAGCGGGCCGAAGAGATAATGGTCAACGCCATCAACGGGTCACTCAATGATGAAGACCGAATCGTGCTCGCCGATGAGCTGGTACAACTGAAAAAAGAACTGCTTGATGCGGCAAACGGCAATGTGGACGGAAAATACCTGTTCAGCGGCTATGCTGAAGAGACGAAACCATTTACAGAGAACAGCGCCTATGATCCGCTGCTCTATGACCCCAACGATCACCGTACCTGGCCGGTCCTCTACAGCGGAGATGAAAACCCGACCTCGCTGGAAATCACCCCTGGAGAACGCCTCCAGGTCAACCTGACCGGCAACGACCTGTTTCTGGGTACGACCACCTGGAATGAAGGCCCATACAACCCGCCCGACCCGGCCGGCAATCCGCCCAACGGTGTGTCAGCAGGACGATTTGACCTGTTTGCTGAGCTGACCCAGGCGGAAGAGGCCATTCGCGCCAATGATCAGGCAGCCATGCAATCCAGCGTCAGTGACCTTAAGGGCGCGGCCGATCAGAACCGTCGCCTCCGTTCCCAGTTGGGCAATCGCGCCAGTCGGGTGGAAAGCGCCATGCTCTACCAGGAAGATGTGCGTATTGACCTGCAACAGGTGCTCTCCCGCTACGAAGATGCCGATGCCATCGAGGTGTTTAACGACATCATTCAGCAGGAAACCGCCTTTCAGGCCGCGCTGAACATTACCTCCAAGGTATCGCAACTTTCCATCCTCGACTTTATTTGATACCTAGAACCAGCTAAAAACACTTGCTTTTTCAACTGGTTTGCACGATACTTCCCAGGAAACCGGCTGTCGCAGGCTTGACTGGCGATCTGAAGCGCATCGTTCGCCCCAACCGATACAGCCTTTTTCCAGCTCCTTTTGTTCAACTCTCCGGGGATCCCTCCGGAATACCTTATAGGTGGTACCATGCTGGTCCTGACCAGAAAAGCCGGTGAAGGAATTGTTATCGGCGATAATATAACCATTAAGATTGTCGAAGTGAAAAGCGGCGGTATCCGCATTGGTATAGATGCGCCACGGGACACCAAAATTTACCGCCAGGAGGTCTACGACCGAATCCGTCAGGAAAACATTGATGCAGCCAGTTGGGATATTGCTGATCTCGATGCCCTCAGTAACGAGCTTGCCAGCAGGAAAGTAAAAAAATGAAAAAAATACAAAGCCGATTTGGTGAGATTGAATTCGACCCGGCAAATGTCCTCCATTTTCCGGAAGGCCTGATAGGCCTGGAACAACTGAAAAATTTTCTGGTCATTCCCAATGAGCAGCAGGGGCCGCTGTTCTGGATTCAATCGGTCGACGACCCGGTGTATGCCTTTGTGGTGACCGATCCCACCAACTTTTTTCTTGATTATGGGGTGGTTCCGGATGCGGAAGAACGAAAAAAACTGCAGATAGGGGATAACGACAGCTGCTTTGTGCTCAGCATCGTCAGCGTAGGCGAGAACAAACAGATTACCCTCAATCTTGCAGGGCCTATCCTGTACGCACCGACCACCAACCGAGCGCTGCAGGTCATCCTGGAAGACGCCCGGTACGATACCCGCACACCGCTCCCTGAAATAAAAAAATAAGCACCACCGTGCAAAGAGATGGTGTGGCCGCAGCCAGCATATGCTGGTTGCGGCTTTTTTATTTTTTTTAAAAAACTCCTTAACTGCCCCCCCCCTTTTTCCGAAAAGCATTGTGAGAGACAGTATGCATTGAGAGAGCAGTTACGTTTGTATCGTTAGCCTAGATCAGTCAATGGACGACCGAGGCTAGAAAAATTCATGGAGGATAACCATGGCTTTAACGATCAATACAAACGTGGGTTCGCTCAACGCCCAGCGCAACCTGACCAAGTCCCAACTCGACCTGAACACCTCCATGCAGAGGCTCTCCTCAGGTCTCCGCATCAATTCCGCCAAAGACGACGCTGCCGGCCTGGCTATTTCCGACCGGATGACCGCCCAGATCCGCGGCCTCAACCAGGCGGCGCGCAACGCCAACGACGGTATCTCCCTGGCACAGACCGCAGAAGGCGCCATGCAGGAATCAACCAACATCCTGCAGCGAATGCGCGAATTGGCTGTCCAGGCCGCCAATGCCACCAACTCAGCGGCCGACCGGGCCGCCCTGCAGGCTGAAGTCAACCAGCTCAAGACCGAGATGAACCGCATTGCCCAGTCCACCACCTTTAACGGGCTCAAGATCCTTGACGGCACCTTTGTCTCCCAGCAGTTTCAGGTAGGGCCCAATGCCAATGAAACCATAGGCGTTTCCATCAAATCCATGGCTGCCGATGATCTGGGCCGATACACCCTGGCTGATACAGAGGGCATCAACCAGACCGCCCAGCAGGGTACCGGTTCCATGACCGCTACGGCAAACGCCTTACCTGCCAACAATACCATTGCCGGCCAGAGTATAACCATTTCCGGCAGCCAGGGGGCTGACACCATCGCTATCGGCGCCGGAGCAACGGCCTGGGATATTGCCTCCCAGATCACCAACTCCGCCTCCAGAACCGGCGTAACCGCCACCGCCCGCACCGAGGTCACCCTGGATACCCTCTCAGCCGACGGGATTGTCACCCTTACCCTGGGGAGCGGCGGCAACACGGCGACGGTCAACGCCAGCGTCACCCAGAATGACCTGTCGGAACTGGCCACTGTGATCAACGACCAGAGCGGTACCACCGGGATTACCGCCACCGTGGACGGCGGCGAACTGACCCTGGTACAGGCAGAAGGAAAGGACATTGAACTTTCTGATTTCACCCATACCAGTGCCG
Organism: Desulfogranum aggregans; assembly: GCF_055398265.1. NCBI lineage: Bacteria > Pseudomonadati > Thermodesulfobacteriota > Desulfobulbia > Desulfobulbales > Desulfobulbaceae > Desulfogranum > Desulfogranum aggregans. The sequence goes on along the minus strand of NZ_AP042447.1, from coordinate 297,498 downwards.
GTAATATCAGGGTTGTTCCCCAGGATGGTGACACGGGACAGACATTGACCAATACCAACCATTCCACCAAGATCGCCGGGGTGGTTGAACTCTCCTCCCAGGATTCCTACACCGCTACCTCCACTCTTGGCGCCGGAGCGGGCAGTGTCTTCAATAACACCAATGGCGGCGACCAGGTCATTGCCGGACTGGAAGAGGTAACCGCCATTGATATCAGCGACATCCTTGGCGCCAATGATGCGCTGAAGATCGTGGACGCAGCCCTCAACAAGATTGACAGCCAGCGGGCTGATCTGGGTGCGCTCCAGAACCGGTTTGAGTCCACTATTTCCAACCTGAAGAATGTCTCGGAAAACCTGACCGCTGCCCGCTCGCGTATTCGTGATGCGGATATTGCCCAGGAAACCTCGGAAATGACCAAAAACAACATCTTGCAGCAGGCCGGTGTATCCATCCTTACCCAGGCCAACCAGACTCCCCAGCTGGCCCTGCAGCTGCTCCAGGGGTAAACTATTCCATATCCATCCCCTCCACTCCGAAGAGGTTTCCTCTTCGGAGTGGAACTCTTTATCAAGGTACCCCGTAATGCAGATCCTCTATTTCCGTCACCAGAAGTTTAATTCAGCCATCCGCGAACCGAAAAATAGGATAGAAAAACAGGTTCCTTACCACCCACTCGCCCAGCTCAACCACAAAATTGATGCGCATGGCCGCGAACAAAAACAAGAAAATATCGAGAGAATTCAAAACATTGGCAAGAACAACGATATTATTCTCGGCTCCTGGCACTAAAAAAAGAAAAAAAAACTAAAGGATGGAATGGGACCCGTCGATGAAGGGTATAAGGGAAAAGGATGTTCCCGATAACTTTTTCAACCAAGGCAAAAAATATACATTCGAGAATCCACCAGGAGGCGCTAACCAGCGAAACATCTACACGCAGTACATGAACAATCAACCGGCAAGGATGCCAACGAAAACAAATACGCCTGACAATATTCACGGAGGAATATCATGGCAATTACCATCGCAACAAACGTAGCTTCTCTCAACGCACAACGTAACCTGGGCGCATCCCAGAGCAACCTCAACAAGTCCATGCAGCGTCTCTCCTCTGGTCTTCGGATCAACTCTGCAAAGGACGATGCCGCCGGTCTGGCCATCTCCGACCGGATGACCTCCCAGATCCGCGGCCTCAATCAGGCTGTTCGGAATGCCAATGACGGCATTTCCCTGGCCCAGACTGCTGAAGGCGCGATGCAGGAATCCACCAATATTCTGCAACGTATGCGTGAACTGGCAGTACAGTCGGCCAACGATACCAACACCGCCAGTGACCGTAAATCTCTTCAGGCCGAGGTCAACCAGCTTGTTTCTGAAATGGATCGAATTGCATCTACTACAACCTTCAATGGGCAAAAGCTTCTTGATGGTAGTTTTGCAGGCGCCAGCTTTCAAGTAGGGTATAATGCTGGAGAAACGATAAATTTCGGTATTAGTAGTATCAAGGCTGTAAATATTGGTAATGTCGCTACCGGAACTAGTGATGCTGCTGTGACCGCTGATGCAGCCAGTGACATCACGGTTACATTAGGCGATGGCGATGCACAAACCGTACGAAGTAGTTCCGAATTTGCCCATGCAACGGATACCACTTATCGGGGAGAAGACTCGGCCTACGCCAAAGCCGCAGCTCTTTCAGGGTCTGGAATCACAGGACTGGTGGCTGATGCTGAAACCAATTATACTGTTACTCCAGGTGACGGAACAGACGCCGTGGGAGAAGGCGAAGCCTATACCCTGGAAGTAAATGGTGTGGAGGTCTACAGCATCAGCCAAGCTGATGATGGGGACGCAGGCACAACTCTTACTACTTCGGTTGCCACCAATGATATAATATCTGGTATCAATCAGAAATCCAATGAAACTGGTATCACTGCAGCGCTTAATGACGATGGAGACGTGGTCCTAACCGCTGAGGATGGGCGAAATATTGAAACTGAAGAAACAGGTGATGTCACTGGATTGATAGCTGATGCTACTACTCGGGGTACGCTCACTTTAACAGCAGATAAATCGATCACCTTGGGCGGCACCACTGCAGATATAGGTTTCGGTACTACCACTTCTTTGGCAGTAGACTCAAGCAAGGGTGTCAATATCATTGATATTGGTACACGTGACGGTGCTAATGAAGCTATCCTGCGTATCGATGCAGCAATCGCTGCAGTCGACTCCAGCCGTGGTGATCTCGGTGCGGTCCAGAACCGTTTTGAATCCACCATCGCCAACCTGCAGAACATCTCGGAAAATGTCTCTGCAGCCCGTTCCCGAATCCTGGATGCGGACATTGCCCAGGAAACCTCCAACATGACCAAGCAGAACATCCTGCAACAGGCTGGCGTGTCCATCCTGGCCCAGGCCAACCAGGCGCCCCAGCTGGCCCTGAGCCTGCTCGGTTAATTTTTATCCCTTCGGAGGGGCCACCAGGCTCCTCCGAATCTGAAGGTAAAAACAGGAGGAACAAACCATGATGCTTGAAGCAGTGGGAAGTGCAACCGTTTCCCCCCCCAAGGTGCAGGACGCTGACCAGCAGGTGGAGCAGCAACGCCAGGAAGTGGAGACCCAGCCCCAGGTGGAAGAGGAATCCAGTCAGGTCCAGAGTGAAGAACTGCTCAACCAGATCAAGGCGTTGACCGAAGACGGCCTGTACAGCGTTCGGTTCGAAAAAGACGATGCGGTCAATGAACTGGTGGTAAAGATTATCGACCACGAGACCGAAGAGGTTATTAGACAGATACCGGCAGAAGAACTGCTCAGCCTCTCCAAACACCTGCAGGATCTCAGCGGCAACTTTGTCAATACCTTCCGGTAAGACGAAGAGCTGAGCGTCCCTCACGGAGTACGACCATGTCTATCCAATTTAGCGGACTCGCTTCCGGGCTTGACACCGGTTCCATCATCGAACAGTTGATGAACATCGAGCGACTGCCGATTACCCGGCTCGAAGCGGATAAAACCTGGATGAGCAACCGGTTGTCCGCCTTTGCTGAACTGGACAAGCGACTCAATTCCTTTCTTGAGTCTATCGATACCCTGGGTGACCGGGATACCCTCCAGCAACGCTCCATCCGTCAAAGCTCAGAAGACTTCCTCACCGCCTCTGTTTCCAGCGAAGCGCTGGCTGGAACCAGCTACCAGGTGGAGGTGGTCACCCTGGCCCAGGCCCAGAAATCGGTTTCCGCAGGCGGATTCGCCAGTAAAGAGAGTGCCAGTTTCGGCCTCGGTTCACTCAACGTGACCGTTGACGGCGTGAGTCATGCCATTGACATCACCAGTGAGAATAATTCACTGGAAGGCATCATGAACGCCATCAATGAAGCGGATATCGGCATCTCGGCTGCCATCATCAATGATGGCAGCGCGGCTCCCTACCGGCTGCTGCTTGCTGGCAATGATGTGGGTACCGCGTTCACCCTGGACGACAGCGGGCTGACTGGCGGTACCGATGTGCTTGGCGCCTATGAGGACGCAGCCGGCACCGTCAATCCGCCGGTCCAGCAGGCCACCCAGGCCCATATCCGGGTAGATACCATTGACATCCATGCCGACTCCAACACCCTGACCGAGGCCATTCCGGGCGTCACCCTGGACCTGCTCCAGGCTGAAGAGGGGACCACCACCAATTTGGGCATCGACCTGGACAAGGAAGCGATCAAGTCCAACATCGAAGCCTTTGCCAAAGGCTACAACGAGGTCATCAGCTTTATCACCGGCCAGTCAGTGATTAACGGCGAGGGCGGCGGGTTGCTCAGTGGCGATTCAGGGATCAACTCCATCAAGCGTCACCTCCAGTCCATGCTCACTACCCCCGTGGATACCTCCGGGGTGCTGGGCACCCTTGCAGAGCTAGGATTTGAGACCCAGAAAGACGGCACCCTGCAGGTCAATGATGAGGTACTGTCCAAAGCCGTGGATGAAAACCTGCCAAGCGTGGTGGCCCTGCTCTCCGGAGAAGGGGAAAAAAAAGGGCTGGCTGCACAGTTCCAGGAGTACCTGGAATCCATGACCAGCTCCACCACCGGCATGCTCGCCGGCCGTCGGGAAAGCATTAACTCCAATATCAAACGGGTCGACAACCGCATTGAGATCATGGAAATGCGACTGGAACAGCGGCAGACGACCCTGGAATCCCAATTCGCGGCCATGGAGACCCTTGTCAGCGGCATGAATACCCAATCTTCCTACCTGGCCCAGCAGATGGCGAGTATCAGCAATATCATGAACTATAACCAGAACAGCTAATATGAACGGCTATACCAACCAATACCTGGCAAATACAGTCAATGCGGCCACTCCGGAACAGCTGATGCTCATGCTCTATGACGGCGCCATCCGCTTCACCGGCCAGGCCATCCTGGCCATAGAAAACAAGCAAGTCGACAAGCGCGCTCATTTCATCAACAAGGCATCGGCTATTCTCTCGGAATTCGCGGCAACCCTTGACCACTCGCAGAGCGCCGATTTGGCCGAAAACCTGGATGCCCTCTACAGCTACATGCTTGGCCGGCTCCAGGATGCCACCCTGGAAAACAGTGTGGAACCCCTGGAAGAGGTGAAAACCATGCTCAGTGACCTCCGCGCCACCTGGGCCCAGGCTATCGAGATAAACAAGCAGCAGACGCCAAAGCCGCAGGCAACCCCTTACCAGGGAACAGGCACCGAGGGACCCGCATCCACAGAGTATAAGTCCATAGCCACGGCGATGTAAGCCATGATCATTGACAAAGCAATCACCACCTACAAGGCAATCCTCGCGCAGATGGGAGAAATTGAGCGGTTGCTCTCCACCCGGAATACCGAAAAACTGATGGCAACCTACCAGCAGATGATGGACAACCAGGATATTGCCAAAGAGCTGGATCAGCATATCCTGGATCAGCTGCACCAAAGTGGAGACGTGTCCAACCAGGCACGCATGCTGGATCTTCTAGACCTGATGCAGCAGATACAAACGGCCAATCATCGCCTGACCCCGCAGATTCGAAGCATCATGGCTGTGCAGCAGAACGAACTCCGCAAGCTCCACCAGGGCGGCACCATGATGCGCCGCTACCATTCCAACACCGACAGTAGCGGTCGTCTGCTCTCCCACTGCGGCTGAGCTCCCCGCATTGACGAGAGAATACGCACCGCTTCTTGACGCTGTCCTGCTGCGCTCTGCTCTGCCCGGGAAGAGAAAACCCTTTGCATCTGCTCTTTCCTTGTGGCACTCTACCCCTAGCAGAGTCCACTATTCTCCCCAGTCGAGGTGTCCAGTGCAGTCGTTAGAGGATTTTTTCTCCACCATACCAGATCAGAAAGCCGTCCGGGTGACCTTGCCGGGTGCGGGCAATACGGCTACAGAGCGAATCCAATGCGTGTATGGCCCAGCCACCCCGCCCCTCTTTTTCCTCTATTTTGCCGAAGGCGACCTGCCCATGGACGCGGCAACCAGGGGAAGAAGCTGCGTGGTGACCATAGACATCGGCGGCCAGAACGTGTCTGTTACCGCTGATATCGAGGCGGTACGTGACAACCAGACCCTTGAGCTGCAGGCAACCGAGCTGATCAATCACGAACAGGTCCGCAACTATTTTCGGGTCGATGCGGTCACTCCCATAGCCCTTGAACCATTGATTCCGTTTCAGCCGACTGAAACTGCCGTCCAGTGGCCGCTGGTGGGGGAAACCATCGACATCAGCGGCAGCGGGGCCTTATGCACCTTCTCCAGCCCTCTGGAAATCGGCGAGAAAGTGCGCATCGCCCTTACCCTGCCCACAGGCCTGATGGAAACAATGCAGATAATCGGCCATGTGGTCCGGTGCAGAGCGCTGCCTGACAAGCACTACCAGGTTGGCCTCCATTTTGATGCCCTGTCCAGTGAAGACAGGGACCGAATCATGGCAAGTTGTTTCCACCTGCAACGCAAGCACCTGCGGCTCAAGGTACAGGTTAAAGGAACAGAGCAAAGCTGAGCAACGTCCTGCACGCTTGCGGGTTGAAATAGCCGGAAAATCTGCTATAACAACAATAAAAAGAATCGGTTACAGAAAACAGAGCAGTGCACCTTGAGCCATTGCCCCCACTGCATGCCAAAATCAAGACCAACAGACAGATCAACCTCCTCACCATTGACGACGTTGTGGCGAAAATTGAAGAGATCATAGAAAAATTACAGGACGGTGCAGAAGCAGTCATCGATCTCCCGAGCAGCAACAACGAGGACCAGCGACTCAATGCCCTGTTCAACCATGACGAGGGCCCCTGTTTTCAACTCTTCTTTGCCCCCAATGCATGGAAAACGGAGGACCTGCTGCTTGGGCTGAACTGTCAACTGACGGTCAAGCACAAAGGGGCGACGGTGAACCTTATCGCTGAGCTCGACCAGGTGATCGATAGCCGACGACTGCGCTTCATCGCCAGGGAGCCGATCAAGCCCGAGGCCTTGCGCGAATATTTTCGGGTCTCCATCAATACCCCCATTGAAATAGGCTACATCCCCGGTCCCAAAGAGGTACGGCTGCAGAAATGGCACCTTGCCGGCACCACCGTGGATCTCAGTGGCTGCGGCGTACTTGGCCTGTTTCCAGAAAAACCTATGGGCAACGGCAATAGAATCCAGATCCGAATTACCAACCCGTTCAGCGACCAGAGCATCGTCTGCATGGGCCAGGTCATTCGCACCTACAGAATGCGCAAAAAACGCTACCAGGTTGCCCTGCACTTTACCGACATCAGCCAGGAGGTTCGTGATCAGGTTATTTCCTGCTGCCTGCATGAACAACGCCGACAGCTTCGGGAAAATATAGAGGTCAGAGAATAAACGGTCCGACCACCAGATAACACTCACCGCCGTTTACCGGCGCAGATGAGGCACCCATGGATGTTCCCGTCACCCCCGCCTCAGTGCTCAATATCCAGCAGATCCACCTTCAGCAGGAAAGCCGGCAAGGTGCGCAGCAGCAGAGCCCTTTTGCCAAAGGCCAACTCCTGCAGGGAACGGTTACCGGCAAAAGCGCAGACAATATTTACCAGCTGCTTATCGGCAGCAAACAACTCCAGGCCCATTCCAACGCCCCTCTCAGGATAGGGCAGCAGCTCGATCTCCAGGTCAGCACCACCAGCCCGCGAGTGGAAATGCAGGTGGTGACCGACCCGATCACCAGAAATATTGCCTCAACCCTCCGAGGTTTTGATACCCAGAAATTCCTTTTCTCCTCCCTTAGCCAGCTGAGTGCGGAAAGTTCGGCATCCGGCCTGGGAAATCGCTCAGCAGCAACCCTTGAAGCAATAACCCAAACCCTTGCACGCTTGAATGTTGCCAACCGGCCAGCCACCAGCGTAAGCGGCGCTTCCCTGCTCACTCCTGTTATCCAGGCCCTACGCAACGGCGAAACAGCACTGCCGTCAACACTCGCGGCCAGACTGGGAACAGTAGTGCACACCGTGGCAGAGGCTGTGCACAACACGCCCCAAGGCCCACAGGCGCAATACCTCCTTCAAACACTCACCCAGGAGCCATCGCTTCTCCTGGCGGTGACAGATGCAAACCGCGGGGTCCCCGTGCAGGCGCTGCAGCAACTCCTGACCACCTCAGGCCAGGTCGACAGTCAATCCCTGAATCTTGCCCAGCAGCTCATCGCCTATTTCAGAGAAACCCCTTCGCTGCTCCCCTCCAGGGAAACCTTTGCCCTGCTTTCCCTGGCCCTGACGCCATCTTTGGCTTCAGCGACTTCCGCGCCAGAACCCAACGGACAACAGCTGCAACACCTTCTTGACCGCCTGGGAGTGAATATGGAAGCGCTTTTCCTGGCAAATCGGGGCGAGGAGGCCGCCCGTACCCTGAAATCCGCCCTTCTCGAAACCCAACAGCTTGCCGCGCAGTTTAAACAGGGAGAGCAGGTCGGACAGTTGTTGCAGACCATTGAGCTGTACCAGATGCTGCAGCTTCGCCTTGCTGGAGAGGCCCTGCTTTTTTTACCGCTGCCCCTGCCCTTTCTCGACCAGGGGTACATGCTGATTGATCAAGCCCCGCAAAAGCAGCAACAACAGGCACCCGGTTCAGAACCGCTGCGCTACACCTTGCACCTCACCCTGGAGGGGTTGGGAAACCTCCGCATTGAGCTGGAACAGGTAGACGGCAGGGTGGATATTCGTTTTTTTTCTGAGGATAGGGAAAAAATGACGTTTCTGCGTGAACACCGGGAGGAACTCGGTCAATGGTTGACGGCGCTTGATCTTGGTGCAACCCAATTTTTCCTGGGTGCCGAGGAACCGACAGCCAGCCTGCTGCAGAAAATCTCTGCAGTGTCCTCAGGAATGATCAACACCAGGGCCTGATATGCAGGAAAAAGAGAAACGGGAAACAGCGGTCGCCCTGCGCTATGACGAGCAAAAGAGCATTGCACCGGAGGTCGTGGCCAGTGGACGCGGAGTTGTCGCTCGAAATATTATCGCCTCAGCAGAAAAGGCAGGGGTCTTTATCAAGCAGGATCCCGACCTGGTGGAGCTCCTGGCAAGGGTCCCTGTGGGTGAAGAGCTCCCCCCGGAATTGTACCAGACAGTGGCTGAAGTGCTTGCCTTTGTCTATTCGGTGAATACCAAATTCAAGGAAAAACTCGACCCGCTCAAACCACAGGAGTAGCCGGCTGCCTCCTCTTCAACCTAGAGCGCCGCCACACTTGCCCCTCCGGAGCAACGGTGGCGATTTATGAATTTCCCATACAATACCGGATAGTTACACTCGACACAGCACTGCCAGACCTCCAGGGTTTCCCCCGGGTCAGAAGAGCATATATGCACCGTGGGAGGACAAAATCAGAAAAAGAAAAAATCAGCAAAAACCGCTTCATATATCTTTTTATCTGGCGTATACTCGTTGTAACTTAATTACTATCATCTTTCCCTTTGACTATAAACAGCTTTGACGTGCACGAGGTAGCTATATGAATTATGGAGTTGTTAGCCAGGAACAGCTTGAAAAAATTGACGTCATCCTGACCGAAAAACTCATTAAGATCGGCGTAGATTGCGTTATCATTATCGACATGGCAGGGAACATCATCACTGCTAAAGACAACGGCACTTCAAAGTATGACGTTTATTCTTTTGCCGCCCTTGCTGCCGGTAACTTTGCCACAGTGGATGCCATGGCCAAGCTTGTCGGTGAACAGGAATTTTCGCTCCTGTTTCATAAAGGAACAGACTGCAACATCCACTTTTCAAAAATTGACGATGAGCTGCTGCTGATTACCATGTTCGGGAAAAACATTTCCCTTGGCTTTCTTCGCCTCAACGTTGTGGAAACCATAGAGCGCATAAAAAAGCTTTGGGGATAGTACAGCGTTGTTCTACGGAAAACGCGTACCGCAACATCGCCTCTTCCTTCTGATCGTTTCAACTGGCTGCAGGAGATAATTTTGAGTTTCATCAACCTCAAAGATAAAATCGTTCAGGTAAAGATCGTCTATTATGGACCTGGCCGTGGAGGGAAAACCACCAACCTGGAGTATATCAACCGAAAATTCTCCAAACAGATCCACTCGGAAATGGTCAGTCTCAAAACCCATGGAGACCGTACCCTTTTCTTTGACTTTCTGCCGTTTAACATGGGGCAGATCAAAGGGTATGAACTGAAAATTCAGTTGTACACCGTGCCCGGCCAGGTCAAATACAATGCTACTCGAAAACTCGTGCTCAAAGGTGTTGATGGTATCGTGTTTGTCGCTGATGCTCAGGAACAGATGCGGGAAAAAAATATTCGTTCATTGAATCAGCTCCACGAAAACCTGCAAGACTACAAGGAATCCATCTTTCGCATTCCGCTTGTGTTGCAATACAACAAGGTCGACCTGCGAAACCAGGGCATCCCCATCCTGCCAACGTCCATCCTGGAGAAGGACCTCAACTCCAAGCTCAAAGTCCCGGCCTTTGAGGCAAGTGCGCTCACAGGATATAACGTGGCAGATACCCTGAAAAAAATTATCTCCTCCACCATTATTTCAATCCAGAAAAAACTGCAGTAATCAAGGAAACGTGACACTCAACCATGGGTCAGGTAATGAAAAAACCCCAGGAAGAACAACAAAACAGCATGAGTGAATATGAGGATCTGACGCTGTTTGCCGATGAGTCCTTTGACACGGGCGATGTGGATCTCTTTGAATTTTCCAGTGAGGATGATTCCATCCTGACCCGCCTCAAGTCAATTATCCTTTCTTTGGATTGGGAGATTAACGACGAGACCCTCGAAGAGCTCAGCCAAGAACTGCAAGCGCTCAAAGGAGAGTGGCAGGATGACAAGGTTGCCGAAGTGTATCTCCAGGGGCTTGATAAAATCGGTCGCTATATTCGGAGCAAAGGGGCCTATGCCCACCCTAATTCGATTAAATTGCTCCTCACCTTTTACTACAACTTTGAGAAGATAACCTCTTCGGATTCACTCAGCGAAGAGGAAATCGCCATGATGCTCAAGGGCGATATTCGCAAGTTCAAAATCCTACAATACCAGATCAACCAGGAAGGGGAATCGGCAATGGCTGCAGCAACGAGCCCGCAAGCCCCTATCCTGCTACAACCGGCTGTGGAAGAGAGGGCGGCGGTATCTCCGGAAGAGGAAGATCACCTGAAACTGCTCAAAGCGAGCATCCTGAGTCTGGACTGGGAAGTGACCGAGGAGAGCCTGAACCAGTTCAACCAGCAGGTGGATCACTTCCACCAGCGCCTGGCGGACGACAAACCGGCTATGGTGCTTGTGCAGGGGCTGCGTGCGTTGGGGGACTATATTGAAGAGTCGGCGGCAACCGCCCACCCGGAATCGTTTACCCTCCTGCATGCGTTTTCAGAAGGCCTTGAGCAGGTACTCCACGTGGAACCTGATGCTCGGGACAAAGAACAGCTGCAGACCCTGCTGATAGACCGCGTCAGCCGCCTGAACGCCTTGAAGGAACTTATTGTTGAAGAGCCCGCTGCTCCAACCGAAGAAATTGTAGACGAGCTGGTTGAAGAGATGCAAGCGGTCGACGAAGCGCCTGTCTCTGAGCAACCTTTCGCCACGACAGCAGCTCCTGTAACTCATGAAGAACGTGCTGCCGGCTCCATGGATATTGAAGCGGAGCTGGATGACCTCTTTCCTGAAGAGGTTCACCACTCGCCGGCGATGGAGACCTCGGAAAAAAAATATCCTGATGAAGTTGTCCCGCCAGAGGCTATTCAGCCGATCAGTGATGAGATCGCCGATGGCTACATTGAAACTCAGCTGCGTTCCAAGCGAGACCTGGCACCGGCACTTTCCGGTATGGACGAAATAGTCGGTTTCAATGAAGACAGTGAGTCATTTGGCGATCCGGCCCAGAGTGACCTCAACGACCAATTGGACAAACTCTTTTCCGACGATGTTTTCGGAGAAAAAGCGGCCGACGAAGCAACAAGCGCACAGGGTGATGACGTTATACCTGCCCTTGCCGATGCGCCATCTCTTGAGGAGGCCCTCGCCGACTTTACGCCCGCAGACAAGCCTAAAATTTCCCCGCCAGAGACAGAAACATCCGAGGAAATGGCGTTTGATATTGAGAGCAAGCTCGATACTTTCTTTTCCGAAGAGGATGATGCACCCGCTGAAACCGCGGAAGAGGTGGATGCGGAAAGCGTCGATGACGGTCTGGCACCAGCCCTGTCCGGCAGTGAGGACGAACAGGGTTTTACCATTGATGAATCTCTGGAAACCTCTGAAGACTCGCCATTGAGCGATATTGAGGAAAAACTCGATTTCTTTTTTGGTGAGGGGGATGAAGAGACAAGCCTCATGGAAAACTCGATGACAGATATCGGGGAAGATTTTGAAGAACCCATCGACTTCTTTGCTGAAAAGGACAATCAACGGGAGGCGCTTGACCAGGCACTTGGCATGACCGGTGGTTCGCCCGCTCCTGCCCAGAGCCACCAGGACAGTGAACAGGAGAAGGAGCTGGAAGAAAAACTCGACTTCTTTTTTGATGCCAGTGAGGATGATGAAGAGGAACCGGCCCTGGAGTTGGAAGATGCCTTCCCCATGCAACCGCCTGCCGCTGAACGCACACCGGAAGCGGCTGCTGTGCCTGAATCTGTCCTGCCGGCAGAAGAGGAAAAAGAAATCCGTCTGGCCGCCCTGGGTGCGGTGCTCCCGCAGACAGTCCGTACACCCACCGATGCCCTTATAGCAGAGACAGGCGGCCTGATCGCCGAATTGAAGGCAGTCCTTGCAGACGATGCGGACCAGATCACGGCACAGCTCCTGGAAACCATCGTCAAGCAACTCGTTCACAGCCGATGTATTGACCTTGATGCGACCGAAAAAGTGATCAATGCCCTTTTTGGACGACTCCGCCCTGCAGCGTCGGAGCATGCTGACTTTGCAGAGGTCATGCAAAAGTATCTCCAATGGCAGAACGGGGTCGTACAGGCCCTTGCCGACGCAGGGGCCGCGCCGCTTTTACCTTCAGCAGCACCCGGAAAGACCACCCCACCCGAGGCAGCGGCAGAAACGGCGGACAAAACAGCAGATCTTCAACTGATCAGGAACATAATCAAGGAGGAATTCAATCAATTGCGGGACGCATTGAAAAGCCAGAACTGATTGAAAAGAAATACACTGATTTCCAGGGAGGCGGCCTTTTGGCCCCTCCCTTTCTTTTTTGGTGCTGAGGCCTGCGGGAGAAGAGTATTGTTTACTGCTTCCGCGGATCAAAGGCTTCGCGCAATGCTTCACCGACAAAAATAAGCAGAATAAGGGTACCCACCAGGACGATGAAGGTGGAGAGTGAAAGCCACCAGGCATCAATATTGGCTTTGCCCTGGGCCAATAGCTCACCCAGACTCGGGGTGGATGGCGGAACACCTAGTCCAAGAAAATCCAGGCTGGTGAGGGCAAGGATTGCTCCGGACATCCGAAATGGAAGAAAGGTGATGACCGGAGTCATGCCGTTGGGCAGCAGGTGACGGTACATGATGGTGACATTGTTCACGCCCAAGGCCTTTGCCGCCTTCACATATTCCATGTTGCGCCCCTTGAGGAACTCGGCGCGAACATAATCGGACAGTCCCATCCACCCGAAGAGGGAGAGCAGAATCAGCAGCAGGCTTACGCTGGGTTTGAAAATTGAGGCAAAGATGATGAGCAGGTACAGCTCAGGCATTGAACCCCATATTTCGATAAAACGCTGAAAAACAAGGTCCAGTTTTCCACCGAAGTATCCCTGCACGGCACCGGCAAGAATGCCAAGCACGGTGCCGATGGCAGTGAGCGCCAACCCAAAGACAACACTCAATCGAAAGCCATAAATCAGTCGGGCCAGCACATCTCGCCCCCTGTCATCGGTACCGAGCAGGTTTTCCCGCGTAGGCGGAGAGGGGACTGGTCGATCAAGGGTAAGGTTAATGGACGCATAGCTATGCGGGTTGGGAGGAAAGATGACCCGATTCCCTTCTGCGGTCAATTTTTCCAGAATATAGGGATCTCGATAATCGGTTTCCGTCTCAAAATCGCCGCCAAAAACCGTTTCCGGATAGGCCTTGAGCAGGGGAAAATACCACTCTCCTCCATACTGGACCAGCAACGGTTTGTCATTACTCAACACCTCGGCAAAGAGGCTGGTCATAAACAGCAGCAGAAAAATAACCAGTGAATAAAAGCCGCGCCTGTTGCGCCGAAACAGCTGCCATCGACGGCGGCCGAGACTGTTTTTATTGCGCAGTGCCAGCGCCATCTTCACGAAACCCCTTCAAAGCTGATGCGTGGGTCCACCAGGACATAGCTGAGATCAGAAAGAAGCCTGGAAAGCAACCCGATGATCGTGAAAAAATAGAGCGTACCGAGGACCACCGGATAATCACGGTTTAACACGGACTCATAGGCAAGCAGGCCCATCCCGTCCAGGGAAAAAATGGTCTCGATGAGCAGACTGCCGGTAAAAAATGCGGTGATAAAGGAACCGGGAAACCCGGTAATAATGGGAATGATCGCGTTGCGAAAAACATGTTTATAGAGCACCTGCCGCTCGGATAACCCTTTTGCCCAGGCAGTCATCACATACTGTTTGCGTATCTCTTCCAAAAAGGAGTTCTTGGTCAACAGGGTCATCACCGCCAGGCTGCCGACCGTTGAAGCGGTGATCGGCAGGACCATGTGCCAGAGGTAGTCCAGGATTTTGCCTATCAGGGTTAGCTCCTGCCAGTTGTCCGATACCAGCCCCCGCAGGGGAAAGATGCTCCAAAAGCTGCCTCCTCCAAACAACACGATCAAAACGATACCCAAAACAAATCCGGGAATGGCATACCCGACAAGGATGACCGAACTGGTAACCACATCAAATGTCGAGCCGTCACGAACAGCTTTGCTGATGCCCAAAGGAATACAGATGGAATACACCAGGAAGAAAGTCCAGAGCCCCAGAGACATGGACACAGGCAGTTTGGAAACGACCAGCTGCACCACACTCTGCTGGTGATAGTATGACTGGCCAAAATCAAACACCAGGTAATGTTTCATCATGTCCAGAAACCGTTCAAGAGGAGGACGATCAAAACCGTACATCTTCTTCAACTGCTCGACCCGGTCCTGATCAAGTCCCCGGTCTCCCTGGTAGAGGGTTCGTCCGCTCTTTGCCTCACCGGCAGCTCCCTGTCCTTCCAATTCAGCCATCATGCGTTCCACCGGACCACCGGGAACAAACTGGGTGACGGTAAAGGTGATCAACATCACACCCAACAGGGTCGGCACCATCAGCAACAACCGCTTGAGAATATACCAGCTCATGCCTCTCCCACCACTATGGCATTGCCACCGCGGCGTGGGTCACCGGCACCGGTTTCCCCCGGTACGACAGCATGCACCCCGCCAAAATAGACACTTTTTCGTTCCCACGCATTCATAGGCACCTTGCGACTGACTGTCGCGAGCACCTCCTCGGAAAATCCAGGTTCCACCTGCAGCAGTTCACCGTCCCAGTAAAGACGAGGAGCATCAACAGCCTCTTGTAGCCCTCTACCCAGATCAACGATCTGGCTAAGGACCTGAATAATTGCCGTACGTATTCGCTTTGACCCCCCGCTGCCGATAACCAGCCGTACCTGGCCGTCATCGTCGAGCAGCACCGAGGGCGACATCATGGAACCCACCCGTTCGCCAGGCGGGGAGGCATGGAAGCCATCAGGGTGGAGATCGTCTTCCCCCATCATATTGTTGAGCATGATTCCGGTATTCGGCGCAAAATACCCTGACCCTTCACCATTGGAGCAGGTCATGGACGCAACATTGCCTTCACGGTCCGCAATACTAACATGGGTCGTCCCGCGGGAAAATAAACGCACACAAGCTGCTGCCTGCTGCAGTTCAGGCGAGTCAATGAACCGACTCAGCTGGGCAGGCGTAACCCAGCCCTGTTCCCGAAGCCGTTCCACCTGTTGCATAATGGCGGTTGTGCGAAGCAGGTAGGGAACCGAGCCGAACCCATACACGTCCTCTTCCTGCGCATGCAGAGCAAGGGAAAGCGCGATAAGGGTGCCCCCGAACGACGGCGGCGGACTGGTCAGTAAAGTGTAGCCATTATAGGGGATACGTAGAGGTTTTCGCTCAATGACAGTATAGGCGGCAAGATCATCCAGAGTCAACAGCCCCTCGCCTTGGTGCATATCGCGGATAATGGCGTCAGCAGTCTCCCCCCGGTAAAAGCTCTGGCCGTGGTCATGGGGCAGATATTCCAGAAAGGCTGCCAATTCTTCGTTGACCAGAATATCTCCCTGGGCCGGCAAGCGCCCTTCAGGAGCATAGAGCTGCTTTCCGGTGGTGCTCTGGGTCAGGATCGGCCGCAATAGTTGCATGAACACGCTTTGAAAATCGTTGATTTCATGTCCCCTGGCCAGCTCTACCGCCGGCCGCAGTACATCACAGAGATCCATATAACCAAGACGGTCGTGCACATGAAGCAGCCCTTTCAGGGTTCCGGGTACGGCCACCGAGCCAAGGCCGATATTAAAATCCTGATCAGAACCGCCAAAGGCAACCGTGACCGGGAAAAAATGCGGTTCAGGAATGTTGTGTCGTCCCCTTCCCGGGGTATCGACAAAAAAATCAAAAAAAACCTCTGCCGCCGGCAGCCGTCTACCGTCTGTTTTGGCAAGTAGAAAGCCACCGCCGCCGAGGCTGGTCAGGCAAGGCTCAACCACGGCGCTTGCAAATCCGGCTGCCACTGCCGCATCAAAGGCGTTGCCGCCTTCACCAAGGATTACAGCCGCTGCCCGGGAGACAAGGGAATGGCCGGTAGCTACTACGGAGCGCGTATACTTACTCATGCCAATACTCATCGTGCAGGTGCTGAATCATTGCATGAAAATCCATGCCCTCTCTCACCAGCCGACGCTGGAGGTCGGCGCCGTTTTCGCTGAGAATGCCGGCTTCCAGGTCGGCAACGAGAAGCTGGCTCCCAAAACTGATCAGGATGGGTTGAAGAATGGAGATAAGCCTTCTAATTGCCGAGGCTATGGGCATGGTCCCGCTGCCCACCAGACCAAGGGGATCAACAAAGGTACCGCCCACCCCGTATCTGGCGGCCTGCCATTTATTGCAGCTGAGTACCTGATGGCTGACGGGTTCATGCTCAGCCAT
The DNA here is from genome assembly GCF_055398265.1 of Desulfogranum aggregans. Classification (NCBI taxonomy): domain Bacteria; kingdom Pseudomonadati; phylum Thermodesulfobacteriota; class Desulfobulbia; order Desulfobulbales; family Desulfobulbaceae; genus Desulfogranum; species Desulfogranum aggregans. Next base: position 280,817 of record NZ_AP042447.1, on the reverse strand, counting down.
ATTCCTGGTGAGCCCTACCACAAGCGCCTGGGTCAATGCCACCAGGGCCAGCATCTGGGAAAAGCACAACGGTAAATCACAGATCCGGATTTCAACCGTGCCCAACAGCGGACTTGGCCGAACATCCCACCACAGGTCACGGTACTCGGCTATAATGTGATGGTCACGGAGCATTTGCACCTCCTGCTCAAACCCCGCCCACGATTGATGATAACCGGTAATGCCGGCAAGGGGGAGGGCTTCAAACAGCTTGGTACGATAGGAACTGAGTCCGGTGTCCTCTCCCCGGAAATAAGGGGAGGAACAACTCAAGGCGAGGAGCAGCGGCAGATACGCCTGCATGGTATCGCATACCTTGATCGCTGTTTCGCCATCCGGGATACCTACGTGAACGTGCAGTCCCTGGCAGATGAACTGCCTTCCCACGTACTGCAGCTCCCGCATTATCCGCCGGTACCGTTCGCCATAACTCAGCACCTGCTCTTCAGGACAGGCAAAGGGATGAAGACTGCTTGCATGGAGAAAGCAATTATGCTCCGCGGCAATAGCATTTACTGCGAGAACAGTTGCGCGCAGGTCATCAGCAGCCTCTTCAATACCAGTGCAGACACCGGTGCGAACTTCAAGGGTGGACTGGAGAAACTCAGGAACAACCTTGTCCGTGAAAGCGGCAGGAATCTGCTCAATAATCTTGTGGGCCAGAGGAACCAGGTTATAGGTTTCCCGGTCAATAAGCTGAAACTCCAGTTCCACGCCAAGGGTAAAGGATCGACTGGAAACAAACGGAATAGTGCCCATGGTCGCCTCGGTTAGGTTTTCTTTCCTGCCAGGGCGCTAAGGCCTTTGCGGGCCACAGCTGCCAGCCATTCCGCCCCGACGCCCAACACGGCTTCGTCGAAATCATAGCGGCCGGAATGGGCCGGCCCTACCTTGTCACCCGGTATCTGTGCTCCGAACCGAACCAGGCAACCGGGAATGCACTGTTGATAAAAGGCAAAATCCTCTCCGCCAAGACTTGGAGTTCCCTGGGTACCGACCCGGTCACGGCCGACAATATCCACTGCCGCAGCATGAGCAATCGCTGTGGCCTGCGGATCGTTGATCACCGCAGGCAACCCATCAAGAAACTCCAGCTCTATTTCCGCATTACTCATATCCTTCACCCCCAGGATAAGCCTTTGCAGCGCTCCTCTCAGGCTGCGACGGGTCTCAGGGTGGGCACTGCGCATGGTTCCCTCCAGCACGGCCTCTTCAGCAATGGCATTGAGCACCGTCCCGGCTTGCAGTCTGCCCACAGTAACCACCGCAGCATGGGAGGGGTTGATCTGGCGCGAGACGAGGGTCTGCATATTCATGACCAGAGTGGAAGCTAACACCACCGAATCAATCGCCTCGTGGGGCCGTGCAGCATGGCCGCCGCGCCCATGGATGCGTATGATGAATGGATCGGCATACGAACAGATCAGGCCTTCGTCAACGGTCAGGTACCCAGTCGGAAAATGGGTATCAATATGACCGCCAAAAATCAATTCTACGTCGTCAAGCCCCTGTTCGGCAATGATTTGAGAAGCCCCGTTGCCAGCCTCCTCGGCCGGCTGAAACAGGAGTACGACCCTGCCAGCAAAATCTCGTTGACAGAGCAAGTGGGCCGCCCCGATCAACATGGCCACATGGCCGTCATGACCACAGGCGTGCATGACTCCCTCGTAGCGCGAAGCATATGCCGATCCGGTGTTTTCCTGGATGGGCAGGGCATCCATATCCGCCCGCAGGGCTATGGTGGGAAGCGGATTGTCAATGGAGGATGTGCGGCCGATAATTTCCGCTCGAATTCCGGTAACAGCCAGTTGACGGTGGGAAACGCCCAATGCGTCCAGCTCGTTTCGGATGAGAGCGGCTGTCTTCTCCTCACGGTAGCCGAGTTCCGGATGCATATGAATCTTTCGGCGCACCTCCTTGAGGTGAAGCAGTAAGGATAAATCAACCGGCATACGCGTTTTCCCCTCCGGCGCTTAGTGAATCAACATGACTATCAGCTAATGGGTATGTCTCCGACATGGCGTTTCTCGGGCTGCCCTCCCGTCTGCTTTTCCGCCCTGGTGATGGAGCGGATATGTTCCTGTTCCTGTTGCGTTACAGCTTCCTTACTCATGCTCTCCGGGACACGGTTCTTTATACTTCCCGGCCCTTCCTCCAGCGCTGCCGTAGGCCTTGGTTTGCTGGCGACAGCATTGCCGGGACGTTTGAGAACAGCAAGCAGACCCTCTTGCACCATGACCACGCTGACCAGTTCCCATCCCATGGAGCCCTGGTCATTGAGCGTTTGTTCCATGTCTTCATCATTGACATACCGCTCGCCGAGCAAACCGTCTTTGGCAAACTCAAAAATAATTGTTCGATACTGCCAGTTCATACTCCTCCACTCATCTACTCTGTCTTAACCCGTCACACGATTTTGCGTATCTCCGTCTTGCCGCCCTACTCTCTGACCAATTGATCATCTCGAAAGGTTCCTTCGACAACACGACCGTCCTTAAAGGTCAGCGTTCCCGTGCCGTTTCTGCGGCCATTGCGAAATCCGCCTTCGTACACCGTACCATCGGGATCAACCAGCGTACCGTAGCCCTGCGGCAAGTCGTCTCTAAACGTACCGACATATTTTTTCCCGTCAGCATAGGTCAATTTCCCCAGGCCGTCAAAGCTGCCCCTGTTAAATTCACCCACATAGCGACTGCCGTCGGCAAAGGTATAGGTGCCCTCTCCTTCAAAACGATCAGCGATAAAGTTGCCCTCATAGACCGATGCATCGGGATAGGTCAACCGACCGCTTCCCTGCTTGCTCCCCTGGGAAAACTCGCCGGTATACCTTCTGCCGTCAGCATAAAACAGGGTACCCTTGCCATCCTTTTTTCCATCCCGGAATTCCCCCTCATACCTGTTGCCATCAGCAGAGGTGATTCGTGCCGTACCGGTGAATCGCTCCCGTTGCTGGCTGTCTGCGAACACGATACCATCGACCAGATACAATCCCTCAGCCACCACACTCTCTTCCGGTACCCTGGCAACGATTCGCAACGGACCATACACGTCACCTTCCTTGTCAGAGCTGGCTGCAGCCTGTTGCGCTGCTTCCTCGGGCTCTTTCGGCTCCTCGGTTGAAACAACCACTGCCGGCTCAACCGGCATGCCCTGGTCAAAGGTGCCGGTAAAGATGGTGCCATCGGCCTTTTGTAAACTCCCCTGACCATGGAGCTGGTTATCGGCAAAACCGCCCTCGTACCGACTGCCGTCGGCATAGACCAGTACTCCCTGGCCATGGCGCAGGCCATGTTGAAAATCGCCTTCATACCGGTTCCCGTTGGCATATTCCATCATCCCGGTGCCCTGGGGGATGCCATTGTCAAACTCACCCGTATACACCCCGCCGTCGGGCCAGGTCATTGTACCGCTGCCGGTCATGCTTCCCTGGTCAAAGGTACCGATGTACTCTCTTCCGTCTGCAAATTTCAGCTGCCCCTGGCCGTGGTAGATATCATGAAGGAATTGTCCCTCATAGACCGTTGAGTCAGGAAACACCAGTCGGCCAGAGCCCTCGCGGCTTTCTCCGATATAATCGCCTTCGTAGCGTGTACCATCAAGATAACGGCGGACACCTTTACCCTCAGGCTTGCCATTAACAAATTCCCCTTCGTAGGTTGAGCCGTCCTCATAGGTCAGCTTACCTTTTCCGTGGATGATGTTGTTGCGAAAATCACCGGTATATTCTCGACCATCCGGATAAAAAAGACTCCCGTGCCCATTAAAACGGCCAAGGGTAAAATCTCCCATGTACTGCTGACCGTCTGCAAGGGTCAAGGTGCCTTTGCCGTCAATAACCCCATCCTTGAACGTGCCGGTATAGCGGCGGCCATCAGCACTGACCAGCGTACCTTTGCCATGGAACCGGCCTTGTTGAAAACTGCCCTCGTACACGGAGCCATCGGGCAACACCAGCTTACCATGACCCCACAGGTATCCCTGCCTGAATTCCCCCACATAGTCACGCCCGTCTGCGCTCACAAGATGCCCGGTCCCGTTCCTGCAGTCGCCTTCCAGGCACTGGCTGTGAACGGTATGGGCAAGGACGAAAACCGATAAAGGGATGAGAAACAGCAACAACAGGCGTGACCGCGAAAAAATCATCTCAACCCCTCGTCGCAAAAATTGCTCGTATTTCATCGGCAATAATCCGAATTCCCTCATGCACTTCCTCTTCATTCTGTGAATAATTCACCCGGATACACTCATGAACATGGGACCACTCAGGATCGATGCCCGGAAAAAAACTTTCACCGGGAACAACCAGCACCTTGCGTCGCTTAAGCCGTTGATACAGTTCCGCGCTGGTAATGGGCAGCCCGGGAAACCAAAACCAGAGAAACATGGAGCCTTCCGGCGTGTGTACCTTATAGTCGGTCTTGGCGAAAGACTCAGCAGCCACATCCAGGGCACGTTTCATTTTTTGCTGATAAAACGGACGGATGACCTCCCGGCTCAGCCGCAGCATCTCGCCTGAACGGATCAATGGGGTAGTGACAGTGGCCCCCAGACTGCCGGGCGCCAGATTGACCACGGCATTCATGCCCGACAGGGCCTTGATATAGCGTTCTCCGGCAATGACAATTCCGGTTCGCGTTGCCGGTAAACCGAATTTTGACAGACTCATGGAGACAATACTGTTTTCGTTCCACAGGGGGGTGATATCCGTATAGACCATTCCCGGAAAAGGCACCCCGTAGGCAGAATCGATAATTAACGGCAGGTCATGCTCCAGGGCCAGTTCGGATAAACCATGTATCTCGGCATCGGTCAGTACATTTCCCGTGGGATTGGTTGGTCGAGACACGCAGATTGCTCCGACCTCCTCTGTTATATCAATGCCATTGAAATCAACCCTGTACTTAAAAAGATGCTCACCGATGCACTCTATACGCGGTCGGACAGAGAGAAAAAAATCACTGCACAATCCAAGATCTGCATAGCCGATATATTCCGGCGCCATTGGCAGGAGAATTTTTTTGCGTGTGCCGTCGCTGAATTCACCGGCAAACATGTTGAACAGCAGGAAAAAAGCCGCCTGGCTTCCATTGGTCAGGCAAATGTTGGACGGCGATACCGGCCAACCGAACTCCGCCCTCAGCATATGGGCGAGCGCCTCAAGAAACTCCCCTTTGCCCTGGGGAGGATCATAAATGCCGATTAGTTTTTGCACTGCCTGCTCATCGGCGACAATATCCTGCAGCTGATGCTGAATGACCTGCTGTACTTCGGGGATAACGCCGGGATTGCCGCCGCCCATCATGATCATATCCCCTTGAGCCATAGCACGTCCAAGGTCATCCATCAGTGCGAGTATGCCGGCATCACCTGAAAATTTTTCTCCAAATTTTGATAACTTCATACGATTACATTCCACTGCAACCACTGGCTGCGGTTCTTTTCCTCCCTCTCAAATGGCGGATTGGAGCACAAGACGGACGATGGTATTGCCGGACAGGCAAATCAGCCGAAAATTAAGCGCTGTATTAAATGCAACAGGTACTACTCATGGTAATACAAAAAAATCAGACTCTCTCAAGAAAATTGGCTGGCCGCAGAAACAGGGAGCTCCCAACCCCAACTCGCAGGATGCGGCGTTCAACGTTTCTGAAAAAGCTGGCAATGTGCTTTGGAACTGGCAAAAACAACAGCAGCAGGCATCTGCCGGCTTTTGAAACCATAGGCCCTGCAGCCTCGAGGCATTGCCGGCTCATAAGTCACATAAAAATGCTTACACTTCAAGCAATTTGGCTGCACAGCCACGGATTTGTCACTCTTCATCCCACTTCTCTTCCCCGCGCCCTGTAAATTGGCTGGTGGCAACTTCTGCCGCCTCTTTTCTCGCAAAAAGAGTCACGATATCCCCATCAGCGAACCGGCTTTCTCCTTTCGGTATATGCAGCACGCCATCTCGCTCGATGGAAACAACATTAACATCCTCATGCAGATGCAGCTCTTTCAGCAGCAAACCGACTGCCTTGTGTCCGGCCTGAAGCCTGACCTCAACAAAAACGTTCTGCTCCTCCCTCCTCAGGACCATTTTCTGGTCAAGCAACTGCCCCCTTTGCTTGCGGACGATGCCCACATCATACGCCCGCAAAATATTGCTCCGACTGATGAGCCCGATGAGGGTGGCGGGATTACTTCTGCTGACAACCGGCAGACGTGCCAGGTCCCGAGGGGCCATTTTCTGGATTGCGGTCCATATCGGTTCATCGGGAAAAACGGTTACCGGTTTGACTACCGCCACATCCTCAACCTTCAACTCTCGTGCTGATTTGTTGTTTTCTGTCAGCACCTTTTCCAGATCCTGCAGGGTCACAATTCCCCAAAGCAGCCCCTGCTCATCCACCACCGGAAATCCCAGATAATTGGTTTCCTGAAACAGCTGAAAAAGTCGAGCCAGAGGGGCATCTTTTTCGATAATCACCGGCTCGCTGTTCATTACCTCCCGCACCATCACCCCCTGCATGATATCAAGGTCCCTTCCCTGGTCGAACCGGATACCGCGCCGGGTCAGCTTGGTGGTGTACATGGAATCATGAAAGAAATGCTGGGCCACATTGGAGGCGGTGACCGCGGCGATCATCAACGGCAGAATCAATCCGTAATCGCTGCTCATTTCAAAAACTATCAGGATGGCCGTGAGTGGAGCGTGAGCACACGCGGCGAAGACTGCCGCCATGCCAACCAGAGCATAGGCCCCTGTTGGGCCGGCCAGTTCCGGGAGCAGGGAGGAGAGGAGAGCCCCCATGCTTCCACCCAGCATAGCTCCAGTAAATAGAGACGGGGCGAAAACCCCGCCGGAATTACCGGAACCGAGGGTACAGGAGGTGGCCAGAGGCTTTAACAGCACCAGCAGCAAAAAAGGAAGGAAACTCGCCTCTCCGCGAAGAGTTCGCTCGATGAATTCAAAGCCCGATCCATAGACATGGGGTTTGTGTTCCACCAGTTGCTGCGGCGAGTATCCAAAAAGAATTTCAGGAGAGGCGCCGGTAAAGGCAACGTAGCTCATGCCCAATATGCCTAGCAGTACGGCACCAACGGAGGGTTTGAGCGCAAGCGGAAATTTCCAGCCGTCAAAAATCCGCTCGGATACATCCAGGCTGCGAATAAAAAAAATACCCACCAGCGCTGCAATCAGTCCCAGCAAGAGATACCATATAATTTCAAAGGGCGAAGACATGGAGTAGGCCGGCACGAGAAAAGCAGGCTGGTCGCCGAGAAAAACCTGACTGATGATCGAAGCCGAGACCGCGGCGATCACCACGTTGCCAAACATCCTGACCTGCAGTTCGCTCATCAACACTTCAATGGCAAATGCCACACCGGCTATCGGTGCATTAAAGGTTGCTGCTATGCCGGCAGCCGCACCGCAGGCCACAAGATTCTTAATCCGTTCATCGGAAAGATGCAGCAATTGCCCTGTGACGGAACCAAGGGCAGATCCTACCTGAACAATCGGCCCTTCTCGCCCGGCTGATCCACCTGAGCCGATACACAGGGCCGAAGCCACAATCTTTGCAGCAGCGACTCTCGCCCGGATCCTTCCCCCCTGCAGGATCAGGGCCTGCATTACTTCCGGAACACCATGTCCCTTTGCCTCCCGGGCGAACCAGGCGATGAGCGGTCCCGCAAGGAGAGCGCCGGTCAGGGGAACTAACAGGTAGCTCCATATGCCCAGACGGGGAACAGCGGAATGAAAAACCGTATACAGGGCCAGCTGAATCCAGGCGATCAAATGAATGAAGGCCACTGCGGCAAGGCCGGTAAAACTGCCGACAAGGATAGCTAGCAGGATCAACACTAAACCCTGAGGGGGTGAAAGACGATCGAGCAGCAAGCCCAGTGGGTTTCGTTTCACGCCTTGCCTCTTCTCATTCAGGGCTTCTTTTTCGGGTAATCATACCATGCCAGGGTACCGCTGCCTGCCTGCACCTTCCGCCACTGGTCAAAGGAAAATTCAAGGGCCACAATGCCGCAGGTCGGTACATTGTCGATGGACAAATCTCCGAGTAGATTGGCGACCATGGTGGTCTCCGGATTGTGGCCAACAAGCATCACGGTTTGCAGTGCATCATCCAGGCTGCGCAGCACATGGAGTATAGAGCTAGGTCCTCCACCATAGAGGTATTCAACAGTCTGAATTTCTCCGACAGGATACTCCAGGGCTCGGGCAAGATGCTTGGCCGTACGTTGTGTCCGCTTTGCCGGCGAGGCAACGATAGCATCAGGTTTCACCCCTCGCTCGCGGACCCGATTGCCCATATCGGGGGCATCCCGTTTTCCTCGCTTGTTCAGAGGACGCTCTCTATCAGTAAGGGAAAGATCTTTCCAGCTCGATTTGGCGTGACGACAGAGGAGAAGAGTTTTCATGGTCTGGTCATATGCTCACTCAGTTCGTGCCAGAGCTGCTGGTACGCCTGGGCAGCTCTGGATCTGGGCAGGGCGGCAGTAACAGGCTCACGGTACAGCCCCATCCGTTCAACATCCGCCAGGTAGGGAATGGCAGCGTGGAGCACGCCCTTGCGGTTGTGCATTGCGGTCATTAACTCCAGGTGCATCTTTTTCCGCTTTTCCACCATGGAAAACATCACCAGCGCCTTTTGACGGCGCTGACCTATTTTTTCCATGAACTTAAACAGTTGTTTAAGCGACATCAGCGAAAGGGTTGTTGGAATGATTGGAACCAATATCCGGTCGGCGGCGACAAAAATATTTTCTGCAAGCAGGGTAAGATTCGGCGGACAATCGAGAATGATTTGCTGATATTCTCCTAACAACGGCCGTAAAACACTGTTGAGCCGGGTCGTGGACTTTTTCAATTCATCCAAGGCGATATCGATATTTCGATAGGAAAAATCGGCTGGCAACAGGTCGAGCTGCGGATAGTCGGTTCCACGAATATTTTTTTCAATATGCTCCCCGCCTTTGAGGAGCTTTTTGGTATTAAACTTTTTTGGAGATCGAATACGAAAATAGAAAGAGGCCGACCCCTGGGGGTCAAGATCGCACAACAGCGTTTTAACCCCCTGTTGAGCGGAAAGATAAGCCAAGTTCACGGATGTAGCTGTTTTACCAACGCCACCCTTGATGTTATAAACCGCGAGGATGCTCATACCCACTCCCCTGTTCAGGTGAAAAGCTGTTCAAATAAGGCCTTATTCTTGGCACTGCTGAACTTGCCGAAAACTCGTGGAAACTGATCGCGCGCACTTACCTGTTCCTGGTGGAGGTTACTCAGCAGACCGCCCAGGGCTGACCCAAGCTCTAAATTCTTCCTCGATCCGGGCCGGGTGTGCTGCAGATATTCCCGCAACATTTTCTGCTGCACGGAAAGGTCATTGAAATCTCCAAGATAATTTTGGAGTTTCTTTAACCTGCGCACCGCATCGCCAATAGCATTTTCAGGAAACATGGAGCTGAAAAATTCAATAGCATAGCGCAACTTTTTGCCCTGGATGCGGAGGCGGTGAATCTCCTGATCAGGGGTTTCAGCGTGAATGGCGAGTCCATCTTTCAACAGCCGCTTATACCGACGAAAAATTATCTTTTTCGCGATATCTATAACCGGTACATCTGCATATTTTGCGGCTGCGTCATCACTGCTTTCCAGGTACTCCCCCCAGGCACCGAGAATATCCTGAACCCGATCGCCGCGAAGTGCCCGGACCATGCTGCGCTGTTCCTTTGCCCGCAACTGGGCCAGGTTTTCGAAAAAGGTATGCAGTCCTGTCTGCAAGGACTCAGGCAGGCGCTGCTTATACTCCTCTTCGTAGAGAAGATATACATCCAGGTCGCGGGTGGGTCCGGTTATTTTCCCAAGGGTGGCAAAATCTGTTTTGAAACGGCTCACCACCCCCGGCGGCAACACGTCCTTGATCAGGGATAGACCGGAGCGCGTTCGCCGCACAGCTACGCGGAAGTCGTGAAGAAACTCGGAGTCCAGGTCTGCAATGATACCCGGCAAGTTGGTATGCATGGTCTGGAGCAACTGGCGATAAATATCCTTGACTGCGGAAAGGGCGGTCTGGTCCGGATCAAGATGGAGTACAAATTTCGATGAATAATCACCCGGGGTTCTCCCCTTGCCTGCACTCCCTTGCTCCAGGTCAAGCATTGCCAGCGGCCGGTCAATGGGATCAAAATTCTTCAACGTGGAATGGACCTTCTCCAGTTGCCTGGTATATCCGCGAACCGGCTCTATCCTGAGGGCCCTCAACGGTTGGTCTCCGCCCTCCATATGATGCAATTCAAGGAAAAGGCGAACCACGGTTTTTTCGTCCTTGTTGAGCAGGCGAACTTCCTGAACCGTCACCGTCCCGGAGGCCATGGGCAAGACACAGCGCATTTCCAACAGCGACTGCAGGCGGTTCCGCAATCCGCCTTCAGCAAAGGCATCGGCGAACAGGCCTTCTGTGGGCTGAGGACCATTCTCCCGGAGGGTAACCTCTCCTGTCACACGATCACGGAGTGCCCATTTCCCTCCATTGCAGCTAAAGAGGTACCCGGCACCAAAAAGCCGCCAGTCAAATGAGTCGTAATAGGAAAGCGTTCGTTCCTCTTCCGGTTCATAGGCAAGGGTAAATGTTTTGCCCAGCACCGTAAGGAACGCGTTCGCCGCATCTTCGTCCGGCAGGTACCAGCCATACACTATAGTTTGCTCCATGTCACTGCACCCCTATGTTCGATAATCGGCATTGATTTTGACATAGTCATAGGAAAAATCACACGTATAGACCTCGGCTGCTTCCATGCCTTCGTGCAGGTCGACAACCACGGAAAATTCCTTTTTTTTCAATACCTGGTCAGCCGCTTTGGCCGCCTCTTTTCCGCGTGTAACCCCGTTTTCGACCAGGAGAACGTCATCAAAGGCAATGGAAACCTTGTTGGGATCAAAGGCACAGTCCGATCGTCCCAGTGCGGCGATAATCCGGCCCCAGTTGGCGTCTTCACCGAAAAAAGCGGTTTTCACCAAGGCTGAATTGGCGATTGTTTGAGCGGCACTCATGGCCTCTTCCTGCTCCCGGGCCCCCTGGATACGCAAGGTAACCATTTTGGTTGCCCCTTCACCATCACGTACGATCTGCAGTGCAAGGTCATGCAGCACCCCGTGAAGGGCGGTCTCAAAACTTTGCGCCGCTTCAGGGTTTTCATCGTCAATCCAGGGATTGCCGGCTGCACCGTTGGCCATGACCAGCACCATGTCGTTGGTTGAGGTATCGCCGTCAACGGTAATCCGGTTAAAACTCCGATCAACCCCTTCTCGGACCATGGTGTTGAGTACCGGGAATACGATCTGCGCATCGGTCATCACAAAACAGAGCATGGTGGCCATATCGGGCATGATCATGCCCGATCCTTTGGCAACGCCGAGTATGGAGACCGTTTTCCCACCGACTTCTACAGAGGCAAAGGCAGTTTTCGGGTAGGTGTCCGTGGTCATCATCGCCTCGGCCAGTCGAGCCGCTCCCTCCGGCGAGAGCGAATCTGTCAGTGGGCCAATGGCTGCCTGGAAAGGTTCAAAGGGCAGAGGCTCGCCGATAACACCTGTGGAGGCAAGCTGCACAAGCTCCTGGTCAATCTTCAACTTTTCCGCAACCAGCTGACCGGTGGCCAGCGCAGTCTCCATTCCCTGTTCTCCGGTGCAGGCATTGGCATTGCCGCTGTTGACGAGCACCGCCTGCACCTTGCCGTCACGCAAGCGCTCGATATCAATCAGCACAGGAGCAGCTTTGACTGCATTGGTGGTGAATACACCGGCGGTCACCGCCGGCACCTCGGAGTAAATGAGCCCAAGATCCAGACGATTAGCGTATCGAACCCCGGCTTCAACGGCTGCAAACGTAAATCCAGTAACGTGCATACGAGTCCTGTAGAATATTTCATTTAAGAGATGGACAATTAGGTGTAATCTAACAGATACCGGTTAAAAAAAAAGTGAAGATGGGGCGCAGCAACACTTTTTTCCTGGCGCGAGGCAAATCAGCCCCGCCCCACCTCTTTATGCATCGACTGACCAGCGCCCCTGGGAGCAAATGGATAAAATCTACTGGGTTCTCACAACCTCCATATTCATCGCGGACCTCACCATTCGCATCGGCCTCTCCCTTCGCGTTATTATGCGTAAACGCTCCGCGAGCGTCTCTTTAGCCTGGTTGATCATCATCCTGCTTCTTCCCTTTATCGGTGCCGGTGCGTATCTGCTCTTTGGCGAAACCAGACTCGGTGAACGAAGAGCACGAAAGATATTGACAGAGCAACCGGTCATCACTCAATGGACTAGCGCCCTTTCTCAAAGGCTTTCGGTCAACTGGGACCATATCAATCAGGAATGCCGCCCTATTGATCGACAGATCAATACCATGGTCGGCATCCCTACCATGCCGGACAACACCCTTGAACTTATTACCGAACCCACCGCTTTTTTACGCAAACTTATTGCAGATATCCGCCAGGCGAAATCCACCTGTTTTCTGCAATTCTACATTTGGAATGAGGGCGGCTTGGCCGATGGCGTTGCCGAGGCATTGATCGCTGCCACTCAACGGGGAGTGCTGTGCAGGGTTCTGGTCGACTCTATCGGCAGTAAAGCATACCTGAAAAGCGAGACAGCCAAACAGATGCGCACAGCCGGCATTGAAATCCTCGAAGCCCTGCCAGCAGGCCTTTTTCGGGCACTGTTCGTCCGCATAGACCTGCGAAACCATCGAAAAATGGCGATTATCGACGGCACCATTGCCTATACCGGCAGCCAGAATCTGGTTGATCCCCGGTTCTTCAAACAGAACCATGGGGTGGGAAAATGGATCGATGCCATGGTGCGCATTCAGGGGCCCGTGGTCGAGGTCATGAGCGCGTCGTTCGCCTATGACTGGAGGATGGAGAGTCACATTCCGCTGGAGGAGTTGTACGCCAGTTCTAATATCAACCCTGTCGAACCCCATGGGGATGCGCTAGTGCAGTTGGTGCCATCCGGGCCGAATCTGGAGGAAGGCACTATTCATAATCTGCTGCTGACCACCATCTATGCGGCACGAAAGGAGTTGATCCTCACAACGCCTTATTTTGTTCCGGATAATGCTATTCTTGCGGCCCTTCAATCAGCTGCGCAGCGCGGAGTGGAGGTAACGGTCATTGTTCCGCAAAAAAATGACTCCCGCCTGGTGCACTATGCCAGCCGGGCCAGATATGAAGCGCTGACCAGAGCTGGAGTGAAGATCATGGAATTTTCCAACGGTCTGCTCCATACCAAGACCATCACCATTGACGGCGATTTTTGTCTTTTCGGCTCGGTAAACCTTGATATGCGGAGTTTCTGGCTCAATTTCGAGATGACGCTTTTCATCTATGACCGACAATTCACATCCCATGTCCGGCAACTCCAGATGAACTACATCGGCAATGCAACGGAGATTGACTGTGAACGCTTTACCGGTCGTCACTTTGGCGAACGTTTGCGGGAAAATATAGCACTGCTCTTGGGCCCGCTCCTTTGAGCGATGATCACTCCACACATAGCAGCACACCATGAAAATCCTTCTGCTCAGCGACATTCACGGCAATTATCCGGCCCTGGAGGCGATCAGCCATCGGCATCCACCGGAACAGTTTGATCACATCTTCAACTGCGGTGACTGTACCGTCTACGGACCGTTTCCAGAAGAAACCCTCAATTGGCTCCGTCGCCATAAAGCCCATTCCATTCGCGGCAATACGGATGATAAGGTTATCCGCCTCCTGCAGGGAAAAAGCTTTAAAAAGCCGAGCAAACCGGAAAAACGGATCATGTATACCACTACCCTCGATGCTTTGGGCGAAGCCAACAGGCAGTACCTGTGTGCCTTGAAAAAGAGATACAGTTGGAAATATCGCGATCACCGGCTCTGCCTCTATCACGGCAGCCCCGCCAGGCACGAGGAATTTCTTTTTGCCTCCACCGAAACCGCCCGATTTGCGGAATTGGCCAAATCCTGCTCCTGCACCATTGTGGTTACCGGCCATTCGCATACTCCCTACCACAAACATGTGGAAGGAGTACATTTCATCAACCCTGGGTCAGTCGGTCGCATGTTCGACGGCAACCCCCAGGCGTCCTACGCATCGATAACTCTCCGCACACGATCGCTGGAGGTGCGCCATTACCGCTGCAGCTATGATGTGGAGGCGGTGGTCAGACAGTTAGACCATCTCGGTCTCCCCCCGCTGTACAGCACCATGTTTCGCACAGGACGCAAACTGAACTGAACGGGCCGGGAGGAGTATCTGCCGGGGTCAGGCGTTGCCGCCGGACGCGGTATACGCTTCCTCAATGCGTTGCTCGACGTACTCGTACTCCTCATCGGCGTACGTGTCGAGGTCAAAGCATACTGCATCCTCTCCTAAAAGGCCACCAGGGACAAAGGCACCCTTTTCCTGGGGATCGGACACCATAGCTCCGTAAAAGCAGACAGAAAGCCATCGCGGCTCATCCTCTATCACATCAACCATCACATACAAGCGGTCCCCTTCCTCCTGAGACCTGATGCCGCGCAGGGAATAGGTTACTCCCGGCCTGGGATGGAACTCCAGCCGGCCATGTTCATGCCCTTGCAAGAGCGCATACAGTCGTTGAAAACCGGCCTTGTTCCGGTCGTCGGTTTCCACCCATCCATCAAGGAATGCTGCTACCTCTGCTGTTACTTCACTCACGTTTTTCCTCCTGCTACCGTTGAACAATAATTTTTCTTCACCGAGGGTGTGCCTTGTTTTTCAACGGCTCACCACCTATACTGTATGTAATATCATCTAGTTGAAGTCAATCGATTCTTTTCTTGTTCTTCGCGATTGGACCGTAAAAATTGGCACCCCGCTCTGGCCTTGGCTGCAGCGACAGCGGGTAACTCGAATATTTAATTCCACCAAAGGAGTGTACCATGGGGGAAAAACCAAAGGAAAACGGAGCATCCTGCCCGATAAGCACCAAACTCCTTGAAGGGACGGCACTGAAAAATGCCGACAAGAAAAAAACAGATAAGCGTTGCTCCATCTGGATTAAACGCTCCCACCTTGAATATGAATCAGAGCTGAAAAAGCTGCAGATCGAACTCATGAAACTGCAGCTGGAAATAAAAAAACAAAACATGCGGGTGCTGGCAATCTTTGAAGGCCGGGACGCAGCAGGAAAAGGCGGCACAATCAAACGGATTACCGCCTTTCTCAACCCTCGCAACGCCAGAGTAGTCGCTCTGGCCGCCCCCAGCGACAAGGAAGTCAGCCAGTGGTATTTTCAGCGCTATGCCTCCCACCTGCCGTCAGGGGGCGAATTGGTTCTTTTCGATCGCTCCTGGTATAATCGGGCTATGGTGGAGCCAGTGATGGGATTCTGCACTGATGAACAGCACAAACGCTTTTTAAAGGATGTTCCGTTGTTTGAAGAGCTGCTGGTAAAGGACGGAATACAGCTGTTTAAATTTTATTTTTCCGTGTCAAAGGATGAGCAGAAAAAACGGTTTGAAGCTCGAAAAACCGACATACTCAAGCAGTACAAACTCTCACCGGTGGACAACCTTGCGCAAAAGCTCTGGGATGAGTACAGCGTAAAAAAATTCCAGATGCTCAATGAGACCAACCGCACCAATTCCCCGTGGACGATCATCAAATCAGACGTTAAAAAGAAAGCCAGGATCAACTGTATGCGGCACCTGCTCTACCACCTGGATTATGAGAAGAAAATCGACCTGAAGGAGCTGGAGCCCGACCCGGAAATCGTCATTTCCGGCATTGATGAGATCAAACACATGGAAGAGAACCTGTTCAACCCAACCGACCTGCGGGGCTAACGCGCCGCAGGCTCACATACCGTCAATCCGTTACTGCTGCATCTTCAATGCATCGGCCCATCGGACAATCGCCAGCCAGACGATTCGTCCGATGGGTGGTGAATCAGGCAAAAACGCTGGACAAATCAAGCGGGATGGGCCTCCCCTGGTGGTGCCTGTCGGCGGAGTTGCTTATGCCGCCTTGCCACAACATTTTTTATATTTCTTTCCAGATCCGCATGGACAGGGGGCATTTCGTCCCACCTTTGGCTCTTTGCGCTGTTGACTTTTTTGCTCAGTCGCTTGCGGGTTGGAAGCCTTTTTGGCCTCTTCCAATTCCCGTTCACGCTGCAGCCGCCGTTCTTCCTCCAGTCGTTCAATCTCGTCGTCCTGAACAATCTGGACCCGCATCAGGGTGGAAACTGTCTGCAGTTTCACCACCTGAATCATGCCGCTGAACAGGTTGTACCCTTCGCGTTTATACTCATTGAGCGGATTCTTTTGCCCATAGCCGCGCAGACCAATCCCCTCTTTCAAATGATCCATCTGCAGGAGATGGTCTTTCCACAGCGTATCCACCATCTGGAGCAACACCATCCGCTCCAGCTGACGCATCTGCTCGCTGCCGTTCCGTTCCTCCTGCTGCGTATACCACCCGTTAACCGACTCAGTCAGCTTATCCAGCAGCTGCTGACGATCAAGGTCCTGGTATTCATCGTCGCTCCACTCGACCTTGGCGTTAAAGAGCTGCGCGATCCGTTCATGGAACTGCTCCCAGTCCCAGTCTTCCGAGGGGGTGCGATCCACAGCAATGCCTTCGCACGCCTCTTCGACGAGTTCAGCAATCATATCCTGAATGATGGGCTGTACATCTTCGCTTTCAAGCACCTCCCGCCGCTGTTTGTAGATAATCTCACGCTGTTTATTCATGACATCATCATATTCGAGGAGATGCTTACGGATATCGAAGTTGTGTCCTTCCACTTTACGCTGAGCATTTTCAATCGCTTTGGACACCATGGAATGCTCAATGGGCTCGTCCTCCTCCATGCCGAGCTTATCCATGATTCCGCTCAGGCGGCCGGATCCGAAGATGCGCAGCAGGTCATCTTCCAGGGAGAGGAAAAAACGAGACGATCCAGGATCACCCTGCCGGCCGGAACGTCCTCGCAGCTGGTTATCAATGCGTCGACTTTCATGCCTGCTGGTTCCGAGGATATGAAGTCCGCCCAATTCACGTACCCCTTCACCGAGCTTGATATCGGTGCCTCGACCAGCCATATTGGTAGCAATGGTTACTTTGCCTTTGTATCCGGCTTCAGCTATAATCTCCGCTTCCCGTTCATGCTGTTTGGCATTGAGCACCTCATGTTCTATCTTTTCTTTGGACAGCATTTTGGAAATTTTCTCTGACACGTCAATGGAGATCGTACCCACCAGAATAGGCTGTCCCTTTTGGTTGAGCTCCTTGATCTCATTGACGATATTTCGATATTTCGCCTGCTGGTTCTTGTAGATGACATCCGGGTAGTCGATGCGGATCATTTTCATATGGGTGGGAATAATCACCACATCCAGATCGTAAATTTTCTTAAACTCCGGCGCCTCGGTGTCAGCGGTACCGGTCATGCCGGCAAGCTTGTCATACATGCGGAAGTAATTCTGAAAAGTAACCGAAGCAAGCGTCTGGTTTTCCTTCTCGATCTTCACCCCTTCTTTAGCTTCCAACGCCTGGTGAAGTCCGTCTGAATAACGCCGTCCCTCCATGGTTCGCCCGGTGAATTCATCGACAATGACCACCTGTCCGTTTTTGACGATGTAGTCCACGTCCCGCTGAAACACAAAGTGGGCCTTCAAGGCCTGGTTGATATGATGGAGCTGGTTGATATTTGATGGATCATAGAGATTTTCAACCTCCAACAACTCCTCGGCAAGGGCTACGCCCTCGTCGGTCAGCATGATCTGGCGAGATTTTTCATCACGGGAATAGTGGTCCTCATCCTTAAAATGACGCATCATGCGATCCACTTTAAGGTAGAGGTCTGTGGTCTGTTCTGCAGGACCGGAAATAATCAACGGTGTCCGTGCCTCATCAATGAGAATGGAGTCTACCTCATCGACGATGGCATAGTGAAATCCCCGCTGACAATAGTCCCGAATATCGAACTTCATGTTGTCGCGGAGGTAGTCAAAACCGAACTCATTGTTGGTTCCGTAGGTAACATCGGCAGCATACGCCTCCCTCCGCTGGGAGTCGTCCATCTCGTGGAGGATGCATCCGGTGGTCAGGCCAAGGAAACGATAGACCTGGCCCATCCATTCTACATCGCGCCGGGCAAGGTAGTCATTGACCGTGACCACATGCACGCCTTTACCGGTCAGGGCATTGAGGTACACCGGGGCTGTAGAAGTCAGGGTCTTTCCCTCACCGGTTTTCATCTCTGCAATGCGCCCGCTGTGCAGCACCATGCCCCCTATCAGCTGCACATCGTAATGACGCTCGCCCAAGACTCGCTTGGCGGCTTCACGAACAACCGCAAAGGCCTCGGGCAACAACTGATCCAGGGTCTCCCCCTCTTCCAGGCGTTGACGAAACTCCTCGGTCTTGGCGGCCAGCTCCTCATCGCTGAGCGGTTCAACCGTTGATTCCAGGGAATTAATGGTGTGGACAGTCTTTTGCAGCTGCTTGATGATTCGATCATTCTTACTGCCAAAAACCTTGGTAAGTGCTTTGCCGAGCATAAAATTCTCCACTCTCGAGGCCAGCGCCTCGATCAATCAGAAAACAGATTGTTCATTATTTTTGTTTTTGGGGAAGAGGCGGGGTTGTATAGATCAGCGCATCTTCATCACAATCAGGAAATTTTGAGCAATGGATACAATCGCTCCATATTTTGTGGGGCAGTTCCTGCTTATCCTTATCGACAAAACCGAGATTTCTGAAAAATGTCGCCTGATAAGTCAACACAAAAACCTGACTGATTTCCAGGCTCCTGGCCTCGTCGAGGCAGGACTGCACCAGTTCGCGACCGATACCGCAGCCCTGCGCTGCTTCCAGTACCGCCAACGAGCGGATCTCGGCCAGATTGTCCCAACAGATATGCAGCGAGCAGATACCTTGAATATCTCCGCCCTCCTCATACACAACAAAATCGCGGAGAAAATCATAGAGCGCACTGATTGACTTGGGCAATAGCAGGCCCTGATCAGCAAACCCCATCAGGAGCTGATGGATCGCTCGCACATCGCCCATCCGGGCCGGACGAATTCGTCCGCTGCCTGTGGCAGCTGCATCATACGCTATGGAATCTTCCATTACGGCTAACCATTCCTCCCGCAATCATGAACGCTCTCCACCTCATGCAGCGGGAGTCTACCGGCTTTCTACCTTTCGTTTTTTGCCGTTTGCATGCACGGTGGGCAGGTCCGATTCGCTTTCTGTTTCCAGATGGGTGGACGTGTATCCCGAACTCCGTTGTGTCTCTTTAGACGGCAGCAGGATAGTCTGTCCGGCCCATACTCCGAGCATGAACATCCACACCAAAATACAAAAAATAACAACGGTGACCCCAAAAAGTCCGCTCCAGCCAAGCTGAAACTGAAAACGTTTGGGGGTCTTTTTTCTGGGACGTGGCCTTTTTTTTGCTGCCATCTAGAGAGCTACATCTTTTCCGGAGCGCTGATACCTAGCAGGTGCAGGCCGTTACGAAATACGGTTTTCAGGCAATAACAGAGAAACAGACGTGCTTCACTCAGTTCTTTATTATCTGTTAACACTTTATGTTTATTATAAAAGCTATGGAATTGTCCAGCCAATTCCATCAGGTAGAAAATTACCCGATGGGGCGCGAGGTCTGCGGCGGCACCAGCCACCAGCTGTGGATAATCAGCCATAACCTTCAGCAGTCCGAACTCCTCTGCTTCCTGCAGCAGGTGTAGGTTAACCTCATTGCCGGCTCTGTAGCCCATCTGCTGTTCTTTTGCCTGTTTTTCTATGCTGCACAATCGGGCATGGGCATATTGTACATAGTAGACCGGGTTTTCCTGACTTTCTTTTTTCGCAAGATCCAGATCAAATTCAAGCTGACTGTCTGCTTTGCGCATTAGGAAGAAAAACCGCAGTGCATCTTCGCCAACTTCGTCGGCGAGTTCGTCAACAGTGACAAACGTCGCCTTGCGGGTGGACATTTTCACCTGCTTGCCGCCACGCAGCAGGGTGACGAACTGGTAGAGAACAACCGTTATAAGACTGTCGTCATACCCGAGAGCGCGAACGCCTGCCAACACATCGGGAACAGTGGCAATATGATCAGCGCCAAAGACGTTAATCATCCAATCAAAGCCACGCCGAAATTTTTCCCGGTGATAGGCAATATCTGGCAGACGATAGGTTGGCTCACCGCTGCTTTTGATGATGACCCGGTCCTGTTCCTGGCCAAAGGCACTGGTCTTAAACCATAAAGCCCCTTCTTTTTCATAGACAAGGTCCTGGGTTCGAAACTGGTCGACTACGTCTTCTATCTGCCCTTCCTCATACAGGGTATGCTCGTTGAAATAGCTGTCAAAGGTTATGCCTATACGCTTAAGGGTAGTGTCGATTTCCTTAAATATTGCTTGCTGAGCTCTATCCTTGAAGACGTCGACCGGGGCATCTCTGAAGGCTTCGCCGGCCTCATCGATCATAGCCTGGGCAATCTCGTAAATGTATTCTCCCTGATATCCGTCCTCGGGAAATTCGTTTTCAAGGCCCAATCGTTCCAGGTACCTGGCCTGGGTAGACTCCCCGAGAACCCGCATCTGTCGACCGGCATCGTTAAAGTAGTATTCCCGATGCACATTGTACCCGCTTGCCGCCAGCAGCCTGGCAATGGCATCACCGATGATTGCGTTGCGCCCATGCCCCACGGAAAGGGGACCGGTAGGATTGGCGCTGACGAACTCAACCAGTACCTTTTTCCCTGCACCGTTATCGCTGACACCAAACTGTTCATCTGCGGCGGCGATTTGCGGCAGGATGGACGCCCAGACATCTTTCTTGAGGAAAATATTGATAAACCCGGGGCCGGCAACCTCCCATTGTTCGACAATGGTCTCCTGAGCTGATGCCAGCTCTACAAAACGTGCGGCAATTTCTCGAGGATTTTTCTTTTCAATGCCCGCAGCCACCATGGCAAAGTTGGTTGAAAAATCACCTTGTCCTCCGTGCTTGGGAACTTCGACCGTATACCTATCGCGTAGATTCTCCCCCCACAGCTCTGCACTGACTCCTTGGGCAAAACAGCTATCAACAATCGCTTTTACTTGTGACCTTATCATAATTTTCTTTTCAACAAAGATGTTGTTACCCCTCCAGCATCTATCCGCACGCAGCAGGAAAAAACAACCAAGAAGCCGCGGAAAAGCCGTCGAATGCAGTTCGCCGGAACTGCGTAACAGTGCCAATTGTGTGTCTACACTATCCTTAGTCGATAAATTGCCGTTGATTCATATGGCCGAAAAGGCAGAGCACTTCATAACTGATAGTGCCCATCCATCCGGCAATTTCATCTGCGGTAATCTCTTCATCGCCCTGCCGTCCAAGCACCACCGCCTCATCCCCAACCCGCACCGGCCCTACATCCGTCACGTCAACCAGCGTCAGGTTCATGGATATCCTTCCGATCACCGGGGCGCGACAGCCATTGAGCAATACCTGCCCCCTATTCGACAGCACTCTTAGATAGCCGTCTTCATACCCCATGGGCAAAACAGCGATAGTCGTCGGCCTGGTGGTAACCATACTGTGCCCGTAACCGATTCCGACCCCAGCATCCACCGAGCGCACCTGGATGACCCTGCTACTGAACCGCATGGCGGGTTCCAATTTCGGTTCCTGTGCTGCTGACCTGCCGGCTTCACCATCCGGATAATATCCGTACAGGGAAATACCCGGTCGAACCATATCAAACTGAGCGCCGTTGACATACATCAAGCCGCCGGAATTGGCCAGGTGGCAGGTAAAAGGATGGGAGAGCTGCTCTTTCAACAACGCGACAGCCCGCAGGAAGGTGGCCACAACCTGATCGGATTGCCTGGAAGTAGGATCATCGGCCATGGGAAAATGAGCGAGAACCCCACCTGCCCACAGCCAGGGTCGAAGCTCAACCTCGCGCGCCAGGCGAACAATGTCTTTCGGCAGTGTTCCCTGCCGGCCCATACCTGCATCCAGTTTCAGGTGAACAGCTATCTTTTTCCCAACCCTACCGGCATGCGTGTCAAGGGCATCCAGGGCATCGCAGTCTGGAAGGACCGGAACAAGGTCAAATTCGACTGCCGTCTTTGCGGTCTGCGGAATGATGCCAGCAAGGACAAATACAGGCAGGGTAAACCCTGCCTGCCTCAGGGCAACGCCCTCAGCCACCTCCGCTACCCCGAGCGCTGCCGCACCTTCTTCTACAAACACCTGTGCGCACTCGATCATACCGTGCCCATAGCCGTCTGCTTTGACCATGGCCAGAATATCAGCACCACCTGCATGGTTCCGGCAGATAGCCATATTTTTTCTCAGTGCGCCGGCACTGACCACTACCCTGTTGAGTGATTCTTTCATGATCGCTTTTTACGGTACCAGGCCAACCAGCCGTGCCGGCTGGAAAAAAAGAGCGCCCAGCCTATGGCCACGTAGAGGGTTCCAAGTAGAGGCCTGGGCAGCATGCTCTGCCGCAGAAGTATGCCCAGCGCCATCATCATCATCACCAGCATCCATGACTTCCAGGAAAAAACTGCGCCAAGACAGGTGTTATCATCAAAACGTTCAATGCGCCTTACCGCATGCACGGCGACTTTATCAAGGATAAACAGCGCTTTGCAGGAACCAATGAGGAGGGCAATCGGCAACAGAAGAAAGCGGCTCTCATTATCCAGAAAGCGATACCCGCGAAAAACGAGCATCCACCCGATAACCGTCCACAGAAAGGGCGCAGCAAAAAGGTGAATGGAATGACTGACTCCAGGCTTGAACAAGAGACACGCACCAGACGCAGCAGAGGGACCAGCAGCATAGCGCTGCAGGTCCCTCTAAAACACGATAAGCCCACCCCGAAGCGGGATGGGCTTATACACTACCTGGCTATCGAAGAACGTAACTTATACTTCAGTTACCGTGATAGCTTCTTCAGGACAAACCTCAACGCAGGTTTCGCAACCCAGACACTCATCAGCTTCAACCGGCTCAGCTTTGCCGTCAACCATTTCAAATACCTGTGCAGGGCAAGCTGCTACGCATTCTTCATCGCCTGAACATTTATCTTTATCAACAACGATTTCCCACATGATTACAACCTCCAGAAAAAAATTAACCGTTACATGATGTAACACTGGTGCTTTAACCTTGGCCAGCAAGGTTGAAAAAGTAAAAAAAGTGACTCCCCTCTACCTGACCGCCCCGACTTTGTCAAGAGTATTCAGTTATGGTTTTTCACTCTTTTTCACTTTCCGGAGCACCTCCTGATAGAGGCCGATCTCCTCACCACCCCGGCGCCTATGGCAATCATGGTTTTTCCTATTGCCCAACCCGTAAGAAATGAATAACTTGTTGGGTCGTAACCTCAGCAAAATGGAATATATCACCTATGGCAACAAAGAAAAAATTGCACAACCCTCTTCACCAGCCGGAGCGCGGGGAACAGGCCATGATAGAGGCCATTCTTGAAGGCAGCCCGGACGGTGTGGGTGTGGCTGTTATCCGCCTGGATTGCGGCTGTAAAAAAATGGCCGCTGTCAGCAGCCAGGGAGAACCGGCTAGTAAAGTTGTGATGTATCGCGACAACGCGGAATCAATCTGTGACCAATGCAAGTCGGATAACGGCGATTTTATGCGGGTAGTCAAACAGTTTATCAGCTGGAAAACACCGGAACCGGATACCCATACGAAAAAGATGATAGTTGCAAAAGTACTTGGCACCGCCTCTTGAGGCCAACAGATATGTCACCGCCTAGGACACTTTGCTGCTTTTATTCACACACATTTTTCAATCCTGCACTGCCACTAAAAGAAAGAGGCCCACAACCTCAAATTGAAGTAGCACATTTATCCGACAGGATAAACAGCACACACATGCTGAAAGACAGCCCTAATTCGGAGGAAAACCCATGGCAGACAAAATTTATCGTGTAAATATGACCGATCTGAGCACCTCCATCGAGGACGTGCCGGCGGACTGGGCAGGGCATGGCGGCAGAGGACTTACTTCCACCATCGTGGCAGCAGAAGTAGAGCCGACCTGTCACCCCCTGGGAAAGAAAAATAAAATAGTCTTTGCCCCTGGACTGCTTTCCGGCACCACCGCAGCGAATTCCGGCCGCCTCTCCTGCGGGGCCAAGAGTCCGCTCACAGGCACCATCAAGGAAGCCAATGCCGGCGGCACTTCGGCCCAGCTGCTGGCCAGGATTGGGGTCAAGGCCCTGATCATTGAGGGACAACCCCAAGGCGATGCCTGGTACAACATCCACATAAGCGATGACGGCATCACCATCAATGAGGAAACAGAGTTGATCGGCAAAGGCAACTTTGCCGTGGCCGAAGCAGTAGAACAACGCTACACCAAGAAGACCGGCGTGATCACCATCGGCCCTGCCGGTGAAATGAAAATGGCGGCCGCCAATATCTCGATCAAGGATCCGGATTCTAAAATGCGCTCCAACGGCCGTGGTGGCCTGGGAGCGATATTAGGATCCAAAAAAGTAAAATTCATTTCCGTGGCTGAGACCTCGCGTAAAGTGGAGATTGCTGATCCCGAAGCCTTCAAAGCGGCAAACCGCACTTTTGCCAAGGCCCTGATTGACAATCCGATCAGCCAGGCACTCGGTCAGTACGGCACCAACGTGCTCGTCAATATCATCAATGAAGCCGGGGCACTGCCGACCCGTAACTTTTCTGCCGGTCAGTTTGAAGGCCACGAGAAGATCTCCGGTGAAACCATGCACGACACCATTGTCGCCCGCGGCGGCAAGCCCTCCCATAACTGTCATGCCGGCTGCGTGATCAAGTGCTCCCAGGTGTTCAACGGTCCGGACAATGAATACCGTACTTCCGGTTTTGAATACGAATCCATCTGGGCCCTTGGGGCCGATTGTGCAGTGGACAACCTGGACCACATTGCCGAGGCCGATAACCTGATGGACGACATCGGACTCGATTCCATTGAAACCCCTGTAGCCATAGGCGTGGCCATGGAAGCAGGCGTGCTCGAATTCGGCGACGGTGAGGGCATCATACGCATTCTCAAAGAAGAGGTGGCCAAGGGCACCCCACTTGGACGCATCATCGGCAACGGTGCCGGTTCTGTGGGCAGAGCTTTTGGCGTAACCCGGGTTCCGGTGGTTAAAAACCAGGCGATTCCCGCCTATGATCCGCGAGCGGTCAAAGGAATTGGCATCACCTACGCCACCTCCACCCAGGGTGCCGATCACACCATGGGCTACACCATTGCCACTAATATTCTTGGTGTCGGCGGCTCTCTGGATCCGCTCACCCATGAAGGCCAGGTGGAGCTTTCCCGGAATCTGCAGATAGCCACGGCGGCCATCGATTCCACCGGCATGTGCCTGTTCATTGCCTTTGCCGCCCTGGATGATGCCACCTGCCTGCCGGCCCTGATCGATATGATCAACGCCCGCTTTGGTATCAATCTGACCGCCGACGATGTCACCAATCTGGGCAAGCACATCCTGAAGGTCGAGCGTGCCTTCAACCAGGCTGCAGGATTCACCAACCTGGATGACAGGCTGCCAGAATTCTTTACCGAAGAGCCTATTGCACCGCACAACGTGGTGTGGGATTTTTCCGGTGAAGAAATCGACACCTTCTGGAACTTCTAATCCACATCGGAGTCAGGTGCATTCATGCCTGGCTCCGAAAACGCTTCTCAGGACACCGATGAAGGTTACAGTAAAACTCAATGCGCGATTTCGTGAAAATCGATTCATCAGCCAGGAACAGGACCTTCCCGAAGGGACGACTGTCCGCGATATTGCCACTGCGCTTGACATTGATACTGACGAGATAAGGGTGACCATGATCAACTCCCGCCACTGCCAGCTCGACCAGGTCGTGAAAGAAGGTGATCAGGTTGCTATTTTCCCGGCACTTGGTGGATAGACTGGGCGCGACCTGATTTACTCACTCTGCACTGCAGGGCCGAAACACCTCTTGCCCTGTGCGCAGCTAACCACCCCGGAGCCAGATGCAGTCGCCCCTGACTCCGGGAACTTTTATATTGACACCAATGAAAATTACAGTAAAACTCTTCGCGTATTTTCGGGATGATCGCTTCATCAGTCAGGAACAGGATCTTCCCGAAGGGACGACTGTCCGCGACATCATCACTGCCCTTGATATTGATATTGACGAGATAGGGGTGACCATGATCAACTCCCGCCACTGCCAGCTCGACCAGGCCGTGGAAGAAGGCAATCAGGTCGCTATTTTTCCGGCCATTGGTGGAGGGTGACCAACAATGACGTGTTGCTTGCCCTGTCCAATGTCTTTACCTCATTACGGCAGGCAACTCCTATGAAACGACTCCTCTCTGCTCTTTTTTTCCTCTCTATTTTTTGCACCTGTCACTGGACCCTGGCTTCCCAGGAAATCAAACTCGGCGTAGTCACTAAACCCGGCTCAGCACAGAATATTGCCGCTGGTAAATTCAAGGAGCTGCTTGAAAAGGCTTCCGGCGGCAAATACACGGTGAAGATTTATCATTCAAAGGCTCTCGGCAACGAGACCGAGATACTCCAGCAGATACAGATGGGCACCGTCCAGATGGGTGTCATCACCGTTGGACCGTTTGATACCTTTGCTCCCATTGTCCGGGTAATCAACTACCCATTTCTTTTTAAGGACAACCAGCAGGCCGATACCATTCTCGATGGTCCGCTGGGCGAGCAGATACTTACAGAACTTGAAACGGTAGGATTCAAAGGACTGGCGTTTTCGGAAAACGGCTTCAGGAACCTCACCAACAATGTGCGGCCTGTTACTTCAGCCGATGATGTCTCCGGATTGAAAATCAGGGTCATGGCCTCCCCTCTCCATAAATCAATCTGGCAGTCACTGGGAGCAAACCCGACGCCAATGCCCTGGCCCATATATTCCGAACTCGAACAGGGCGTTATCGACGGCCAGGAAAATCCCCTGTGGGTCATGGAAGTGTATAAATTCTACGAAGTACAACAATACATGACCATGTCTCGCCATGTGTATTCAGCCCACATCGATGTTGCATCCCTGCTGTGGTGGAAGACCCTTTCCCCTGAGGATCAACAGATGATCCAGGAGGCCATGTACCAAGCAGCGCTCTACCAGCGCAAGGACAACCGCGAAAAGGACGGGGCCCGTCTGGCGCTGCTCAAGGAAAAAGGCATGCAGATCGAGGAAAACCCCGCCATTGAATCCTTTCGCAACAAAGTCGCCAACCTGAAGGAAATGGATATCTATCAGGAGCCAAAGGTGCAGGGATTGCTGACCAAAATGCTGGAAGCTACCAGATAGCGTAATACTCCCGGTCCTTTGATGATGTGATCGATTTGATCCCGCTCCCTGTCTGGTCGACCGTTGCCCGTGTGCAAAAACAGCTGCGGGCAGCCTTAACCCCTGCCCGTTCGCGCTACCAATCGCCGTGATCCGTTACCTTCATACGTGGTGCCGCCTGGTAAACAGCTGCACGGAATACCTGCTTTTTTCTCTTGGCTTCTCCATGGCCCTCCTGGTTGCGGCGCAGGTTTTTTTTCGCTACGTCCTCAACAATTCAATTTTCTGGTCCGAAGAGCTCGCCAGGTACATGCTGGTATGGATTAGTTTCCTTGGCGCCACCACGGCCTATTACAGAGGACTCCACCCTGGCATTGACTGCCTTGTCGTCCGGCTCGCACCCGTAATGAAGCGCTGGGCCGGGCTGGGGGTCCATCTGGTTTCTCTGACGCTCTTTGGTGTTATAACCGTGGCCGGGGTACAGTTCGCCTATTTTATCCGCCATCAGATATCACCGGCCCTGGGTATTGAAAAATGGATCATCCTGGCGGTCATCCCAGTCAGCAGCACCATCCTCTTTGTCTACGCTCTCACTTTTTTTCTTGATCTCCTGCTGGGCGTCGATCATGACCAGTGAAATCCTGCTCATCTCTCTGCTGGCCCTTTTTGTCCTCAATGTACCAATCGCCATCAGTATCGGCGCCGCCTCGGTACTGGCGATCATGGCGCAGGGTGATTTTCCACTCATGATGATCGCCCAGCGGCTGTTCTCCGGCACCGACTCTTTTCACCTGATGGCCGTTCCGTTATTCATGTTCGCCGGTGTGCTGATGGATGCAGGGGGCATCAGCAAACGAATTATCGATTTTGCCAACGCCCTGGTCGGGTGGTTACCCGGCGGACTCGCTGCCGTCACTATTGTTTCGGCAATGTTTTTTGCCGGCATTTCCGGTTCTGCAGCAGCTGACGCCGCTGCAGTTGGAGCGGTCCTTATTCCAGCCATGAAAAAATCCGGATATTCGTCGGATTTTGCTGCTGCGGTGCAGGCTTCCGGGGGGTCCATAGGTGTTATTATCCCCCCTTCCATCCCGATGATTATTTTTGGTTTTCTCACCGGTGCCTCCATCGGTCAACTTTTTGCCGCCGGCATTCTACCCGGAATCCTCATCGGTTTTTCGCTGGTGGCCGTTTCCACCATCATCTCCATCCGTTACCGTTATGCGGCTACAACCCCATTCTCAGCTGCCCTGGTATGGAAAAATTTTCGCCGGGCACTGCTGGCATTGGGAGCACCGGTTATTATTCTCGGCGGCATACTGAGCGGCATCTTCACTGCCACCGAATCTGCTGCAGTAGCGGTAATGTATGCCCTGTTCACTGGTATGCTTGTCTACCGACAGCTTCGTCCGCGCGACCTTGTTCCGCTGTTTCGTGATGCTGCGGTCACCTCGTCGGTAGTCATGTTTATTATTGCCATGGCATCGATTTTCAGCTGGATCGCCGCCATAGAGAACATTCCCGAGCAACTGGCCTCTGGACTGCTCCAACTCACTGACAATCGAATTCTCCTTCTTCTGCTGATCAACCTTCTCCTCCTGGCGGCTGGCACCTTTGTCGAGACGACCGCAGCGCTGATCCTGCTTGTCCCCACCATCACCGCCATGCTGCCAATTCTGGGTATCGACCTCATCCAACTCGGTGTTATTGTCGTCACCAATCTGGCCATCGGCATGTTGACCCCACCCATGGGCATCTGTCTCATTGTCGCATCCTCCATTTCCGGCAATACCATCGGAGCGGTGAGCAGGCGCATCATCCCTTTTCTGTGCATCCTGCTGATCGATCTCCTCCTCATTACTTTTTATCCCCCGCTCACCATGTGGTTTGCCGGCTTTGTCGGTCATTGAACGCTGCCGGAACCGAGGAACGTACTCACCGTTTGCGTGTTTCAACGATCCTCCCCCTGCGTTTACCTGTGTTAATTTTCCATTAGACTTACTTTAGGCTTGCACTAACCTGCTCTTCCATGTGATATTGCATAATGCACAGTTTGCACAAAAAGGTTCTCTGTGGAGCAGATGTCGCGTACCACGCAAGAGGTGCACAGCGCAGTCTTGCCTCTACAGACAGCCGCTCATGCCCGCCGGTCGCCCGCCGAGGGCAATCGAAAGACCGCAACCAGACACTAGAGCATGGTTTACGAAGTCAAGGTCAATGAACTTGCCGAAGAATTCGGCGTTCATCGCAATACCATCAGGAACTGGATTAATTCCGGTACGCTTCCCGCGCAAAAAGCGCCAGGAAGAAGGTATGTCATTCAACAGGAAGACTATCTTAAACTCTGCGAAAAATTCGGCCGCAAACCCAAGATTGATATCCCGTCACGCCCCCGTGAAAACGAGTTCAATGGAAACACTCAGCCGAGAACCGCGGTCCAACCCATCCAGCTCAAACTGCATCAATCCGAGCGTCAACAGATCCCTGCGCTTGCTGCTACCTGCACGACCTGCGGAAGTTGCGCCAGCGCCTGTCCGCTTACCGGGGTAGACCGACTGGACCCCCGCAAAATTGTGCGCATGGCAGCCCTCGGCGTCCTGGAAGAGATCATCACCAGCGATTGGCCCTGGAAATGCACCCTGTGCGGGCGCTGCGAAGAGTCCTGTCCCATGAACATCGAAATTGTCGATCTTATGCGCATGTTGCGAGCTGGCCGGGACAACTCCAAGGTTCCCCACCCGATTCAGAAGGGACTCACCACCTGCCTGGAAAAAGGCAATAATCTTGGAATTCCTAAGGATGATTTTCTCGAACTTGTCCACGATTTAGGTGAAGAACTGGCAGAGACTACCTGCCCCGGGTTCACTACTCCCGTAGATGTTCGTGGCGCTCGCCTTCTGGTAACGGTTAACTCCAAAGAACCCTTTGTCCAGCCCGACGACATGACCTGGTGGTGGCGAATCTTTTACGCCGCCGGCGAGTCCTGGACAATTTCTTCTGAAAACTGGGAGGGGGTTAACTGGGGCCTGTATACAGGTGACGACAATGCCATGAAAACCATTGTCGAACGCATCGTCGATAACATGGAGCGACTCAACTGCAGAGCCCTCCTTCTGCCGGAATGCGGCCACGCCTATTACGCTACCAGGTACGGCCTGGAGAAGTGGTTTCCGGAGACATTGCAGAAGTTCACCATTTATTCGGTGTTTGACCTACTACTGGAATACATTCAGAGCAAACGCATCATTATTGACCCGACGGTCCACACCCAGTTGGCGACCCTCCATGATGCCTGCAACTATGGGAGAAAATCCCTCAAGACCTTTGGTCATGGCTATTTTGAAGAGGGAAGATCCATTGTTCGCACGTGCTGCAGCCAGTTCACAGAACTCGAACCCAACCGGCGTGACAATTACTGCTGCGGCGCAGGTGGCGGTGCCTGGGCAACGCCCTATGCAGCAGAGCGGACCTACTACGGAAAAGAAAAAGCCAGGCAGATACGTCAATCAGGGGCGCAATTGGTGGTGGTTTCCTGCCACAGCTGCAGAGATCAATTGGAAAAGTCCCTTGCCCGTGAATTTAATCTGAACATCGATGTCAAATACCTCTGGGAACTTGTATCCCAGGCCTTGGTGCTGCCTCAAAAACAATGAATACTACCATTCGCTCCCGTATCCACAGGTGGGCAAGCCTGAGTGCAGTACGGTCGCATCCCCATGGAAAGAGAGGTACCCTCAATGGTCAAGACTGATACAAAAGGCGCTGTGTTGGTCGTCGGCGGCGGGGTCTCCGGAATGCAAGCCGCGCTGGACTTAGCCGACTCAGGATTTTTCGTCCACCTGATCGAAAAGACAGGGGCAATTGGCGGCACCATGCCCCAGCTCGACAAAACCTTCCCCACCAACGACTGTTCGATGTGCATCATTGCCCCCAAGCTCGTCGAATGCAGCCGTCACCCGAATATTGACATCATGACCCTGAGCAAGGTTCTTGATGTTGAGGGTGAGGAGGGGAACTTCACCGTCCGGGTAAAGGAATATCCCCGCTACGTCAGCCAGGAGCGATGTATAGCCTGTGGCCTGTGCACCCAAGCATGCCCGATAAAGGTGGATGATCAGTTCAACGACAAATTGAGCTTTCGCAAAGCCATCTATATCAAATACCCACAGGCCGTTCCCCTCACCTACCAAATAGATCAGCAACACTGCCTGCAACTCAACGGCCAGGAAAGGTGCGGTGCCTGTGCCAAAATCTGCCCAGCTGAAGCCGTCGATTTCAATGACCGCGAGAAAAAACATACCCTGCACGTAGGCGCGATCATCCTGGCTCCTGGTTTTCGCTCTTTTGATCCGGGAAAAAGCAGGATCTGGGGATTTGGCAACTACCCCAACGTCGTCACCTCGTTGCAACTGGAAAGAATGCTGGCCTCCACCGGGCCCACAGGTGGCCGGCTTACCAGGCCTTCAGATGGAGGACCGGTGAGAAAAGTTGCCTTTTTCCAGTGCATAGGCAGTCGGGACAAAAACCGCAGCAATAATGAATACTGCTCCTCGGTCTGCTGCATGTGCGCCATTAAGGAGGCGGTGATAATCAAGGAACACCTGCCGGATGCGGAGGCGACCATTTACCATAGCGATGTTCGCACCCACGGCAAAGATTTCGACCGCTTCTTTATCCAGGCAAAAAACGAACACAACATTCACTTTATACGGGCCAAGATCCACGGCGTTCAACCCTATGACGACAGGGGTACCCTCCTTATCCATTATGCCAATGAAGAGGGCAGGCAGGTCGATCAGACCGTTGACCTGGTGGTTCTTTCCATCGGTATGGAGACCCCTGATTCAGCCATCAGGCTGGCAGAAAAAATGGGCGTGCATATCACCCCTGACCGCTTTGCCTCCATATCCGCATTCATGCCGGTTTCTTCATCCCAGAAAGGGGTATTTGTCTGCGGTGCCTTTAATGGTCCTCGCGACATTCCACAGTCGGTCATTGGTGGTTCTGCCGCCGCTGCCTGCGTTTCCATGCAACTTGCCCCAGCCCGGCATACTCAGACAAAGAATCCTGCCGCACCACCGCTGACCCCTCAGCATACGGAAAAAGTAAAAACCGGTGTATTCATCTGCCACTGCGGCTCAAATATCTCGAATGTCATCGACACGGATCTGCTTGCTGAATATGCCTCTACCCTTCCCGGGGTAGCGTACGTAGACCAGAACATGTTCGCCTGTGCTCAGGATACCCAGCAGTACATCGGCAACCAAGTCCGGGAAAAAAACCTTAATCGCATCGTCATAGCCGCCTGCAGCCCGCAGACTCACGAGCCGCTCTTTCGCAGGACCCTGCGTTCATCCGGCATAAATGAATACATGGTGGAAATGGCCAATATCCGCAATCAGGATGCGTGGGTTCACCGACACCATCCAAAAGAGGCGACGGAAAAGGCTAAAGACCTGATACGTATGGCAGTGGCCAAGGTAGGTCTCCAACAGCCGCTATTTCCTCTGCGCATCCCAGTGATCCCCACAGCGTTGATCATTGGTGGCGGGGTATCCGGCATAACCGCGGCACTCAATCTGGCCAGCCAGGGCATTGCGGTGCACCTGGTTGAGAAGTCGCGCCTGCTTGGCGGAAATGCCCTTCATCTTTTCCAAACCTGGAGCGGGGAACAGGTCCCCCAGTACCTCAAAGATCTGCAGGAACAGGTTTATGCGCAAAAAAACATCACTCTCCATCTGCAGTCTTCGGTGGTGCACTCGACCGGTCAGGCGGGTCATTTTACAAGCGCTATTCGTACGGCAAGCGGCAGGAAGAAAACCATCAAACACGGTGCAGTCATTCTCACCACAGGCGGTAAACGCTATATCCCGGAAGAGTTCGGATACGGTGAATTTCCCAATGTGGTCGCCTCGATCGAGTTCGACAAACTGCATATGCACAACGAGATGCGGGTAACCAACGGCAAAAACTTTGTCTTTATCCAATGCGTCGGCTCCCGAAACAAAGAGCGCCCCTACTGTTCCAAGTCCTGCTGCACCCACTCCATCCAAAGCGCCATCAAGTTGAAAAAAGAGGTTCCCTCCCGACGAATATACATTCTCTACCGGGAAATTCGAACCTATGGACAGCGGGAAAGGATCTACAACCAGGCGCGGGACATGGGCATACTTTTTATCAACTACGAGCAGCATGGACCTCCGGTGATTACTGAGGGCGAAAACGGTCTGGTGGTGACGACCCACGATCATGTGCTGCATAGACCGATGGCTATTGAGGCTGACATGGTCATTCTTGCCTCCGCCACCCTGCCAAACCCCGAAAGCGCCGAGCTTGCACGAATGTTCAAACTCCCGCTGGGCAAAGACGGGTTCTTTCAGGAAGCGCATGCCAAACTCCGACCGGTGGAGTTTCACACCAACGGCGTTTTTGTCGCCGGGCTCGCTCACTACCCCAAACCGATTGAAGAGTCCATCTCTCAAGCACTGGCGGCGGCCTCCAAAGCCACCGCGCTACTGACCAAGGAGAGCATCGAGCTGGACGCCATCATGGCCCACGTCGACCCTGAATTCTGCGATGGCTGCGGAATTTGCATAGATACCTGTCCGTACGAGGCAATCACCCTGGTTGAGCAGAAAGATGAGAACGGCAGGGAAACTAAGATCGTAGAGATTGACCCCGCTCTGTGCAAGGGATGCGGCATATGCCAGGGTGCCTGCCCAAAACGCGGGGTCAATATTACCGGTTATACCTATAATCAGCTGCTTGCACAAATAGACGCCGCCCTTGAAACCGACAAATCTTCATCAGCGCCTACGCCGCTGACGGACTAAGGCCATGGACACCACCGAATTAAAAATCATAGCTTTGTGCTGTAACTGGTGCTCCTATCCCGCTGCAGATCTGGCGGGAATTGCTCGCATACAGTATCCCTGCTCGGTTCGCATCATCCGTGTCATGTGTTCGGGAATGGTCCATCCGGAAATGGTTCTCCACGCACTCGACCACGGAGCCGATGGAGTAATGCTCATAGGATGCCATCTCGGTGAGTGTCACTACCAGGATGGCAACCACAAAGCGCTCGCACGCATGGAAATCCTGGAAGAACTGCTGACTGACTGTGGATACAGTAAAGACCAGGTGCAGCTTATCTGGGTCTCGGCAAACGAAGCCAACGCTTTCGTTGACGCGGTCTACGAAATGAATGAACGCCTGCTTGAGTTGAAAGAATCAACTTCGCCAGGCACGGTCGCCAAGAACGAGAAGCAACACGCCCAATAGAGACGATGACAGAAAGAAAACGAAAGAAAAAAGTGCGCAAACCGGTCCGGGCTGAATGCCCCGGCTGCGCTTGCGGCTATGTGGGACACATGACGGCTGACGAGCTGAAAGAGCGTGCCGCCCTTGACGATGTGGACCTGGCCTGTCCGGCGTGCGGCCTGATTCACCTGAGCAGGGAAGAAATAGACGAACTGGAACAGCATCGAATCGTCGATTCTCCGCGCTACAAAGAGATCAGAAAAGAGGCAGAGGCACTCAGGTAGTGCCAGTAATATACAAAACCCCTCTTTTCCCTTAACGACCGGGGTTACAGGCAGCGTCACTGCTTTTTTAGCTCTTAAGGGAGGTCCAGAGCAAAGGGATTGGGGCAAATTATGCAACCGACTGACAACACCAGGCAGACCCTTGCCATCAACATCAACGGCATTGTCCAGGGGGTGGGATTCCGTCCCTTTGTGTACAAGCTCGCGACTTCCATGGGACTCTACGGTTCGGTTGCCAACGCGGGCGACGGAGTGCGCATTATCGCCACCGGCTCCTCCTCCAGTCTCCACAGCTTCACCCGAAAGCTGCAGGAAAAAGCTCCGCCCATGGCCTCCATCACTTCCTTTACCACGGAGGAGTGCAGTATCCCTACTGCAACCGAGGGGTTTTCCATTATTCACAGTCACCGCAGTCACCAAGCCAGTGTACCGATCACCCCTGATATTGCAGTCTGCAGCGACTGCCTGCAGGAAATTCGCTCTCCAGGAAACCCCCGTCATGGCTATCCTTTTACCAACTGCACCAATTGCGGGCCACGGTTCACCATAGTCGAGCGGGTACCATACGACCGTCCGCATACTTCTATGCGACATTTTCCCATGTGCCCGCAATGCCAACAGGAATACGATGACCCTCTGGACAGGAGATTTCATGCACAACCCAATGCCTGTCCAATATGCGGCCCACAGCTCAGTTGGCATGACGCCTCCGGAATTCTGCTCGACACAACCAACTGCATCGAGGCCGCGGCCCTCGCTCTTGCCGATGGGCAGGTTGTCGCCATCAAAGGCCTTGGCGGCTTCCACCTGGCAGCGGATGCTAGCTCTCCCGAGGCGGTCCATCGCCTCCGGCAAAGAAAAAACCGACCCGAAAAACCACTGGCCGTCATGGTCAGGGACCTGGCGATGGCTTCCCGATACTGCGATGTAGACGAAATCGAGCGGGACCTGTTGCTCTCACCGCAGCAGCCGATAGTCCTCCTGCGCCAGAAAACAGCCGGCAATCTAGCGCCGAATCTGGCACCCGGTCTGGGGGTACTGGGTGTGATGATCGCCTACACCCCTCTTCACGCCTTACTGCTTGATACCCCTCTTGGTCCGGACGCCCTGGTCATGACCAGCGGCAACCTCACCGACGAACCTATCTGTACCGACAATGAAGAGGCCCTGGAGCGATTGCAGAGCCTTGCTGATTTCTTTCTTCTCCATAACCGGGATATTGTTACTCGAGTAGATGACTCGGTAGCGAGGGTAATGGGAAAGAAGGTTCGTCTGCTTCGCAGGGGACGAGGATACTCTCCGGTACCCATGCCGATTCTGGCGACAGCAGACATATTGGCCTGCGGTGCGGAAATGAAAAACACCTTTTGCATCGTACGCAACAATGAGGCCTATGTAGGCCAGCACATTGGTGAACTGAGCAACCCCGATTGCCTGGATTTCTACAGCGAAAGTATTGCCCACCTGCAGACTATTCTTGAATGCCACCCTCACGCCGTCGCCTGCGACCGTCATCCGGATTACCCCAGCACCCGCTTCGCCCGCAAGCTACAGGGAGAACTTACGCCCGTGCAGCATCATCATGCCCATGCCGCAGCAGTCATGGCCGAACACCGCCTGGACGGAGAAGTCATCAGCGTGATCCTTGACGGCACAGGATATGGTGATGATAGTACAGTCTTCGGCGGTGAAATATACCTTGCCAACAGAAACAGCTACCGTCGCCTGGGTCGCCTCGCTCACCTACCGCTTCCCGGTGGAGACCAGGCAGTGAGAGAGCCCTGGCGCATGGCGACAGCGCTTCTTTTTCAAGCCGGTCTTCTCTCCAGGGATATCCGGAATAACCTGCCATCTGAACTCAGTTCGGTACCTGTGGAAAAAATTGAACTCCTGGTACAAATGCTCAGCAAGCACATTCATTCGCCCCTTACCTCGAGCTGCGGCCGCCTTTTTGATGCAGTGGCCGCCATGCTCGGCATATGCCATGAGGCGAGTTTTGAAGGACAGGGCGCCATGCTGCTTGAACAGGCGGCTCAACTCCACCTTAACCGAGGTTCTTCCGCATTCGCACCTGATGAGGAAAAATACCGGCCCACAGTGGATGTTCACGACGGCCTCAGGGTGCTCAATTCGTTGCCGTTGGCCCAGTGGATACGGGGTGACCTGCAGCAGGGGGTATCGCTTGAGCAGATTGCCTACTCTTTCCATCGTTGGCTTATCAGAGGCATCACCCTGCTCGTTGAGAGAGTCCAGCGTCAATATATGGTCAATACCACGGTATTGAGCGGCGGCTGCATGCAAAACAAAATTCTTCTGGAGGGACTGGAACAAACGTTGCGTAAAGCCGGGTTTGCCGTCTACAGTGGTGAACTAATTCCGGTCAATGACGGCGGAATCGCCCTCGGTCAGGCCTATATAGCTGGAGCTCCACGCAACGAGTCGCTCCGCCCTTCCCTGACAACCTGATATTCCATGGGCAAAGCCTGTGAAAAAGGAGTAAAAACATATGTGCCTAGCCATCCCCATGCAGGTTATTGAACTGAAAGGAAACGCGGATGATTTTCTTGACCCACTGGTGGCGCTGGTGAATGCTGACGGCATCCAGAAGGAAATACGCCTGGAAATGGCGGACCGCATACCGCAGGTCGGCGAATATGTCATTATTCACGCCGGCTTCGCCATCCACACCCTGACCGAAGAAGAAGCCCTCATCAACCTTGACCTCATGCGCCAGATGGCTGAAGGCCTGGAAAAAGAGGGAAGGTTGCCGGGTGGAGACTCATGAAATGTGCCGATGAATTCAGAAGCCGCGACATTACCGGGCCACTACTGACGGAAATCAGCAACAGACTCGATCGACCGGTGAGGATCATGGAAGTGTGCGGCACCCACACCATGTCTATTTTTCGACATGGTATTCGCTCCCTTCTCCCAGAAGATATCACCCTGCTCTCCGGTCCAGGCTGTCCGGTATGCGTAACCCCGGCAAGCCACATCGATGCATTTATTCGGGCCGCGGAGCTGCCCCGGACGGCCGTTGCCACCTTTGGCGACCTTATCCGCGTTCCGGGAAGCAAAGGATCACTGGCATCTGCACGGACCAAAGGGGCGCAAGTGGAAGTCGTCTACTCCCCCATGGACGCGCTGCAAATGGCAATGAAGGATAAGGATACCACTATCGTTTTTCCTGCCATCGGTTTTGAAACCACTATCCCGACCATAGCTGCCACGCTGCTGCAGGCCGACCGGCAAGGGGTAGATAATTTTTTTATCATCAGTGCAGGCAAGACGATGCCCCAGCCGTTGGACATGCTCATGTCGGACCCTCATCTGGAGGTGGACGGATTACTCTGTCCCGGGCATGTGAGTGCCATTATCGGTGTCAATGCTTACCGGCGTCTTGCACAAACGCACCAGATAAGCTGCACAGTCGCCGGTTTTGAACCAGCAGATATTCTCGCTGGCCTGGTCAGCCTTATTCAACAGATCAACAGCGGGAAGGCCGAAGTTGACAATTGCTATACCCGGGCTGTAACTGCCGAGGGGAATCTGCGGGCCCAGCAACTGATCGATGAAGTCTTCAAGCCGACGGACAGCGAATGGCGCGGGCTGGGAACCATTATGGACAGCGGCCTTGAACTGAGAGAAAAATACAGCCGGTTCGACGCGCTTTCCCAGTTAGGCATCCCCATCGAAGCGGCCAACGAACCAAAGGGGTGCAAATGCGGCGACATTCTTAAAGGGCACATGTTGCCCCCCCAATGCCCGCTCTACGGCACACGGTGCACCCCTCTTTCCCCCGTAGGCCCCTGTATGGTCTCGGGAGAGGGAACCTGTGCAGCGTATCACCGATACAGCGATCAAGGAAAATAAAACCACTTTTTATCGTATGCACACACAGACAACAGTAACCTTGGATCACGGCAGCGGTGGGCTGGCAAGCCAGAACCTGATCAGCGAGCTTTTCCTGCGCTACCTGACCAGTCCGGCATTGCATGAACTTGAAGACTGCGCCGTACTTGACGAACACCACGGCAAAATCGCCTTGACTACTGACAGTTACGTGGTAGACCCGATCTTCTTCCCAGGGGGTGATATCGGCAAGCTGGCCGTGCACGGAACAATAAACGACCTGGCCATGCGCGGTGCGCAACCTATTGCCCTCAGCCTCGGACTGATCATCGAAGAGGGGTTGTCAATGGCACACCTCGAACGAATCATTAA
Source organism: Desulfogranum aggregans (assembly GCF_055398265.1). Lineage (NCBI taxonomy): Bacteria > Pseudomonadati > Thermodesulfobacteriota > Desulfobulbia > Desulfobulbales > Desulfobulbaceae > Desulfogranum > Desulfogranum aggregans. The sequence goes on along the minus strand of NZ_AP042447.1, from coordinate 241,665 downwards.
GTCCATTGGCGAGGCCTCCACCGCAGCGGGAGTGGCCATTGTTACCGGCGACACCAAAGTTGTCCCCAAGGGGAAGGCAGATGGGATATTCATCAACACCTCCGGCGTGGGTATAGTCTCTCATCGCTGCAATATTTCAGGTAATCGGGCCAAACCGGGAGATACGGTCATCTGTTCCGGTTCAGTGGCTGACCATGGCATTACCATCATGAGCAGCCAGGCAGGAATCGCCATCAGCGGTGATATTGAGAGTGATACCCAGCCCCTTCACCGACTCAGTGCAGCTATTCTTGAAGAAAATCCCTGCGCCACCCATGTCATGCGCGATCCGACTCGCGGGGGGATAGCTACCTGCCTGTGTGAAATAGCCGCTGCTTCAGGGGTTGAGATCACCCTAGATCAGACAAAGTTGCTCATCAAGCCCTCGGTCAATGCGGCGTGTGAAATGATCGGCCTTGACCCGCTTTACCTGGCTAATGAAGGAAAATGCGTGGTCATCTGCGACCCCGGCCAGGCGGACAGAATAATAGCAGCCATGCGCGAACAACCGGAAGGCCGTGAGGCAACGGTCATCGGGGAGGTCACCGGCACTCATGCACAAGGCAGAGTTACTCTGCTTACCACCATTGGCGGCAAGCGGTTGCTGGAACCGCTCACCGGCGAACCACTGCCGAGAATCTGCTGAAAGGCACATCCGCCACCACGGAGCACCTCGTAACCATGCACGAACTATCGCTTGCCCAGAACCTGATCGACCAACTCCTTCAACTGGCCAGTCAACACCAGGCAGAGCGAATCTCCCGGTTGGTTGTTGTTATAGGCCCATTTTCAGGGATAGTAGTCGACTCTTTTGCCTTCGGTTTTCAAGCACTCAAGCAGGAGCATCCGACCACCAGGGAAGCCGAGCTTGAACTTGAAACTCCGCCGCCCGAACACCTTTGCCTGGATTGCAGGGCCGTGACCACGGGACTGACAAAAAAGCCAGGTGCTCACCCGAGAGATTTTCACGATACCATGAGCCGCCCGCTCTGCTCGTCATGTGGATCAACGCGCCTCTCCCCTCAAGGGGGAACAGAACTTATCCTTAAACAACTTGAAATGGAGTAACTGCCATGTGCGATGTATGCGGCTGTCAACTACACGATCACCATACCGAGAGTAAAATCGTCGAGGTCAACCAAAGCCTGCTCGAAGCCAATGAGAAACAGGCGGCATCCAACAGAAAACACATCGAAAAAATGGGTGCCATCGCTATTAACCTCATTTCCAGTCCTGGTTCAGGAAAAACCACCCTCCTGGAACGCACCATCGACGAATTGGGTAACGAGGTAAGGATAGGTGTGATCGAAGGAGACATCGAAACCGAGCGCGATGCGGACAGAATCCGTGCAAAGGGCATCCCTGCAGTACAGCTGACCACCGGCGGTGCCTGTCATCTGGACGCCCCTATGGTCCATGGCGGCCTGCACGTTCTGGAACACTTTGGAAAGGGTGAGGGCTTTGACCTTATCTTTATCGAAAATGTCGGCAACCTCGTCTGTCCGGCCACTTTTGACCTGGGTGAACACTACCGAGCGGTACTGCTCTCTGTCCCCGAAGGATCAGATAAACCTGTAAAATATCCCACCACCTTTAAAGGGGCCGATCTCTTTATCATCACCAAGACCGACCTGCTGGAACATTTCGACTTTAACCCGGAAGAGGCCACCAGCGAAGCCCTGAAAATTCAGCCTGAGATGGAGGTTCTGTCTGTCTCATCTACCACCGGCGAGGGATTCGAGCAGTGGATCACTTACCTGAGGAGGCTTGTGGAAAAATAAAACCTCGAGCAACAGCCCACTCATAAGTTCAGCGGAAGGGTTCCATCATACCCCTCTTCCATCTCTTCAGGAGAGGCAACGAGTACCATTCCCAGCATAAGTAGCGTGGTCACCTCCCGGCCCTGTTGTTTCTCGGACCATTGCAGTTTCCATCCCAGGCAATCGCACAGGGAACGGACATGCAATCCGACACCGGATACGGAACTCCTGGCTTTCTCCGGAAAAAGACAACTAGCCCCCTTCTCTACAACTCTGCAGAAGGGGGCTTCTGCACAAAAAAGCTCTTTGCATGATCCAGCGGCCAGCCCGACTGCAGAGGAACAGCCCTGAGCAAGCGCCTCCCTTTCCAGTGCTGCGGCAGTTTCATGGACGGCTCTGGCTATTGCCAGCCTCCCTTTACCCAACAGCACCTCCTCTTCCGCCTTTATGGCAAACACCAGCACCCATGCATGCATTTGGGCAAGGGAACGGAAAGTTTCCGGCGTCATGCCATGGGGAGGGCAGCTTGGCGATAACCCATAGCTCGGGCAGCCGGGTAAAGAACACATGGATGCAAAGCGTTGCTCTATCACCAGATCGCACGAACGAATCCATGCCGCGTGCGCAGCACCAGAGGCATTGACCCATGCCAGCAATTGTCGTTTCCGTTCCTCGTCCATCAGCGCATCCGTACTTTTGTATAAGCATATCAAGGGGTAACAGCCCCAACGGCTGCTGCACCAGCCGTACTGCTAGAAAAAAAGGAGACGTGCACAAAAAAGAATATGCAAATTGTGCATAATATGCTAAAAGGTATTCACAGTCAGCGTGAGGGAAGCAATTGCGCATGCTACCATCTCCCTCAAGCCGACGATTGTACAAATTTCGGACTGATTACCAGGGCAGGTTGATACCATTTGGACCATAGTTGCTGTTTTCTGTGACGCTTCTCCAATATATCACTCAAAAACTCCTTACACCCCCCTTCCCTGCTCTGGTAATCAGCCGATTCCCCTTTTGCCTCGCAGACAGATTCCCGAGCAGGATACCCCTTCGGCCCCTCCTACCAGCTTCAGGCCATCACTCAAAACGCTCCTTTCTCCTGCTTCGGGAATCTCTTTTCCTACAGCCATTCAACAACATCAGGCTTGAGCTTTAGAGTAACCGCATCTCCAACAGCAAAACGATGACGCCGATACTCCTCCATGGGAAGGATGACGGTGACCATTACCCCCACATTGACGGCCAGCCGCACCCGGTTTCCCTCTGCCATCATGAGCCCTATATCACCACAGAGTGTGCCAGGCCTCTCCTGTTCGCTGCCATCGTCCTTCATTAGCCGGATCTTTTCCGGATTGAGGTAGACCCTGCAGCTGGAGGTATTCTTCTTAGGGACGCGTCCCGAAAGGAGAAACGGTACCTTCTGCTGCAGCAGGCACACTTTTCGGCCCTTCTCTTTGCTCTTGAGCGTGCAGGAAAAAATATTTTCATAGGTGGTGGAGACCAGTCGCCCCTTTTCCAGAACAATGGTCTCATCCGCCAGGCCCGCCGCCTGAAGACGATCATGGGTGGTAAACAGGATGGTGCATTTGATTTCCTGGTTCATTCTGGTTAACAATGCACGTATAACAGCTTGATTTTCCACATCAACATTGGCAGTTGGCTCATCACACAGAACTACCTGGGGTTTTAACGCCAATGCCCTGGCAATGGCTAATCGTTGAGTCTCCCCACCGGAAAGCTCTGCGGCGGCCGCATTTCGGTACCCCACAAGGTCTACCATCTCCAGGGATTCATCGATGAGCTGCTGACGCCGCGCCTTTTCAATTTTACGAATTTTCAACCCAAACTCGATATTCCTGGCAACCGTAGTGGAAAACATTATCGGGTACTGGTGAACCATGACCACTCGTTGGCGCAGCCGTTGCAGCTCTTTTCGGTCGAAAAAAACCGGCTTGTTGCGAAAGAGAATCTGCCCGGAAGCCGGAGGTTCGAGAAAGGCCAGAATATTGAACAGGGTCGTTTTGCCGGCACCATTGGCGCCCAGCAGGCCATATATTCTGCCCGGCGCAATTTCCAACTGCTCTATATCGAGCACGGTCCTGCCGCTGTAGACCTGTGTAACATTATGAAGTGCATACTGCCTCACAGCCGCCCTCTCCCCTGTACAAAGTTAAACATAATATTCATAGCCAGGCTGATACTCATCAGGATCAGGCCCAGAGCAACGGCAAGGGTAAACGACCCCTTGTCATATTCCAGGGCCATGGCCGTGGTCATTGTGCGCGTAAACCCCTTGATATTCCCTCCCAGCATCATAGAAATACCGATTTCCGAGACCACCCGTCCGAAAGCAGAAATCACTGCAGCGCAAATGCTGAACTGTGCTTCACGAAGGATAACAAGAACGGTCTGCAAAGTCGTCGCGCCAAGGGTTTTGGCGGTCATGGAATAGCGCTCATCAATGCGGCTGACAGCGGCGATGGTAAGCGCTGCGATGAGGGGGGTGATGAGAATCACCTGACCGATGATGATCGCATTCTGGGTGTAAAGAAGGTCGAAAACGCCAAAGACTCCTCTTCGCGAGATAAACGCATACACAAACAAGCCAATGACTACTGTCGGCAGAGCAAGCATGGTATTGAGCAGGGTAATAACGATTCGCCTGCCCGGGATATTGCCATAGGCAACAAAAAATCCCAGCGGAATCCCGCCGAGCGCGGCAACCAAGGTCGAAATGCAACTGACGCGCAGCGACACCCCGACCACCCGGAAAAGCTCAGGATCGAGGGTCAGGACCAGACTGATTGCAGAGAGAAAACTATCAAGAAAAAAGGACATGAGGCAACATACAGCAAAAGTGAAGAAAACACATAAATACAAAACGCGCACCCCGGTAAAGGATGCGCGTTTTGATCTTGTTCAAGTACGGCAATACCGCACGTTTACACTACGCCCTGGCTAGAGTGCATCGGGATAGAACAACTGTTTGTCCAACAGCCGATAGCCGCCGATCAGATTCTGCCCTCGTTCCGAAGTCAGCCACTGGGCAAATTCTTTGGCCACTTCATACTGCACATGCGGGTGTTTTTTGGGATTTACCGGAATAACACCATAAGGGTTGGCCAGCAGAGGATCGCCTTCGCACTGTACTTCCAGATCGATGGGTACATCCCGACCGAACTTATACTTGATATAGGTGCCGCGATCGGCAAGCGTATAGGCCTGTTTTTCATCAGCAATGGTCAATGTCTTTCCCATTCCCTGGCCAACGGAGTTATACCACTCACCGAGTCCAGCCGGATGGGCATAAGTAACTTCCACTTTTTTACCTTTTTTCACGATGGTAGAGGTCAGGGTTTCCAACGGCAAGCCGGTTGCGTTCCACAATGCCTGCTCTTTGGTATGGGTACCGGAATCATCCCCGCGGGAGATGAACGGCGCCTTGGCTTCGGCAATTTTTTTCAGGGACGCGGCCGCATCCTTCATACCATGGATCTTGGCTGGATCACTTGTAGGTCCCAGGATCACGAAATCATTGTGCATTACAGCATACCGCTTGGTGCCATACCCATCTGCAACAAACTTTTCCTCACGCTGTTTGGCATGTACAAAAATAACATCAACATTGCCGTCCATACCATCCCGAATAGCAGCACCGGTTCCCTTTGCAATAACTTTCACCTTAATGCCGGTATCCTTCTCTAAAGCCGGCAACAGCACATCCAACAAACCGGAAGCCTGGGTACTGGTGGTGGTGGACATTTTCAGCACTTTCTCTTCGGCCATGGTCATACCGCTGACCAACAGCAACGACAATACTGCCGCTATGGTTCCTTTAAAAAATTTCATTTATTCTCCTTTGTGTATTTTTTGATAAATATTGCCTGGTTTCATTGACAGGTGCCATCACCCGTCAACCTGAAAGACCATTTTACCAGACAGACCAACGTCATACCCAATGGTCTGGGCAACGGTCTCTTTGAATGCATCCTGCTCCAGCATGCCAAGAAACTGCTGGATGGATTTTTCAAAAAAGAGATGGCGGGAGATGAGCAGATCAAACCGCTCCCAACGCAACGGCAGAAATCCCAATCCCAGCATGCCGGCAACGGCTTCAATACCGGGACCGACATCCGCCCTGTCCGCCAATATCTCAAGGCCAACATCAAGGTGCCTGGAAACTTCATGATCATACCCCTTGATCCGGCTGCCGGATAATTTTGCCTGCTTCAACTCCTTTTCCAGGAGAAGCCGGGTGCCGGTTCCCAGCGGCCTATTGACTAGCCGAATACCCTTTTTCCCCACGTCGGCAAACTGCTCAATGACAAACGGATTGTCCTTTTTAAACAACAACCCCTGCTGCCTTTTGCAGAAATTCACTACTACCGGCATGGTTTGCAGTTCTTCAAAGGCAAACTGAAAATTATAGTCCTTGTCATCATCCTGCACCAGGTGGCTGGAGGCGATATGACACAATCCCTGACGCAGCGCGTGAATCCCCCCCATACTGCCAACATTGGCAAAGACCGCCAGGCTTCCCTTGACCGATGCGTTAAATTGAGAAACAACCTTATCCAGCAGCAGGTCATTGCTGCCGGCAAGAATGACGACCCCTTTTCCAGCCGGGAATTGGCCGGCCTGTTTGGGAAAATTGGTTGTATTATTGTCCACCCACTGCTCAACCAGGTGCTGGGGAAACAGCCATTTGCCGGTCACCTTGGTTGCCGGCAGATCCTTCTCCGCAACCAGGGTATAGATCATCTTTTCATTAACATTGAGAAATGCCGCCACTTCCCGGGTCGTCATCAATTTACTCATGTCCCCTCCTGCCAGGACTTGATTTTTTAGCACCTATATTGGTCATTCTTCTCCGTGCTCGTCAACAAGAATATGGTACAACCAACTAGTTTTCCTCAAGAATAACCAAAAATAACCACAGATAACAGCGCGTCATGCCCTCCTTGAAGACAATTTGCCAACACCCCTGACCAGGAGAGGAACCGCCATTCCAAACGGCGCAGACGTCAAAGAAAAGCACCGTTCTCTTGACATGGCGGTCCAGAGTTTTTAGGCTTGCACAGAGATTATTCGTTACCTGAATCTACGCTTATTCAACAGCGGAGCCTGTGCTGGACAGCGACGTAATTGGTAACACCAAAGTATATCAATGCGTTGCCAAGCCTCCAGGTATGCCGTTTAGGCTGAGGGCGCAGACAGTTTGCTGGGTCTGTGTTGTGCATCGCTCACGGTCATATCGGCGAAGGGCGGACAACGGGAACTGCTCAGACGCTGAGCGGTCACCAATTTAGGAGTTAATCAAACACGGTACGAGGAAACGTGGCCGAATTCCCAATAGAGCTTGAACGTAACCGCAAAGCGATCTCCCTACACCAGCAGCAGCAGTTGTGCAACAGTCACGTAGCTGTGATCGGCTGCGGAGGCCTTGGCGGTTTTGTCGCCGAAGAGCTTGCCAGAATAGGTATCGGCAGGCTCACTCTTTATGACCCGGATAGCTTCAGCCCGAGCAACTGCAATCGGCAGATCAACGCGCTGGAATCGACCCTGGGCCAAAACAAGGCAGAGGTTACAGCTCGTCGCATTGTCTCCATCGGCACCGGCTGTACCCCCACCTCGGTAGCTGCTGATTTTCGCGGTCGACTACCGGAAAAAGATGCGTTGCCGGAAGTAATTGTCGACTGCCTCGATTCTATCGCCACCCGTTTCGAGTTGGCGGACCTCTGCAATCAACTGGGCATTCCCATGGTTCACGGTGCGGTCTCCCACTGGTACGGTCAAGTCGGGGTTCAGCTGCCTGGTTTTCATCTGCCTTCCGCCATTTTTCCGGGTTGGGAGCAGCAAAAAAGCGCCCAAGAACCACCGCCGGTACTTTCCTTTACCGTGGCAACCATCGCCAGTTTTCAGGCCTGCGAGGTGACCAAGCTCCTCCTGGGACTGCCATCGTCGCTGCATAACGCCTGGATGCAGATCGATCTCAAGCATAACACCTACGAGTCTATGCCGGGATCGCCCCCTCCTTGAGTAACGTGCAGGTTAAATAGTTGCAAAAAGCCGCTGCTCTCAGTAAAAGGTGGTAAACAATGCAGTATCCTTTTTACCGCTCTTCCCTTGCGCAGCGATGACCCATCACTTTCCGCACGCCAATACTCAACTCATGCCGATGATCAGATGAAAGGTTTTTTCAAACTCATCAGCTCAGTGGAATTCACCGAGCTATTTGACCAGTTTCATCCCTTGGAAACAGAAAATATCCCCCTCTCGTCAGGCCACCGCCGGGTGCTTGGCAAGGCGGTAACCGCCGGAGACGACCTCCCCCCTTTTTCCCGCTCCACCATGGATGGGTACGCCGTCCGCGCAAAAGATACATTCGGTTGTTCCGAATCGGAACCGGCCCTGCTGACGGTAATTGGCGAAATTGCCATGGGAAGCTCCGGCACACAGTATACGCTGCGACCTGGCCAGGCACTTCGCATATGGACTGGCGGGGAATTACCGCAGAAAGGAAACGGGGTGGTGATGGTGGAGTACACCCACCAGCTTGATGACCAAACAGTAGAAATTTATCGGCCGGTGGCTCCCAATCAAAACACGATACGTGCCGGAGAAGATTACCAGGACGGAGCTTCCGTTCTTGAACGCGGTCGACAACTTCGCCCGGCGGATCTCGGGGTTTTGGCGGGTCTTGGTATGCACACCATACCCGTCTATCGCCAACCCAAGGTGGCCATCATTTCCACAGGGGACGAGTTGGTTCCACCCGACAAGCAACCCGGCCCGGGCCAGATTCGCGACATCAATTCAACCACTCTTGCCGCGTTGGTTGAAGAGGCCGGCGGTCAAGCACTGCCGCTCGGAATCATCGGCGACGATCTCGATACAATGAGGCAGGCATGCATTACAGCCCTTGAGGAGGCTGATATGCTGCTTCTCTCCGGAGGAAGCTCCGTCGGCAGGCGGGACTTTACCTTGGAAGTACTTGAACAGATTCCCCATGCCCAACTCCTTGCCCATGGAGTGGCCATTCGACCGGGAAAACCAACCATCCTGGCCGCCCAGAACAATAAGGCACTATTTGGCTTACCAGGGCATGTCGCCTCAGCAATGGTCGTTTTCTACCTCTTTGTTCGCCCGCTGCTTCGTAAAATCCAAGGCCTGCCCTGCACTATCGGCCTCAATCGAGTCCAGGCGATAACTGATCAGCAAATCCCGTCAACCATTGGCCGTGAAGAGTATGTCAGAGTTCACTTGACCCCCCAATCCGGCGACGCCCCTCCATTGGCCACCCCGATTTACGGAAAATCCGGTTTGCTCAGTCCACTGGTAAAAGCAGACGGACTACTCTGCATTGGCAGAGATGTGGAAGGAATAGACAGAGGCACCGAGTCCTCAGTCCTGCTCTTTCCCTGAGGTACTCATTCACTCGAACACCGCCCACTCCATGGGCAAAAGATATAACGCCTTACTCCCCAGCATTTAACACAGCTAAAACTGACATGAAAAGAAAGATTTACCTGAACATGCAATCCAGAAAAGATGCTCAGCATATCTTCTGGTCCAAGTTTTCCGCCATCACCCCCCAGACAGAATTCATACCGGTCAAGGAAAGTTGCGACAGGGTGACAGCAGCACCGGTGTTTGCCAGACTCTCCTCACCCTCTTTTCACTCCGCAGCCATGGATGGTATTGCCGTAAAGGCCGAGGACACTTTTGCTGCAGCCGACGATAACCCGATCACCCTCGATATTGCAGGTGGCCAGGCGACCCTGATCAATACCGGACACCCCCTCCCGCCCAGAAGCAACGCCGTGATTATGGTGGAAAACATCCTCCTCAACCAGGAGGAGAGTGAAGCCGTCATTCGGGAACCGGTCTTTCCCTGGCAGTATGTGCGTAAGGTTGGAGAGGACATTGTTGCTACAGAGTTACTTTTTCCAACCGGCCACCTCATCCAGCCGGCTGATATTGCAGCCATGATCACCGCCGGCTGTACCACGGTGGAAGTACGGTCCCGACCGATCATCACCATCATCCCCACCGGTTCAGAGCTCGTGCCGCTCGACAGCGTCGACACTCCCCCCCCCGCCGGGCAAGACCATTGAATCAAACTCGGCAGTATTGGCCGGTCTCGCTGAAAAAGCCGGGGCCATTGTACGGGTCAGCGACATTGTGGTTGACGATTATCCGACGTTAACACAACACCTGGAGGATATCCTGGCTACCGACACAGACATGGTCGTTGTTAACGCGGGCTCCTCGGCAGGCAGCGCAGACTATACGGCGCGCATCATCGATGACCTGGGTGAAATCCTGGTCCACGGCGTCACCATCATGCCCGGTAAGCCAACCATTCTGGCGAAGGTCGCCGATAAACCGGTAGTGGGCATTCCGGGTTATCCGGTCTCGGCAATTATCGCTTTTGAACAGTTTGTCATGCCGCTCCTGGCCCAGATGCAGGGGATCAACCTGCCGCAACCGGTCTGCGTTCCAGCCATTCTGGCCAAAGACATCCCCTCGCGCAGCGGTATTGAAGAGTTTCGGCGGATGATCACCGGAAAAATCGGCGACAACTATGTGGCCGTCCCCTTGAAAAAAGGCTCCGGAGCCATCACCACCCTGACCAGGGCCAATGCCATGCTGCATATTGATGCGGCTTCGGAAGGCGAGACCAAAGGCAGTCTGGCCACCCTGGAACTCCTCCAACCGAAAACAGTTATCGAGAACACTATTCTCAGCACCGGCAGTCACGATTTAAGCCTTGACCTGCTCCGGGATTCTCTACAGCAGCATGTGCCGGCCTACTATCTGGCGTCAACCCATGTTGGCTCACTGGGAGGGATCATGGCCATGCAGCGGGGAATGACCCATATTGCCGGCTCCCACCTGCTGGACCCGGAATCCGGCACCTATAATGTTCCTTTCATCCGAAAGTATCTGCCAGGTCGAAAGATATCGCTCATTACCCTCGCTCACCGCCAGCAAGGCTTCATCATCCAGAAAGGTAACCCCAAAGGGGTTAAGACTATCCACGACCTGATCCGCGACGACATTACCTTCATCAACCGGCAGGCCGGATCCGGAACTCGGGTACTCCTCGATTACGAACTGGAGCAACAGGGTCTCGATCCCGACGACATAACCGGGTATGATTTTGATGAATATACCCACATGGCGGTGGCGGTCTCCGTGCTCTCAGGAAAAGCTGATGTGGGCCTGGGGATCATGAGCGCAGCCAAAGCACTTGGTCTGGACTTCATTCCGGTAACTGAGGAACGCTATGACCTGCTTATTGACGACGCCTTTCTCCAGCTGCCCATGATCGAAACCCTGCTGGCGATCATTAACTCCCAGCCGTTTCAACAAACCCTGGAAAAAATGGGTGGATATTCCACCAGAGAAACAGGCACCTGTTTAGATGTACACCGGCATCAGTGAGTGTTCATTGCCGATAGAGATGCAAAAAGAATGAAGTGAGACAGCGGTTGCTGCCGGAGGGGGAAAACACCTCCACCGGCCCCCACTGTTGGAGACAGCATTGCCGCGGCAGTGGGTGTCGGTTTAAGGTCGGTGGAGAATCTTTTGCGGGGTGGTTTGAGCTTCCCAGCACCTATTGCCTGGAAGCGACCTGCTTCACCATGTAGTTGTTTACTGCATCCTGCACGGTTTTGATAGCCAGATAGGCACAATGCTCTTCCTGCTTGGGAAATTGACCAATCTTTTCCAGCACATCTTCACCCGTCAAGTCAAAGATCTCTTCAACGGTCTTTCCGATGGCTATTTCCGCGGCAAACGATCCGCACACGTTACTGGATCCGCACCCATCGGTGGCGTAGGAGGCATCAGTCACCCTGTCGGCTTCGATTTTCACATACATTTCCATGGTATCGCCACAGCTACCGGTGATGCGCCCCTTGGCATCAGCATCGTTCATCCGGCCATGGTATTTGGGGTGACGCCAGCGGTCAAAACCCACTGCACCATAGGCCTCTTTGGCATCATCAAACACCTTTTCCTGAATGGCGTCCACCATGGCATTAAACTGTTCGTCGTTCATGTCCTCCCTGGTCCCTCATAAACCCTGATCAAATGATTACTGGCCGCACAAGGCGGCCTGCTTTTCAGCTTGTCCGTTTTTACCAGTGGCCGTCGGCATTGGGGCTATCGGTGTAGGTGACATCGCCACTTTTCATCTTTTCAACGGCCTCGGCGACTGTTCCGGAAATATCGCTGACCACTTTCACTCCGGCAGCGGCAATGGTCTGAAATGCCTTGGGACCGCAGTATCCGGTCATCAGCACTTCTGCACCCTTATCGCTGACCATGGTGGCTGCCTGTATCCCGGCCCCCTTAAACGCGTTGATATTTTCCGTATTATCAATCGCTTCAAATTGCATGGATTGCGTATCCACAATCATTATGTAGCGGGCCCTGCCAAAACGAGGGTCCACTTCACTATCAAGCGTAGCGCCTTTTGCAGTAATTGCTATCTTCATGAGTCGTTCTCCGTTATTAGTACAAAATCCTCATACCGGCAAGAGCAGAATATCGGTGAGCATCAACAGCAGGCCAACATATCGGCCTAGATGCAGCGGGTAAATCCAGATACCGAATCTTTCCTCTATCCACCAGGATGCTCTCTGCGGTGACGACCTCCGGGGGTCGGCGACCGAGAGAGCAAAAAAATGACCCATCCGGTAAAGGGTCAGTACTTTCAGAAAGGAAACAAGCGTTCCGAGGTAGGAGAAACTCTGAAATTAATGCAAAAAAAGTATTACCGGACGGGTCAAAGAAAAAATTTATCTTAACGGCCTCCTCCACCGCCACAGACATCATTATCGGTAATCAACGGCAGATTGCCAGCCAGAAAATCTTCCACAACCGGCCTGATATCCGGACGCTCCGCATCGTGATAGACTTCAATTCCGACCTGACGGAAACCCATCAACGGTCGCATGCCGATACCGCCAACGACAAGAGCGTTCACCTTGTTTTCTGCCAGCAGGTTGACAGGTACCATACATCCCCCCTGCACATGCTCACGGTTAGGGACGATCGTCACGTCTTTAATTTCCCCGTTTTCAAAATCCACACAGGTAAAGACATCACAGTGGCCGAAGTGACCTGCACGCGTGCCTTCTAAACCGCCTTCACCATTCGAGGGAATCGCTACTCTCATCATCGCCATTGTTCTTCTTCTCACTTATTATTGAATTGTTGCTTTTAAATCCACCACGCCCATACTGTTGAGCACCGATGAATTCACTACTTTTTTCCATATTTCCTGCACAGCCTGCAGGGTTGCGGATTGCTCATCCGCATATTCAAAGATGTTGAGTCCCTCAACCATTGAGCGGACAAAAATCGGATCAAAAGGAACCCTGCCAACCACCTTCATGTTCCGTTCTTCAGCCGCTCGCTCAATTGACTCAGTGAGCTCCTGGTTGAGATCAAATTTATTGACGCAGACCATGCCTGGAATCTGGAAATGTGCGGCCAGGTCTGCAACCCGGAGCATATCATGAATACCGGAAACAGTCGGCTCAACCACGATCACCAGCGCGGTAGCGCCGCTGATTGCTGCGATGACCGGACAGCCGATGCCGGGAGGGCCGTCAGTAATGAGCAGGTCCTGGCCATTTTGTTCGGCCAACTGTCGTGCCTCCTTACGAATCAGACTGACAAGTTTACCTGAATTCTCCTCGGCTATTCCCAGTCGGGCATGCACCATGGGTCCCAGCCGGGAATCGGAGATAAACCACTCCCCGCACTTCTGTGGAGGAAAGTCTACAGCCTTTTCGGGACAGAGGTCTACACACACCCCGCATCCCTCACACAGGATGGGATCTACAATAAAGGTTGGTGCGATGGCGCCAAAACGGCATACCTCGCGGCAGGTGCCGCACTCAATGCACCGCTCAGGGTCGATTTCGGCCAATCCCCCGCCCATAAAGTCAGTGGTTTGCTGCACACGGGGCTGTGCCAGCAGATGCAGGTCGGCAGCATCAACATCTGCATCGCACAAGACTTTGTTTTTGGCCAAATGGGCAAAAGCGGCCGTCAAACTCGTCTTGCCAGTGCCTCCTTTTCCACTTAATATGACTAACTCGCGCATGCTTCTCACTCTCGTTTATGCTTCAACAATATGCTCTATATCTTCAAAAAGCTGTGCAAATTTCTCTTTCCACTCTGGCATCTCCTTCACCATCATCTTACCAGCCGAATAGGTTTCTGCAATTTTTCGGTCAAAGGGAATTTCCAGTAGAATGGGTATTTGCTGCTCTTTGGCATAATCGTACACCTCACGATTACCCAGGTCACTGCGGTTTATCACCAGTCCGCTGGGGATGCCTAAGAGCTTAACAGCTTCTACAGCCAGTTTGAGATCGTGGAGCCCAAACGGCGTAGGCTCAGTGACCATCAGCACAAAATCGACCTCATGAATGGCAGCAATAACCGGGCAGGAGGTGCCGGGAGGAGCGTCAATAATAGTTAACGCATTCCTGTCTTCATTCTTCCGCACTTCCTTGATCAAAGGAGGCGACATGGCCTCGCCAATACGCATTTTGCCGTGGGCAAAGGCGATATGGTCGCATGCGCCATATTCAATGCATCCTAGTTCCCGATCGGTCTCCGAAATGGCCCCTTCAGGACAGACCAGCATGCACCCTCCACAGCTGTGACACAGCTCTGGAAATACAAGTACCTTCTCACCGACGACAGTAATGGCATTAAAACGACAGATATCCATGCACTTCCTGCACTGATTACACAAGGCTGCATCGACCTTGGGAACCGGTGTTGCCACTGTTTCCGTTCGGGTTACCTCGGGATGTAGAAAAAGATGTGCATTGGGCTCCTCCACATCACAGTCAAGAAACTTCACTTCACGGTCAATTGCCACTGCCATGTTCGTGGAGACCGTGGTCTTTCCTGTTCCGCCTTTACCGCTGGCCACACTGATAATCATTGTTCTTCTCTCACCTGCTAGAGCAAACTGGTAACTTTTGTCAATTTTTCAACAAACTGCCTGGCATCTCCCGCATCCGGGTTTACAGCTAACTGCAGCAGCACCCCTTGCCCTTCGGTCGCCTCATGAAAGGCTCCAGGAGCAAGCGAGCTGGACAGTGCTGCATTGACCAGCGGGTTAACCTTGATCAGCTGCTCCACAAATGCAACTCCGGACATACCTTCAAGTTGCTCAGCCACGGCCACGGCATCAACAGCTCCATCCTTTATCTGTTGCAGTGCCTCACTGGTACTTTCGGTTGCCGCCACTTCGGCGCCTGTTTCCTCTGCCAAGGTCTGCTGGAACGATTGAATTGAAATGTCTTTGGGGTATACCAACAATATATTCACGTACACTCACTCCTTAATGCACTCTTGATTACCGCCTACTCAGCAGCGGTTTCTTCTTCCCTGGCCACGACCGCCCCGACACGCCCCTCTTCCACGACCCGATTGATTACGGCAACGAGGCTGCGGTTCAGAGCTTCCGACCAGTCGCTGAGCCATGAGCACCAAATGAGAAAGGACTCTGGGCAGCAGGCCGGTTCGGTCAACTGGTCGAGGCATCCATGTCCCTGTCCTCTGTACCTGCGGCACTTGATCCTGAGGCTGGTGGCGCTTATCCAGTGCAGTGGTTGTCTCAATCACCTCATACTTGTTTTCCACACCCATGTAGAAACTCCTTAGGACGGATACTTGAAGGCGGGTTCAATTTGATCAGCCTGTATTTCCTGTCCCCGACGAATTTTTCCCCTGCAACAGATACTTTTGCCGCACCCGGGCATCTTCAGCGAACTCCACATTGGTCGGTCAACAACCAACATCTTCAAAACCGCGCTGATACTCCCAGCTATAAAAGGAATAAGGGTCACCCCTGCACCTTCCACCAGTTGCGCCGGCTCTTCGGACACGGCTCCACAGACCAAAACCGTTACGTTCTGCTCTTTGAGCAGTTCAATAAACAGGGTCATACGCGTAGGGTCAAAGCGATGATATTGCGTATCAACAACGTGCGATGCTTCGGTTTGTGCAATCAGCAATGTGTGCGCGGCGTCAAACACCGGTGATACCCGGTCTTCCCATACCGTTATAGCGACATTGCGTTGCAGAGTTTGCCTTTCCATACCACTATAAAGCAACCAGCGTGCCAGGACTCATCGTCACTCTGCAAATATCTGCTGCTGCACATTTCAAAGTTGTCGACAAAACGATTTTTCACCACATTCACAGCAACTTAAAATGAATACTCTTTTTCTCTACAGTTCATCTGTACATGGTACGACACTTCCTTATCCATATCTTGAGCAAAAATACGGATAAGCCCGCACCTGCACAGACGCAACCATGCGACCCTATGCGACTCTATAGCGGCGCATAGTCGCAACGCTCTTTTGCCGACAATAAACCATGCCTCACACCCTCTCTCAGGGGATGCATGGTTTATTTTCTGCTGTTAACGGAAAAAAATGCTTATAGAAGAAGAATGACCCTGGGAATGATTATTATTTCCATAAACGCCGTAATACAGGCTCCTCTCAGTCACCACTTAAGGTACCTCATGATCTATGACATAAAACAATCCATGCTCGAAAAAGAGAAAAAAAAGGCCGTAACAGAGTTACGGGATTATTTTATCAGAAAATACAGGCAGGAAAACGCCTGGTCGGTAATACACACAGTAGAACACCACTTACGACAGAAAAAAATCACCTCAGGAGAGGCCAGAAAACTGACGGCTTTTCTTGCGAAAAAATTTGATGTCGATCAACCTGCTGTGGAACATGCCCGTATGTTCAGCCCCTCCTCGGTTCCTGCGGAGAGACGTACTAACACTTCACCCTGTAACATGGTCCACCGCCAGGAAGATATGTTTCACCATCTGTTCCTGCGTCTGCAGGCAGCTGTACAGGCGAACATCCTTGATTACAACCAGGCCCGTTCCCTCATATGTGAAACCCTCGTTCATTACCCCACGGCAAGCTCAGCACTTCAGCGTTGAAGCTTCGCTGCCTTTTGGCCTTCGCACTCCCAAGGAGTGCAACGCCCGGAGGACAGTGTGCTCGCTATCCTCTGCCAGCGTGACGTCCGTCTACCTCCGGTAATGCAACCCCTAATTTTTTGATCTTGCGGAACAAGGTGCTTTTGTGCATTCCGAGGTCCCTCGCTGTTGCCGTTCGATTGTAGTTGTTGCGCTTCAGGGCCGCTTTAATCTGTTCGACCTCGGTGGTGGCAACGGCTGATTGAATGGTGGCCATCTCAGGCGCCGCATATTTCTGGTTGGAGGGTTGGTCGAACAGGTAGGCTGGAAGATGCTCCCGCTCAATCACTCCCTGTGAACAGAGGATGAGTGCATGTTCGATAATATTTTCCAGCTCTCTTATATTCCCTGGAAAAGTATGCGCCATAAGTAATTCCAGCGCCTGATCACTGACACCGGATACCGCTTTACCGCGCAGGCGGTTCATCTTGGCAATAAAGCGGTCAACCAGAAGAGGAATGTCCTCTTTTCGTTCCCGCAGGGGCGGAAGCTGGATGCGCACGATATTGACCCGGTAAAAAAGATCCTGGCGAAACCCACCGCTCTGCACCAGTTCATTCAAATCACGGTTGGTTGCTGCAAGTATACGTACGTTGGCTGCCTGTTTCTTTACACTGCCCAGAGGCTGGAATTCTCGTTCTTCAAGTACTCGCAGAAGTTTGACCTGAAAAGCCGCACTGGTCTCCCCCAGTTCATCCAGAAGAATGGTTCCTCCGGCTGCAGCGGCAAAGATGCCCT
This sequence comes from Desulfogranum aggregans, assembly GCF_055398265.1. NCBI lineage: Bacteria > Pseudomonadati > Thermodesulfobacteriota > Desulfobulbia > Desulfobulbales > Desulfobulbaceae > Desulfogranum > Desulfogranum aggregans. The sequence continues at coordinate 224,067 of NZ_AP042447.1, read as the reverse complement.
GCTTATCCTTCACCGCGTGGGTAAATGCACCAGCTTTGTAGCCGAAAAGTTCAGACTCCAGCAGGGTATCGGGCAGGGCACCACAGTTAATCGCGAGAAACGGTTTCTCCCGCCGCAGGGAATGTTCGTGCAGCGCCCTGGCCATCATCTCCTTGCCGGTCCCGGTTTCCCCCTCAATCAGCACCGTGGAATCACTTTCCGCAATCAAGGGGAGGGTGGAGAAGATCCGCTTCATAACCGAGCTGGCGCTAACCATATCTCCCAGCTTACAGCTGCCGCTCAGTTCCTTGCGCAGCTCCTCCACCAGCGTATTGTCTCGAAAGGTTTCCACGCCGCCCAGAGTGTGCCCGTCTTCCCCCTTGAGCAGTGCCGTCGAGACGGCAATGGGGATCCGTTTTTTTTCGCTGTTGATGATATAGGTAAAGGTACTTACAAAGGCTTTGCCCTCTTTCATGGTGCGTTTGAGTGCACAGTCACCTTCACACATGTTGGACCGAAAAACCTCCCAGCAATACCTGCCGATAGCCTCTTCCCTGGGGATTCCGGTGATTTCCTCGGCGGCACGGTTAAAGGACATAATCCGCCATTCGTGATTAACGGTAAACACACCGTCAGAGATACTCTCTAAAATGGTTTCCGTGACATTTGCCGCGACTGCTTTTTCCTTTTTCATTCCCCTGCCCTTGCGTTCCATTCGGCCAAGTGACAGGTGGTGGGCCTGTCAGCACTACTGATTTTTTTCTTACCCTTTTTCAAAATGCCTAACCGCCTGAAACAAAATAATATGCAACAAAGGGCGAAATAGGTATTTCTCCTTAACATCACCACCATATGACATTTTCCCTGGCCTGTCAGGCTGGTTTTGTGTATATGACCAGCAATTACATACAGAAAAAATAATCCCCTGGCAAGCGGGCGGAGATATGGTCCTTAAAATGCCGGTGCGTAACAGCGCACTACCGGTATGGGCAACATTAACAGCTAGTTACACCAACACGTTTATAGTACACGAAACATTTTATACAATAAGAAGTATTGATTACTTTACCAAGGAGACTCCATGAAAAACATTGTAGTTATCGGCGGATCGGCAGCCGGTGCAAAAGCAGCCGCCAAAGCCAAACGGCTGGATGAGTTTGCCAATATCACCATCATCCAGAAAGATCCGGACCTTTCCATGGCCTCCTGTGGATGGCCGTATTATGTTGGTGGCTTGTTTGACGACCGGAACCAACTGCTCTGTACACCTACCGGGGTCGTTCGCGATGCAACTTTTTTTGACAAGGCGAAAGGTATAACGGCGCTCACCGAAACGGAGGTCATTTCAATTGATCGCCAGAAGAAACAGGTTACCTGCCGAAATGTCAATACCGGGGCAGAGCAGCAGTTTCCCTACGACAAGCTCATCATCGCAACCGGGGCCAACCCCAACATGCCCCCCATTCCCAACATCGAACTCGAGGGAATCACGACCCTCCTGAGCATGCAGGACTCTGACTACCTGCGCAAGGTCCGTGACGAAAAGCAGGTAAAAAAGGCGGTGATCATCGGCGGGGGATTGATCGGTGTTGAGACCTGTGAAGCGCTCCAGTTATCCGGTATTGAGGTAACGGTGGTCGAACTGCTGGATCAGGTCCTCCCCTTCCTTGACTGGCAAATGGCCAAGCTGGTGGAAAATCACATGAAAGCCAAAGGAGCCCAGGTCATCACCGGCACCGGTCTCAAGGCATTTAACGGAGAAAACGGAAAGCTTACCGGGGTAACCCTTGCTGATGGCACGGTGCTGGATTGCGAACTTGCGGTCATGTCTATCGGCGTTCGCCCCAACAGCCGGCTTGCCGCCGATTGCGGACTTGAGGTCGGAAAGCTGGGAGGCATAACCGTTGACAACTTCATGCAGACCTCGGATCCCGACATCTATGCTGCCGGAGATTGCGTGGAAATAGATAACCTCAACGTGGGCGGCAAGACCTTCTCCCCCATGGGCGACCTGGCAAACCTGGAGGGGCGGGTGGCCGGAGAAAATGCAATACTCGGCAACAGTGTCACCTTTCCCGGAACCTATCACTCGGGCATCTGCCAGATTTTTGATTTCAGTGCAGGCTCAACCGGCTTGACGGAAAAAATGGCTGAAAAATCAGGAATTACCGACTATGAAACAATCGTCAACGCCAGCCCGGACAAACCCGGATTTATGGGCGCGATGCTACTGGTCTCCAAACTGCTTGTCAGCACCTCTGACCAGCGAATTCTCGGCTACCAGTGTGTCGGTCCCGGTGATGTCTCCAAGCAGATAGCCACCGCCGCCATGGCGATCAAAGGCAAGCTGACTGTCGACAACCTGGTAAACGCCGACCTCCCTTATGCACCGCCCTTTTCCCTGGCCATCGACCACTTCATTGCCTCTGCCCACATCATGCAGAATAAACTCAAGGGCAGAATGAATGGTATCTCCGCTGCAGCCGTATGGGAGAAGGTCCAAAACAATGAACAACCGTTTTATATGGACGGTCGCAGTCCGGAAGAATACGAAGAGATGCACCTGGGCATCGATGAGCAGCTGATCCCTATAGGAGCGCTCCGCGACCGTCTCGACCAACTCCCGGAAGACAAAAACAAGGAAATCATCTGTTTCTGTAAAATATCCCTCAGGGGCTACGAGGCGGCGGTCGTTCTTCAGGCGCACGGCTACACCAATGTCAAGGTTATGGAAGGCGGCATCATGGCCTGGCCATATCCCCGAAAGAAATAACCAATCCGGCGATCTTTTGCCTACCCTGCTTTTCCAACGCTGCGGTCCGGAAAAGCAGGGTGTTCTTCCTCTCTCCTCATGCCGCTGATCCGCACGAAAACCGATTGATTCCACCGGGCGCATGCCTAGGTTGTCTCTGCAGGCGGCCTGCTTTCCACCGCTGCAAGCTGGTGAACATCCCTGCCGCCTCTGCAAGGAAACCACCTTGCCCACTGCATGAGTATTCCACTCTTAAAGGAGCATCTCTCCAATGCCGGTACCATTTACCCCTCCCCGCCTCCTGAGGAACCCCCATGTACAGACAGTACTGGCCAGCCTGGCACCACGAAAGCTGGTTGCAGGGCGACGTGCTGCCAGGCTTCGCAGGGACAGTCAGCAGCATATTCTCGATTGCGGAGACGGTGTACGTCTGCTGGGTGCGATGAGCTCAAACCAGGCCAATACCAAGGGACAGGTCACACTTATCCATGGTTGGGAAGGCAGTATTGATTCTGCCTACCTCCTCTCTGCCGCCAGCGCTCTCTACGATGCCGGATTCAACGTATTCCGCCTGAATCTTCGCGATCACGGCCACAGCCATCATCTTAACCGGCAACTGTTTAATTCCACCCGATTGGAGGAGGTCGTGCAGGCCATTGCCGCTGTTCACGACCGGTTTCCGCATCCCTGTCATTTCCTTGCCGGTTTCTCGCTTGGGGGCAACTTTGCCTTGCGCGTTGCACTTCGTGCACCGGAGGCTTCCCTTCAACTGACAGCTACAGCCGCCATCAGCCCCCTCATCGATCCGGTTGCAGCAACCGAGGCACTGGAGGAGCAGCACCCCCTGTACCATCGCTATTTTGTCGATAAATGGAAACGTTCACTGCAAAAGAAATTTCGTCTGTTTCCTGATCTCGACAGCGAACAGACCCTGCTTGGCCTCCGCACTCTCACGCAAATGCACGATTATTTTGTCCCCCGTCATACCGACCACCCGACCACCCGCGCCTATCTCTCCGCCTATGCCATCAGCAGCACCATGCTCAGTACACTTACCACCCCCACCCACATCATTCATGCCAGCGATGATCCCATAACACCGTTCATCCATCCAAATATTCCCTCCCTTTCTCCTGTATTGCAGGTTGACCAGGTACAGTATGGCGGGCATTGTGGTTTTCTTGAAGATTACAGGCTCAACAGCTGGGCAGATCGACGCCTGATCGAAATTTTCACCCAGTACCCTGTGAACTGACTGTTCACCTCCCGCATCACCTCTCGCTCGCCTGCACAGGCTTCATTGCTGGAACATAAGGCAGCGGTGCACTCAAACATCCGATCAATACCAGACGAAGCGATGAATTTGTGGCCCTGTTCCATGATATGGAATTGCGGGATGACTTACCTGTCATTCCCGCCAGCGATCTGCTGATAGCGGCTGATCACGAAATGTACGCTTATCAAGAGGAAATATAAAGCCAACGCGCCGGGAAAAGGTGATCCTCCGCTCCATACCGCCGACGCACCAACCAGAAGAGCACCCTGGAGTGTGCCAGGGAGCATTCTCACACAACTTAGCAGGTAAGATGAAAACACCCGACCACCCTGTCGGCGTGTGCTCCCAGACTGTTATACCGGATAACCGCCTCAGCTGTCGGCGCTGCAACCACGTTCACCCCTCTTTTTCAAGGGTTGCAAGGGTATGGGAGTTGAGCTTCATCATTCCCGAATTTCCAGTACCTACGACCAACACCGTAACCGGAGTGTCAAGCACCTCCCGCAGGTCTGCAAGCACAAGGTGATGCCCTGATTGCCGCCACCAGGGATGCAGCACACTACCATCGGAAAGGATAATAAGGTCCTTACGATAGGTTACCCCCTTATAGATCAATTGCCCGAACGAATAGTCAGTTATCCTCGCCTTTTCCATCCTGCTCACCCACCATTTCTGCCCACCTTTCACCCCTGCCTAAACGCACCCTTTGCCAATTGCGTTATTAAACATTACTCATTTTTTACAGAGCTGCCAGCGCACTCCGTCACCAACCAAAACAACCTGCAGGAGGACATGAAGAACAATCCCTGTTTTTATATAAATCGACGTGTTAACAGAGACACGAAATCCCTCTTTACGGATATGCACATATGAGGTTAAACATAAAGCTGCAGCCTGGTAGAGGCCTCCCACAGCCCATAGTTGTATTTTTCTCGTATGTGACACTCGTGAGGAATACACCTCGGCTGGAGGACAACAGTCGAGCGGATGTTCAGGAGTGGGTTGGGGCGACACCATGCATTGGCAGACTGGAGCCAATGCCTGCTCCACTCAACCGACGAGCAGGGACATCCCCAGTATCTTTCACAGGAATCAGTCATAGAATCCATAACCTCTTCAACCAACAGGGACATGACTACCGCACTGTTCGACTCCTGGACCGAAAGATACGATGCCTGGTTCACCACCCCGACCGGACGACTGGTGAAGCAATACGAGACTGACCTCCTGCTGGACCTCCTGACACCGGCTCCCGAGGAACATATTCTGGACGCCGGCTGCGGCACCGGAATATTTACCCGGGAGGTGCTGATTGCAGGTGCTTCAGTGACTGGTCTTGACCTTTCCCTGCCCATGGTGCACAAAGCCGTAACCCTTCTAGACACGGGACACTTCGCTGGACTCCAGGGTGATATATGCGCCCTCCCTTTTGCCGACAACAGCTTTGACAAGGTCTTCTCCATGACGGCCATTGAGTTTATCGCCGATGCCTCCCAGGCAATAGCAGAACTTAACCGGGTTGCTCGCACAGGTGGTCTGGTGGTGGTAACCACCCTCAACAGCCTCAGTCCCTGGGCAGAGCGGAGACTGCAAAATGCTGACAACGGCCATACGCTCTTTCAGCATATCCACTTTCGCTCACCGGAAGAAATGCGGGCACTTGCTCCATCAGCCGCTGTGACCAGGACCGCTATCCACTTTTTGAAACACGATCCGGTCGACCAGATCCCCTCCATCGAGCGCAAGGGGCAACACCTGCACCCGGACACAGGCGCCTTTCTTGCCATCCAGTGGCAGAAAACCTAATTTATTCCACGCCATCCGCCTGCCCCCTTTCCACTACAGACCAGAAACCCGTTGAACCAAACTGTCGACGGAGGTATCATTAACTAGTTGAACTTGCAACAGAAGTGTTGCAAAAAAGTACCCAGCTGAAAAAAACGTGGCCTTAGAGCGTACAGCTCATACCATAAAGCGCCCCTGCGAAAGGACCAAGAACAACGGGGAAATGGATCCACGTACTGACCGCCGGCACGCGAGGCATACCCATGCATGTCATCCTGATTATTGATGATGATCCTGCGCTATGCAGCAGTCTCTCCACAACCCTTGAGCAGGAGGGGTATTCCGTGGCCTCTGCCCTCAATGGTACAGAGGGCATGGACCAGGCCGAGACCCTTCATCCTGACCTGATCATTCTGGCCATGCACCTGCCGGACAGATCAGGATTTGACGTGTTGGATTTTCTCCACTCCCTTTGTCCCCCGGTTCCCGTTATCTGCACCGCCTCTGCGGGCAACACCGAAGCCGCTATCGATGCCATTCAAAAAGGAGCGTATGATTTTATTTATAAACCTTTTAATCCGCCTGAAATGGTGCAACTGGTCAGAAGTGGCCTCCTCACTGGTACCCGCCGCTCAGAACCGGTAATGGTCAACCCTGAAAGCGACGATTTTTCCGGCCATGATGCCATCGTAGGTAATTGCCGGCAAATGCTTGAGGTGTACAAAGCCATCGGCAAAGTGAGTTCAACGGATGCGACCGTTCTCATCCGTGGAGAATCGGGAACCGGCAAGGAGCTGGCCTCCCGCGCCATCTACAACCACTCCGACCGCGCCGGTAAACCATTTGTGGTCATCAACTGTGTTGCCATTCCGGAATCTCTGTTGGAAAGTGAGCTGTTCGGCTACGAAAAAGGCAGCTTCACCGGGGCTGATCACCGTAAAATCGGCAAGATAGAACAAGCACGCGGCGGTACTGTTTTTCTTGACGAAATCGGCGACATGCCGCTCTCAACCCAGGCCAAGCTGCTGCGCCTGCTTCAGGAAAACTCCATCGAACGCATTGGCGGCAAAGAACCGATCGATGTGGATGTTCGCATTCTCGCTGCCACCAACAAAAACCTGGAAAACGCGGTAGCTGAGGGAACCTTTCGTGAGGACCTCTACTACCGGCTGCGCGTAGTGACCATCACCATGCCGCCGCTCAGAGAGCGGAGAGAAGATATGGATACGCTGATCAACTACCTGCTCACGCGGCTCAGCAGACAGATGTCTATCCCCAGTCCAGGGATCACACGGGCTGCAGTGCATAAAATCATGGCCTATGACTGGCCGGGAAATATTCGTGAACTCTCCAACACCTTAAAAAAAACCCTTATCTTCAATCGAGGCGCACCCATCCAGCAGGAAGACATCACCTTCTCCAATGTCATTCGCTGCCCAAAAGAGGACCATAATGCACCTGCTGAACATGTACAGAATTGGATTCACTCGGTACTGGCTTCCGGCAGACAGCACAAGTCCTTTGAATTCTGTGTGGATTATGTAGCTGCGTTACTGGTTAAGGAGGCGCTTGATCTGACCAAAGGAAATCGGTCTCAGGCCGCGAGGCTGCTGGGCATTTCTCGGCCTACCCTGCATGCGAAAATGGATAAGTACAATATCGATCGCCCGTGAAACCTTCGGGTCATGCCGACACAATGAACAACACGGCCCAGACCACACCACGCCTGATACTCCTTTCCCTTTTCCTGCCGCGATAAAGAGAACCGGATTCGGGAGGTGACTGCTGCTTCGAAAGGGCAAGTTCGGCGAAGGACAGGAGTAAGGCTAAATTAATGGTTTTATCAAGTTAATGAACTTGCCAATGGATATGGCAAAATTATATAAAGGATTATGATGTTTTTAAGATCGTGCGAAATGGAAAACATGTAAATTATGAAGTTGCTTAGAACAGTAACTGGATAAAAAGTGCAAGAATGAAATTTAGTTTCAATTTGGAAGATGCAAGTCAGGTATTTGTAGGAGCATTTGCGCTCACAGTACCAATTTCTTTTTCTGAAGAAGCATGGCGATTAGGGGAAACATTGCCCTTTCCTAATTTGATTATGCTATTTACTCTCTCTGTTTTATTTCTCGCTCTGTTTACCTATCAAAGTGTATTTCAGAAAAATGTTAAGTCCCGTTTAGTTGTATTCATTTTTCGTATAGTGGTAGCTTACTTAATGACAGCGTTAGTTGTTGGATTGGTTTTACTGTGCTTAGATAAACTACCCATGCTGGACGATCCTACAACGTCCTTAAAACGCATTATAGTTATCACTATGCCGGCATCTATGGGTGCAATAGCTGTGGACAGTTTTGACAAAGAGTGAGTCAAATCCATTTAACAAACGAATACGAGCTGATTGCCGAAGCTACCGGCGAGAAAGAATACCTCTCGTTAGCATTACCATTAAAGAAGGTCTGAATATTCTGTCAATGCTTCAATTTAACACTATTCCTGATCATTAACGGGCGAGAGCCTGTTCCCGCCCGTTGCTGAATGCTTATCCATAAAGCGTTTCGATCCACCGAATTGCTTCAATATCATTGACCTTCCCGAGATACCGCTGAGTCGTTGAAAGATCGACATGCCGCAGGATGACCTTGCTGACGATTTCTATTGGGGTACCAGACCTTGAGGCATAGGTAGCTGCATGGCGGCGGAGGTCGTGTGGCCGAAGCTCTATGTTGACCAAATTTCCTGCCTTCTTCACCATTGACCAGGCTGCAACGTATGATATCGGAAATATACGTTCATCCGTGTCGAAATTATTTGCTTTTACATACTGGCTTAACCTTACCAGGATTTTTCGTGGAACATAAACCGTCTCTTCTGCTCTTCCACTATTGGGGTTCTGGATGCTCAGGGAGTTATCCATATCCTCCGGTGGGATGGCTTTGGGCAAGATCTCCGGCATTCTTAACCTGATCTTCTTGAGCAGAATCTCTGCTGGCAATATATCGTTATTTACCAGGTAATTAACAAAGGCATATACAGTGTGAAGGTGATTGCGTACTGAGTTGATTTTTAAACCACGCTCTTGTTCGTGCTCCACGTATTGCGCTATATCTTTTCGCTGGATTTGGCGAATATCCTGACGCCCTAATCCGTTGAAAAACAACAGGAAAGCATGAACCGTCCTTCCTGTCTGACTGATTGAAGAGATTGAGTGGTTGCTACGATATTTGCCGTAAAGGTAGGAAATTACATACTCGAAGCCTGGCAGATTACTTGCCTCCAGCTTGTCCACCGCTTTATTGAGGGCCTGTCGTCGTTTACTGGGACGGTACACATACAGGGCACCGGCAGAAGGTGCGAACAATGTCCGTAAGGATTCTGCTTCAAGGGCTGCATTGTCCTGAAGCGGAATGAGCAAAGAGTGGTTGGTTGAATGGACTGATTGGAGCCAATCAGTAGGGTAATGTTTTGCTGGGAAATTGAGTGAATTGGTCGTCACGTCCTCCTTCTTCCTTGGAAAAAACAGGATGTTGATGACCTTATTTTACCATATTCTCGGTCTCGTTTTTATTACGTATATACAGTGATTAATCAATACTGGTTTATAAGGGTGTCCTTTAATGGAAATCCGCAAAATAGAATCCATTGTCACCTGGCTGCCCATTCGTTCCGGGAGGTAACGGAAGTTTATCTTTTTGGTTGCTGTACTGGATACCGGACCATCCAACGCGATGGCGGCCACTTCCCGAAGCCACTATCCCTGAATACCTACATGTAAAAGTGTACCATTCAGACCCCAACGGATCTCGATAGTAATCAAGCACCCCCGATTCTTCATACTCCTCGACAATATTCTGCTGGTTTATGTGGAGCAGTGAGAGATCGTCCGGATAGCGCTGGTGGGCCTGAAAATAGCTGTTTATCGCCGTAACCACGGTTTGAAAAAGATGGAGCCTGAACTCATTTTCCTTCTCGATCTTTGTCGAAGCAGCATTGTACCAGAGCAGCGGCAATGCCAGGACAACCAGGAAAATTATCAGGCAGCCTGGTCTTCTCTTTTTTGCCTGTGGTCTCTGTGCATCGGGAACCGGATCAGTCATCTTTTCGTTTTCCCCAAACTTCCATGTAGATCAAGGTTCCGGCCATCCACAATGGCCCGCAAGTATCGATGAGCAAAAAAATAATCCCCGACCAGAAAAACAACGGATTCCGCCACGTACCCAGCAGACCAATTACCACCAGTAGTGAGCCTGCCATCGGTACTCCCGACGCCCCTTGAAACGTATCTGCATATTTTCCGGAGATGCGATGGAGCAGGTAGCTGATATGGGAGTAGTACAGGTTGAGGCAGCAGATCACCGCTCCAATAACGAATATGGCAATGAGCAGATAATTCAATGTACTGTTATTTTGTTAGCGCCATAGTAGTGGCATTTTTCAAGGCGGGGCATTACGTTCAGAATTTTGACAACCATGCGGAGTCGTTGAACCATGCGGCTTCTATCCTATCGTACGTCCCGTTCTTCTTGATATCACCAATATAGTTATCGAGCCAGGATCCGAATTCTTGATCAGTTTTTCGATAGCCAATCCCGAGTGTCTGCTCGGTTAGCAGACTCGGCTGGACCGTGAACACGTCAGGGCCGTATTTCAAGATCACTATCCGGTTGAATATCAGATCTGCAACCGTCGCGGTGGCCCTGCCGTCTCGGACTGCCTCCACGGCTTTATTGTAATTCGGGAAACGGGATATCCGTGCATGGGGCATCTTGTTTCGTACCGCTTTTTCTAGAAATTCGCTCTGCTTTATCGCAATAGTGAATTGATCATTATTAAGCTCCCTATACGTTTCCAGGGATAGTGAATCTCGCGTTCGTACCAGGACCGATAGACCACCGCTGAAGTAGGGCACGAAACTCATTGACCGCTGTCGATCTTCCGTAATCTCCATCGCAGTGACGATGAGATCAATCTCGTTGGCGAGAAGTCCGGGAATCAGCCTATCCCATTTCATCTGCTTCAACTCCAACTTCATTCCGAGCCGATTCGCGATGTCGGTGGCCAGATCAACATCAAAACCGATCAGTGCTCCCGACTTGGCAAGAAGTCCAAACGGCATCATTCCCGGAGTCATGCCAACGCGCAGTGTTCCTTGTTTCGCAATAGCAGGCAACTGCTGAGTAGACGCCCCGTTGTCAGCGCCGGGTTTTTTCCATTTACGGAAGGAAGAACTGCTGCTCGTCCCGGGGGAAACACATAAAACCGACAGTATAACAAGAAATGAAATGATCGAAACGAAACCGTATCTGATATGACTCATGGATCAATCTCTCTGCTCCTCTGTTGCTCTTTGTCTTTTAATTCGCTTTCTTCCATCGCCTTCCTGACGGCAGGCTCGATAAAGGAACCGACCGGGGCACCGATGGCCGGGAAACGTTATTTTGTGAAGGCAAGACTCTTTCCGACACCAGCTGCCCCATGTTGAGCACCTGCGCGGCCCGTTGGCCATTTGCAAAGGTATAGATGCCTTCCCCATGCGCCCTGTTATTCTGCCAGCCTCCTGTAAACTGGGACCCGTTCAGCCAGACATAGGTGCCCTGCCCGTGCTTCTGGTTGTTTACCCAGTCCCCGGTATAGGTCTCACCGCTTTCATAGGTAAACGTTCCGCGTCCATGCCGCTTCTGCCCCCTAAACTGTCCGGAATACTGCGCCCCGCTGTCCCAGACATAGGTGCCGCTTCCGTTTACACAATTGCCGGATACGCAGCCGGCTCCGGAACACTCAGTCGTTACAAGCACCAGGAACAGCAGGGCCAGCAACAGGTGTTTCATTTTATCGTCCTCCGTACACTCATTGGCCTTTGCTTGCATTAAACTGGTCGATAACCTCCCGAAGCGGACGTCCATCTGTTAGCTTGAATTCAGGCTTGATATCGAGAACACCTTGCCAGCAGCGGACGGCGTCTTCCGTCTTCCCCAGGTCGTAGTGCAGGACCACTCCTTTATTGAACAGGGACCAATAATGATCGGGGTCGACGGCAAGTGCGCGGTCAAAAGCCTCGATCGCTTTCTGCGGGGCTCCCGACTGGCGGTACATGATTCCGAGGTCCGACAACACGTCACTGTTTTCCGGGTACAGCTTGAGGGATGTGCGATACGCTTCTATCGCTTTGTGGTGTTCACCATTGTCGAAGTAAAGACTACCGAGCTTTTGCCAGAGTTCATGGTCGTAGGGATCTACTTTCGCTTGTGCTTCAAGATTTGCCAGACCTTCGGAAGTTGCGGCAGTAACTGAAGACTCCGTAGGTTTTTTCCAGCGCTGCCCAGAGGCCGAATGGAGGGGGGACTGGGATCCGCACAAAATTGCGATAGCGACTGTACAGATGGTCAAAACGATAAAAATCCTCGTATATCGCATGATAGTAGTCCTATCTGAAGGGAAACGCATTATCCGTAATATGTTAAATTAGTTTGCCTTTCTTCCAGCGTCGGCCGCAAGGTGTATTGTTTTGCGGAAGAACGGGTGTACTATACGCACGTGTCTTGTAGTTGTTGCGACTGGAACTATTATCGAAATCTTCGATAATAATATCTGTTGAAGATACATCTTTTACATCTTTCATCACCACGTCGGATTGCACATCGTTTTTGTCGGTATAGACACCTTCGCCTCCGAGCTTTCTTTTTACCCAAATTCCGGTGAGATTACTTAAAAAGTTTAGTATCTATTTGCAGCTATATCCGTTGCCACGCAGCACATATTTTAATCCAGGAGCAATACCGCCACCTTTTGCGCTATAGCTTCCGCCACATATGTCACAATGTCCGTCTTCATTTCTATCAATTGCCATGTGTGGATAGCGTGATTTTGTGCCGTCGGGATTAGAACAAATCTTTGTATGGCCTTTGCAACACGGACCTCCGATACACCCACCTGTTTGCTTTTTAGGGGGCTGAGTCTTTTTAGGAGGTGTCGTTTTCTTTACCGGCTGTTTGGGCGGCGGGGCCTGAGCCTTTGTCTTCTTTTTTCTTTTTTCGTAATATTCCGGAGGTATATCATCTGAGCCGCCCGAGTTCATCTCGTTCATCATGTTGGCCCAGTGGCGCATCCACCACGCATTGTTCTGGTTATTGAACTGATTGTTTTTCTGATTTTGACGGTCGCGCTCTATGCCGGCAACGACCTGGACCGCCTCATTGTACCAGCCGCAGCTCTGGGCGCCGGACATCAGCCCCCTTACCGTGCTTAGGTCATTACGCTGCAGTGCGGAATTGATGTAGCCGCGAATCTGTTCGCAGCTCTGGCACGATGATCCGTTTGAATTGGTGAGGGTGAGCATCCCTTCGGGGCAGTAGCAGGAATAGCGGTCGCCGTTGATCACCGCAGAGCTGCCTGGAACTTGATCGTTGCAGCGCTGGTCGAATTCCGCCTGCTGGTTTGCGTACAAATTCTGCCCGGCAACCGACTGCGCCCACCCGCAGGCGGAGGCGAGGTTCACGAGCGTGTCCGCATAGTCGGAATCGCCCTGCTGCAGTGCTGCACTGTAGTCACCGTAAAGCATGGAGCAGGGAACGCATTTGATCTGGTTCTGTTGGTCACTGAGCATGACCGTGTCCTCAGGGCATGACTGCGGCGTATTCAGTACGTTCCACGCCTGGCTGCTCCAACCGCAGGAAGAACCCAGATCGGCAAGGGTTTCCGCATAGGCGCGGTCGCCGCCGGACAGTGCTGCGCTGAAGTCTCCGTACAGTTCGTCACAAGGGACACAGTGGTTCTGCCCGCTGTTGTCGCTAAGCTTCACAGCGTTCGCTGGACAGTTTTGTGCGTTTCGCAGCTGTTTGTTACCTTCGACGACCCATCCGCAGGTGGCGGAGAGGTTAAGAAGCGTCCGTGCATATCCCTGGTCGCCACTCGCGAGCGCTGCATTAAAATCCCCGTACAGATCATCGCAGTATACACACTCCACATTGTCGGCCTGGTCGCTGAGCTTGACGGTGTGTGCCGGGCACTCTTTGGTCCGCTCCATCTGCCGGTTTGCCTCGACGACCCAGCCGCAGCTGGGGGCCACGTCGATCAGCATTTGCGCGTATTCCCGGTCGTTGCCTTCCAGGGCAGCGGTAAAATCTCCCTGCAGTTCTTCGCAGGAGACGCAGTGGATCGTATTGGACTCATCACTGAGGCGGACCGTACTGTCCGGGCAGTTGCCGTAATTGTCCAGTTTTCTCTGCCCCTCGGCAATCCAGCCGCACCCGACCGACATCTCGAGCAGCGCCTGGGCGTACTCTTTTTCGTTGGCACCGAGCGCGACATCGAAGTCACCATGGAGCACGTCGCAGGAGACGCATTGCACCTGTCCGGTTTCATCTTTGAGATCCACCGAGCTGCCGGTGGGGCATCTACACTTATAGGTGTCGCCGGAGAAAACCGGGCTGCTCCCCGGTTTTTGCTTGCTGCAATCATCTCCGGCAGTTTTCTGGAGCAGCCGCTCCCGAGCGCCACTGGTCCACGCACAGGTGCTGGCCAGTGAGATGAGCGATTCGGCGTAGGTTCGGTACCCTTCGTTCAGCGACGCATTGAAGTCGTTCTCTACCTCTTCACAGGAGACACACTGAATGTTGTTGTCCTGGTCGTTGAGACGGACCGTGTTTTTCGGGCACGAGTCCGCTCTCTCCCGCTCCGCGAGCAACTGGTTTCGCCACTCCTCCATCGAGTCGATATCCGGGAGGGTCGCCTGCAGATCTCTTAGATGTTTCAATTTCTCGGGGTCCACCTCCGGGAGTCCATCAGCCGCACCATTAAGGTCCGCCAGCCGTTCACGATCCCGCCTCAGCTCGGCCAGCAGCGCATCGATGGATTTCTGAACCTCAGGATCGCTCAAGTCTCCCTCGGTGAGGAGTTGGTTGAGCTTGTCGGCGTTTCGGCGACTGGCTTTGTCGACCTTGGTCGCCTCGCTGTTGAGGTACTTGGTAATCATATCCTTCTGGCTGGCCCATGCCTGGCGCTCATCCCAGGTTGCCGTTTCTGGAAGCGATTCCGCAAAGGGATTCAATGGGTTGAGGGCGTTGAGGACGGCGTTGCCGGTATCAGAGGCCATTTCCCCGGCCATCGACATGCCGTCTTTCCAGTTATCCGGCTTACCTTCTCTCGCCTCCGCTTTTTTACGCTCCCTCATCCGCTGGATATATCCGTCCATCGTGTCGGTTATCAGCGCGCTTGCTGCTCCGGAGACGGTATTTGTGTCCGGGGCGCGGGACTCGGCACTTTTGAGATGGTGCAGTTGGTCTTCTTCCTCAGGGGTCAGATTTTTCTTCTCTTCCAGTTTTCTGATCTGCTCCTGGCGCTCCAATCTTTCCAGTTGTTTCTGCACCAGGTAGTCTTTGGTTGCCTCCCGTGCCCCTTGGTATTCCCTGATTCCCGGGGTGAGATCTCCAGCCACCGTGGCCGCGTCACCGCTGTTCAGATCCCGATTCTGGTCGATTGCCTCTCCGGCGACGTTAGTTGCGCTCTGGTAGATCTGCCCGGCCGCTTCCACGGCATCCAGTACATCCACGTCGGGGCCGACATCGGCGGCGCCCTTTGAATTCGGGGCGTCGACGTCCAGACCTGATGATTTTACTGGTTTCTTAGTTCCGCTGGTAAGGTCAACGTCGGAAGTACCTTTTGGGGTTTTGCCGCCATCGATGGCAGGGGTGTCCCCATTTGTAATGCTCTGCTGCTTGGTAGAAAACGATTGATCTACACCATCCCCTGTTTCCAGTTGTCCAGCTTTGGTTTTACCGGGATCACCCGTTGCTGTTCGCTGCTCTCCGGTTGCAAGGGGGGCACCCGGATCATCGACCATTGCGTTTCGGGATGTCTCTGCATTCCCCACCTTGGTATCCAACAGGCTTTTTTCTTTCTCGATACGCTGCCTTTCCAATTCGGCCTGCTTGATCTCTTTCGTTTTTGTGACAACTTCCGATAACTTTTTATTGCCATCGACTTCCGTCACCTGGCCGTGGGTCTGATTCGGGTTGCCAAGGTCTCCGAGTTCAGGATCCTTCACCCATTTGGTGTCTGTTTTGGGGTCTTTCTGTATCCCTCCGGTTTTTGAGCCAAAGCCCTTTTCCTGTATAATTTTTTCTGTTTCAGGGTCTATCTCGTTACGAATATCCTGGATAGCGATTTTATCGCTCTTCCCATCCTTGGGAGCGGAGCCCGGCTTATTGACTTTTATCTCGCCGTACCCTCCCTGGTTCACTCCCTTTGTGTCGGTGGAGATATCACCGGGTACATCGGGGTCGCCGCCGGTGCCGAAGCTTGAATCTCCCGGCTGATCACCCGTAAACTGCTGTTTTGAGGGAGGCGGATTGCCCGGCGTATCTGGCCCACCTGTATTCCCTGCATCGTTGTACGCCGCATCGCGTTCCGCCTTGAGCCGCTTATTTTCGGCAGCTGCAGCGCGGTTTGAATCTGCGACTTTCCGCCGCTTTTCGTCTATGCGGTCGGCGATATCAGCATGCCCCTGATCCCGCATTTGTTGGGCGAGATCGTCCCGCGCCGTACCCGCCGCATCTCCGAGCTGCTGGCTCACACGCTTCGCCTTTTCCATCTCGTCGCGGGCTTTCTGCTTCCATGCTTCGATCTTTTTGATGCGCACGTCCGGTGGGTCGCCCAGATCGACGATGCCGGCCTGAACCGGGTCCCCGTACTTCTGCATGATCTCGGCCTGCTGGTAGAATTCCGGGTTGTCCATTGCGATGTTCGCACCCTTGCTGCCGCCTGCCTTCGAAACGCTCTTCGAGAAGGTCTTCAGCTCTTCGTCGTGCGCTCCGGCAACGCTCGTTATGGGGCGGTCGGCATGGTGGAACTTCTTCTCGTTGTCCAGATAGTAGCCTCTCTTATCACGGGAGCTGTCGAGATTGCCGGTTCCCTTGAGTCCTCCTGAGGTTGTCCAGGCATCGGGGTCGGGCACTTTCGCCTTATGGACTTTCTCGTTACCCGGGGTCCAGAGTGTGGTGTCGGTGTTGGGATTGACAACCTTGATGACTTTGTTGAAATCTTTCGGGCGGGTTGTTGTGGGAGTAGTCGGGTTGTCGACCGTATAATATTGCTGCTTTTTCCCTTTCTGGTTCGACCATTTGTCTGCAAGCTTCTCCGCTGCCTCCAAGTCGGTGGCTTTCAGGTCAACATCTGCGTTGACGCTTGCCGGCATGGACCCGGTGTTTTGTATGCGACCCTTGAGATCACGATCATTCAAAATTGCTTCGACGTTTTGCCCCCGGGTTTCCAGGTTCGTGTATTTTTCTCGTATCTTGGTTCTTTCAGCCGAGTATTCTTCACGAAGTTTCTGATATTCCGGACTGTTCTTGTCGACTTTGGCTCCTAAACGATCGTACAACTCCCTCAGCCGAATATATTCCTGATCCTGGCTTATTCTCAGTTGTTTAAGCGAGGGACTTTCTTCCGAGTAAACCGGGCAGAAAGCGCCCGAATAAAGCGTCAGGATAGTGATCCAAATTAGAAATGTTTTCAATGTTCTGGTGCTAGTAATTTATTCCAAGTAACTGTTTAATAAGGCTTGCTACCTTGTTTAACTATTGCCAATTAATCAACAGGCTTTTTCCAGCGAGGTCCAGAAGGAGCATAACTATTAGACTTCTTAGATGGCATTTGTGTCATGTTTGATGTCTTTTCATAGGTTGTATGTTTTTCTACCTCCGGCCACAATAGGCTTGATTTAATCCAGCCAGAAGTACCTTCGCCAGCAATCACTTTCACCCAACCTCTTTCTTCAGCTAATTTCCGAAGAATTACCTGTCGTTCAACACGGGCTTTAAGTTGAGAGTTTAATGATGGGCCTGACATCATCTTCGCCCCCTGTTGGGAGGAAACAATCACTGTATTACACGTAGTAACATCATGAGATTGAACCCATCCAGCATCTTGCTCAAAATCACTCACGTATAGCCACTGCCCTTGCTTTTGCAAAATTTTTAGCGGGAACCCCTTGAACACTTCCATAACTACTGAACTATTGACACTTGGTCCTTTTCTAATTTCAATCATTTCTTTATCAATACTTACAAAACTAAAAGCATCAGCAAATACAAATCCAAATATAAATTCAGAGAAAAAAATTAATATAGTAAAAAGAATAATAGATACATTTTTTTTAATTAGCATAACATAACTCTAACATTTTAATGCATTTTAAGAAAATGATTTCAATTTAGCCCAAATTACATAATCCCCGATATTCGCAACTGGTTTATAAATTGAATTGTGTTATAAAATTAATCACCAGTCAATTACAATAAGTATATTCTTCTCCAAGGAGGCGCTTTGAGCTTAGCGCCACCAGGTTAAAATTAATAATTTCTTGAAGTTATGCGAGTTTAATTTATTCCTATTGCTCTTCAGGGAGAAGGGGGCAAGGATGCGGCCACCTACCAGATGGATCAAAATCGGCAAGGTACAGAAAAGTAGGTAAAACCGTTGAAGCTATCTTCGTATTGAGGCTATCTTGGGATCTCTAAAAAATGCTACTGTTAGGTAAGTGAGAAAGCAAATCCTGTTTTCCATTTTTTACTTATCAACCACCAACACTAGATATTACCCCATGGCCAATTTTAAAAAAAGATAACACCAATGGGCAGCAAGGTCGGACAAGACTCCTCTGGAGTAATGCCTCTGCTGAACAAGGGCTCCAGAATGCTCGTTGTGATTTGGAAAATGAAAAAGCAAAAACAGCAAGGTACTTTCGATTGCTGATTCGGTGTCAGTATTCTCAGAATCTTCTTTTATATTTTGCCGGGCTTGAATTATTTTTTTAGAGAGCAGCCAGAGCAAAGCACTTCCTATGCCAATAATCGGCAGTGTCAGTATTGCTTTTGCAGCTTCTGTGAACTGATAACCAACTTCGAGAAGTCCCTGAGCGGTGCGCAGGGAAAGGCAAAGCCCCAGAAGTAGCATAATTCTATATCCTACCTTGGCCACAACATCATTGACTTTTATGATCCGAAGATCGTGCTGTTTTGGCGCAAATAGCGAGTGTCCAAGCCAATGTGACCAACAATTAAAAATATGACAACCAGCGGGAGGTATGAGATTGTTTTTCTTCAAACCCAGAGAATTGAGTTGTAAAAGATAAAATGCTCCCAGGATCAAGCCGGTGCCTATACTGGACAGAAGCAGATGGTTCAGGTTGATGGCAATTGCTGGCCAGTTAATGGTTTTTTCATCACTGAAAGCATCGTATATTTTTTTAAACGTCGTAAAATAAATCCATGGATGAAGGTTACGGTAATAATTCCCAGAATGAACAGAGACAATGACAGAGGAAGACGCTCCTTGAGCATCGAGCTGGCCAAGGGATAATTAAATCTATTCAGGTATAAATGGCAGGGTAGTAGTCTGCCCTTTATGGTTTGTCAACGTATACTCCTGCTCATCCTTACCGGTAATATAGTAGTCAGGCATCAACGGAATTTTGCCTATATTGGTGGCAACCACGTACATTGGCTGGGCAAGACCTGTTGTATGTCCTCGCAAAGCGTCACGAATCAACTCAGCCCCTTTTTCTACCGGTGTGCGGAAATGATCAATTCCCGGTGCCGCTTCACAATAAAAAACGTAATACGGTTTGATCCTTACTCTAAGAAGTTTTTGATGCAACTCCTTGAAGGTAGCTACATCATCATTAATTCCTTTAAGTAGGGTTTGCTGAACAACGATTAACCACTTGCGGCTTCGATGGCTTTAAACCCGGCCAAAAGGCAAGAAAGTTTATGAGGCGTCCACCAAACATTCGCAAATCGAGCTTTTGTTCTTTGAAAAAATAATAAAACGACGATGGCCAGCCACCGTTTCAGGTTCATTACCAAGAAACTGATCATGATTGCGGTTTCACTGGTACATGACAGCTTGGTCATGATCCGGTTCAAACTATAGCGGCGTTTGCCTTGACCGAACTTGCCCTCAACCGCATTTCTGTCAATTTCATCCTGCCTGGCCTGCTGTTTTGCTGCTTGGAGTGCTTTGGCATTTTCCTGGGTCACTTTTGGCGGTCGGCCAAGCCTGGGGCCAGACAATCGAATCTGGTGGTGCTTGCAATATCGGCGGTTTTCGCGGTTACGATAAATTTTATCGGCATGCACCGATTCCGGGTAGCAACCATATCGCGTACGATACGCCTCGATTTGAGCAATAAGGTCACAACTTTCATTGTAGTTGTCCCAACTGATATGGTCGACAAAGCTGATGCCGTGCACAAGGCTGATACTGATTTTGGCCCCGAACTCAGTGTCAGCAGCAGCTTTACCACGCTTGATCGGTCGAACATGCGGTTGACTAATGCTGACAATACGGTCATCAATACGATGACTGCGGTTCTCGTACATCCACTGTTGTTGGCGGTATACCTCAGAAATCACCAGCAGCTCTTTATAATGGCGACGGCCGAGCAGTGTAAATCCTTGATGCTCACCAAGTTGATCAATGGAGTTGAGATTGCGCCGCAGATACCCTAATTGCCGACGGAGGCACTTTCGAATCTTTTTGCGACTCATCCGCTTGTCTTTGGCAATAGACAAAAATTGTCTTCTGGCTCGTTGACGGTAGGTGCGCGGCTTCTTATATCCTCGTCCTCTGGCTTCATGCAGGATATCAATGATCTGCTCACTCTTCTCACGGGCCTTGTTGAGGAGTTTGATATCGGTGGGATAGGTGATATCCGCAGGAGCACATGTGGCATCCACCAGCAACTGGCCGCTGTTGCGAGATGGTTTTTGGTCGCTCGTCGTCTCGGTATCGGTTCCTGGGGGTGTTTGGCCGGGTGCCGGTGGGTCCTGATCTCCGTGCATCTTCTCTGCAATGGCATTGTTGACCTCGCTCAACACATCTGCCGGAAAGCGTTTACGGAAATGGACAAACATGGAGGCGTCAAACGGTGGCATGGTGATGAAGGACTTGAGCCCGCAAAAGTACTGCAGATACGGATTTTCCGTGATCTGCTCAACGCATAATCTGTCACTGACACCTAGTTCTTCTTTGATGATCAGTGCGGCGAGGGCCATTCTCACAGAGAGAGCCGGGTGCCCGGTACCGGATTTCGAGAAATTTTCCCTATAGCGTTCTTCGAACTGCACCCAGGGGATCAAGGCAGCTAATTTTACCCATTTGTTGTCAGGTGCCAGCTCTCCATGAAAGGGTAGAGAAAATTCAGGGAGTTCGAGCTG
Organism: Desulfogranum aggregans; assembly: GCF_055398265.1. Lineage (NCBI taxonomy): Bacteria > Pseudomonadati > Thermodesulfobacteriota > Desulfobulbia > Desulfobulbales > Desulfobulbaceae > Desulfogranum > Desulfogranum aggregans. Next base: position 203,057 of record NZ_AP042447.1, on the reverse strand, counting down.
CTTCTGATTATGCTTGTACATGGTGTTACTGTCGGAAGGTGCAAGGGTTTTGGAAGGTGTCAGCCGTTTTCTGTGCACTTACGACGCCGATTATACTATTTTTTAAACACAAATTCATGGTCTTGCTTGTTGCTCAGCAAGCCCTAAGTAATACGGCCTGGTTCCCTACATTGACGCCGCAGGTATTCAGATCATAGACAGCTCTTGCAACTTCATCGGTCAGCTCTTTCGGGTGGTTACACTGTGTGTTGAGCCAGATTGGCACTTTATGGTATCCACCGAGAATCTCTTTGAGATCCTTTGTAATTCTTTGCGGTAAAACAATCGGTGCGCGTGATCCGAAACGAATTATTTCGATATGCTCCATCCCCCTCAACCGATCGATGAGATATGCAATTTTCTCATCCGGGAGCAACAAAGGGTCTCCTCCGGTTATCAGCACATCCCTAACTTCAGGGTGCTGAGATATCCACTCCAGCCCTTCTTCAAAGTCGAAGTTGAGTCGTAAATCCTTATTCACGACTAATTCCTTGCGAAAACAGTGACGGCAGTAAATGGTACAAGTCTGATTGACAGTGAAGGCAACACGGTCTTTGTATTGACGGGCAATGGTATCTGGCCGATTTTCTTCATTATCTCGATTTTCTTTCCATATCAGATAATTATCCATGCCATAGACATTATTTTGTTCTTCACTCGAGGGGATAACCTGTCTGCGGATTGGACATGTGGGATCGTCTCGGTTCATCAGGGATGCGAAATATGGAGTAGTACCCCAAGTAGTTGTATTTGACTCCAAGGCCTTGCGCTCATTTTCTGTCAGGTTGACATGTTCTTCCAATCGCCCAATTGTATTGACAAAATTGCTCAACTGAGCCTGCCAGTCCTGCATATTATTTAATGACATGATCTATCTCTTGTGGTTGATATTAATTGAAGTGTTGTACTCTGTTTTACGAGGTAGTGAGCAGGCAATGACTCATGACGACAAGGCTGCCCTGCGTAGAGAGGGGTGGGCTTGAAACGGATGATCAGGTAAAATCAAAAACAGTAGAAATTCGGTGTAATCTGATTGCTAAACACCAATAGTTTCTCAGGACGTTAATGAAACACCTTGCTTCTCAGGAGGGAGAACAAATGATTCACAAATCAAGACTCGCCCCCGTGGATCACAGGGGCTGGTCTGTGAGGGTAAACACGCCGTAGCTCCTAACTGCTGAACACCCTCTCTTCCAGGTTCGTTTTGCCTCCTCCCAATTGAGTATGGCATATAACACTCACCCGAAGAGTTAATGAAATTTGCGGGCTAAAACCGATTTTCATTCAATCAGTTGTAAGTCATCAAGCCATCCTGCGCTTTCTGTCATTTTACCCATGAGAATGCGAGAGGCTTCTTCAGGATGTTCGGGACGGGCATGAATCTGGCTCATCACCAAGGTGTCGTCCTTGCGACCACAGATCTCTATTTTTCCGATATCATGGCCCATGATAAACTTAAATCGTTTTGCATAGCCGTCCAGCCGACGCTTAGCTTCTGATACAATGTCGACCCCACGTTTCAGAGGCACCTGGAAATGATGCCTGACGCGTGAAACAGGCATACACTGATACAAGTAGTAGGGATTCACACCAAAACGCACGAGTCCGTTCATCAAGTCTTCAATATCCTCAACAGAGTCATTGACACCTTGTAGAAACACTGCCTGGTTATTGACGGTTATGCCGCTATTGCGGATACGCATAACAGCCTCCTTTGACAGATCGGTAAGCTCGTTGACGTGATTGAAATGGGTGGGGATGTAGAGAGTCTTATGCTGGTTGAATTCTCGCAAGACCTCAATCAGCTCATCGTCCAAATAGCGCAGAGGGTATACCACCGGAGTTCGTGTTCCTATACGAACATAATTTACATGCTCTATCTCCTTCAAAGGCTCAAGCATCCTGGCAATTACGCTTGTTGACAACATCATGGGATCTCCCCCTGAAATTATCACATTGGTAATTTCCTTGTGTCTGGCAATATACTTGGCAGCATTCTGAAAATTCTCTACGGTCTTGTCATTGGCCAATCCGACAATTCGCTTTCTAAAGCAGTGTCGACAGTACATCGAGCAGTATTCGGTGGCCACAACCAAGGCGGAGTAAGGGTACTTATGCAGAATCCCATTACCCTTGTTATGTTTGTCATCACCGTATGGGTCACCGGTTGTTTCTCCCATCTGGCCAGCCACAACTAGTTCTTCAGCAGTGGGTATTGCAAGTTTTCGGATGGGATCGTCAGGGTCTTTGTGGTTGATGAGACTGAGATAGTAGCGTGGGATATTCATGGGATGATTATCCAACACTTCCTGGAGGGAGTGTTCCTCCTCTTCTGTTAGAGGAAAATACTTCTTGAGCGCTTGTAAAGAACTCACATTATTAGCAAGTTCTTTATTCCATGCCAGCTTCTCAAAATCGATCGAGTCTAATTTTTGCGATGGCTCGTCATCGCTTACTTCATCCATTTTTTTCATCTCCTGAAAAATAGTACTCATAGTAACAAGCAGGCCTCACCCCAGTCCGCATATTTCATGAAATATGCGGACTGGAGAATCAACTCAATGCATTACCTGCTTTGATCTGGTTATTCTCTTCTTAGGCGCCTTCTCAACGAACATCCGGATGGAGGATAAATGAGCTTTTCAATTTTCATTCATTCCTCTGCTCAAAAGCGATACACTATCAAGAAAGATAACCTTCTCCTTGCTTCACTGGAGTGTTCGCTAATTCCTGGATTGGCTGATGTTAGAATTGAAAGTTCTGATTTGGATGCTTTTCCGGTTGTGTTTTTCCATATTGCTGTTCCAGAAAACGAACAAAATCATCCAGTGAATAGTTTTATGGATATTCTTGAAAAAACTGCCTTTCCAGACTCCACCTTTCCGCTTCATTATTGATTTTCCATGTATGAGAACGGAGCCTAGATCACTTGCTTTCATGATAGATTGTACTGTTGATGGTTGAGGATATCGGCCGGGAGGGTCTTTCGGTTAGCCAGCCTCAAATACAGCATCAAGAAATCTCTTTGTCGGTTCTTTTTGCGGGCTGCCCAAAAGCTCGTCAGGCGCGCCCTGTTCCTCTATTCTGCCGTTATAAAAGAAACAGACCCTGTCTGAAATTTCCCGGGCGAAACCAATCTGTTGAGTCACCATCAACATGGTGAGGTTATGCTTGCTGACCAATTGACAAATAACCTTTGTTACCTCGCCGATTACCTCGGGATCAAGCGCAGAGGTGACCTCGTCAAACAGCATAACTTTAGGCCGCATTGCAAGAGCTCTGGCAATTGCAACCCTCTGTTGTTGACCTCTCCCTATAATTTTACGATAAGCCCTCTTATTCTTCTGAAGGAAATTATACAGTCTACAAAGCAAAATGTCAATTGTACACATATTAACAAGCTGCCATATAACCGAAGTTCTGCCCCCCTGGCACACGCAAAAAAAACACATATAATTGATATATCATCACATTGCACAAAAAGAAAACAGCCGGTAAACCAAGTGCTAAAACATTGTGCACATAGTTTATATTGCATTGTAGACTATGTATTTATGGTTTTCATGCCTACCCACTGGTGCAATCTAATGAAAATCTCGAAGACTCAGAAACGAATCAAATGATATATGTTAGCGCTTGGTCTATAATATTGTTGAAGAAACCAGGGGATGGATAATGATTCCCGGCCGCCGATTGTTGAACAAAAACAGCCAGACGTATTGAGATTTCTTAGGAAATATGGAGCAGAAGTTGAAAGATAATCAAAGCCAACGAAGCAAAGAGTTATTGATCGGTTTACGGAAAATCACCCAGGCAATTGACCTGCACTCCAAACACCTTCTCAAAACAGTGGGAATTACAAGCCCGCAACTGGTCATCTTGCAGGAATTGGCTCAATATGAATCGCTCTCTGTCTCTGAGTTGTCTAAATCTGTCTCGTTAAGCCAAGGAACTGTCACTGAAATCCTGAACCGATTGGGGAAGAAGGATCTTATCTCGAGAAGAAAATCGGAGCTGGATAAACGTCGATCACTCATATCTATAACGGAGGCTGGGACTCAATTACTACAGAACGCACCATCCCCATTGCAGGATGACTTTACCGAGTCCTTTCACTCCTTAAGAGACTGGGAGCAGCTCATGATTTTAAGCTCAATTGACAGAATTGTAAATATGATGTCGGCAGAAAAAATTGAAGCGTCTCCTTTTCTGGTTGCCGGACCTATAGAAACCAATAAAGAAACTTAACGACAGGAGAATTTTCTCAAAATCCAGAATCCGAAAAGTGGCAGACCGGAGGAGACAGTTTATGTTCCACGTAAAATCCCGGCAAAGTTAAACGAATACGTGAAAGCCCATAATTGCCATGATATTGAGCGGATTTTTCCTATTCATATGTTACAGCATGGTCAATGGTGAAGAAGTCAGGGGAAATAGTCAACATAAACCTTAAACCGCATGATCTTCGCCGGCATGCAGCAACTTTTGCCTCAATATCTGGAACTCCCATAGAAATGGTCAGCAAAGTTATTTTGCGACATGCGAATTTTTCAACTACTCAACACCACCTTGGAAAAGTGAATGACACAGAGACAATACGTTGGATAGAAACACTTTATGGATAGGGTAAATGCGACGGGCTTGAACATGACCTCGCCCGATATCTGCAAAAATAAGGTGCGGAAGCTACGCTGGGTTAGACCTCTAAATCGAAATCCTGTGAAATTAGGCCATATACCAACATTTGTTCGGTCAGGTGAATGTACCTTGCCTGTAGTCCCACTGGCAAGTTCACAAGAGCTTGTTGTACTGCTTCGTTTTAGTAAACAAGTTCCCATTCCAGGGGCAACAATATTAACATAGATGTTAACACTATCATGGACAATCTTAAATCCAACATTTCGTAGTTTTGGGCAGAATTTAAGGGTGACCAATCTTTCTGGATAGGAATTATACGTAAAGTTTGCCACAAATAAAAACAACACAAACTCCGCTTTGTTAATAGCCAGATAGTATTGCAATCATTTCTCTTTTGTAGCTTGTTTTATGGCAGTGATAATCGACCATATTTCCTTATCCGTAAGTACTTCTTTAAAGGCTGGCATATCACCTCTACCTTCACGTATTTTCCAGAAAAATCCTCCCTCACTGTGCATCTTCAAGTTTTTCATCAGATCCGGCGTTGGCTTGCTGAGACCAGTCGACTCGACCGTCATACCCTGCATATCGTCACCATGACAATAGTTACAGTGCTGCCGGTACAAGGTTCTTCCGGTAGCAATAGTAAGCTCATTAGCGGCCAAAGGGTTGCGCAGCTCTGCAGCTTTCTTCGGTGCTTTCCACTCATGTGCTCTGGCAGTTCCGAGAATTACTCCCAGAACAGATAACAGCGTGATAGTAAACACACCAACATATTTCATAAAAATCCCCCCTTATTTTAAAAATTATCAGTCTAAAAACGAACCTGAACCCCTATCCCGACTCCATACTCTGAATGCCAGTTAGCTATCCCCAAGAAATCCTTATTGATCATATATTCGAGCTGAATCTTGCCCTCCCATAGTTCGTGGGTGTCATATTTTGCTTCCCCGTGAAGGCCAAGCCGTGGCGTCAGTTCAAATTCTTTTTCTAACATGAAACGCCCCCCCCCATCGGTGTCGAGCCAAGCTCCAAATTCGAGGTTCAAGGGTAAAAGGTAGTTAAGGCCAAACACCCCTCGTGTTTCTTCAGACTCAGAATCCTCACCCTCAATGTTCATCCCCGCAAAAAAAGAAGTAAATCGATTAATATAGTAACTAGCGCTAAGCAAACCTTCCCATTCTGTTTCTTCCACACCTTGCCAACCGACCTCCCAGGTAGCCGAAAAATCCCAGCGTGAATTAGCAAGAGTCAGTTCGCCTTCGGTCATGGAATAAAGTATATCTGCCATGCCGTAAAAGTAGAAAGGATCTTTATAGATAAAATGTCTGACTGCTGCCGTCTCAGGCGATGGAGTGTATTGTTTGTAATGTATCACACGTGACATACCTGATTTCATGTGATAGAGCAGATGACAGTGAAAGAACCAGTCGCCAACTTCGTTTCCGTAAAACTCTATAACTGTAGTGTTCATGGGTGCCACGTCTACGGTATGTTTGAGCGGAGCTTTGCTACCCCGACCATTGAGTACCCTGAAAAAATGACCATGAAGATGCATCGGATGGTGCATCATAGTCCGGTTAATCATGATGAAGCGGGTGATCTCACCTTCTCTGATGACGATAGAGTCGCTCTCTGAGATTGGTTTGTTGTTGATAAACCAGGTATAGCGCTCCATATCGCCATCAAGAGTCAGTCTTATCTCGCGAACAGGGGCATCTTCCGGTAGACTTGAGGGAGTAGCAGAACTGAGCATTTTGTATGGGGTTTGTGGTCGCTTTGGTCCACCTTCACTGGCAAGATACGGACGCGAGGCAATATCAGGTACCAAGAGGCCAAAACTGGAACCATATGGCCGGGCTGAACCCGGATGCTCTTGCATAGTTGGCATAGATTGCGGCTGATGAGTTTCTGCCGAAATATCCATATCATGGCCTGCTTTGTTATCCGCGATGGAGTGATAATTCCTAGACATGGCGTACTGGCTTTTATTCTTGATACCAGGGGGATTTTCATCATGAGTTGGGGCGTGCATGAAATGGCCGGACATTGTGTCTTTCATGTTATGGGACATGCCGGATTGGTCAAACATTCCCTTGTCCACTGCCGTATCAGGCATGCCCATTGTCCCTGCAGGAGTTAAGGCAAAAATGGAGGTCATTTCACCATGGTTCATCGGTTGGTAGAGGTTCGGCTTTGGGATCATTTTGGCCGAGTGTTTGGCTCCGGAACCAAGCCAGGTAGAAGTATAACCCGAACCATCATGGGCAGTTGCCCGAAACTCATAGCTTCCATCGGATGGCAGGTCTAGGAGCAGATCATAGGTTTCAGCCACACCGATAAGGAAAAGGTCGCTTTTCACCGGCTCGACCAGTTGCCCGTCAGCGCTGACAATGGTCATTGGCCCCCCTCCAAAATTGAGATGAAAATAAGTCGTGGCAGAGCCATTTATCACACGCAAACGGATACGTTCTCCCGGTTTTGCTTCAAGTCGTGTTTCAGGTGAACCATTTGAGAGGAAATAGTCATAGGCTATGTCGGCAATATCCATGGCTGGCATTCGTTGCAATTCCCGCATGAAATAGTCACCCAGATGATTGACAGTTGCGGCGCCGAAAATTGACTGGGAAGAACCTTTTTCCAGAGCATACCAATGGCTGCCGCGTTTAAGCGTACGCAGTACTGAAGCAGGTTCTTCGGTTGTCCAATCCGATAGCAACAGGATCAGATCGCGGTCAACCTGGTGCTGGTTATCGGCAATTACGATGGAGCCGTACAGGCCTCTCTGCTCCTGTAGCTCTGAATGGGAGTGATACCAGTAAGTTCCGGTCTGCCTGATAGGGAACTCGTAAATAAATGTGGCCCCTGGTTGTATTGGAACCTGGGTAACATACGGAACTCCATCCATGGCGGGTGGCACCAAAAGGCCGTGCCAATGTACTGAGGTCGATACGTCCATCCTGTTTTCGACATGGATACGTGCCAGATCACCTTCTTCAAAATAGAGCGTCGGACCAGGTATCGAACCGTTGATGGTCATGCCGGAAGCATGTTTGTCGCCGATCCGGACCTCCTGTTGATCGATAACCAAGCGGTATTCTCGGACCATGCCGTATCCGGTCGAAGAAAATAATAAAATCAGAAAAATGAAACCGAAAGACAACTTGATATGTTCAGCCATGGTAAGATACTCCTTTCATTGTAAAGACCTCCTAAAGGCCTTGCAGGAGGTCGAAAAAACAACAGACAATTTAGGGAAACTAACTATGTCGCAAAAACGGTAAGCCTGGATAACCTCCTGACCACAGTAACAACAGGATGGAGTTCAATCTCAAGAACACGATTTGGGCGAGTTCAAAGTTCGTACCCATTGTTTGTTCAGAATGATAAAAAAACAAGATTAACCCAACGAACAAGTATGGCGGCTGGCTTACTAAGCCTTAGACCAACCATCGTCATGAAATCTTTTTCTGTTCGTAATTACCATAAACTGTTTCTGGTGATTTTGGTGTGTTAACCATGTATAGGACAGATATCTTGGTTCTTAATCTCACATGCCTGAAAATTGCGGCACAGGCCTTGCTGTGGCTTCTAGCCGGTCCGCTGCTATACCGTTAGTTTTGATATCTTCAATCAGCCACTCCATTTCTTTGATTTCTCTTCGCTGTGCAGCAATAATTTTATCTGCGAGTTCACGTACACGTGGATCTGAAATTTTGGCTCGCTCACTTGTAAGAATAGCAATTGAGTGATGCGGTATCATACCTTCCATGTAATCAACTCCTGTTACAGTCACCTGACTCCGGACAAGCCATACAGATATGAGTAGCAGTATGGCGGCTCCAGTAAAAATGACCATGTTGACTCTGCTGTTTTTATACATATCGAGCATAAAAGACAGCATGACAATCATCATTGCACCACCCATTATAAAGGTCATAAACAATCGCGTTTCACTGAACCTGGCATGATTAATGATCTGGTAAGAATGTAAATACATCAAAAAGAACATCACCACCATTGATGTTCCAATCATTGCGATGAATCTCAAATATTTTTTAATGCTGCCTTTGTTTTTTTTCTGCATATGGTTTTCCTCTCTATGGCATTAATCCACTGTTATACGATCATAATCTTTGTCAATTGACAACAGTCCTAACCAACTCGATACCTTTGTCCAAAACGATACAATGCTTAATCTTCGAGCTCGTTTTTGAGCCGCTCAAATTCTTCTTTATCTATTTCTCCACTGGCATAGCGGTTCTTGAGAATATCGAGATAATTCTGCGGTGGGGAATTATCTTTTTTATGCACATCATTTCTCCGCGAAAAAATAAAATAGATAATTGCCCCTCCTATGAGAAGGTAGATGAGCCACATGAACATCCCTCCAAAGCCTCCGCCCATCATGTGATTCCATCCCTGGAAGGACTGGCCCATTCTCTGGTGGGAGCAACCTGATAAGACCACCAAAGGAACTGTCAAAACGAGAAAAACGAGAAAAACGAGATACTTTCTTTTCATGTTATTGTTCATGTCAACACCGTGGATTAAATTAGTCGATTTCTTTATGGTGCAGTCTCAGAGCATTACCGATAACAGAAACAGATGACAGGCTCATGGCGGCTGCCGCTATGATTGGAGAAAGCAAGATGCCCCAAAAAGGATACAAAATTCCTGCGGCGACTGGTATTCCCAGCCCATTGTAGATGAATGCAAAAAACAAATTCTGTTTGATATTGGTCATAGTCGCATTGGAAAGGATTTTTGCACGAACAATTCCATTGAGATCGCCTTTTACGAGCGTTACTCCGGCTGATTCCATAGCCACGTCAGTTCCGGTACCCATTGCTATGCCAACATCAGCCTGAGCCAGAGCAGGCGCATCATTGATGCCGTCCCCTGCCATAGCAACGACACTGCCATTATTCTGGAATTCTTTTATTTTTTCTGCTTTTTGCTCTGGCAGGACTTCTGGTATCACCTCATCTATATTGAGATTTGCAGCGACCGCATTGGCAGTGGAGCGGTTATCGCCGGTTAGCATGACAATCCGCAACCCTTCGTCGTGGAGCTTTGAAATTGCGTCCGGCGTGGTTTCTTTTATCGGATCGGACACGGCCAGTAAGCCAGCCAGTTTATTGTCTATTGCAACATGCATAACGGTACGGCCATCATCGCGCATTTGATCGGCTTCATCATCATGAGAAGAGATATCTATGCCAAACTCTTCCATCAGTTTCAGGTTGCCAAGCAATACGATAGCATCGTCAACATTGCCAGAGACACCCTTTCCGGTATGCGATTCAAATTCGGTGGTGTCGGTTAGGGCTATATCGCGTTTTTTTGCATTGCGGACAATCGCTTCAGCCAAGGGATGCTCGCTGACCCTTTCCAGGCTTGCAGCATGGAAAAGTAATGTATTTTCGGACATACCTTCTACTGGTACGACATCCGTCAGCTCCGGCTGACCCTTGGTAAGCGTACCGGTCTTGTCGACAACAAGCGTGTCAATTTTACGCAGGGTTTCTATTGCTTCAGCATTTTTGAAAAGAACTCCCAAGCTTGCGCCTTTACCTGTCGCAACCATGATCGACATTGGCGTGGCAAGTCCAAGTGCGCAGGGACAGGCTATAATAAGTACTGATACTGAAACAATGAGCGCGTAAGCCAGCTGCGGTTCCGGGCCATAAAAAAACCATATAAAAAAGGCAATAATTGATACGCCTATTACGGTTGGAACAAAATAGCTGGCCACGACATCCGCCAGCTTTTGAATAGGAGCACGGCTGCGCTGTGCTTCAGCGACCATGTGTACAATTTGGGAAAGAACTGTATCGTTACCAATTTTGTCGGCACGAATAGTCAAGGAACCTGTACCGTTGACGGTAGCGCCGATGACTTCATCATCACGTTCTTTTTTGACAGGGACCGGTTCGCCCGAGATCATCGATTCATCTACTGAACTCGAACCATCCGTCACGACTCCGTCAACCGGTATTTTTTCACCAGGCCGCACTCTCAGTAAATCATCAACCTGAACATCTTCAAGAGGAATATCTGTTTCATTACCGGCATCGTCAATTTTGTGAGCCGTTTTGGGAGCGAGACCGAGTAATGACTTAATAGCTACTCCTGTCTGATTGCGTGCTCTCAGTTCAAGGACTTGACCCAAGAGTATCAGGGTTACGATCACTGCAGATGCTTCGAAGTAGACTCCAACGGCTCCATCAGGCCCGCGTACGGCCTCAGGAAATATCATTGGAAATATCACTGCGATAACGCTGTAGACATATGCCATGGAAACGCCGAGACCTATGAGCGTAAACATATTAAGGCTACGTTGACGCAATGAATCTATCGCTCGCACCAGAAATACCCTTCCACACCAGAGGACTACAGGAGTTGCCAGAAACAATTCTATCCAGCCAAGGGTTTGTGGAGAAGCTAGCTCTTCGACATATTGTCCGCCCGGAAGCATACCCCGCATAGCAATGATCATCAACGGCAGAGTAAAAACTGCGCCAACAATAAATCGTTTACGCATATCGAAATATTCCTCTTTGTCCTCCTCTTCAAGACTGACCGTCATCGGTTCCAGCGCCATCCCGCACTTGGGACATGAACCTGGTTCATCCTTAATCACTTCCGGATGCATAGGACAGGTGTATTGATTATTGGAATCCGTTTTTGTCGATGAGTTACTATCCTTTTTGTCGTTGTACTCATCTAAATAGATTTTTGGGTTTCTCTTGAACTTTTCAAGACAGTGTTCACTGCAGAAATAATATCTGTTTTCCTTGTAACGGTGCAGGATCAATTCATCTTTATCTTCAGTTCCCATACCGCACACAGGATCGACATAATTCTGATTTGAACTATGATCTGTTTTTGATGTTTTCTCTCCAGGGTTATTGTCGTCAGTCTCAGTCATTGGAAAACCTCATATATGCGAAAAGATGAATCTTTGTTCTGCATTTTGAGCTACCATTTGAAAAGCAAATATTACACCAGCAATTATTCATATATCTGTTTTTCTGGATTCTCTCGAAAAAACAGGTATAGCAAAGGGTTAGTAAGAATTAGTAGCTAGGCCTTTCCCACAATGAGGTATTCCCATCAATAATAGTCTGGTAAGGCAGGATGAAAATCCTGAAAAACAGGACAGTAGTAGTGTCGGCCCGGTAGCTTAATGCATAGCCTCTCATTGAAACAAAAAAAATGATGCTGCTCGTCTAGCTGTGCGCCGTTTTCTGAGATACAAACATAATTCTAAATTATGCCAATGGTTTTTCCCTGAATGAAAAAAATAGCTGATTATTTCTCAGCTCTTTATGACAAAAACGACAAAAATGTATATGATTTATCTTATATTTATTTGGTTTATTCATTTTCCGGTATTGACCTCTCAATAAACAGATAATTTTATGTACCAACCGAAAACGCTGAGCCAACGAACGTTGGTGCTTATTATAATACCTGTTTTTCTTTTTTTATCCCTGACAGGTTTTGTTGGTTTTATAGGTGTTCGCAACGTACTGGTTGACCAGTGGGGAGAGACGGCGCTGGCTCAACTCGAAAAAGCGGCTCATAATATCGACATGCAGCTTGATCGACCCAAGCAACTCCTTTCACTTCTCGAGGGCTTGACCAAAAAAGATTTTGATGATGGATTTCATGATTTTATTCTAAAAAGATTGTATCAAATCAAGGGTGTTACTGAGATTAGAGCCGAATGGCCAAAGGAAATTAAAAAAAATGGTCTCATTATGAGACGGCATATGCGTTACTGGAGCGACAGCAATAACGCTACGGAGGAAATCTCGGCAGTTAGTCCTCCTCTCTATGAAGTAGGGTTAGAGGAAAAAACTGTTCTTCTCCGTACCCAACTGGTAAACCCGGAACATGAAGTCACGGGTAATATTGAAATTGGTCTTGATTTTGAACAACTCATAGCACAGACAATTCAATCTCAATGGTGGAACATCTATAAAGCCTATATTGTTGATGAAGGTGGAAATATTCTTGCTCAGACAATTAATGGCGATAAAAAAACAGGTATCATTTCGACCCACAGGTTTGGCGAAGATGATATACTTGAACATAATACATTTATAGCCTTACAAAAAAAGGAATCAGGTATTGTCTTTGGCGAAGGCTCCCCACCAGAGGAAATAAGCGGGTTTTACCGATTAAAGCAAGCAAATTGGACCTTGGTGATTATCGCCCCTGGCGAGAAGGTCTTACAGCCGCTGATCAAATTCAGAATCGCTTATATTATCACCGCTCTGTCATGTATAACGATCTTGCTATGGTTTATTCTTTCCAGCCTGAAACAGACCACACAGTCAATCGTGCAGGTATCAAAAGCAGCTGATGAATTGGCAAATGGCAAATTCAGCAAACCTTTTAAAATTACTACAAAAGATGAAATTGGTGACTTGCTTTACAGTTTTAACCGTATGACTTCGCAAATCAAGCGTGGGATGCAGTTGAAAAAAGCAATGGAAATTGCCCAAGAGGTACAGATGACACTCTTACCTCAAAACGATTATACTGATACTGGAATAACTGCAGCTGGTATTAGTCTCTATTGTGATGAAACCGGAGGTGATTATTTTGATTTCATTGAGTCTGAAATTCATGCTGGTAGGCTACATGTTGCTGTAGGTGATGTTGTTGGCCACGGTATTGGTGCAGCCTTACTCATGGCAACACTTAGAGCTTTGCTGCGTGTTCGTGTCCAGCAACCTGGAGCGGCAGAAGAACATATTACCGATGTTAATCGCTACCTCTGTTGGGACACACTCCAGTATGGTAATTTTTCGACCTTGTTTTACCTCGAAATAGAACCATCTCCAAAGCAAGTCAAATGGGTGCGTGCCGGCCATGAACCTGCCCTGCTCTATACACCTGAAAATAATACCTTTGACGAGTTGCATGGAAAAGGATTGGTACTTGGCCTTGATACTGAGTTTCAATATGTGGGTAATACTTTAACTCTCACCCATTCCAGACATGTACTTATAATCGGCAGTGACGGGTTGTGGGAATTGAAAAATGAACAAAAGGAAAAATTTGGTAAAGATAGGGTGAAAAAAATTATTCGTGACAATTATCAAAGAGAACCTGCTCAAATAATCCAACGAATCACTGAGGAGGTAACATCTTTTCGAGGAAATGCGGAGCAGGCTGACGATATCACCCTTGTTGTAATTGTACTTGAACCAGATTGCATTGAGCAATAACTTCCTGTCACCACCCAGCCTTAAGATTATGTAAAAACATTATAATATGAGTGTTGAGAGCCAACAAAGCCACCAGCCCATAACCAAAAAGAAACTCATGTCGTGGGCCTTTCGCAAGAACCTTAAGTTGCAATTGCTTTTACTTCTGGTTATTTCTGTGATGGTGGCTACTCGAGTGATACCACTTGAGATGCAGAAACGAATTGTCAACGATGCGATAGTACTAAAAAAAATTGACTCACTACTCTTATACTGTGGAATTTACTTACTTGCCGTTACCATAACCGGTGCCAGTAAACTAGTTGTCAATTATCTTCAGGCACGAATAGGTGAAGATGCCATGCTGGCTATGAGAAAAGAACTCTACAGCCATATTGTTTCTTTACCTCTTCTTTTTTTTCGTAATACTCAACCAGGAGTAGTGGTAACAGGCCTTATGACCGAGTTGGCATCAGCCGGTACTTTTGCAGGGATGGCTCTAGCTGTACCTCTATCCAATATACTTACGTTGTTGGCCTTTGCAGGTTATCTACTCTGGCTGAATCCACAACTTGCTCTTATTACCCTTTCAATTTATCCGATTGTTGTCATTTTAATCCCATACCTACAAAAAAAGGCCAACCGATTCAATAAAAAGCGAGTAGATCAATCTCGGCTGGTGGCAAGCCAGATTACTGAGTCTATTACCGGTATACACGAAATCAATGTTCATGCTGCACACACACATGAAAAACAAAAGTTTAATCGACTTGTTGAACAGCTAAGAACCATTCGGCTCAAATGGTCCTTATTTCGTTTCAGCATCAAAACAGCAAATAATTATTTTATTGGTCTTGGACCTTTTGCTGTTTTCATCTTTGGCGGTTACCTGGTAATGCAGGGCCAATTGGAACTTGGCTCAATGGTAGCTTTTCTTTCAGCACAAGAAAAACTCTATGATCCTTGGAAGCAACTTATTGAATTTTATCAGGTATACCAGGACGCTTCAGTTCGTTATAAACGAACCATGAAAATCTTTGATATTCCGGTTACCGAGTCATCTCCAGAAAAAGAAAATAAACCTGTACCCATAAATGGAACAGTGCAATTAACCGATGCGGGGTACGCACTGGCGGAAGGAAAAACAATATTACAACAGGTATCCTTTACCCTGCTGCCTGGAAAGCATCTAGCCTTGGTGGGCTTTTCTGGAAGTGGCAAATCTACCCTGGTTCAATGCATTGGCAAGATGCTTCCCTATACCAACGGTTCCATAAAAATTGACGGAGCCGAAATCAAGGACATAGATAAAAGAGAACTAGTTAAGCAAGTGGGGTACATTTCACAACACCCCTTTATTTTTTCAGGTAGCGTGCTGGATAATCTTATTTATGCTCATGGGGCTGCCTATGATCAACCCACTGAGGAAAAGAATACCTACCAATCTCCACCCCTGGATCATCTTATTCTCTGCCTGCAGCAGGCTGGATTTTTTGTTGATATCATTCGATTTGGTCTTGAGACAAGTTTTGAGCAGTCAACTTCTACTATCAGCTCAAAAATTATTACCATGCGCGAAAATTTTAAAAAAACTTTAGAACCGGACATTTCCCAGTTCATCGAATTTTACGACCCGAATACATACCTTCAATATTCCACAGTCCTAGAAAATATCACATTTTCAGTATCACGGAGTCCTGACAGTGCTATTGACCAACTGCTGGCTAAACCAACCTTCCATACTTTTCTTCGAAATCATAACCTCTTTGACATGCTGTTGCGTTTAGGCAAGCAAATAGCCAAAGAATCCGTTGAGCTGCAGTTTTCATCTCAAGATGACAATACTCAGCTGAATTTTTTACCTCTTCTTGCAGGCGAGCCATCAGAATACGTGACTTTAATCAACAAAATAGATGCTTCTTCGAAGTCCGATTTATCTCCAGACGAGGAGCATCTTTTTCTAAAACCTGCTCTACTCTATATTCCTGGTATTCACTCTTCCATTGTTATACCGACAGGCTTAGATGATACAATTCTCTCGGCCCGATCTTCTTGGCGCAGGATTATTGATAATAATGAGTATGCAGGCATATTGGCACCTCTGAAAAGTAATCAAGCTATTTCTGGTCGGTCTGTTCTTGATAACATTCTTTACGGTAAGATTAAGACAGAAGAAACCATACCCAACGAAAAGATAAGTCAAGCAATTATTCGCCTGTTAATAGAAGAGGACTGCCTGGAGGATGTTGCTGATGCTGGCATGTTACATAATGTCGGAAACATGGGTGACAACTTATCTGGTGGACAACGGCAGAAGCTTGCCATTGCCAGAGTGTTATTGAAAGAGCCGAAAGTAGTTCTCATGGATGAAGCAACTTCAGCCTTGGACAACAAGTCTCAGACAAGAATCCAACGCCTACTAGAAAGGTGGAAAGGAGAAAAAACGGTTATTGCCGTTGTTCACCGTCTGGATACTATACAAAATTTCGATTTCATCGGTGTAATGAAATCTGGAAAACTGGTTGAATACGGCCCTTATGAGGATTTAATGGGGCAAAAAAATCAGTTATACGAGCTTGTTACAGGTAAAAGAGGGTGATTTTTTTGCTCGGAAAAAGTCTACAAAATGTTTAGTTCAAAATGCACAAAATAATCATATTAAGCCAGAAATAGGAATATCTACTTTAGAGAAGGCAAAAATTTGTAGCCAATGATAGTATGAAAGCACATTTTCTTCTAGATGCATCAAATAAATCATTTGAAGATTTTCGAATACAAATCGAGCAGTTGGCTGTGACATGGGGACTTTCCCAGAAAACCATGTACCAAGTAAGGCTCATAGCTGAAGAATTGTGGACCAATTTTTATAAATATACTTCCACAAGTATACAAAATTCCATTGAAATTACCATATATCAATCAAACCATGAACTACTAATTGTATACAAAGATAGTGGTCCAGCTTTTAATCCTTTGGAAATTGCACCTCCTGACATAAGCCTGCCTCTGGAAAAACGGCAACCTGGAGGGCTTGGTTTACACTTGGTAAAAAATTTTATAGATAGCTATACATATACCAGAGAAGACAACAAAAACATTCTTTGCCTAAAAAAAATATTAAATAACCACTGATCAATTATTTATGAAAATCACGACATCTGAAAGCAATAACAAATATACATCTATCAATATCATCGGTAGCCTTGACTCTGCGACCGCCGAAGAGGCTGAAAATTGGATCTCTTCTTTCCAGATACCGCATGAAAAACCAATTATAATTAATTTTGCTGATCTTGATTATATTTCCAGTGCAGGACTAAGGGTTATATTTAACTTTGCCCGCACCCTCAAGAAAAATGGTAATAAGTTTGCTGTGTGTAATACCCAGGATCACGTCCGAGAAATCTTTGAAATTTCTGGGTTTGACTCCTTTATCCCAATAGTCGATACTCCTGAAGGTTTCCTCGATTGATCACAATTTATTATAAAATTCCTTACTTTCTGATTACCCTCTGTTTTTTGGGTTAGTGTTGTTTTCAGCTTAAATTTAAGAGCTAATTCTGCGAGGCTGCAATAGAAAACCGGAACGATAAAAATAGTCAGAATGGCAAGCATCATACCACCGAAGGTTGGTATCGCCATTGGCACCATTACATCCGCGCCCCTTCCTGTAAAGGTGAGCACAGGTAATAATGCCAGTATGGTTGTGGCACTTGTCATCATGGCAAGACGAACACGCCTGTCACCGACCTCTACTGTAGCTGCCCGAATAGCTTCAATTGTATCCGGTGATTTTTCTCTGAAGATTTGCTGTAGATAAGTACAGACAATAACCCCGTTATCCGTGGCAATGCCGATATTCTAATTGCAGCCTGTTATTTAATGATTAGGTTTTCTCATATTGCTCAATGTGTTGATTTACTGAGTATTTCACGCTTTAAGCATTATGGGGAGCCAATGCTGATAGCATCATAATCTAATTCTAAATTAATGAGCCCTATCTGGTGTGTATTTCTTGAAAGGGATTGAAAAATTTAAACAGTAAAATTTCTGGAGAATAGTACACTGCTGTCCGGTTAAGGAAATAGATAAGGCCTGAAGAGCTTCTTTTTTGTATAATGATGTTACCGCTAACACATTAACATAAAAGGAGATTCAGGCCATGGCTCATAGTAACACGGTACTTGCACAATTGCTCAAACTTATTGACAGACATGAATTCCAATATTTGCATACGGGTCCTTACCGACCGCAACGAAAGTACCGTGCTCTCAGCCAGTGGGGCCAATTTACTATCATGATGTTTGCTCAACTTACCGGTAGAGCGAGTCTTCGTGATATCTGTGACTCCCTGCAGACACAAGCAGGAAGATTATATCATCTCGGAGTCAACCGAGTGAAGAAATCAACCCTAGCTGACGCAAACAACAAGCGACCTGCAGAATTCTATCAGGCTTTCTTTGAAAAGACCTACCAACGCTGCATGTCCATCGCACCAGGAAAAAAGAAATTCAAGTTCAAGAACAAGCTTTACTCGCTTGATGCCTCAACCATCGACCTCTGCTTGTCCGTCTTTCCCTGGGCAAAATTTCGTTCGACCAAAGGCGGTGTGAAACTGCACGCCTTGCTGGATCATGATGGTTATATCCCCAAGTTCGCTGCTATTACCGACGCGAAAACCTCAGACCTATCCTTTGCAAGAACCCTCGCGTTACCGGCAGGTTCGATTATTGCTGCCGACAGGGCGTACATAGATTTTTCCTGGCTGTATAAGCTCAATAAAAGAAAGAACTTCCTTGTTACCCGCCTCAAACGCAACATCAAATACAAGGTGACCGAAAGACGCCCAGTCCTTAAATCCAAAGGACTCACCTCTGATCAAACCATCATTCTTACCGGTACAAAATCAGACGAATGCCCCATACCTCTACGGCGAATAGGGTACAAAGACCCAAAGAGCGGCAAACATTACGTTTTCCTTACCAACAATTTCCACCTGGCAGCTAAAACCATTGCCGATATCTATAAAAGCAGGTGGGAGATTGAGCTTTTTTTCAAGTGGATCAAACAAAACCTGAAGATCAAAACTTTTCTCGGTACCAGCCGCAACGCGGTCATGACACAGATATGGATTGCCCTTATCACCATGCTGGTACTTTCTTACATGAAATTTTTGGCAAAACTGGGACAATCTATTACACAAATCCAACGAATTCTGCAGTTAAACCTGTTTAAAAAACAGAATCTGTGGGAGTTATTCAACCCTTTGCCTGTAAAACATAGAACTGAAAGTTATCAAAAAATGCTGTTTAATTTCAGCAAACTATAACCGGACACCAGTGAGAATAGTATGATCAAGTCTAAAGGAATGATAGTTGCCTTGGTACTTTTTTTTGCCGTATCGTCCGCATGGGCTATGAAAAGTGGTGACCATGGAAGCCACGGAGATATGTCAGGTGACAAAATGGATCACGGCTCAATGGCACATGACAAGAAAAATTCCGCAGAGCATTTCAAGTACGTAGATGATTCTAATGGGGTAAAAGCCGTCTTTCAAGTTATGAGCCTGGAAAGCATGAAAATGAAAGATCCTGAGGGGAAGACACATCATATCATGGTTTCGCTCTCAAAAAATAGCAAACAACTGAAACAGGCCAAAGGAGAAATTGAAGTTATCTCACCATCTGGAAAAAAACAGACCGGTAAATTAATGCCTTTCGGTGGCGGAATGTATGCAGCAAACTTCACTTTTGATGAAGTTGGCGACTGGGGGGTGACTTGCAATTTTTCAGAGCAGGGAGAGGAAAATACCAAACATTTCAAATATCAACATCATTAATTAATCGAGAAATACTCTCTATTTAAATTTGAATATTTTAATCTAAATTAGATCAGAACTATATCCCACTTGACAAGCACCTGAAACCCAGGTGCTTGATCAGTCTAGAGCATCATCGCTTTTATGAAGCATTCACTCATGAAATATCACTTTAGTTTGAGAACTGTAGGCACGTTTTACTGCAGTCGAAAAATAAAATCACCTAATATCAGCACGTTGCACTTTCAAGTCTCCTGATTTTGGTCAAAACCTGTAGGCACACGTTTGAGTAGTTTTTTATTGACAGGTTGGGGATACGCATTTAGCATGATAGGCAATCATGTATTTGCGAACTACTCAACGAAAGAACAAAGACGGCTCGGTAACAAAATACTACCAGCTGGCCCATAACGAACGGCATCCGGTCACCGGTAAGGTGACTGCTAAAATTATCCACAGCTTCGGGCGGGCAGACCAGTTGGACCGTGAAGCCTTGGTGCGGTTATGCCGATCCGTTGCCAGAGTCTGCGGCGTCGAGGTTATTGATCCTCTGGACGGTGAAGTGCGCAAAGGCGGCTTACCGGAAGATGTCAAGATCCTCCGGACCGTCGATTTCGGTACAGTTAAAATCATCGAGGAACTGTGGGAGCAATACGGTATCGGCAAAATATTCAGGGAGGTTGCCAAAAAGAAGCAGGTTCCCTATGAAAAAGCCCTGCTTGCCATGGTTGCCAATCGACTGTGTACTCCGGAATCAAAACTTGGTGTTTGGGACAGGTGGCTTGAAACTGTATATCTGCCAGGGTGTGACAGCTTGCAACTGCATCACATGTATGAGGCCATGGACTTGCTCCATAGCCATTCGGATAAGGTAGAGCGGGAGATCTTTTACAATGTGGCCAACCTGCTGAACCTGACGGTGGATCTCATCTTCTATGATACCACTACAGCATCTTTTGCCATTGATTATGAGGATGAGGAAGGCCCGCGGCAGTATGGTCATACGAAAGAAGGGACATGGGCGCCTCAGGTCGTTGTCGCCCTGGCTGTTACTCGAGAGGGTATCCCTGTGAGAAGTTGGGTATTCCCCGGCAATACTGCTGACGTCAGTACTGTCGAGACCATAAAAAGCGATCTTCGAGGGTGGAATCTTGGCAGGGCGCTGTTCGTTGCTGATTCCGGGATGAACTCCGAAGGGAATCGAAAGGAACTGGCTAAGGCCTGCGGCACATATCTGCTTGCCACCAGGATGGCCAGTGTCAAGGAGGTTAAGGAAACAGTTCTTTCGCAGCCAGGTCGTTACAGGGAATTCTCTGAAAATCTTCATGCCAAAGAGGTGAACCTCGCCAACGGCAAGCGATATATCGTCTGTTATAATCCGTCGGAGGCCAGACGGCAGGCCACCCACCGAGAAAAAATTGTTGCCATGCTTGAATGGGAACTCAAGCAGCACAAAGACAAGAGTGCAACCAGGAAATGGGCTATAGCCCTGTTGGGTTCTCGAAGGTACAAAAAATACCTGACCATAACTGAGAAGGGCACCGTCCGGATCGACCGTAAAGCCATAAAGGCTGCGGCAAAGTATGATGGCAAGTGGGTACTGGAAACCAACGACATCCACCTGAGCCTTGAGGATGCGGCCTATGGTTACCGTGGCCTGATGGTCATTGAGCGGTGCTTCCGCTCACTTAAGCGTACGCAGATCAAAATGATGCCAATGTACCATTGGGCTGAAAGGCGAATAGAAGCCCATGTAAAAATATGTGTGTTGGCACTATTCGTAGAGCGGATAGCGGAGCTGAAATGCAAAAAACCCTGGTCACAGATTAGACGGGTTGCGTCTAAAATACAGGCAACGGAGTTCGCCACACCAGATCACAGTTTTTACCAATTAAATGAGCTACCCAAGGTGGCGAAGTCCATGCTGAACTGCCTTTCAATTGACCGACTTCACGAGGTTTTTGGTATAAAAACTGTTAAAAACGGTACTGCAATAACGTAGGCACACGCGAAAAACAGCGTCCTTTGCCAAGGCCCGCGGGAGCAGGCTTAGCGCCGAGGTGTTGATTTTGAATTTTAAACCCCAGTATCAACGTAGTTGACGAATAAAGAAATTAATACCTTTTCAGATTTATTGGGAAAAATTATTGTCAAGATGAAAGGGTTGTAACTATTTCTGGCAGCCTATATTTTAAAGCCGAAGCTTTCAATTTAGGTTTTACTTATAGGAAAACTCTCTATTTCCTCGAAATCGATAGAAAATAATAAAATTTTAAAGTAGAGATTCCCAAAGATAGTTTCAAGAGCGAATAGACTGGCGCACCAGCTTGAGGTGGTTCCTTTACCTCTTCGAATTTGCTGAAATTATTTATGGTCTTCTGCTCTTTGGGCAGGACAGGTATTATGGTTGTCAATCAGCGGTTACAGAGCCGGAGAGAAAAGATTCTTTTTGCAGTCTTCTTTTCAAACGGAGTCGTTGCAAATAGGTGAACGGTGCACGAGTTGCCGATTTTTGGCCTGGCCTTGCTGAATCAGGCAGGAAGAGCAGGTCGGCGAGATGGGACGTTGGCATGATCCGTTCAAGGAAACTGCAGCAGCCTGCGCAGTAGGTTACCACTGGGCGACCACGGCTCTCCCTTGCTCGCATGTTTGCCCAGCCTTTGGCAAAGGAGGGACGAACGGCATTCACCGTGCCCCCTTCGCCACAACAGATTGTGTAACGCCCCCGGTGCTTCATCTCCACTTGATCCAGGCCCAGACCGTCAACCAGTCGACGCACGGACTGCTGCACAGCATTAGCATCTCGCATAGAGCAGGGGTCGTGAACACTCACTGCATTCCATGCTTTTTCCATTGGCACAGCTACCTGTTCCACCTCAAGCACCTCATAAACTGTCTGCACTTCCAGGCCTTCACCATACTGCTGGAAAATCTTGTAACAGTTTGGACAGGCAACCAGAACACGCTGGACTCCCTGCCGCTGAAGGCTTTGGCGCAACGCACCAAAAGCTGCAAAAAAATACTCTTGTCGGCCAAGGTCATGGGAGGGTTTACTACAGCAATTGAGCACCATTCCAATTTTTGGGATGGTACGCTGTAGATGCTCAAACAGGCGTAATGTGGTTACCATGCGACTACCGGGCAAATTACAGCCGGGGAAAAATACGGTATCGCAATCATTGGGAATTCCCTGCCAGGAAAAAAGCCTCGATCTTCCAACCTTCTCGTAGCTGAGGATTTTGCTGTAGGTCGATTCGTTGAACCAACCGTTTGTAACGAATGCCCTTCGCAGGTCGAGAAATAGTTTGCCCGGGTCAAGTTTATCCGGACAAACTGCAGTACACAAGCCGCAGAGACTGCATTCGTAAGCCATTGACTGGGCTTTGGCATCGGTAAAGTCATAATTTGCGACAATGGCCTTGGGGGTGCCATAATGGCTCAGAAAGGCGCAGTTTCTGACGCATGCCCCACATTCGCTACAATGACTTTCAATTGCAGCCAGCTGGTGAGATAGAGATGTGGGAAGGACTGATAATTTGGTATTCGCCTGCTGCCGTTGCCGGCTCGTCAGTCGTGATCTTCTCTGCCACACAAGCAAGCGTTTGGCTGCAAGTGGAAAAAGACCCATGAGGGCAAAGGCGGCCAGCAAACCCGGGGATAAGATTTCAGCCGAAGAATCTATCAGACCCAGTTGGTTGCCGGCATTGACAAAAATAAATGTTCCTGGCAGCATGCCGAGTTGTGAAACCCAAAAAAAAGTGGCCAGACGGAGTGTTGTCAGCCCCATGACCAGATTGATGATAAAAAAGGGAATGACCGGCAGCAGCCTGAGAGAAAAAAGATAAAGAGCGCCCTCGTCCTGCAAGCCCGCATTGACCCGTTTCAGCTTGTCGGCAAATCGCCGTTGTACCATGTCCCGGAACAAGTAGCGGGAAAGGGCGCATGCCATGGTTGCCCCTATAGTGCTGGCAAAAGACACCAACAATGTCCCAACCAAGGTGCCAAAAATCGAACCGGCAACCAGTCCGAGCACCACTGCGCCGGGAAGGTTAAGGATTATAACGGGCAGATAGCAGGCGAGGAAGCCACTAACGACCAGCCACGGATGTCCGGCATAGAGCTGTTGGAGCACCGATTGGTGGGATTTTACTGCGGAAAGTGTCAGTTCATGATGCAGGCCAGTACCAAAGAAAACCGAAAATACTGTGACGATCCCCAGTATCAGGATTCCTTTCAGAACCATGTTTGAGAGCAGTGATTTCTTCGGTTGTACTCGAGGCAAATGCATGAATGTTTCTTACTTCGCTTCAGTGGCAAAAGGCCAATTGTCCACGCCTTTCTCAAGGATCAGCAGCCGGCTTTCAGCGACACCATTGTCTTTATAATAGTCATAGGTTCTTTTGGCACCTCCGCCACCTCGAGGACAGAGAACAACGACATCATCCTGACTCTCGAGAATCTGTGGCAGCAAACGGTTCAAGGCCGCTCGTTGTTCATCGGTTTTCACCGGGTAGGCATTTGTTTCAATCGAGCCTGGAATGTGTGCTTTGGCAAATTGCTCAACCGGACAGATATCAACCAGGATCATGGCTGAATTGTCTTCAATGCGTTTTTGCAGATCCTCGGGGGAAATGAAGTTGTATTTACCCGACAGAAACGCAGAAGCGGTTGACGTACTGAGCAAAAATGCGATCAGACAAAGCAAACAATTTTTATACATTGTTCTCTTCTCCTTTTTGATTTTAAATCTTTGCCTACGATAGGCTTGACGACATATCTTCGCAACGCGGCAAGAGTGGTAGCACAAATCTTTCTATAAGTAAAAAAGGTAATACCTATCGCCTGGCAACATGATATAGCTTGCATGGAAAAGGCTGGCATCAGGTAGCGACAAAGGCATAACGCTGAATGTCCAGAAGGCTTTGTCCCCAGGCATGGTAATGGACACAGATTACAACAGTCAGCCGACGTCTCGTTGAACCAAGACAAATGACAACTCCTCCTCCCACCCTGAGAGCAACAAACAGTAATGAGCACATCTCCTGAAAGAATACCTTGATTTCGTGCTTGGCACTCTTCACGTTTGGAGTCAGTATTATTCTCTTCCCAGGAGTGTCGAGGGTTTGCTTGGTGCTAACAAAGAAAAAGAGTCTTAAAAAATGTGTTTTGATCAAGAGGAGCAAGACCGTGGCTTCTGACAAAGGAGCAGGTCAACATTGCAAGTCGTCAAGAGCAAAGGCCTTGAGAAATTATTCGCCTGTATTTTTCCTTACGGTAATTTTCTTTTTTCATTTTATAACCCGACAGCTTACGGGGCCTTTACTGCCTGAAATTGAGCTGGAGTTGGGATTGAACCATACTCAAAGCGGTATGTTCGTCTTATTGGTTGGATGTGGTTTCAGCCTCAGCCAGCTTGGAGCCGCTTTTTTGTCAGCCAAATGGGGATACAGGCGATGTATTCTTCTGTCAATACTGGGTTCAGCTGCCGCCGCGCTGCTCATCACCCGATCAGACGGTTTTTGGGGCCTCGCTGTCGGTTGTATGGGTCTGGGACTGGCGGGCGGGCTCTATGTGCCTTCAGGTATTGCCCTGATTACTCTGCTGGTTCACCCCAAAGACTGGGGAAAGGCTCTGGGTATTCACGAACTGGCACCAAACCTGGCGCTTATTGTTGTCCCGTTTACGGCAACAGCCGCTATGCTGTTAGGTTCATGGCGTTATGGCTATCTTTCTGCTTCTGTGCTCATGGTTGTTTTGGGCCTTCTCTACATGAAAAAAGGGGTAGACGGCGACCAACGCCCACAGCCCCCAAATATTCATCGAATTCGCGAAATTGTATCTGATTCATCCTTTTGGAAACTCTGTGTTTTGCTGAGTATTGCCGTAGCTGTGGAAACAGGAGTGTATTCCATGACTCCCGTATTTCTCGTAACCGAAAGGGATTTTGAATTGAGCTATGCCAACCAGCTTCTTGGCTTGTCAAGGATTCCAGGAGTTGTTTTAGTGCTATTCTCTGGCTGGCTGACAGACCGACTGAGTCCAGCAACCACAATTACGATTGCTCTTGGATTGACGGGAGCTGCGGTGCTGGGACTTGGCAGCGGACCTGACTATATTATGATTCCTTCTGTTTTTGTGCAGTCAGCTGCATCAGCCTGTCTGTTTCCGCCAATGCTGTCAATGGCCTCAGCAATTTCTTCACATGAAAATCGAGCATTGACTCTTTCCCTCAGCATTGCTGTGGCACCGCTTATAGGAAGCGGCCTGCTACCAGCTGGTCTGGCAATCTGTGGTGATGTGTTCTCTTTTGAAACAGGCCTGGTAATCACAAGCCTGCTCATTTTTTCCGGGATCTGGGTAGTGAAACGCTAAAGGGCCTATTTTGCGCACCTGATTCTTCATGCGTCCTCTTTTCACTTGGAAAAGAATGGCAAGGTGAATCGTCATCTGATGTACCCCGAGGGGATTCTCCCCTCGGGATAACAGCTCCGATCATTCCTCCAAGTCGCGGAGTCGCTGTTCGATGGTATCCAGGGCTTGCCGGAGATCACCAGCTTCTGCCTCAAGCGCCTGTCTTTCCGTTGCCGGCGTGCGCGCCGGCCCAGAAAACGCTGGCCGGCCGGCAAAGCCGACCCCCCTCCCCCACCCCCTGCCAAACCCTCGTCGGCAGGCCATTCCTCTTCCATAGAACAATTGGTCCCCCACAGCATTTCGTGCTCCGGTCCCGCACACTCCCTGTCTTCTTCCGGTCATGGCTCCTTGACCCATCGGACCTGTTCTGTCATATCCAGGCATAGCTCATCCTCCCTGCACATGCGTGCCGATCTCCTTTACCGAGGAGAAAATTGCCGACAATCCGTTCACTTCCATTTTCTGCTTTCCATTACTCTAGAGTAATGCACTCACCAGGACAAGAGGCTATAGCATCCTCTATGCAGCCTGCTGACGGATCAGCCCCTTCAAGGACGTATGCCTTTCCATCGTCCTCGCGGATGGCAAATACTTCCGGACAGCTTTCTACACATGCTTCACATCCTAAACATTCTTCCTGGTCAATCACTATTTGAGCGGACATACCTTCTTTCTCCTCGTGAAAAAACATCGTTGGCACCTTTAGTGGTGCGTTTACTTTACGCCTTTGCCAACCATTCAACAAAGACACGGTACCCTTTCCGAAGCATAAAATATGCCACCCAACCGCAAACCACCCATCAACCACCTGTTGGCCCTGCCTGTCCCTTCCCCAGCCAGAAACACGTTGACCAGATGCCAACCATCAGGCGTTTGCCACAGCACCATACCCGCTGCAAATGTCAGTATTTTTTACAGGGTGTAAGCAATCCAGACACCATGGCAGAGCCAAAATCACTCAAACCCTTGTCAGGCTGTCATCTATTGATGGCATGGTAGTTGCTATTTTTAGGAACTAGGGCCGGTTTGCTTCCGGCAGCACCCTGGCCAATATGTTCTATGCAGGTTACTCAATGGAGAAACAATGAAAGAGATACAGAAGCTGCTTGTATGTGTCGATCTATCCGACTATTCCCACAGCACCATGGAATATGGGGTAGCCCTGTCCAGAGGACTCCTCACTGAAATTGTGGTCTTAAACGTTATCAACATTCGTGAGGTGGAAGCGATCCGCACGGTTAGTGGATACTACCCTCATAAAATCGATGCGGAAGAATGCATACACAATATGGAAAACAACCGCAGGGAGCAGATGCAGAGAATGATCGACACCCATTTTCCTGCCGATGCAGGCAAAATTCACCTGGTAGTCGAGACTGGGGTCCCGTTCAGGGTTATCCTGCAGAAAATTGTGGAAGAGGGAATTGACCTGGTTGTTATCGGCAAAAAAGGTCGAAGCAATGTCGTCGGCACCATGTTGGGGTCCAATGCCGAAAAGATATTCCGTCATTCGTCGGTCCCTGTACTGAGCGTCATTCACACAAAACAAAGAGCGAAACGGCCGTATGCATCACATGCGCTTGAGGCATGATCACCATGGAGTATAAGCCTGTTTTCAGGTGGGGGTTCCTGTTTGTTTCAGCCGTGGCTGCGACAATTGCCTGGTATCTGATCGTTTTCCGCAACGCGGACGACCTGCCGACCTATATCGCCTCGGGGAACGGGCGAATCGAGGCAACCGAATATGATATTGCCACCAAGTATGCCGGAAGATTGGCCTCGGTGCTGGCTGACGAGGGGAATATGGTCGTTCAAGGACAGCTCCTGGCCCGAATGGACACATATACCTTGGAAACCCGTATGCTTGAGGCAGAGGCAGAGCTCAGTGAAGTACGCATACAGCGGGAATATGCCGAGGCAATGGTCAGCGTTCGCAGGAGTGAACTCCAATACGCCCGCAGGGAAAAAGAGCGTGCAGTCAAACTCTCCAAGGCCAACAATATTTCACAAAAAAAACTCGATCAGGCACAGACGTACCATGACACAGCAGCTGCAGCGCTCAAGGCCGCTCAAATTAAGGTAACTGCAGCTGAAGCTGGTGTTGAAGCTGCTAAGGCCAGGATTGCCAGGGTGCGGAGTGAACTTGCCGAAACCCGACTGGTTGCACCTGTAGATGGACGAATACTCTACAGATTAGCCCAACCAGGCGAGGTACTCGGCGGAGGCGGCAGGGTATTAACATTACTCGACCTGACCGATGTGTATATGACTATTTTTGTTCCAACCGCCCAGGCAGGAAGAATTTTCATCGGCAGCGAAGCCCGCATCCGGCTCGATGCGCTTCCGGAATACGTCATTCCAGCGAGCGTATCATTTGTCGCTCCCCGCACACAATTTACACCGAAAGCTGTAGAAACCCGGGAAGCGCGGGCAAAACTCATGTTCAGGGTAAAAATCAAGATTGATCCCACCCTGCTCCGCAGGTACATCCAGGCAGTAAAAACCGGCGTCCCCGGTGAGGCCTTTATCCTGATGGATCGTGGCCACTCCTGGCCTGAAGCACTGCAGATAAGGCTTCCCCAGTGAGCAGCAACAAGCCGGTAATAGCACTGCGCGGGGTTCGCCACAGCTATGGTGGAACCCGGGTCCTGGACTGTGAACAACTCGCTATCCCCCTAGGAAAGCTGGTTGGCTTTATCGGCCCGGATGGTCAGGGCAAATCAACCCTGCTTGGGCTGATTGCAGGTGCACGGGGCCTGCAGGAAGGTTCCATCCAGTTGTTCGGGGGCAGTATCCGTAACCACCGGTACCGTCATCATATTGCACCGCGTATCGCGTTTATGCCACAGGGACTTGGAAAGAACCTCTACGCGACCCTCTCAGTCAGGGAAAATATCGACTTTTTCGGCCACCTCTTCACCATCGACCGCCGGCAACGGCGACAACAGATCGATCAACTGCTTGGAGCAACCGGCCTGGCCCCTTTTGCCGCTCGTCAAGCCGGGAAACTTTCCGGCGGCATGAAACAAAAACTGGGGCTCTGCTGTGCTCTGGTCCACAATCCCGACCTGCTCATCCTTGACGAACCGACCACTGGAGTGGACCCGCTCTCTCGCCGCCAATTCTGGAAACTCATTGATGAGATTCGCAGCCGTCGTCCCGAAATGACCATTGTTGCTGCCACCGCCTACATGGAGGAGGCGGAGGCCTTTGACTGGTTAATCCCTATGCATGCAGGGAAACTCCTGCAAACTGGCAGTGCGGCTGAACTGAAACAAATCACTGCGACCGACACGCTGGAGGCTGCTTTTATCAGCCTGCTTCCGGAAAATTTCCGTCGCAGTCACAACAGGCTGTGCATACCGCCGCTTGACAAACAGCAAGCTCCCACAGCCATTGCCGCTCACCAGCTGACCAAACGCTTTGGTGCCTTTACAGCAGTCAAGGGCGTGGACCTGAACATCAGGAAGGGCGAAATATTCGGTTTTCTCGGCTCCAACGGCTGCGGGAAAACCACGACCATGAAAATGCTCACAGGCCTGTTGCCCCCGACCAGCGGCAGAGCCATGTTGTTTGGCAAACCGGTCCGCGAGGGAGCTCGGGCGGTGAATGAACGCGTCGGCTACATGTCCCAGGCTTTTTCCCTCTACGAAGAGCTGACCGTGAGCCAGAATCTCCTGCTCCACGCCCGGCTGTTTCATCTTCCGGACAAAAAAATCCAGGCACGAGTCAATGAGCTGCTCCATCGCTTAGAGCTGCAATCGTACTGTAATGCAGAGGCAGGATGCCTTCCTCTGGGGATCAGGCAACGGCTCTCCCTAGCTGTAGCGGTAATTCATGAGCCTGAACTGCTTATTCTCGACGAACCCACCTCCGGGGTCGACCCTGTTGCCAGGGATCAATTCTGGGATCTGCTGGTCGAACTCTCCCGAAAAAAAGGCGTAACCATCTTTCTCTCTACCCATTTCATGAACGAGGCCGAACGTTGCGATCGCCTCTCACTGATGCATGCCGGTAAAATCCTGGTCAGCGACTCGCCGGCGGCCATCTGCGCCGCCCGCAGCACCGACAGCCTGGAAAAGGCCTTTATCGATTACCTGGAAGATATCCAGCCAAGCGAGATCGCTCAACCGGTGAGCCGACACCCCTCCCAACCCACATCCACTGGCCGACCAGCGCCGTTTTTCAGCATACGCCGTCTCCTGGGCTACAGTCAGCGTGAAGCCCTTGAGCTCCTTCGTGATCCGGTGTTACTGACCTTTGCCCTGCTTGGTTCGGCGCTGCTGATGCTGGTGCTGGGCTATGGTATTTCCATGGACGTAGAGGACCTGAACTTTGCTGTGCTCGATCGTGATCAAAGCCCGCTCAGTCGGGAATACGTACAGAACATCTCTGGCTCCCGATATTTCATCCAGCGCCCTCCCCTGCACGACGTACGGGAGCTTGAACACCGCATGGGCAACGGAGAACTGAGCCTGGCCATAGAAATTCCACCCGAGTTCAGTGCAAAGGTAAAACGTGGCCGTACGGCAGAGGTGGCCGTATGGATCGACGGCGCCATGCCTTTTCGGGCGGAAACCATCGGCGGATATATCCAGGGACTCCACCAGGAGTATCTTACCGAACGAGCCCAACGCCAGCCAACTCTCTCCACCGCCACGATTTCAGCCATCCTGCTGCCGCGCTATCGATACAACCAGGATTTCAGCAGTATTTACGCCATTGTCCCGGCAGTTATTCCGCTGCTCCTGATCTTTATTCCTGCTATTCTCACAGCCCTGTCGGTGGTCCGGGAAAAGGAGCTGGGGTCAATAGTCAATTTCTACCTGAGCCCATCATCCCGCCTTGAGTTCCTGCTTGGCAAGCAGCTCCCCTACATCGGGGTCAGCATGCTGAGTTTCTACCTGCTGCTCGTGGTGGACATCGGCATATTCTCCGTTCCCTTGAAAGGGGACGTCCTCTTTCTTTCGGGTGCTGCGCTGCTCTATGTTACCGCCTCCACCGGTATTGGCCTACTTATGTCCGCCTTTACCCGAACCCAGATTGCAGCCCTTGCGGGAACCGCTATCCTCACCATGCTGGCAACCGTCAACTTTTCAGGCATGACGGAACCGGTCAGCTCACTGGAAGGATTGGGGAGAATTATCGGAAACCACTGGCCGGCCACTTCATTCATCATCATTGCCCGTGGCGTGTTCACCAAGGGCCTTGGCTTTTCGCAACTGGCCACGGAATTTCTTCACCTGGCGATCTTTCCCCCGGTAATCACCCTGCTCTCGATCCTGCTGCTCAGGAGACAGGAGCGATGAAGCGGCAATATCGGTGGCACTATACGGTTCTCACCCTGTTCATGAAGGAACTGAAGAGTCTCTGGCACGACAAAATCCTGTTGTTGCTCATCCTCTGGGCCTTTACCGGCGCCATTTATGCGGCGGCCTCAGCGACCTCCAGGGAATTGCACAACGCGCCCATCGCCATTGTGGATGAAGACCACTCCCAACTGGCAAAAAAAATCAGCGACGCCTTCTATCAACCCTATTTTCAACCACCCGTTTCCATCAAGTGGGACGAAATCGATCAGGGAATGGACAAGGGAAGCTACACCTTTGTTCTCTGTATCCCAAGCGGATTTGAACGAGACCTGCTTGCCGGCAGAAACCCGGCGCTGCAGATCAACATCGATGCAACCCGGGTATCGCAAGCCTTTATCGGCAACAACTATATCGCCAACATTATCCGCGGCGAGTTGTTGGACTTCCTTGGCGGGCGGGTTTCCTCTGTAAAACAGCCCATCACCCTGGTGCCGCACTATGTCTACAATCCGAACCTGACCGGCATCTGGTTCAGCAGTATCATGGAACTGATCAGCAATGTGACCATGTTGTCGATTATCCTGACCGGGGCAGCGATTATCCGGGAACGGGAACATGGTACCCTGGAACATCTCCTGGCCATGCCGGTGCGGCCGGTGGAGATTGTCGCGGCAAAAATACTGGCCAACGGGGGAATTGTTCTGGTTGCGGTTCTTCTCTCGTTGCTGCTTGTCATCCACGGATTGCTGGGCGTACCAATCCATGGCTCAATCCCGCTGTTCATTACCGGGACGGCACTGCACCTGTTTGCCACCACTTCAATGGGCATCTTTCTCGGTACCACCGCCCGTTCCATGCCCCAGCTCGGGCTGCTCCTGATCATGACCATTCTGCCCCTGCACATGCTTTCCGGCAGCATTACCCCACGAGAAAGCATGCCGGAATGGGTCCAGCAGGTGATGCTTGCGGCCCCAACCACCCATTTTGTCGACTTTGCCCAGGCGATTCTCTATCGGGGAGCCGGGCTCACCATTGTCTGGCCTCGGTTCCTGCTGCTCATCATCATAGGTTTGCTCTTTTTTGTCAGCGCCACTGCCAAGTTCCGGCATTCTGTAACCGTTCGCTAGATCCCAGGTCTTAAGCGATACTCACCAAAATTTGAAAAACGTGCAAGAGAGAAGGCCGCCGGCAGCCTGCACAGACTGCCAGCGGCATCAACCACAAGGGAAAGGGTGGTCAGAAACCTTTACACCACACAAAACTCTTTAACCCGACGAGCCAACTCAGCTCCGGCCTGTTCCATTCGCTCCAGGTCCTCTGCCATGGGACAGCCCTGATACTCCACACTGTCCATGATATCCCAACCGGCTTTTTCGGTCCTGGTGCGAAAATCTTTTTCCGCCCCCCCAACCCAACCGTAGGAGCCTACTCGCAAGACCTTTTTGTTTTTTACTTTCTTGATCATCAGGTCCTCGACTACCGAGACCATGGGGGGAAACATCTTGTACTCATAAGTGGGCATGGCAAACACGAGCCCGGAAGCCTTCCAGGCTGCGGCAAGGATATGGCCGATGTCATCCTGCGGTACCCGAAAGGTGGTCACCTCAACCCCTTCCGAGCGAATTCCCCTGAGCAGGGGAGCAATGGATTTTCCAGTATTTCCATACATGGAGGCCCACACCAGACAGATCTCTGGCTCTGCCGGACCTTTGGCATAGGAGGCATACCTGCGGTAATGATCAATAATGACTGAGGGGTCCTTGCGCCATACTATCCCGTGCGAAGGAGCAATAACGTCGATTTCAAGGGAACCGATCTTGTCAATGGCCTTTTCCACAAAGGGTGAAAAGGTTGCCACGATGTTGGCATAGTAACGAAGTGCTTCCTGCTCAAAAAAGGCTGCCCGTTCATCGGAGAGTTGATCGTCAAAGGCCTGCTCTCCAACGGCTCCGTATGAACCAAAGGCATCGCATGGGAAAAGAATTTTTTCCGGCTCCAGGTAGGTGGCCATGGTCTCCGGCCAGTGCACATTGGGAATAAGAAAAAAACGCAACACCTTTCCATCGCCAAGATCAAGAGTGTCACCATCCCCCACGGTATCGATACGATCTTTGGGAATTCCGCTGAACTGCTCCAACAGGGGAACGGCCTTGACACTGCAGACAAATCTGCACTGCCTGTTTTTCTCGGCAAAGGTACTGAGCATGCCGGAGTGATCAGGCTCCATATGGTTAACAACTACATAATCGATATCGCCGAGTGCAACCCCGGCCTGTTCGATCTGCTGCTCAAGTGAGGTCATCAAGGCCAGCACGTCCTGGGTCATATCGATCAGGGCGGTCTGGCGTCCCTTAACAAGGTAGCTGTTAATGCTCACCCCGTTGGGCACCGGCCAGAGCCCCTCAAAGAGATAGCCCTCTTCTTCTATATTGACCTTTAACTGATAGACCTGCTCATTCATCCTGGTACAATTCATCTGTTCCTCCTGAAACATATTATTCAACCCGGAGCCCCGGGTACATTGATCAGTAATCTTTTCTGCTCTCTTTCCATCCATTTATCCGGCAGTAGTGAGCTTTTTAGGGACAAAGAATGGCCTGCCTGAACAGCACAGATAAACGACGCTGCGGCAAGGCAGCTGACAGGCAGATCCGTTTTCCGGAACCACCATCTCGTTCATGTCGGGAGAGAAGCGAATCCACTTATACGGCGAACCGGGAAAATTGCAAATAAAATGAAAAACCCACATTGAGGATAAGGAGGGGAAGGTAACCTATGGAAAATTCACCCGCGCACGACGCCAAATCATGTGGTTGCCAGCATCACCGGCAGAGTGGAAAACTCGATTACCCGCTCGGCCACTGAACCAAGCAGGATACGACCGATTCCGTGCTTGCCGAGTTTACCCATGATTATCAGGGTAGCCCCAGACCGCTCGGCCTCCCTGAGAATGATTTCGTGGGGAATGCCTGCAACAAGGACCAGTTCAACGGGCAGCCCCTCTGTTTGAAGCTCCAGGGAAAGACTTTGCAAAAATCCACGGGCACTCTTTTCCATCTCCAGGAGCGTTGCCTCATAACTGACCACACCCCGTCTATGCAGACGTTCAGCGGCGATTGTGTCGAGCACGTGCAGAAGAACCAGGGAGGCCTCATGATACCTGGCCATCCGGGCGGCAAGGCTCACCGCATGCAAACTGAATTTTGATCCGTCCACCGGAACCAGAATTTTAGGGAACAGCTTATCCTTCTCCTCACCCATCGATGCTTCTCCCTTTTTCCCGTTGACCTGCTATGCGCTTGAGCCGAAACAGATCCTCGCGTTCCCGCTCTTCCAGACTGATCTCAATGGCCGCAATCGTTTGCTGATAGCGGGGAACATAGATCTGTGAAAGCACGTTGATACGTTTCAGGGTTTTTCTCAACTCTCCCATCAACCGCTGAATACCCACCTCCATCTCTGCCAACTCTCCAGCCAGTTCCATGGCCCGGTGGATTGCCAGAGCTGTGGCATCGATTGTCTGCCCGGTACCGAATGGCCCGTATCCAGGTCGCAGCCGTGGAAGGCGAATGCGAACCAGGGGAAGTACAACCCCCATCAGGCTTCGTTCCCGCACGAAGACCTCCTCTCCGGCCTGCAGGCCAAGCCCGGCCGCTGCAACGGTTGCCTCTCCATGAGTGATCATTGCCAGGTGGAGGTGTTCATACGCAGCAGCGAGGCGCTGGTTCATCTCCCGGCGCACCCTTTCCGCCCTGACCGCCAACGAGGAAATCTGGCGGACCAGTATTTCTTTTTTCTGCTCCAGCAAGGCCAACCCCTCACCTGCAAAAGCCATTTCACTGCGTAAACGAAGAAGGTTGCTTCTGGTGGCGGGCATATCAGACGCTGGCATGATCAATCTCCAGGGGTTCCATCCACGGCTGGACCTTCCGCAGCAACTTTTGGGTGGCCGAACCGTTGGATTTCCTCCGGCTTCACCCGGGTAAGTTCCTGCTCAGGCAACAACAACAACATTTTCCAGGCCAGATCAAGAGTCTCGCTCACCTGCCGTTCCTCTTCCGGTCGCTGGCCGAGAAAATGCTGCTCAAACTCGCGGGAGAATTGAAGGTAAAGCCGGTCCACAGAAGAAACATCCTCCTCCCCGATGATGGCAACCAAACGCTGCACCTGCCGCGCCCGGGCGTAGGCGGCATAAAGTTGATTGGCAACGTGTTGGTGATCTTCACGGGTTCTCCCTTCACCGATACCATCACTCATGAGCCTGGAAAGAGAGGGCAGGACGTCAATGGGTGGATAGATGCCCTGGAGGGCAAGGGAACGACTGAGCACCAGCTGCCCCTCGGTGATATAGCCGGTCAGGTCCGGAATGGGATGGGTTATGTCGTCATCAGGCATGGTCAGAATCGGCAACTGGGTTACCGATCCTGCTCTGCCCTGTATGCGACCGGCACGCTCATACATCGAGGCAAGATCACTGTACAGATAACCGGGGTACCCTTTTCTGCTTGGAATGTCGCCGGTGGAGGTTGCAACCTCACGTAGCGCTTCGCAGTAATTGGTCATATCCGTGAGCACCACCAGCACATGCATCTCCTCGGAAAAGGCCAGATGTTCGGCCACGGTAAGCGCTATCCGGGGTGTAATCAGTCGCTCAACAGCCGGGTCATCGGCAAGGTTGAGCAACATCGTCACCTTGTTCAGCACCCCGCTTTCCTCAAAGCTCTGTCGAAAGGTTTCCGCCTCGTCATGCCGTACCCCCATAGCGGCGAAGACGACCGCAAACGCATCATTTCCTCCTGGCAAGCGCCCCTGTCGGACAATCTGGGCAGCCAGGTCATTGTGGCGCAGACCACTGCCGGAAAATAGAGGCAGCTTCTGGCCCCGTACCAGGGTGTTCATTCCATCAATGGCGGAAATCCCGGTCTGTATGAACTCCTGGGGATAGCTCCTGGCAATCGGATTGATTGGAAGGCCGTTAATGTCCTTCACTTCTCCCTGCAGCATGCCCGGTCCGCCGTCCAAAGGCCTCCCCAGACCATCGAATACCCTGCCGAGTGCTTCTTTTCCTGCAAGCTTGATAGCAAACGGGCGCCCAAGAAAACGAACTCTGGTCTTTACCTGATCCAGGCCAACCGTCCCCTCAAACACCTCGACAACGGCTGCCTTTTCACTTACGGCAAGAACGCGGCCACGACGCGCCGGCCCTAGAGGAGGGAGGATTTCCACCTGTTCGTCAAATCCTGCACCTTTGACTCCCTGCACCACCACCAGTGGACCGGCAATCCGATCAAGACCCACATATTCAAGTTGGGGTTCCGCTGCCGACGGAAGCCCTGCGGCACGCTGCTGCTCACCTACGTTCATACTTACCTCCCGAAAAAAGCATGATCGTTTTCTGCAGGCTCCTCCATGGGCTTGGCGAAGCTACCATCCTGGTGGTGCTCGAGCAATGCCTCCACCTGCTGGTCAATCTGTTGTTTCAATTCCTCAAAAGGTTCCAGGTCATCTCCTGTCACCGTTGTCTTGAGGCGGTGCAGCCGAGCGACAACTGGCAGCTCCATGACCCTGAACAGGGGAATCCGCATACTGACAACCTGGGTGAGCCGATCAAAAAAATAGAGAAGAATGGCAAGGAGCTGGTATTGCTTTTTCGGACTGGCAAAGGTATCCACCGGGTCAAATGCACTTTGCTGGAGGTAATCGTTCTGCAGCAGTCGCGCTCCTTCGATAATCAGCTTCTGGTCATCGGGAAGGGCTTCCTCTCCAAGCAGCTTGACCGTATTTTCCAGCCTGGCATCCTCCTGCAGCAGCCGCATGGCCTTGTTCTGCAGCTCCCTCCACTTCGGCCCTACCTGTTCTCGCCACCATGGCTCAACCCGTTCACCATACCCTGAATAGCTGTACAGATAATGGATGGCGGGAAAATAGCGTGCTCCTGCCAATTCCTTGTCCAGTGCCCAGAAACACTGCACAAAACGCTTGGTGTGCGTAGTTACCGGTTCGGAAAAATCACCACCTGGCGGTGAAACAGCCCCGATCAAGGTAACCGAGCCCGTGCGGCCGTTGGAACTGACCACCTGTCCGGCACGTTCGTAAAAGGCGGCCAGACGACTGGCCAGGTACGCAGGAAACCCCTCTTCTGCCGGCATCTCCTCCAGCCTGCCGGAAATCTCCCGCAGCGCCTCAGCCCATCGTGAGGTTGAATCGGCCATTAAAGCAACGTCATATCCCATGTCGCGGTAGTACTCAGCAATGGTGATCCCGGTGTAGATGCTGGCTTCACGGGCAGCGACCGGCATATCCGAGGTATTGGCAATGAGAATGGTTCGTTCAATTAACGGCCGCTGGCTGCGGGGGTCCAGCAGCTTGGGCAAGTCAACCAGTACCCCTGTCATCTCATTACCTCGTTCCCCACAGCCGATATATACGATGATATCGGCATCGGTCCATTTCGTGAGCTGGTGCTGGGTAATGGTTTTACCCGTGCCAAAGCCGCCGGGAATTGCAGCAGTCCCTCCTTTGGCAAGCGGAAAAAACGTATCAATAACCCGCTGCCCGGTTATGAGCGGTTCGCTGGGCACCAGCCGCTGGGCATAGGGACGACGCTGCTTGACCGGCCAGCGATGGAACAGGCGCAGAACGTGGGTTTCACCATCAGGTTTTCTTACCGTCCCGATCCGGTCTTCCAGGGTGTAACTGCCCCCTGAAGCAAGAGTCTCCAGTACGCCGTCGACATGTGGCGGTATCAACACCCGATGGACTATACGTTTTGACTCCATCACCTCTCCCAGGATCTCCCCACCCTGCACCCGGCTGCCAACCTGCAACAGCGGGGTAAAATACCACAACCTGTTCCGATCAAGGGGGGAACCGGTTCTTCCCCGCCGGATAAAGTCGCCCCACTCCCTTCGAAGTTGACTGAGCGGGCGCTGAATACCGTCGAAAAACGTTCCGAGCAAGCCCGGTCCCAATTCCACATAAAGGGGCATTCCCAACCCCACAACACTGATCCCGGGAACAATGCCTGATGTATTTTCATACACCTGGACGGTTGCATGTTCTCCGTCAAGACTGATCACTTCGCCAAGCAGCCTGTTCTCGCCCACTTCAACCAATTCATTCATGGTTAAGACGGATGCGGGCGAAACGGAAAGTACAGGACCGCTTATTCTCCGGATGGTCGCGGTGCGGCGACCGGAAACATCCCGTTGATCCTGGGGAAGAGTGGACTTCATTGTTCCTCCACTATCCGTTGAGTGAAAAGTTCCCGTAACCGGGGAAGGTTGCGGTCGAGTAAAGCGGTGAACGAGCAATCAATCAGTATCCGCTGCTCGCCGGATACAACAAGACAACCACCGCTGATAGCTGCAGGCTCAGGCAAAAGCTGCACCTTTACCTTTCGCCCGCTCTCTGCGGCAAGCAAAGCGCAAAAGGCTGTATCCACCAGTCCCTGATCCGCCTGCCGGACTTGAATCCACATCCGATCACCGGGGAGCTGCCGGATCGCCTGCAGGGCAAGCTGCTGCAGTATTCCCGGATACGCTTCGGTTGCCTGCTGTGCATGAAGACGCTGTTCCAGGTCGAGATATAGTGTATGCAGCGCCTCTTCTTTGGCATGAAGGACCATCTGTCTGGCCTTCAACACTGCCGCGTCTTCGCGTTTTCTCACTTGAACAAACGTTTCCTGCCGCTTGCTTACCCTAAATGCTTCCAGGGCGGCACGAACTTGCTGCTTAGCCTCTGCAACACGCTGTGCAGCCTTAGCAATGGACGTTTCACGCACCTCCTGGGCGGCAGCCTGCCCCTTCTCGTGAATATTCCTGCAGAGCAGCGCAACCCTATCCGGCAGCAACATTTTGCACCCCGTTTCAATGGTCCATCAGGTTTACCATCAACTCTCCGGCAGTGGGTCGTCCGGGAACCGGTCCGGCATCGTCAGGTATCTCCACCACCAGTGGCAGATGGCGAGCATCCAGCATGACCTCCACCTCCGGGCGAACGAGCGAAGCGACCCTTTCCGTAATCAGGATCAGGCCGACCTGTTCATTGTCAGCAGCAGCTTGCAGCGCTTCGCGTGCGCTTACGCTTCCGGTGACGCTGCGGGTCATTATCCCACCCAGTGAAAACGCCATACACGTGGTGGGATCACCAATAACCAACACCTTCATTGCACCACTCCTTCTAAATTTTTCCCAAAATCATTATGGCAACTATCAACCCATAGATGGCTATCCCCTCAGCCAAGCCGAGAAAAATCAGGGCCCTGCCCGCCATCTCCGGTTTTTCACTCAACGCCCCCATGGCGGCTGAACCCACCAGGGCGACCGCAACTCCTGCCCCGAGTGAAGACGCTCCTACGGCAATTGCCGCGGCAATAAACCCCCACTTCACCGAATCCTGAGCAGACGAGGAGGCGGTAACCGCTTCCTGACCAAACCCGACTGCCGGTAAAAGCAGAAACATGACAAATGCCAGCACCACCCACAGTGTTTTCCATTGCATGATCAACCACCTTTCCTTGAATACTCGTTCTCATGTTGCTCTGTTTTTTCTTTGAACATCGGTTGAAAAAGTTTTCCGCCGCCACGAAAAAACAGGCTGAAAAACTCGTAATATTCCAAGCGTACAGTCTGAATGGACACCACCAACCCTTCAAGGCTGATAATGATGATATTGCCGACGACAAGGATCAGCAGGTACAGAAAACCAGTCCCCTGTGCACTGCGTATCATGTCGGCTAAAGTGAACACCGCCATGAACAGGCCCGCATGGGCAAACGCAAACGCGGCAACACGCACAAAGGAAATGGTGCTGGAAAAATAACGCAGCAGCCCATCAAAGAGATCAATGACGGATTCCAGCAGCGCAATACCGACCCCCTGCAAGACCGCTGGATTTTTCCTCGTGATCTTGGTGCGGAGCAGCATCAAGACCGGGCGCTGGAGAATCATCAGTACAACGAGCCCCCCTGCAACAGCGAAAGCCGCTGTCTTTTCCCACCCGCTAAGCGGGCCTGCCAGGTACCATCGGATACCCAGTGCTGCTGCCAACCAGTACAGGAGTGCGCCGGCAAGACCGGATGCAGAAAACAGTTCTGCGTAGCGGCGCCTTCGCAGCACATTGACCGCATTGAGCACAAGCCCTGTACTGATCATACCGACCCCTATCACCCCGCACACCTGCATGAAGTAGAGTACATTATCCATTGGTCGCATCCAGAGTGCGGGAATCCAGGTGTCCATGCCGAAAACGCTGCCGTACAGCAAACCGAAAACCGCAGCAGCACACCCACTTTCCATGAGAATGATGCCGTAATCGGTGTAGCTGTACATTTTTTTAAACACCAGGTAGCCCACTACGCTCAGCACCAACCCGTGGCCTACATCGCCAAACATCATCCCAAACAGGAGCAGAAAGGTTATCGCCAAAAACCCGGTCGGCTCCACCTCTTCGTAGGAAGGCGTCCCGTAGAGCATTGTCAATCGTTCGAATGGCCGAATTAGGGCAGGATTATTGAAAAGCACGGGGATGGAAAGAATACCGGAGCGCACCTCCTTGATCTCCTCAGGGGCGACCTGCTCCACCATTGCCCTGTCCGAGCATGTGTTTTTGACCTTTCGGCTCAATTGTTCAAACAAGTCCCGGGGCAGCCAACCGGAGAGCAGATAGGTGTGATCGATCCGTCCAAATTTTTCCTGGGCCTGCAACAGCTGGCGTGCCATAAACACCTGTTCACGCAGTACCATTAACTGGGTCCCGTACTGACGGCCAAGGGACTGTATTTCCTGGTCAAGCGCACGAAGCTGGCGGCTTGCCTGCTCCATCTCCCGGTACAGTCTCTCCAGGTGCTCGTCAACGGTTCCGGTCAGCTCTGGTTTGATCTCCAACGGATCCCAGAAAGCGCTTTTCAATACCTGCAACAGGACCTGTTCATCCTCCTTGAGCGTCATGGCCAACAGGACCACCCGTCCCTGCTTGTGATTGACAGGGATCAGGGTATGCGAGATGGCTTCCAGGCTGCTCTCCAGACGCTCCAGATGCTCTTTAGGAACCAAGCCTACGTGGCAGCACACAAAACGCAGAGCGGCCAGCCTTTCCAGGCGCACGGAAAGGGGCCTAAGCAGTTCCAGCTGATCTATCAGCTCCTGATGGGCCGAGACAGTCTGCTGTTGCTCCCGTCGCAGACTGAGGGCCTCGGCAACATGACCCTCATTAGCTGCACATGCCTCTTCCAGTTGATAGAAAAGCTTTCCCGGTTCCGGAATGGACCTGATCATCGGAGGAGGCGCTGTAATGGCAAGCTCTTCGAGCAAACGAGTGAGCCGTGCCAACAGGGCATCGTATCGGTTGACCATTTCCACATTCACATGGGCGACATACCCCAACTTTCCCATGGGTGTTTCCTCAACTCTGATCAGGTGAAGAAGACGTAAATCACCTAGGATACCCATTACTGCAGAGAGGTATTCTTCAGGCACCTGAATGGTAACTCTGGTCAGTTTAACCGATCGAAGCATACTGTTTCTCCGTGGTTTCCCATGATACCAGGGCAAGGATCCTTTTGGTGGTCAGTCGAGCGGCTTTTGCCTGGAGCAGGGTTACCAGGTTCTTCAGTTCAATCTCTTTTTCCAGGAGGTATGCGGCGGCTATTCCAAGATGGAACGGCAGGCCAGCAAGGGTTTGCCGCAGGGTGGCTACCACATGCATACCAAGACGCCCCTCAACCTCATCCCATTCGGCTACTCCGCCGAGATACCGCTGGAGCGCCACAGGCAACCTTCCACACCCCTCCTCGGCAGTAGCTGCCGATGCCAAATGCATGAGCATGGAAAGAGAAACGGTCTTTCCAGCGGGAATCGTATAGTGAATAATCTCCTCAGGGCTCAACCCATATACGGTTTTCAGCCGTATCACCCAGGATATATTGAACACGTCGACACAGAGTTCAATAATTCCGCCAATCTTTACCCTGTCCCTTCGGCCAAGTTGGTCAACAGCCTGCCGCAATCGGTCGACCCTGGCGAGATCCAGTGCCATCTCCAAAGGAAAAAGACGATGCTGTGCTTCGAACTGCGGCAGTGCATGCAGCAATGCCCGGTGATACGGTTCATTTCGAAGCATTTGCAGCAGATCGGCCATGGTTGTTGCCTGCCATAATCCATCCCAGTTCAATCGACTGAGGCGGCCGATTGGATACAACAGCTGGTGTACCCTCTCCTTTGGCTCTCCTCTGACCCTGGCACGGAGCAATACCTTCAGGTTTTCCACTTCAAAGCGAGCTAACAGGGCTATAATCACCTCACGGGCCCTCCTTGAATGACAGGCGTGGAGTATAGCGTCATAGTGACTGAACAGCGGTCGAGCAAGCCGCCGCTCAAGCGTGGAGAGTACCGGCTCATCACCATCAGTCCGGTCAAAACACTGGCCGTAGGAGGTGGTAACCAGATAGGCAAGACAGGTTTTCAGGTCACCGGCATACAGCAGCACATGACGGTCCTGTTCACCCAGTCTGCTGCTGCGCAAGGCCCTTACTTTGGCATGCAGATAGCCGTATCGAGCTGCAGCAATCAGCATCACTTCCCCCCGCTCGCTCTCTTGGTCTCCTGCTCACCGCCACCCAGGAGGAGATCGAGAAGTTCGCTCACCAGGGCCTCCCTGCCTGTAGTCAACTTTCTTTGGAGCTGCTCAATATACTGCTCTGCTTCCCTGATTGTCCGCCGCGCCTGCTCCTCTCCCTGGCGGATAAGCGGTGCTATCTCCTCCCTCAGGAGTTCTTGCTTTCCCTTTTCCAGGACCGCCAGGACTGCTTCTGCCTCCTGCTCGGCAGCATGCATCACCCGCTCTGCCTCATTTTCGGCCCGCTTCACCACTTCCTTGGCGGTCGCATCAGCAGTAAGAATGCGCTCAATCGCTGCTTGGGCTCCCTCTGAAGATCGGGTGTTCACCTTTTTTCCCTCCCTGCGGCGTCCCGGCAGAAACGAGCTGGCCGATTTTCTTCCAGGGGATTCTTCCCTGTGAAGCTTTGTGGGGCTCGGCAATGCACGCCGAGCAGCCCCAAAAGGGCATCTTCAACCTCCGAGCCGGTAAACGGCTTAGTCAGGAGACCATTGATTGGCCCATTTTTGGTGGGCTCAACAGCTTTACGGTTGCCATAGAGCTGGAAAAGGATTGTCTTGGCCTCCGGCCAGCGACGGTAAATGTGTTCCAACAGATGTATTCCGCTGGTATCGGGCAACAATTCATCACACAGGACAACGACATAGTGCTTTTTTTGCAAAGCATCGAATGCCTGCGTGCCGTTTTCCGCAGTATCCACCACCCATGAGTGAGAACCCAAAAACAAGGACAAGGAATTCCGTATCCCTTCGTCCCCATCAATGAGCAAGATGTGCTGATTTCGCCGCATACCCCTCTATCGCCTAAACCATCCGGTCCGTCCGGTGAAAGATAATAGTGACCTGGTCGCCACTTCCCTTCCTGCAATCTTCCTGTTCTAGTTATTAAGTGGCAGAAATCGTGCCAGGGCCTGTTATCTAAAAAATGGATGTGTTTCGGTGCGTTACAGCCATCCTCACTGAACACAAAAAAATATGGCAACAAGAAGTGCTTTTTTTTGCAGTTAAAAATGCAATTTTTTGCAGATATGGTTCCAAGGTGGTAGGGTGCCACATGAGGAAAAATTCG
Organism: Desulfogranum aggregans; assembly: GCF_055398265.1. Taxonomy (NCBI): domain Bacteria; kingdom Pseudomonadati; phylum Thermodesulfobacteriota; class Desulfobulbia; order Desulfobulbales; family Desulfobulbaceae; genus Desulfogranum; species Desulfogranum aggregans. The sequence continues at coordinate 158,928 of NZ_AP042447.1, read as the reverse complement.
TCTCCATGCGCGTGTTGTCGAGAGGTTATCCAGCCCTCCTCTCCTTAGGGTCCTGTTTTGCGGGGGAATAGAAAATGCATGCTCCAGCCCCAAGTTCGATTCTGGCGCTCACGTCCAGCCCCATTCCAACCTTTGCCATCGATAACCGCCATACCATCATTCTCTGGAACCCTGCCTGTGAAGCGCTGACAGCCCTTGCTGCAGCACGAATGGAAGGAACAGATACACATTGGCGTGCCTTTTATTCCCAAAAGCAGCCGCTGTTGGTCGATCTCATTGTAGACGATGCATCCTTAAGCGAGGTACAGGCCCTCTGCGGAAACGGATTTCGCCAGACCTTGCTCGTGGAAGGGGGGTATGAGGGAGAAGGGTACTTTTCGGAAAGCAGCGAAGGCCCCAGATGGTTGTTCCTCACCGCTGCTCCTCTGAAGGACCACGCAGGCAAGGTATGGGGCGCGGTGCAAACGGTTCAAGACATTACTGCACGCAAACAAGACGAAGAAGAACTCAGGCACAATTTTTCCAAACTTGACCGAAGGGCAAAAGAATTTAAACAACAAGCCCATACCTTCCGATCAGTGGCTGATTTCACCTATGACTGGGAATATTGGATAAACCCCGAAGGACGGCTCCTCTACCTCTCTCCCTCGTTTGAACGAATTACCGGCTACTCCAGAGATGCCTTCACCCACTGCTCCCACCTGCTGAAAATGATCACCCATCCCGATGAACAGTCAGCCCTGGAGACCCATCATGCGCAGGAAAGAATGACTGACGCTGTTTTTCATCTCGATTTCCGCATTACCACTCAAACAGGCGAGGAACGCTGGATATCGCATTACTGCCAACCCGTAATTGCAGATGATGGCAGCCATTTGGGGAGAAGAGCAAGCAATCGTGATATTACCCAAAGAAAACAACTGGAAGCAGCCCTGGTCAAGGAACGGCTGCTACTGAAACAGCGGGTCGAGGAGCGCACGCACGAGTTAACCGATGCCTATGCAGCGTTACTTCAGCAAAACCATGATCTGGAGCGATTATACGAAGGTCTCCGGGAAAGCAGGGAAGAACTCAGCAGACGCAATGAATTGATCGAGGCTATTTTAGACAACCTGCCTATCGGCATTGCCGTTGGTTCGATAGACGATGGACTTGCCCGGTATATGAACCCGAAATTTATTGAAATCTATGGATGGCCGCGGGAAGTACTCAGTGATTTCGAATCATTTCTCGTCCATGTCTATCCCGACCCCCGATACAGAAGCGCCATTCAACGAAGGACTCTGCAGGATATAGCAACCGGCGACCCGGCGAAAATGATATGGAACAACCTTGCCCACACGACCAGCAGCGGTGAACAACGGATTGTCAACGTTAAAGGAATCCCGCTGTTTAACCGAGAGTTTATTCTCTCCATTGTTCAAGACGTGACCGAACGGCACCTGGCCAATGAAACGCTTCGCTTTACCCGTTTTTCCATTAACCATGCCGATGACATGATCTACTGGCTCGGCCAAGAAGGAAGAATCGTCGATGTTAACGACACCCTCTGTGCAAAGCTCAACTACAGCCGGGATCAACTTCTTTCCATGGACATTGGGGATATCAACCCCAATCTGACAGCGGAAACCTTTCGCCTGCACTGGCAGTCGGTGCTGAAAAAATCCTCTCACAGGGAGCAGACGACCCATAGAACCTCCTCTGGCACCACAATCCCGGTGGAGACGCATACCTCCCACATCACCTTCAGCGGCCGGGAGTATGCCTGCATTTTTGCCCGAGACCTCACCGAACGCAAAGAGCTGGAACGCCTGCTTTCCATCCAGGATAAGATGAGCTCCCTGGGAAGGGTCGCAGCAGGTATTGCTCATGAGATCCGCAACCCCCTGTCTACCATCAATGTGTACCTGAGTACCCTGAAAAAGGTCCTCATCGGCGAAGAGTCCTCGGCTGAACATCGACCTGATCTGGCAGATGTGATACAGGAGATGAATGCAGCCTCAAGAAAAATAGAGGCTGTTGTCAAACGGGTTATGGATTTTTCCAAACCCGGCAAAGGGCAGATGCAAATGACAGGCATCAACCGCTGTGTAACCAATGCCATTGAATTATCAGCGGTCACCCTGCGCAAAAGCGGCGTAACCCTGGAGGTCAATCTTGCAAAAAATCTCCCAAAGACTCTGTTGGATGAACAGCTGATCGAACAGGTGATTATCAACCTGCTCACCAACGCTCTGGAAGAATTAAGCGAACAGCGCGGGGAGAGGCGAGTGGCGATATCAACCATGGGCACCATTACCAACAGTGGCGGCCACGCCCTCACCATAACGGTGGCAGATTCCGGTTCAGGGGTGACAGCCGACCATGCTGAAAAAATATTCGATCCGTTTTTCACTACCAAATATTACGGATCAGGCATCGGATTAAGCCTGTGCCAGAGAATCATCAGCGATCACCACGGGATGATATACGTGCAACCCAGCCAATGGGGAGGCGCCATGTTCATTATCGAGTTGCCAGTCAGGCAGGAGGCCGAAAAAAGATGATGTACTCCATCTATATCGTTGACGACGAGCAGTCGTTAGCCAGGGGTATTGCCTGCGGATTACCTGCAACGTACAACTGCAGCTGCTTTACCAATGCCGAATCCGCTCTGGAGATGATGAACGATGACGTGCCGGACCTGGTCCTGCTGGACATAGGGCTTCCCGGAATGAACGGATTGGAAGCTCTTGCAGCCATGAAAACCCGGTATCCGGAAATGGTGGTAATCATGATCACTGCCTATGAGGACATTGCCACCGTTATCCAGGCCATGCAAATGGGGGCATATGATTATGTGGTCAAACCAATTGAGATGGATGGCCTGGAAGTGACGATCCGAAACGCCCTGGAGAGTATCCGCTTGCGAAAGGAGGTCCATAATTTACAGGAACAGTGTCTCAAAGAAAACCTTCCCATTTTTATTGGCGAGAGCAAAGTTATCCAAGACGTGATGCAATACATTAAAAAAGTTGCTCAAAGCCCTGATACACCAATTCTTATACTCGGCGAGTCAGGCACCGGAAAAGAACTGATTGCCAGCGCCATTCATTACAGAAGCCCGCACTTTCAGGGGCCGTTTATTGCGGTCAACTGCGCCGCCATCCCCAGAGACTTGCTGGAAAGTGAGTTATTCGGCTACGAAAAAGGCGCATTCAGTGGAGCTCACCCATCCGGAAAAAAAGGGATGATTGAGCAGGCGGCTGGCGGCACCCTTTTTCTTGATGAAATAGGCGACCTGGATTTGGATGCCCAGGCCAAACTGCTCCGCTTCCTGGAAACAGGCGAATATTATAAGGTCGGCAGTTCCATCAAGCAGTGCGTACTCACCAGAATCGTATCAGCCACCAACAAGGACCTCCAGCGAATGCTTGATGAGGGAACCTTTCGCCGAGACCTGTATTACAGAATCGGGGTTGTCACCCTCAAAGCCCCATCGTTAAACGACCATCCGGAGGATATACTCCCTATAGCCAAGCAATTTCTCGTTGAGTTCGGAAATAAATTCGGCAAATCCTTTGCCGGTTTCAGCAGGGAAGCCGAGCGATCGTTGACGCGGATACAATGGCGGGGAAATGTTCGCGAACTGAAGAATATGGTGGAACGAGCCGCCCTTGTAGCCTCGGAGCCGCTGATAAGCCTTGCAGATCTGGATATTCGCAATGCGCTTCCCTGTGAACAGTGTTTATCGTTGACCGCTCAGCTTCGCCCGGAACTCGACCATCAAGGCGTCGACCTCTCTGCATTGCTTCGCTCGGTGGAGAAAACCTATATCAACGAAGCGCTTCGTTTAAGCGATGGCAACGAAACCCGTGCCGCCAAGCTGCTGGGCATGAAATATTCCACGCTCCGTTACCGACGCCGAAAACTCGATATCCCTTAACAGCCATTCCCCTTCCCCCATCACTACTAGGCAGGGTTGCCGCTTCGCTCTCTGCAAATATTTGCAGATATCCCCCCGCCTCTCCCCTACCGAAACACACAACATAAGGAAAACAATAGTTTTTTTCTACTTACTTTTCAATGGCATTATCTTTGCTTGGTATATGCACAGAAAGGGGCTGGACGGTGATGCCGCCCACCCTGTACTCATTTTCCAGGTATCCGGCTACTCTTCAGCGAGTAGTCCGTCGAGGAGGAAGACATGAAACTCTGTATTACATCAACCGGTAACACCATGACATCTGCTGTAGACCCCAGGTTTGGCAGGGCTCCCTACTTCATGCTTATCGATACTGAAACCGACCAGGCTCAGGCCATTGAAAACACGGCAGTGGCCGATGCGCAGGGTGCAGGAATAGGCGCCGCCCGAATTATGCTGGACCAGGGAGTTGAAGCCCTGCTCACTGGACATTTGGGGCCCAATGCCCAGGACGCGCTTCGAGGTTCCGGTATCCAGTTGATAGAAGGGGTTTCCGGCGAAATGAACGTAGAGGAAGCATTGAACCATTATCGGGATTCGATCGGTAAGGTTTCACCGCAAAAAAGCGATGAGACCTCCCCGCAGACAACCGAAACAGGCCAACCGGGAACCGGCCGTGGACCGGGTATGGGAGCAGGACGGGGACTAGGCGGAGGTGGAAGAGGAATGGGTGGCAGAGGGATGGGAGGCGGCGGAGGCCGTGGCATGGGCGGCGGCAGGAGGCGCCGTTGACTGCATACTGAGAGCGCTCTGCGTTGATCATCACCACCCCAGAATGGGGACAACCTGCTGGAAGTACCCTAGGAGAGCAAAATGATAGAGGAAAAGCACGTTCGTGCGGCACTCAACACTGTGCAACACCCTAAATTGAAAAAAAGCCTGCTCGAGATCGGTCTTATTCGGGACCTCTCCATCCACGACGATAACGTTTCGCTCGTTCTGGCCCTGAAAAGCCTGCGCTCCCCGGTGAAAAACGCCTTAGTTGAGCAAATTGAAAATGCCGTCAGTCACGTTGACGGCGTGCGTTCGGTCCAGGTGGACTGCCAGGAACTCAGCAAAGGTGAGGCGCAGCGCCTGTTTCCTCCAGCACCGCTGAAAGGCGTCGCCAAGGTAAAACATTTTCTTGCCGTCGCCAGCGGCAAAGGCGGCGTCGGCAAGACAACCATCGCCGTTAACGTAGCCCTTGCCCTTGCCCGGCAGGGGCTTCAGGTGGGCCTGCTTGATGCCGATGTCTATGGTCCCAGCGTCCCCCTCATGCTCGATATCACCGAAGCGGTGGACGAGGAGGACAACATGATCATTCCCAAAGATAAATATGGCATGCGGGTCATGTCGCTGGGGATGACCGCAGGACAAAACGAAGCCTTTATCTGGCGAGGCCCCCTGGTATCAAAGATGATTCATCAACTCCTTGACCAGGTGCGGTGGAACGAGTTGGATTACCTGGTGATCGACCTTCCACCCGGAACCGGCGACCCATCCATCACTATAGCCAAGTCACTGCCGCACTGCTCGGTGCTGATGATCACCACCCCCCAGGAAGTTGCCCTTGCCGACGTGCGTCGATCGATCACCCTGTTTCAAAAAATAGGACAGCCGGTCATCGGCTTGGTGGAAAACATGGCCGGTTTTTCCTGCGGTCACACAGCCGAGCCGATTGCCATCTTCGGCAGCGGAGGCGGGGAGAAACTCAGCCAACAGACAGGCATTCCCCTGCTGGGCTCCCTGCCTCTTGACCCTGCCGTTGGCTTGGGAGGAGACAGCGGGGTGCCATTAATGGAGGCTTCTCCCGATTCTGCAACCGGAAAAATATTCATGGAGATTGCCAATCAAGTCCTCAGTGCCACTTCATGATTGCCGTCCTTAGACAGACCACCAGCCATGCCCTCATGATCACCGGCTGCGTCTTTATGATGATGGTGATCATAGAGTATCTCAATGTTATCAGCCGAGGGGTTTGGCAACAGGGGCTGCGCGGAGGACGATGGCGACAGTATCTTCTGGCTGCTTTCCTGGGGGCAACCCCCGGGTGCCTGGGCGCTTTTGCCGCCGTATCGCTTTATACCCATGGAGAAATCAGCCTGGGGGCAGTGGTGGCGGCAATGATTGCCACCAGCGGTGATGAATCCTTTGTCATGCTCTCCATGATCCCTGAGCAATCACTACCGGTTTTTTTCCTGCTCCTGGTTATCGGCCTGGGTACCGGTTATGCGACGGATGCGCTCCGGATCGGACAAAAGGCCCGCGCACCCCACTGCCATATTGATTTTGACCTGCACGAGGAGGCAACCTGCAGGTGCTTTTCCAAGGAACTGCTGGCAATGCAATGGAGGCACTGCTCTCCCTACCGCGCTCTTCTCGCTGGTCTATCCCTGTTTTTTCTGGTAGCCATGACACTGGGCCTGGTTGGGCCAAAGGAGTGGAACTGGATACGGTGGACAGTTCTCCTGCTTTCACTCTCAGCCATGGGGATCGTTGTCACGGTGCCGGATCATTTTCTTGAGGAGCACCTGTGGGGTCATGTGGTAAAAGCCCACGTACCGCGAATATTTGCCTGGACTTTTGGTGCCTTGCTGCTGCTGTACCTTTTCGTTGATCGTCTCCACCTCGGAGGATGGATTCATGCACACCAACTTACTGTGCTGCTGACCGCCTGCCTGGTGGGGCTTATTCCCGAGTCTGGTCCCCATATCCTGTTTTTGACGCTCTTTGTTGAAGGCACCATCCCGTTCAGCATCTTTCTCGCCAGCTCAATCGTCCAGGACGGTCACGGCATGCTGCCGCTGCTGGCAGAATCCGGACACGATTTTCTTTGCATAAAGGGAATAAATTTTACAGTGGGCCTGACAGCCGGTCTCGCCGGTTATGCGTTGGGCTGGTGACCATAGACGTGATCGTGAGGCCCGCCAGGAGCATGTCGATAACTGCTCAACTGGGATCAAGTGCATCGCCAAGTACAATAAAATCATACTACATTCAATGCACCACCCCCCTCAAAGCCGTATTCAATCAAGAGTTTGATCGCCAGTGCTAAGGGCACATTCTGCTACTGGTCATCACTTTCCCCTTCCTTTTTTCAAAAAGGCGATCGATAGAATCAGGGCCGGACTGCGCTTGCCAACAACTTTCTTGAGTTTACAGAAAAGATAGAATACTAATAAAAACGGTGCAAAAGGAAAATTATGAAACTGTTTTAATGAGACTGTTACCATAATTATACACGCGTTGAGGTGTATTATCCATGATCTACCAGAATCTTGCCCTGCTTGCTCTACTTGCTTTCTTTTATAGTTCTGTAGGTGGCTGGTTTGAAAAAACCCCTATCAACGGCGCGCTGGTTTATACTCTATTTGGCCTGACAGTTGGTTCTGCCGGATTAGGATTGTTCGATTTGCAGATCGATGCTGAGGGCCTGCGTGTTATTGCAGAGGTTACTCTTGGTATTGTATTGTTTTCTGACGCCGCAGGTGCCGATTTCCGCGTCCTTAGACAACATATAAAATTACCTGAAAGGCTTTTACTCATTGGCCTTCCCCTTACTATTCTCTTAGGTTTTGCCCTTGGGGTCGTCTTATTATGGGATGTTTCTCTTCTGGGCCTTGCACTGCTAGCAACGATGTTGGCGCCCACGGATGCTGCTCTTGGCAAGGCAGTGGTGACCGACCCAGCGGTTCCTGCTCCTATTCGCCAGACCTTGAATGTTGAGAGCGGGCTGAACGACGGAATTTGTGTTCCGGTTCTTTTAACCTTTTTAACGCTTGTTGTAGGCGGTGAAGCAGAGGACGGCCTGCTCCTCAATCTGATGATCGAAGAAATAGGCATTGGTTTACTTTGTGCAGTGATTGTCACCACAATTGGCGTAATAGTACTGAAGATTGCTGCCAGATTTAACTGGATTAACGAAACGTGGCGACAGTTGCCGGTAGTAACACTTGCGATCCTCTGTTTTACTACTGCGCAAATAACCGGTGGCAGCGGATTCATAGCAGCTTTCTGTGGCGGGTTGCTCTTTGGACGCATAGCGACAAAGCATAAAGAGTCCTTAGACAAACTGATGGTCTCCGCTGAGGCAACGGGTGATACTCTGGCCATGATCACCTGGGTTATTTTTGGTGCTGCAGTAGTTGGACCATCCCTCCCCGCGTTCACCTGGCAGGTGATGGTATATTCTCTTCTCAGCCTTACAGTTGTGAGAATGCTGCCAGTCTTTCTCTGTCTGCGCGGATCAGAGCTCAGTACTACAGAAAAACTCTTCATGGGTTGGTTCGGGCCACGAGGCCTGGCCAGTATCGTTTTCGGCGTCATCGTCTTCAATGAACATCTTCCCGGTGGCGAAACAATATCCATGACCATGATATGCACTGTTTTATTAAGTGTTATTCTTCATGGTATAAGTGCCAATCCTCTTGTGAGTATGCTTGAAAAAAAGTCCGGTGAAAAAGCAGCAATGGAGCACCGATGAATAGATTGCTGTTCTGTGTGGTGTTGCTGTTCACGCCGGCCCTTTTTCAGGGATGCACCATGCTGGGACCGGATTACAATGAGCCACATGTAGAATGGTTGGACACGTATCAAACTGACCTATACGGCCAGGCTCAACCTGCTGTTGCAGGGCAGGACGATCTTCGTTTCTGGTGGCAGATTTTTCAAGACCCGACCCTGAACAGATTGATTGAGATCGCACGGAAAAACAATCCTGATCTGCGCATTGCCGGCTTAAGGATAATAGAAAGTCGGGCATTGTTAGGCATATCTATTGGGAGCAGGTTTCCCCAGCTGCAACAGGCAACAGGTGGCCTGGTCAGGATCGACTCCTGGCAGACCGAAGGGAAGAATTCCGGGCAGCATAATGATTTGACCGAGTATAACCTTGGGTTCAACATTGGTTGGGAGCTTGATTTCTGGGGCCGTTTCAGGCGCGGCATTGAATCTGCAGACGCTGCCTATTTTGCTTCGATTGCCACCCAACAGAACCTGCAGGTTTTGTTAAGCAGTCAGGTTGCACAAACCTACTATGCCTACCGGACCACTGAAAAACAAATCGAAATAGCACAGATGAATGCCGATTTGCAGAAACGAAGTCTGGAAATAACCAAACGACTCTATGAAAGTGGACAGGCCGCTGAATTAGATTGGCAACAGGCTCAAACCCAATACCTGGCGACGTTGTCTGCCATCCCCAACCTTGAGATTAATCTGCAGCAGATCAGTAATGCTTTAGGCGTTCTGCTCGGTAAACCACCGGGCGGATTAAAGGAATTGGAAGGCTCAATTGCTGAACTGCCCTCCATGGATCCACAGGTGATCAGGTCGGTTCCGGCAAATTTACTGATGCGCCGCCCTGATATCCGTACTGCGGCCTGGCAAGTTGCCGCCCAATCAGCCCAGATAGGTGTTGCTGAAGCAGACCTATACCCGTCAATTTCCCTTTTAGGCAATCTCGGATGGTCAGGTGATTCGCTGGACTCCAGCATTGACACCCTAGCCCTTGGAATTGGACCAAACTTCACCTGGAACCTTTTTAACTATGGACGAATTAAGAATAATGTCAGGGTCCAGGATGCCCGCCTACAGCAGGCACTGGAAGCATACCAGAATACAGTACTTCAAGCTGCCCGGGAACTTGATGATGCCGCGATCAGTGTTGTAAAGACCCGAGAGCAGGGTACAATTTTATCCCACGCACTGAAAGCTGCACAAAGGTCGTTGGAATTATCAAGTTCTCGTTACCAGGAAGGATATTCAGCCTTTCAACGAGTATTGGATTCACAACGCGCTCTTGCTGCACAATCTGCAAACTTTGTATCGAATCAGGGTGCGCACATTAACTCGGTAATCGCTTTTTACAAGGCACTGGGAGGCGGTTGGCAGCCTGCTTCCACTGAAGATATTGTCCCTGAGGATATGCGTCGAGTCATGGAAGAGAGGACTGATTGGGGTGATATGTTACAGATGTCACTACCTGAATCGAAAAACGACGTTGAAGGTCAAGTCAATGAGTGACGCTGAAGAAAAAAAAAATGGAAATGCCACGGATTCATCGGATCAGGCTTCCACCGCCCCCGGCGCCGTGAAAAAGGGTGGTTGGCTTGTTTTCGGCCTCATCATTTGCAGTCTGCTCTGGTACCTGGTCGCCGATCGCTACACCCCATATACCAAACAAGCGAGGGTGCAGGGATACGTTGTTGGCGTTGCTCCTCAGGTATCTGGAATTGTTACTGAAATATGGACAAAGAACAACCAGGAAGTGAAAGAAGGCGAGCAACTTTTCCGTATTAACCCCAGCCAGTATGAAATTGCTCTGGAAAAAGCCAGGTCGGATTTGGAGAATACGATGCGCCAGGTGGAAGCCGGCGACGCAGCAGTGAAATCTGCTCGGGCTAATCTCAGTGCTGCCTTAGCCAATCAGACGAAAGCGGAAAAAGATACCAGACGACTTGAAAGGCTGCGCAAAGAAGATCCTGGCACCATTTCTACCCGCCGAGTCGAGATATCTCGGGCAAACCTCGATAGCGCAAAGGCTAAAGTTGCAGCAGCTGAGGCAAGTATTCAACAGGCAGTAGAAAAAAAAGGTGGAGAGGACAGAGAGGATAACAGTCTGCTCAAAGTCGCCTTCACAGCCGTTAAAAAAGCCGAACTGGATTTAGAGAGAACCATTGTCAAAGCACCTTCACGCGGTGTGATTACAGACCTTCGTGCTGATGTCGGTGTCTATGCAGGAGCTGGCACGCCCGTGATGACCTTGGTTGCGGTTAAAGATGTCTGGGTTCGGGCAGAATACACAGAAAATAATCTCGGACGCATTACCCCGGGTACGCCGGTAGAGATTATTTTTGATATTTTTCCGGGTAGAGTATACCAGGGTACAATCAGCAGCATAGGCTTAGGGGTAAGTTCAGGCCAAGCTCCGGCACCTGGGACCTTGCCCACTATAGACAATGATCGAGATTGGTTGCGCCAATCTCAGCGCTTTCCGGTATACGTTCATTTTGACTCAGCCCAATATCCTGATTTAACGGCAAAGTTAAGAATCGGCGGACAAGCTTCTGTGGTTGCCTATGGAGAGGGAAGTGGGTTTATTGCCTGGTTGGCAAAAATTCATATTCGCTTGGTCAGCTTTTTTTCCTATGCCTACTGAGATGTACAAAAGAGAAAATGGTTATTGAAGCACGGAGAGTATTCCGTCTCAGCCTGACTACTGCTCTCTCATTAGCTGCAGGCTATGCTTTGGCGTTGGATTTACCTCATATGGCGCCTCTTCTCGCTTTTTTTTTAACGGCTGCCCCAAAGCCACCCATGAGGCTCAAAGCCTTCATAGGCATGGTCCTCGTTATATGCATCACCTTGGGAACCGGCCTGCTCCTGGTCCCAATGCTGAGAAGCTATCCTGCAACAGCCCTAATGCTTGTGATGGTGGGACTCTTTGTAAGTAACTATTTTAGTCTCAACCTGGGGAAAGAGATAGTAGGGTTACTGCTGACCATGGGGGTAGCCATCATCTCAGCAGCAGGCATGATGGGCTTTGCAATCGCTCTCTCATTGGTCAAAACCATCATCATTGCTATCGGGGTTGTACTGGTCTGCCAGTGGATAGTGTACCCTTTTTTCCCAGAGGACGACACACCACCTGCCACCCAGCCGGGCTTGCAGCCACAGGAGTCAAGCTGGCTGGCTTTGCAGACGACCTTAATTGTCTTCCCCAGTTACCTCCTGGGTCTCTATAACCCCCAGGTATATCTCCCTATGATCATGAAAGCAGTTTCTCTGGGGCAACAGACGAGTGTTTCCCAAGCCCGCAACGTGGGTCTGGAGCTTCTGGGTTCAACCATTATGGGCGGATTGTTTGCAGTGTTGCTCTGGCTGGGCTTGGGGATAGCTCCTAACCTCTGGATGTTCTTTCTCTGGATCTTCTTTTTCGGGATCTACATTTCGGCAAAATTCTATGGCATCTTTACGAGTAATTTTACCCCCTCCTTCTGGCAAAATGTCATGATTACCCTACTGCTTCTTGTCGGCCCGGCCGTGGCCGACAGTGCCACTGGAAAGGATGTTTATACAGCTTTGCTTGTAAGAACCAGCCTTTTCGTAGCTGTGACTATCTATGCCTGGATGGCTGTACTCGTTTTTGATAGATTTTCGAAAAGGCAGAAAGAGCGCTCCCCCTTTCCTTTGGTAACAAAAATATTCAAGCCACATTGACTCACAATAATTTTGAAACGCAATGAAAATTGAACTGACTGAAAATATAAGCAAAATGTAGAATAATAAATCAACCATCATATCAGCCCCTCCCGCCTGTGCTTAACCCCATTGGTTTTGCAATGGATTAACCATAACTCTTGTCAATCAGCGTGGTTGACCCTGGATAAGAACAGAAAATAAAACAATACCTGCGGACTTGCTCAAGAGCAGAAACCCTCACACGGAGAAACATGAGGACAGAACCTAACATGCAGTGCTTTCTCGAAAGGAGTATAGCTGATGGAAAAATCTGGTGAAGTTACTCTTCAAGAGAGCGACGATAGCACTATGACACTCGTTCTCACTGGCTCTTGGAAGCTCGGAGATATTGGTTCATCAGCTGAAGAGGTCTATCAGCGCCTGCACTCTTCCCCCCCAACAACAATCAAATTTGACTCTCGCCGACTGAGTGAATGGGACTCTGGTTTATTAATCTATATGAAGCGTCTACGGACATTATGCCGAGCAAAGAAAGTAAGAGTTGAAAGCAGTGGATTACCTGATGGAGCAAAAAAATTATTAACTCTTGCTGCTGCCGTACCAGAAAAGAAGGGTGCCCGTAAAGCAAGCAGCAAGACACCTTTTCTGGTGAATGTTGGCAGTGATACGGTCGAACTGTTTCAATCTACAGGCAAAATGCTTGATTTCATAGGCGAGGCAAGCTTAGCTCTCGTGCAACTTTTCCGTGGAAAGGCCCGCTTCCGTCGTAGGGATATGCTCCTGACCATGGAAAGTTGTGGAGGGCAGGCTCTACCAATCGTCTCCTTAATCAGCTTTTTAGTTGGGCTTATCCTGGCCTTTGTTGGAGCTATTCAACTACAGCTTTTTGGTGCTGAAATTTACGTGGCAGACCTGGTTGGCATAGCCATGGTTCGACTGATGGCAGCTATTATGACAGGTATTGTGATGGCAGGCCGCACCGGAGGGGCTTTTGCCGCCCAGCTGGGTACTATGCAGGTAAACCAAGAAATAGATGCATTAAAAACCATGGGTATTTCGCCTATGGAATTTTTGGTATTACCGAGAATGCTGGCCTTGGCACTGATGATGCCGCTACTTTGCCTGTATGCCAACATCATGGGGATTTTAGGAGGAATGGTTGTTGGCGTCGTTATGCTGGATATCGGACTTATTCAATATTACAACGAAACAATTGCAGCGGTTCGTCTTTGGGATTTAGGAATCGGAATTTTCAGTGGAATTGTTTTTGGTGTGATCGTTTCACTCTCTGGATGCATGCGGGGAATGGAATGTGGACGAAGTGCTTCGGCTGTAGGTGAGGCAGCAACTTCTGCGGTGGTTACAGCTGTAGTTGGGATTATTCTTTCAACAGCAATAATAACAATTATCTGCAACATGCTGGGTATTTGACCTGAACAAAAGCCACATTTCATCTGAGGAATAAAAATTGATGAACAAAAAACGTGAGGTTTTTTTTGAGGCTTGACGCCTCAATAATACACTCGTTTCCTCTACACCACGACCGAATTGCCAAAGTAATATATCATGACCAACCGGTTACCTCACATAACAGTAAAAGATTTCACCATGGGTTACGGTGATTTTGTTCTTATGCGCGATTTAAATTTTACCATCAACCATGGGGATATATTCATTATTATGGGTGGAAGCGGTTGTGGTAAAAGTACGCTTATGACTATTCTCACAGGTCTAAAACGTCCGGCCAAAGGAAAAGTCTTTTATGGCACAACAGACTTCTGGGGTGCTGAGCCTGAAATCCGCGATCAGATTATTCGACGAGCAGGTGTAATGTATCAAAGTGGTGCGCTTTGGAGTTCAATGACCTTGGCTGAAAACGTTTCTCTACCATTAGAAACGTATACCACCCTGAGTGCAACTGAGATTGAAGAGGTCGTAGAGCTTAAACTTGAGCTGGTCGGACTTGCAGGTTTTGGAGAGTACTACCCCTCGGAGATAAGTGGCGGGATGCAAAAGCGGGCTGGGATTGCCCGAGCCATGGCTCTTGATCCAGAAATTCTCTTTTTTGATGAGCCATCCGCAGGGCTTGACCCGGTGAGTGCGCGGCGTTTGGATGACATGATTCTTGAGTTGCGGGACAGTATGGGTACGACAATGGTGATTGTGACCCATGAACTGGCAAGTATTTTTGCCATAGGTGACAATTCGGTATTTCTTGATGTTTCTCAGCGGACTATGACGGCAACAGGGGATCCGAACAAACTCCTTGCTGAGAGTCGTGACCCTACCTTGCATATGTTCCTGACCCGTGGGGAAGAGTTAAAGCCACCTTGAGTACTTGTTTTTTTTGCCAATTTATTCGTTTTGGTCAAAATGTTATCCTCGCACTATGCGGTCTATGCCTATGATAAAATTTTTCCCATGCCTTAATCTTGATTGAAAAATCAAACTACTCAAGACACCCTTAATCTCCTCTTTTCGGTGGGTATAATGGCAAAACAAGCTAACACAATGATGATTGGCGGCTTTGTAGTTATTGCTGTTTTTCTTTTGGCAACAAGTGTCGTACTTTTTGGTTCGGGTAAGTTTTTCAAAAAAACTGACAAATATGTACTCTATTTCGACACATCCATAAAAGGACTCAGCGTGGGCGCGCCAGTATTATTCAACGGGGTCGCCGTGGGGGCAGTTACTGAGATTGTAGTGCTGGCTGATCATGAAAAGTTAGATTACATAATCCCTGTCTACATCGATATAGATCCCAACAGCGTACTGATAGTAGATGGGGAAAAACGAATCAGCCCTGAAGTCATGCTTCCGAAGTTAATTGATAGAGGTCTGAGAGGGGTGCTGACAACGCAAAGCTTTATTACAGGACAACTGATGATCGAGCTTGCCTATTATCCAGAGACACCAGCAAAACTGAAGTATACGATTCAGGAAACCCCTGAAATTCCAACAATTCCTTCTACCACAGAACGGTTGTTCCAGATACTTCAGCAAAGCGATTTTAAAGGCATGATGAATAACCTGGAACAGTCTATATCTGGTATTAGCAAGTTGGTGAATGATCCAGAGATAATCAACGCTATACATTCCTTCAGGCTTGCCGCAGATAATGTCAAAAATGCTACTGGGAAAATTGACGCCCACATAGACCCTTTGGCGCAACAAGTGGATGGCACCCTTTCAGATTCTCGGAAGCTTCTCCACGAATTGGACAGTCAGGTTGAACCGCTTTCATCAGATTTGAAAAAAACAACTGAGAATTTCAACAAACTGATCTTATCAGCCAATGCTGACCTAGACTCACTGACAAACAGTATTGAAAAAAGTCTTGAAGGATTTAGAGGAATATCCTCTGAAAATGCCCCTATAATCATACAAGCAGAAGAAACGCTTCAAAATATTTCTGCTATGTCGAGGTCATTACGACAGCTGGCTGATTACCTGGAAAGACATCCTGAGTCGATTCTCATGGGAAAAGAAAATTAAGGAAAAATTCATATGATAAAAGTTCTTGCAGTCTGCTTGTCAACAACAATTGCGCTTTTGTTTTTTTATGGATGCGCATGGAGAAGTCCTCAACCAAACATTTATACGCTTACATCAATATTTGATACTCAAGGCGTCCAACCAGAACAAGCAATACAAAGAAAAGTTTCAGTGGGTATTGGTCCCATTAAAATTGCTGATTACCTCAATCAGAATCGAATTGTTACCCGCATAGACCATACCGTCAATCAAGCCGAATATAACCAATGGTCAGGATCGTTTAAAAGCAACTTTGCAAACGTTCTTGCTGAAAATATTGGTTACAAATTGCAGACTGACTCTATTTTCTTGTTTCCCTGGCGCTCTAGCGTTCCGATTGACTATCAAGTGACCATGGATCTGGTCCGATTTGATGGTCAGCTTGGAGGAGATGTCGTCCTTATCGCCCGCTGGAATCTTTTAAGAGGAGATACAAAGGAATTCATTGCCATGAAGCGCAGTGAAATTCGAATTAAAACCAATGATTCAAGCTATGATGCATTTGTTCAAGGTCAAAGCCACGCTCTTGGCAAGCTGAGCGATGAAATAATGACCATCATAGTGGATGTAGAAAAATAAATGCGTAGGCGTTTTAATTTTTCCCCCTGTATGTAACAAAACTAAAGGTCATCATGGCTTTCCCAGATGAAAAATAAACAAGAGATCTCGCTGATCGTCGGCGTGTATGCCGCAATCGCAACCATCTGGATTCTCTTTTCAGATACCGTACTCAACTGGTTTCTCCACGACCCCGACACCATAATGAAGTACTCGATCTTCAAGGGATTGTTTTTCATTGTGGTAACCTCTGTGCTCCTTTTCTTCCTTATCAATCGCCTGAAAAAAAGGATCGATATATCAACAAAGGCCTTACGGAAAAGAGAAGAAAACTACAGGCTTCTGGTTGAAAATCAGACAGATATGATAGTCAAAGTGAACCTTGAAGGACAGTTTCTCTTTGTCAGTCCATCCTATTGCACAACCTTTGGCATGGAGGAAGAGCAATTACTCGGTAAAACATTCATGCCGCTCGTGCACGAAGAGGATCAGGAATCCACGGCAAAGGCCATGGAGGCATTATTTCAGCCGCCATACACGGCCTACATGGAACAGCGTGCCATGACGAGGGATGGCTGGAGATGGTTTGCATGGGCGGATACAGCCGTGGTCGATGCCCAGGGAGAGGTGATTGAAATCATCGGCGTCGGACGCGACATCACCAAACAAAAACAAGCCGAGCAAGAACGAAACCAGCTACAGAACCAGCTTCTCCAGGCACAGAAAATGGAAGCCATTGGCACCCTTGCCGGAGGCATTGCTCATGATTTCAACAATATACTCACATCCATCATCGGGTATACCGACCTCCTCAAACGGGGTCTCCCGAAAAACAGCGAAATCAATAAATACCTGGAGCCAATTCTCCAGGGGAGCGAAAGAGCTAAGGAATTGGTTCAGCAAATCTTAACCTTCAGCAGGAAAGAGCAGAATACCACTTACCCCACGGACCCTGTCTCGGTGGTCAGGGAAGCCGTCAGGCTGCTTCATTCAACGCTTCCTGCCACCGTTGAAATACGAGAAAAGATTGATCCGGAGTGTGGCCCCATCCTCGCCAACCCAACCGGTATTCATCAAACTCTCATCAACCTCTGCACCAATGCTGTACACGCCATGCATGAGGAGAAAGGTATCATCACTATCCAATTGCACGCAGTAAAGCTGACAGCTGCCGACACCAGGAATAAGCCCGGTGTTCCAGAGGGGGCGTATGTTGAACTACGTGTAGGAGATACCGGCTGCGGCATCGACCCCCGGATAATCAGCCGTATTTTTGATCCTTACTTTTCCACTAAAGAAATCAACATGGGTATTGGACTGGGTTTGTCGGTTGTCCATGGCATTGTCAAAGCATTTGGTGGTTTTATTCATGTTGAAAGTGAACAGAACAAAGGAACCGTCTTTCATGTGTATTTTTTGCCTTCCGGAGACAATCCGTTGCCCCTCCATAAGGAATCGGCACGCCTGGATACGCTTCCCCTCGGCAGTGAACGCATTCTGGTGATTGATGACGAGGAAACCATAGCCTTGATGTATAAGGAGATCCTTGAAAGGCTGGGGTATTCGGTTACTGCGGTGACCAACGGCCAACAGGCACTTGCAGCCTTTCAAGCCAATCCATACGCCTATGACCTTGTTGTAACCGATCAAACCATGCCGGGCCTGACAGGAATAGACCTGGCAACGGCAATGCTGCGGATTCGCTCAGATCTCCCGATCATTCTCTCCACCGGCTACAGTGCCGTCATTGCAGAAAATGAAGCTCAACAACTTGGTATCAGTAAATTTCTGATGAAGCCAGTGAACAGCCGCTTACTTGCCCTCACCATCCGTGAGCTACTGGATGCACAGACGGACAATGCATAAAGACGGTCGCAAGAGAGAATCTCTCCGAGCGCGTCTTGCCGGCGAGCAGACAGTGCCGGGATATGTGTCCAACCATGTGGTCCGTATTTTTCGTCTTCCTCTGCAAAAATACACCCCGCAACCCGCAATTCCACTATAGAAAAAACAGCACGCACCCACGTTGTTTTCAGCTCCACAACTCCAGGCAATCGTGGTAGTCTGTTGTGTTGAGTGCCACGTAGGGGGAAGTTCAGCTGGAAGCGTACCGTTGCCGCCTGTATTTTTCCATTTTCCTTGATTCAGTGATCTATGCTGGTCTTTATCCATACCATACTGCTCTGGTTGGCAGACACCGCAGAGCCGAAAACCCAACTGACCGGAGGGTGAGCGATATGCAACGAATTATTTTTCTTTTACTTTTTCTTCTGGCGGCTGCTCCTGTACAGGGGGCCCCACCCTTAAAAATTGGCACGCTGCTCATCGAAGACGTGGTCCCCTTTTACGTGGCCCAAGAGCAGGGCCTGTACGCCAGCAATGGCGTCCGGGTGGAACTGGTACCTTTTCTAAGTGCTTTGGAACGGGACAGCGCCCTGACTGCCGGCGCTATTGACGGTGCCATAGACGATCCTGTCGGTGCCATCCACCTTGACCGAGGCCGAAATTTCATCAGCATCACCTCTCTCTGCCTGGGCGCTGCTCCGGAAGAGGGTGTCTTTGCCATACTTGCTGCTCCAGGTTCTGACATCACCAGCGTAGAAGCATTGAAAAATGTGGAAATCGCCGTTTCCACAGCAACCATTATCGAATATGTAACCGACCGATTGCTTGCCTCCCAGGGCTTTACAGCGGAGGAAATACACAAAATAGAAATCAAAAAAATGCCCATCCGCATGCAGATGCTCCTCTCCGGCTCCGTCCAGGCAGCCACCCTTCCCGAGCCGCTCGCCTCGGTAGCAGAGGGCCGGGGCGCACGCAGGCTGCTATCCGATGCCCAGGTCGAGCAAAGTCTGTCTCAGACCGTAATCGTATTCCGCAATCAGGTGCTTGAGCAACGCAGGCAAGAGATATCCGGCTTTTTCGCTGCCTATGGGGAAGCAGTGAGGATGATTAACAGCGATCCGGAACGATTTCGTTCCCTGTTTGTGGAAAAAGGAAGGATTCCACCTCAGCTGGCCAGCTCTTACCCGATTCCTGGCTATCCCGAACCAATCGCCTACCCCCGCGAACTGTTTACCCCGGTCATCGAGTGGATGGTGGCCAAAGAGCTGGTAGAGCCGATTGCCTATGAACACATCGTGGCCACCGAAATCTTCCGGTAAGGGTGTATGATCAGGGTCAGCAACCTTGCTTTCCGCTATGGAAAACCAGGAAAAGAACACCAGATACTTGAAAATATTTCTTTTGAGCTCCAGCCTGGGGACAGTTGCGCCATCATCGGCCCTTCCGGGTGCGGGAAAACAACCCTGCTGTTTCTTCTTGCCGGCCTGCTTCAACCCAACCAGGGGAAAATAATCACTGGCGCCGGAGCCAGATGCGGTACCATCTTGCAAAATTACGGGTTATTGCCCTGGAAAACCGTTTACGGGAACATTGCCCTCGGGCTGGTGGTACAAAAACTGGCTCACCAGCTCATCAAACCCAGGGTTGAAGACGTGCTGGAGGAAATGGGTCTGTCCGCTTTCAGTTCGTACTACCCGGGACAACTTTCCGGCGGTATGCAGCAGCGGGTCGCTATAGCAAGGGCACTGGTCATTGAGCCCGATATCCTGCTGATGGATGAACCATTGTCCTCCCTTGATGCGCTCACCAGGGAACGACTGCAGAACCTTATCCTCACCATCTGGCAGGAAAAAGCCATCACTCCGGTGATTGTCACTCACTCCATCGAAGAGGCGGTTTTTCTCGGGCGACGGATCATCGTCCTGAGCGGCAGCCCGGGATTCATAGCGGCAACCATGGACAACAGGGAAGCAGGCGACGTCGACTACCGAACCAGCCGCCTCTTTTTCGAACGCTGCACCATGTTGCGCTCACAGCTCACGGAAGAGTGCAATGTTGGTTAAGCGCGACATCGTTCTGGCAGCCATGCTCCTGCTCCTGCTCTGGGAAGGAACGGCCCTGTTGCTTAACTCGATAGCCCTGCCCCAGCCGTGGCAGGTGCTGAGTGATTTTTTCTCCAAGCTCTTTCAGGGAAACATCGTTGACGATATCGCGATCAGCGCCCTGCGCGCTGTTGCCGGGGTTGTTCTCGGCGCCGCGGCAGCCATCCCGCTGGGGCTCCTCATCGGCAGTGAGGCTCCCCTGCATCGCAGGCTTTCGCCATTCGTATACCTCCTCTACCCTATCCCCCATGTTGTCCTGCTGCCTTTGGTGATCATTCTTTTTGGTATCGGCAACCTGTCCAAGATCGTGCTCATTGCCCTGGTCATCTTTTTCCAGATCCTGGTCACAACCAGGGATGCGGCCAAAGGGATTCACCAAAATTACCTCTATTCTCTCCAGACGCTGGGAGCAACCCGCCTTCAACTCTATCTCCATGTGATCCTTCCGGCATCCCTGCCGAAAATCCTCACCGCTCTGCGTATTTCCATCGGCACGGCCGTGGCGATCCTTTTTTTTGTGGAATCCTTTGCCACCACCCGGGGGCTTGGCTATATCATCATGGACTCCTGGGGGCGAGCAGACTATGTGAGTCTCTACAGTGGAATAACCGGTATGGCATTACTGGGCTTTTCCCTCTACCTGCTGCTCGACTTTTTGGAACGGCGTCTCTGCCCCTGGAATCACCTCAATGAAAAAGAATAGACAGCTGCCGGGCCGTCTCAGGTGCAGATCATTTCCTTTCTGGAGAACCGACAAGATGAAATCCAACCAGCCGGGCGATGAAAACCGCGACAAACATCTGCCCCACGACGGCCTCCATTACAGCCAGCGTCCGCGCCATATCGCTCACCGGCGTGACCTCTCCATACCCCAGAGTAGCCAGGGTGACAAAACTGAAATAACTCAATTCTGCTTTGATCGAAGCCAAAGACAGCCCTTCTACGGTAAATGAAAAGGAGCCGGGGACAACAAGCTCGGTCAGCGCATAGAGTTCAGCCCAGAGAAACCCGAGAAAAAAATAGATGCAGATCCCTCCGTAAATGGTATCAGGCCGCGGCTTTCGCTGATGAAGTATATAGGTAAAAATAGCGTAGGCATTAAAGAGCATGAACAGCGCGGTTCCGATGGACATGGCATACAGAAAGAGATCGCGAGGCCAGTAGATATAGGACCAGCGTGCTGCCAGGGACGGTAAAAATAATAACACCCCCACGGCGAGCACTTTTCGCCTGTGAAACAGGCTCCAGAGTCCGGCAAAAAGAACCGCCGAGGTCACCAGATGCGCCAGCAGCGGATCTTGGCGAGATCCTGTAAATGGGGCTGCCAGCATCAGCCCGATAAGGCACAGCAGCAGGGTGAGAAAACTGCCGGTCTGTTCTTTAGGTGGCTGCATCATAGGTCGTTCCTCTCTTGGTCGATGGGACTATTTTTTCCAACTCGCATACATGATCAGCAAAGCCCGAACCCGCCTCTGCATAGAGATTGAATACATGATCAGCCCCTGCTTTTTTCAACGAGGCTACCTCATCGGCATAGCGGGCCGTAGCTGCGATAGCCAGCGAGAAGGGGACCTGTTGCAGTCTTCTGACAGCCTGCAGGTTGGCCGCATGAGACATGGTCAACAGCACCAGCCGCACCTGCTCCGGTCGTGACACGCCGCGGCTCCAGAAATCATAATCGCCAGCATCGCCATGGATGACCCGACGATTAGCCTCCAGGTGGGCGGCAACTCGTTCGCGGTCAAAATCCACGCCTACCACCTGTTTTCCATAGTGGTGCTCCAGGTGCTGGTAGGCTCCCTGCCCGACCCTTCCCATCCCCAGAACGGCGATGGTAGCCTCACCGATATCAATGACTCTGTCGTCGGGCATTCGTTCTTTGGTTTCAAATGTGCTGAAAAAAGTATGATAGCGGGCATAAATACTTGCTGCCATATTGCCAAACGGCGAGGCAATAACCATGGAGAGCGAGACCGCCACCGCCAGGATAATAAGCCATTCACTGCCTAACCATCCCTCTTTGACCCCGAGCGCTCCGACAATTAAACCAAACTCACTGAAATTGGACAGATGCAGAGTGGTAAACAGGCTGGTGCGAGCCCGCAGGCGAAACCTTGTCAGCAGGAAAAAAAACAGGACCACCTTGAACGGGATAAACAGGACCAGCACACCGGCTGCCTCCAGTATTTGCAGCGTTGGCAGCTCAGCCATGCCTATGGTGAGAAAGAAACCGACCAGAAACAAATCCTTGAACCCGAACATGGCTTTGGCGAGTTCATCGGTTTTCGGATGACCGGCAAGGATCATACCCAGTACAAGCGCTCCCAGGTCCGGTTTGAGACCAACATGTTCGAAAACCGAGGCACCGGCGACGGGAAGAATACAGGCCAGTAATACCAGCAACTCTCCATGGCCGCTGCGATCCAAAACAACCCCCAGTGGTTTTTTCAGCAGCAGCAGGCCAAGGAGCCCCAGGGCAAGGGGAGAAGGCAATTTACCACTGGAGAAGGTAATAAACAGGACCGCAAACAGATCCTGCATAATCAATATACCAATGGCCAGGCGGCCATGATTGGAGGTCAAATCGCCCTTTTCTTCAAGGATCTTTACCGCAAAGACCGTACTGGAAAAGCTGAGAGCAAAACCCAGAAGCAATGTTTTTGACACATCAAGAGAACTGAAAAAAGCATATCCGGTGAGACTGATGGCCAGCAGGCAACCAGCCAATACCACGACCGTAAAAGCCATATGCACGGTTGCAGTACCCCAGACCTGGGGCTGCAGCAACCGGCGAACCTGCACCTTTAAACCAATGCTGAACAGCAGCAGAATTATGCCAATATCCGAGAGCTGATAGAGCAGGTCGCTTGCTGTATACCCCAGAGCGTTGAGCACAAAACCACCGGCAAGAAAACCGACCAAAGGCGGGAGCCCCACCTGTTTTGCAACAAAACCAAGCACAAAAGCGGTAACAATAAAAAACGTATCCATATACCCTCAACATGCTCTGGGAAATAAGAAGCCGTTTAGGCCGGCGAAAATCTTGTCTGTAGGAGACAAGGCTTTCAACAGCTTAAAAAACAAACAGACATCAAGCAAGAATATCCCGGTTGGAGAAAAAGTATCTGTAACCGGTGCAACCCGACCGGTGTGCGCGGCCTGATTCGGCTCTCACCATGATCACCGAAGCCTGCATCAGTGTGGGGGACCGACAGGACAGGAATCAATCGAGAGCGTGCCGATCAGCCACCAGCAGTGAGCCATTATCGATGCACCCTACTCTCCCTGTTTCTCTGTTGACCATTGCTGCGGCCTCACCAAGACTGAGTTTTTCCACCTGCATCAACCGACACACATCCAGCGGCAGCTCGGTAACCATGGCTATACGGAGACGTGATGTTTTTTCCATCATGGCCAAGGCGGTTCCTCCATTGCCGCTGTAGCTTTTTCGCAATTCGGCAAAAGCCTCTTTCCAGCCGCCCATCTGATAGTAAGGCAAAAAGGTTGATGAGCCTATGCCGTCGCGGCATTCAGCCAGGACAAGGAGGGTACCGCCATCACGAACCAATGGTGCGGTATTATGGATGGATTTATGGGTCTGAATGAAGTTGATGTCCTTGGGGAACCCGCCGGCAGAGACAACCAGGAGGTCGAATTGACGATCGACAGGCCACCGGTAGTACGTGTCCAGCTGCCGACAGACCGATAAGAAATCCGCATAGGAACGCCCGCAATAAAACGCTGCCGGCTCTCCATGGCTGTTGAGTATTCCATGCACCGAGCGATAAGCCGGCAACATCCTGTGCGCCTCTTCGAGATCTGCGGCCAGAGGATTACCCGCGAGATTTCCCGGCCGGCATCCCGGGTGCAGTCGAGGTGCGGTTGTATCCAAAAACAGTCCATGGTTGGCATAGATGGCCCGCTTTTCCCCTAAACCGGGAAAAAGCAGCTTCCTTCCCCCGCCATAACCGGCAAAATAATGGTGAGAAACAGCACCAACCGTGAGTATCAATTCGGACTCCACTACGTCGCGACGTACTTTCACCGCTGTACCCTGTGAAGTTTCTCCAAGAGAGATGAACGCTTTTTCCTCGGCACAGTCATGATGGACAAAGTGAAACTGCCTGTAGGTCTCTCCATAGGCGGCGATGCATTCTCCTTCGCTTTGCCGGGGATGCGTGCCGTAGGCGATATAAAAGGTGATCTGCCTGTCAGCCACACCAAGAAGGCGTAAACTTTCCACCACCCAGGGAAGCACCAACGGATATCCGCACAACCTGGTCTTGTCGGCGACGACAATTGCCACCGGTCCGTCTATTTTCCCGGCACCGATGCACCTGCACACATCATCGACGAACGCCTCCCTGGCAACCGTGCAGACGGGGTCAGCAATGGTCAGCGTTTGGACCTGTCGGGGGAATCCTAACGAAACTTGTGCACGGCCGTATCGTAAGTTCTTTGCATGCATAATCCGCCCCTTACAACCCGAATTTTTCGATCGAGGTATCTGCCAGATACTCGCCGATAGGCAACGCCGAGGTGGCGGCAGGCGAGGGAGCATTGCAGACATGGAGTGATCGCGGGGTTTCAGCGAAGAGAAAGTCATGCACCAGACGGCCATCGGCCATCACCGCCTGCGCCCTGATCCCTGCAGGGTGAGGGAGCAGATCATGGACCTTCAACCGGGGGCAGTACTTCTGTACTCGCCTGAGGTACCTGCGCTTGAAAAGGGAATCAGTCATTTCCCTCAGCCCGCCTTGCAGGTTGGCGCTAATCACACGCCAGAAGCCGGGAAAGGAGACCATCTGGGCAATATCAGTCGGGCTTATGTTCATCCGCCCATATCCCTCCCTTTTCCAGCCAAGCACGGCATTGGGCCCAACGGTCAGGTAGCCGTCGATCATCCGCGTCAGGTGCACCCCGAGAAAAGGAAGCGCAGGATCGGGAATGGGGTAGATAAGATGAGTAATAAGGTCATTATATCGACCAGGGAGCCTGTAATATTCTCCGCGAAAGGGAATAATCTGAAAGGCAAGACCAAGGCCCGCCATCCTGGCCAGCCGGTCAGCCATCAGTCCACCGCAGGCAATCAGGTAGCGCGTCTTCAACAAAAGCCCTTTCCCCTCTACATGAACCGACCGCTCCTGCTCCCTGATAGCGGTTACCTCTGCTCCAAAAAGGATCTTGCCTCCCTGCTCCTGAAAAAGTGCATTCAACTGACGGTTGATCCGGGCATAGTCGGTAATTGCCGTGGCCGGGACAAACAGGGCACCCTTGCCGACGATATCTGGTTCACGCTTGCGCAGGCCCGAACACGAAACCGGCTCCACTGCTATGCCGTTTTCCCTGCACCGTTCACGAAGTGCTTCCATACGCTCCAGTTCAAGGTCATCGGTGGCGACCAGCAGTTTGCCGCACTGCGCATAAGGTAAGCGGTGACGAAGGCAGAAGTCCCTGGTGAGCGCAGCACCCTTCTTGCACAATCGGGCCTTCAAGCTGCCTGGAGCATAGTACACGCCTGCATGCACCACTCCGGAATTACGTCCGGTCTGATGGAGAGCGCAGTCCTGTTCCTTGTCCACAAGCACGATGTCCATCTCGGGAAAACGCGATTGCAACTCCAACGCCGTTGCCGCGCCGACAATGCCATTGCCGATAACTGCCAGGTCGGTATTCAGGGATTGCATACGCCTTTACCTCCTTATGCGGGAAATTAGCCATTGCGCCCGGATGTGTGGAGTACAGGGTTGAAAAAATCGTCGTTTCAGTTGACGCCTACCACCCTTTTTCCGGCTGCCGCTTCCAGGCGCAGTGTCCGCTGCATGGACGACAGCTCCCTCAGATCGCGGAGAATACCAGGAGACAGTACAAGTGATACCTGTGTGTTAGCTGTTGCCCGAGGTATGGGCACTACCGCGAAACCAGGAAAAATAAATTCCTGCAGAGCAAAACAGGGCTGAGAGGATGTAATAGATATGGATACTCTGCAGAAACAGATCATGGGTTGCGGGCACTATCTGCCGGTTGCCGACAATCACCGACAACACAACCGTTGCCGTTGCCATACTGAACATCTGGCCAAACAGGCGCATTGTGGCCACAGCCCCGGAGGCCACCCCGTAATGATGCCGCTCCACTGCGCCCATAATGGCACTCATGTTGGGAGAGCTGAATAGGGCAAATCCAGTACCGAGAAAGAACAGATCAGCGATAATGAAGCCTATCGATGTTGCCGATGTAAGGGTGGTTAAAAGGGCTACCCCGATAACGGTAATAGTCATGCCGGCTGTAGCCAGATAGCGGGGATCATTCCGGTCGGAAAGCCTGCCGAAAAATGGCGAAAGAACCGCCATGGTCAGTGGCTGAACCATGAGAAGGGTTCCGGCAGCCTGGGGTGTCATGCCCTTCAGATACTGGAGATAGAGGCTGAGCAAAAAGGTTACTGCAAAGGTCGCAGAATAGTTCAACAGAGCGGCCAGGCTGGAAAAAGCAAAGGTTTTATTTTCGATCAGTAAACGGACTTCAAACACAGGAAAGGAGGTGCGGAGCTGGTGACGAAAAAACAATGCAAAAAGCAACAGACCGCCTAACAGGAGCAGGCACCCTGCAACGCTAAGGATTCGGGTGGCCCCGTAGACCATAGCCAGCACAGCAGTGCCGTAAAGAAGCGCGCCCCCCAGATCGAATCGCTGCCCCTGCTCGCCGAACCACTCGCCTTTGAGTTGCCGGAGCGTAACCAGCAACGCGCCGAGGGTTACAGGAGTCATACAGAAAAAAATAGACCGCCATCCCCAGTGCTCAACCAACATGCCGCCAAAAAAAGGACCTACAGAAAGCCCGATATACACTGCCGCAACATAGATACCGATAACCCTTCCTCGTCGCTCTGGAGGAAAAATAGAGGTAAGTATCGCCATGCCGGTGGCAATAAACAAGGCGCCGCCGATGCCCTGCAGAATACGGGTCACGAGAAGGACCAGGTAGGAGGAGGCAAAAATCGTTGCCAGGGTACCGAGAAAATAGATGAAAAGGCCTTGAGCGAAAAGACGCCTGCGGCCATAGATATCGGCCAATTTTCCCGCCGGCACCAACGCTACAGCCATAGCCAGCAAATAGGAGGTTGCAACCCAGCTGAGCTGGATGGCATCCAGACCAAAATCGCGTTCAATTGCCGGCAAGGCGACATTCACCGAGGAAATCATGAATGGCCCGATAAAGGAGGTCAGGGTTGCAACAACCAGTGCTGAGCGCTCCACCGACTGACGCGAATGTCCAGTATTCTCCTCCATACACCCTCTCTGCTGATCAAAAAATCCACCTGCCGAAGACACCGGCACAGCACCCAACGACGGACCGGCTTAGTATTCCGGATGCAGAATGCGTCTTCATCATGCTGCCTGCCTACCGCTCTCTATCATACCCGCTTGGCGTCCCGGGGCAAGGTGATAGCGTGCAACCCGCCATAAATTTTCATGAAAATTACACCAGCTGCGCAAACCTTCAGCTGGTTTTCTCCCATTTTTCAGGATTTTTCTCGATAAAAGCGCCCTCAACGAGTTGCACAGTCCAGGTATCCATTGGTTTTCAGGTGTAGGGAAAAGCAGAGGCGAACAAACTGTGGGAACGGGAAAATGTGCCAAAAGGACGGCTGCTTGGGTTGCAAGAACGACAAAAAAAGGTGAACGGCATCGTGGACGCCGCTCACCGAAACAAAGACAGGGTCTTTATCTGCTGGGTTAGGAAATGGTAATTTTTTTCTGTTTAGCAGGTTTGGTTTTAGGAAGACGGATCTCAAGCAAACCGTCATTAAAGGAAGCCTTGGCATCTTCCACCTTCACATTCTCGGGAAGGGGAAGTTTGCGACAAAAAGAACCATACCTCCTTTCCACCTGGTGGAAATCCTTTTTCTCGACCTTCTCCTCCTGCTTCTTTTCTCCGGAAATGGTAATCATCTTTTCCGAGACCGATATATGGACGTCCTCTTTTTTCATTCCCGGCAGTTCAGCCTTTACAACCACCTCTTCATTCTCTTCATAGACATCAACGGATGGTGACATTTCTCCTATTTCAGGAAATGGAAAATCCGGCCATCCGCGACGCATCATGCCAAAGGGATGGCGGAAAAAATTGCTCATGTACCGATCCATTTCATCAAACGGGGCACCGACGGTACCTTGCTCTTTTTTTACGATGTCGGTACCTTTCTCTTTTTTTGCCATGTGTAGCCTCCGATTCCATCATCTGCCTGATACGGCTCGAACAAACTTCGCGCCCGGTCACAGCGGCAAGCTGCCTTTAGCCTCATTTATAGGGGTTAAAGACCAGCGTCGGGCAAGGCGCTTTTTTCACCACCTCACTGGCAACACTCCCCAGCATTACTTTTTCCAGACCCTTTCTGCCGTGGGTACCGATGATGACTAACGACCCTTTGGCCTCTTCGGCAAAATCAAGGATGTGATCAACCACATCCCCGTAGCGAACCTCGCCGCTGCACCCTCCGCATTTGCCTTCATTATCGGCAACCAGATCGGCGACCTTTTTCTCAGCGTGGGCTTTCATCTCTTTTTCCACCTGATCCCAGGAGGGATGTACAACGCCCGCATAACTGTCAAGCGGCGCTACCACATGGACAAAGGCAACTTCAGCGTTCAGAACCCCTGCTACCCCCATGGCATATTCAACCAACTTGTCTGTGTGCTGCTGCAAATCTACCGGCACAATAATCTTTGAAATGTTCTGCATGGTCGACCTCCTTGCACTGTTACAGTACGAGTGTTAACGAGTCCCGGACGGTTGAACGCTGTCGTTATCCGTCAGGTGTCCTTTCATTACAAGGGCAGCACATCTGTCTTGCCGGGGCTGCTTCTTTCACCGGAAACAGGAAATGCCGTCGCCTTTTTTCCCCACATACCATCCATCATCCGTTGCCTGAAGCTCCGATCAGCACAGGGGATGATGGTTGTTGGTAACCAATGAAAAAGGAAAGAGGAGGGGTGGCAAAGGGTGGTGCGGAAAATGCGGCCGATACAAAACTGTCGGGAAATAACCCTCACCCGATCGGCATGCATATATTGCCGCTCTGCGGCCCACAATGGTAGCGATATGTTGTGGCAAATTGCCATATTGCCCAGCCCCCTTTTTCGGCACGGCCACTACTCTCCACATACGCTGATACACGACCTGCTGTGGCCGAACCAAATGATTGCTTTGTTAAGAAAAATAAGTCTGATCAACCAGGGAGACAAGAGCCACAACGTAGCACAAATAGCTGTTTTTTTTGCGTGTCTGTGCAAGCGATCCTCACAGGGTTCACTCTCACCTTTTGTCGAGAGTAACCCTGCCGCCCGGAGCGGCCTGAACCTACCGCCGACCTTCTATGCTCAGATAATTAAGGGTGGTGTGCACGGTAAACAGCGGAAAAAAGAACGCCATGAATAATACGTTGAAAAAAGGAATCATGCTGATGGCAGCAGGGAGCAGGCCCAAACGAAAAGCCTGGGTATGGTGCCGTTTAATCCAGGCTATTTTCTGGCCCAGGCTCCAGCGATAGCGGGATGAAGGGAAATCAATAAACATCAGGGTAGAATAGAAAACATAGATCAGAAACGCTGCCACCTGGCCGATAACCGGAATAAAATTGACTACCAGGGCGGCCATGGTCACTACAATGCCGAGCAACGCGATCTTGAGGCCTTCAAATAGATCGATGAGGATACCGCCAGGCGTCATGGCGGCCTCACCTTCCCTGACCTGTCCGGTATACCGGTTTCCTGCAAGAAAACTGAGAAACACATAACCGGGAGAGGTAATGCAGTAGGCAAGCAGGAACGCCAGGTAGAAGGCAATAATTCGGGAAACGATCAAAAACAGCCAGCGCAGCACAGTCCAGCCCCACACGAGCGGAACCCCCCAAAAATGATCAACTTGTGGCGGATGGACGAAAAAATCTCCGGTAAGCATATCGATAAATCGAAGGCTTTCATATACGCCAAGCCAAGTCAGCAGACCTGTACACATTACCAGGAGGGTGGAAACGGTAATCAGCTTTGGATAGCGAAACAAAAAAAACAGGGAATGTCCCAGGGAAACCCACGGTGCCGAGGAAGAACGATATTGCATGACACAACCACTGCTAGATGTACTAGAAAAATTACAGAATTTGCTTAAGAAAGAGCTGCGTCCTTTCGGATTCCGGGTTGGTGAAAAAATGCTCCGGCGATCCTTTTTCCATGATTCGGCCTTCATCCATGAACAACACCTCATCGGCCACTTCACGGGCAAACCCCATCTCATGGGTAACAACCACCATGGTCATCCCCTCCATGGCCAGGGTTTTCATGACGTCGAGCACCTCGCCGATCATTTCCGGATCCAGTGCAGAGGTGGGTTCGTCAAAAAGGAGCACTTTCGGCTCCATGGCCAGAGAGCGGGCAATAGCCACCCGCTGCTGCTGCCCCCCGGAAAGCTGGGTCGGGTAGACTCCGGCCTTGTCACGGATGCCGACTTTGGTCAGCAATGCCATAGCGGTATCTATCGCTCCTTTTTTTGAACGTTTGCGCACCACCTGCTGCGCAATGGTGAGGTTTTCAATCACTGTCATGTGCGGAAAGAGGTTAAACGACTGGAACACCATTCCCACCTCCTCACGTACCAGGTTGATATCGGTCTTAGGCGAAAGAATATCCACCCCGTCGATGTAGATATGGCCCGAATCAGGGTATTCCAACCGGTTGAGACAACGCAGAAAGGTGGATTTGCCGGAACCTGAAGGGCCGATAACCACTACCACCTGTCCCTGCTCGATGATGTGCGATACATCATGCAGCGCCTGAATTTCCGCCGGAGTGTAAAACGTTTTATAAATATGCTGAACATCTATCATGGTTGTATTCTCTCCGCCGGAAATCACTGAACAGAACGTCGCTCCAGATATTGGACAAACATGGAAAAGGCAAAGGTAAGCACCAGGTACAACAACGCACAAACGAACCACAACTCAAACGGTTGCAGACTGGTGGTTACCGCTTCTCTGGTCGCCTTGGTCAGATCCCGGATGGCAATCACTCCCAGGAGTGAGGAGTCCTTTATCATACTGATAAACTGTCCGGCAAGCGGTGGCAGAATCCTGCGGAATGCCTGCGGCAGGATAATGTGGCGCATGGCCCGATATTTCGACATCCCCAGTGATCGGGCGGCTTCCATTTGCCCCGGGTGGATAGACTGAATCCCTGCCCGGACAATCTCGGCAACATAGGCGCCGGCAAAAATGGCCAATGAAGCCACCCCGAACCACAACGGCGCAATCTGTCCAAGGCCGTATGTCCCCAGCAACGAATTGATCAGGGTGCCCAGAACAAAATACCAGATGAAAATCTGCACCAGGAGCGGGGAGCCGCGGATCAGTTCGATGTAGGTAATGGCCGACATCCGCAGGGCAGGATTTTGGGAAATACGAGCCAGTCCAGTGAGCAGACCAAGAATGATCGCGAAAATAATGGCGATGAAACTCACCTTCAGGGTTATCCACAGGCCGACCATCAACAGTCCTGCCTGCCATCTGGTTTCCGTGGCAAGGACATCGCCCATAAATACCGTAGCACTTTCACCAACCGCCAGCCCTTTCGCCGGTACTGCGTAAGATTCGGTGATATTATCGTCCCCTGAAACCACAACCTGAGCAGTATCACCGTTGACAGTGATAGAACTGACGTAGCCCTCTATCTCGGTAAGAATATCAATCTGTTCTTCGTAATAAAAATACTTGGGTATCCGGTTCCATCGCCAGACATAGTCGACCTGCAGGGTTGCTGCATACAGTCCGCCTAATACGCCGACAACGATGAACCCGTAAACAACATACCAGAACAAATTGTATTGTCTCGCTCTCTGTGCACGAGCCGTGGAATCAAACATGGAGGATACCGCTGAATAAGTAAGGAAACCGGGAGGGCGCCCCCTCCCGGTTGTAAGAAAAATACTTTACTGGATGTTTTTACGCCACTCAGTGCTTTCGAACCACTTGTGGTACAGCTTTTCATAGCGACCGTCATTTTTGATCTGGTGCATGAAGTTATTGAGGAAATTGATAAAATCAGGATCGCCTTTGCGAATTCCCCAGGCAAGCGGCTCAAAGGTAAATGGCTTTTTCAGTAAAAACAGTTTTTCACCGCCCTGCTCGGCAGTGAAAATAGAGGTAAACGGCAAATCGTAGATCATTGCGTCGGCCTTGCCATTGAGTACTTCAAGCGCTGCGTCGGTCTCGGTTTCAAAGGACTTATAGTTCGCTTTGGGAAGATAACGTTTTGCCGCCATTTCTCCGGTTGTTCCAAGCTTGGAAACCACGGTATACATAGGGTTATTCAGGTCGCGATAGGATTCAACCTTGCCCCTATTCTTGGTGCTGACCATCGCGGTCTGCCCGATGACGATAAACGGTTCAACAAAGTTGACTTTCAGGTTACGTTCCTGGGTGACAGTCATCCCGGCGGTGATGATGTCAATTTTATCGGTAAGCAGAGCGGGTATGATCCCGTCAAACGCCATATTAACCGGAACGTATTTCACGCCCATAGCCTTGGCCAACTCACGGCCGAGGTCAATCTCAAACCCGACAAATTTTCCACTTTTATCGGTCATCTCAAAGGGCATATATCCCGAGTCGATGCCGCAACGCAGTTCCCCGCGCTTTAAGATAGATTCAATGGTTGATTTGCTGGCCAAATCAATATCAGCGGCAACCGCACTGGCAACCATAGCCAACACGCTGATCAGCGCCACAATCGCGTACTTCATTCCTCTCATCATTTTTTCTCCTTGCAGATACAGGGTGATTGTGCAGACCGTTGACAGCCCACCGATTGCCAGCTTCCCTTGGTCAGCTGTATTTTCCTTCGGTTAGTATCTCTTTGAGCACCATTTCTACCCTGCACTTTTGACACACGGGCATGGGCTCTTTGGGAAAATAGACTATCTGTGTCTGACGGCATTTAGGGCAGACCACCTCAACGGCATGCTGCTCCTCTTTTGCTTTTCTTGTCATAGAACTCTCCGCGTCGAAAAGAAAGAACTGTTATAGTCGTATCCCGTCTTCCAGGCAAGAATTTCCTGTGAGAAAAAGGGGACATTCCCTGCTCGCAATACCACACAGCCACCCCACTGCCGGTTGTGGTGCTACACCTTCTGAGAATACCGTTCCACCCAACTGGTGGACGTCAGGTCATCATCCCTGGTAGGCACAGCTGACCAGGTCTGAGAGGCTATAATCCACCTGCTCGGTGGACAGTGCTGAGAGAATAGCGTGCATTTCTTCTTCATCGTGAAAGGTTACCACGGTTGCCGCATCGCTCTGCTCTACTGCAATTCCATTTTTCGCAAGCACATCTGTTGCCTGCTGCAGCCCGCCGACAACCAATCCAATAACTGAAAAATCATTCATGTAAAAGGCAGGTAAATCAAGATGCTGGGCATAGTTTCCACCTTTTTCAACCATTCGTAGCATTCCCATTGTGCACGTTCCTCGAAGTTCATTCTTCATTTGGCGTTTCGATAGAATAAAGAAAAACAACCAGATAAAACTTGGTGCTTCTACCGCTGGCGTTGACGTCCATACTCCGTAACTTACCACATTGTCGCATTCCCCTCCATGCAAAGGAGCTAGCATGGAAAAACCCCTCGTTCACTTTTAGCGGCAGGAAAAACACTCGCTCGCCTCACGTTCTCCACAGATACTCTTTCCTACTGTTGCCCACGCGCTGTCTGCTTAAAGGATGTGTTTCAGAATATGAATGGCACAGGCAGACTCCAGGGGAAAGCTATTGTGCAAAAGAGTGCAGCAATCACCATTGTTGGCCTGAAACCGCCCTGAAGTCAATGGGTATCCACAGCTTTTCGTTGCAGTGTAAAACGGCTACATGGTATGATTTGCCGCTTATCTGAGGTATAGGTGAAAAACATACATAGAAGCCAGGCACCGGTCTCGCGCCGGGCGAACCACTTGCCATTTGTTCCTATTGCGTCCATCAAATGGGGATCAGACTCTCTCCATCATCTGGCATTTGGTTCAGCACACCTCCTGTACTGCTCAAAACTAGAGGCCGCAATCGGCCATACCTCTATTATTGCATCCCCGTACACACGATACACGTGTGTACGGTCTATGTGTCATTCATATTGCAGGTCGGCATTATGCAGAATAGCTCACCGGAATTATACGAAAAATATTTCAAAGCTCTTATGGAGATCAGCCAGGCGGTTATCTCTGACCACTATCTTGAGGATGTCCTCAAATTCATAGTCATGGTTACTGCGCAGGTTACTGGAGTTGAAATCTGCTCGCTATGGCTGGTTGAAACGATGAATGGGAAAAAGATAATCAGGCTGAAAACAACCCAGGCTATCGACAGGGATTATGTCCAAGATAGGATGCTTCACCTTGATGAAGGGGTTGTTGGTAAGGTTGTAGCCTGTGGTCATCCATTGGTGGTAAGGGATGTTTTAGCAGATGATCTGTTCAAGGAAAAAGAAATGGCCAGAAAACTGGGACTTGTTTCCATGGCCGGTGTCCCTCTTACCGTAGGCAACGACAATGTCGTCGGAGTACTCAACTGTTTCACCGACAGACCCCATGATTTTTCGGAATCTGAAATTAACCTGATCTCCACTGTGGCCAACCAGGCTGCACTGGCCATACATACTACCAAACTGGCAGTGGATGCCCGAAAAGCAAAAGAACAGCTTCGAACACGAAAGCTGGTTGAAAAAGCAAAAGAAATCATAATTGCCAGAAAAAATATTAGTAGTACTGAAGCCTTTCGCTGGATTCAGAAAAAAAGTATGGATTCCAGACGCTCCATGGGTGAGATTGCCGAAGCATTAATTTTGTCCGAAGAACTCTCTCAATAAAGCATCCTCAACTATCGATCGCGGCAGCATCCCCCCAATATTTCTTACGTACAGTGCCCTTCCGTTCTTCCTTTTCTTCAGCCCCTCTCTCTATTTTATGCCTCCCGCCCATGTCTTTTTTTATTAATTCAAAAAAATATTGACAAATTTTCAGTTTTGCTAATAATAGGCCGACACGTAATCCTCACTACTCAGGTACACCGGCATACAATGGCGTATGCCGACGTATAGTTTGTAAAGACAAGGGCGTCTCTATTCGGATAACCACAGGGAGCCCGTGTTTTTTTTCGCCAGGACTTCTTGTTATCCGGAGGCCCCTCAACCACCAGGCCTATACAGATACAAGGAGCATCAGGCACATGCGTTTTTCAAAAGCAAACGACGTTCTTGGAACAGTAAATCGCGGCAACTCTGCTGAATCAGGACTTTGCACCCTATGCCGAGCCGACTGCCAGGGCAAATGCGAAACTTGGCTCTCCGGGATGCTCGGCAGAAAACTACTATACCCCAGAGATTTCGGTTTAGTAACTGCCGGCGCAAATAACACCACCCATGTCGGCGTCTCTTACAATTCCCTGAGAATCCAAGGCCACGCCTACGGTTCCAAAGGACTCCATCAAACCCTTTCCTCCGATCCGGACGACTGTATCTTTCCCAACGTCAGTTTGGAAACTGAATTTGGCAACGAGATCAAAACCAAGTGTAAAATCCCGCTCATGACCGGAGCCCTTGGCTCCACCTTTATCGCTGCCAAATACTGGGATTCATTCGCCGTCGGATGCTCGCTGGTCGGCATCCCTGTAGTGGTTGGTGAAAACGTTGTCGGCGTTGATAAGCAATCAGAGATGAGCAATGGTAAAATCACCAAGGCCCCGGAACTCGACCGCAGAATAGAGACCTATCTTCGTTACTACAACGGCTATGGTGCCATTATCATTCAGCTCAACGTGGAGGACACCCGGAATGGAGTAGCCAACTATGTTGCTGAAAAATATGGAGATAATTGCATAATTGAGTTGAAATGGGGTCAGGGAGCAAAGGATATAGGTGGGGAGATCCAGGTCAGGAGCCTTGACTACGCCATGTTCCTCAAAAAGAGGGGCTATGTTGTCGACCCCAACCCTCTGCTTCCCGAAGTGCAGGACGCCTACAAAGCCGGTGCAGTAAAGGCCTTTGCCCGTCACTCTCGCCTCGGCGCCACCAACCTGGCATCTGTCGCTGATGTGAAGGAAGATTTCATGAAAAGCGTAGACTACCTGCGCAGCCTCGGTTTCAAGAGAATATCCCTCAAAACAGGTTCCTACGGTATGGAAGAGCTTGCAATGGCGATCAAATTCGCCACCGACGCCAAACTCGACCTGCTCACCATCGACGGTTCTGGCGGTGGTACCGGCATGAGCCCCTGGAACATGATGCAGAGTTGGGGGATTCCATCGGTTCACCTCCACGCCAAAGCATATGAATATGCCTCTGTACTTGCCGCGAAAGGACAGAAAGTGGTTGACCTTTCTTTTGCCGGCGGATTCTCTTATGAAGACAGCATCTTCAAAGGCCTTGCTCTAGGCGCGCCATATGCCAAGTTAATCTGCATGGGCCGCGGCATCATGATCCCAGGATTTCTCGGATCAAATATTGAAGGCGTACTCAAGCCCGAAAATAGAGAAAAGGTCCATGGCAACTGGGACAAACTCCCTTCCACAGTAAGCAAAATCGGTTCTTCGGCAGAAGAAATCTTTGCCTGTTACCACGACGTGGAAAAAGTTGTAGGCAAGGAGGAAATGAAAAATATTCCTTACGGAGCCATCGCCTTCTGGACTATGGCGGATAAACTGGGATGCGGGCTCCAGCAACTGATGGCTGGAGCACGAAAATTCAACCTGAATGAAATTTCACGGGAAGATCTCATTGCAGGCAACAGGGAAACTGCCAAAGAAACGGGCATCCCGTTCATGACCGAGGTCAACAATGAATCGGCCATGAGAATTCTCAACACCTTTTAGCTCTAAGCGCGTTTGGTTTCCTGCGAGCTGCCGCTCTCGGCACGCTCGCAGGTTATTTTTTTATCCTTACCCACAATAGCCTAGCGATATTGCTTGAATTGTTTTTCCATCCGCCAGGCATATCGTAGCTCAGATTGACAAGAGTACCCTCCTCCAGCTCTTTTTCATCCTCGCTTCCATATTGCAGGAGAAGGCTTCCGAAAAGAAGGAAGCCGAACTCACTTCCCTTGTGATGCAAAAAATGTGTTTTACAGGCTGCTCCTGGTTCAAATTCAACTATATAGGGCTCAAATCCATCGGCCCTTTCTCTCGGCATGAGTGCCTTTACCACGATCCCCTTGCCGGTGATTCCGGGAATAGTGATCTCTGAGGCTTCGGCTTGAGGATAAAAAATCCGCTCTCCAGCTTTATCATCCCCTCCGAAAAAAGAAGCCATATCCACTGAAAGCAATTCGCTTATTTTGAGTAAGGCTGGTATCGAGGGATAGATCTGGCCACTTTCAACTTGCGATATGGTACTGGGGGTCACGCCTACCTGCTTTGCCAGCGCGGTCTGTGCCATCCCTTTACTGGTCCTGCATGCTTTAATCCGCCTTCCTAAGTCTACTTTCCCCCCCATTCCTCCACGTTTTCGATCAAATGCCGGGACCCCGTCATTCATCCAGTAACCGTGGGCAGTATTGGCACTTTTATGGTTTCTTCCCTCGGCTTTTTTTACAGTGAGATAGTTCTGGCCCCTCTTTACGCTCAACTCCATAACCACCTGTGCTATCTGGCTGACACCGGAGATGAGCCTGCTGCTGTGTGCTTTATACTCCAGCTCCCAATAGGCGATAGTATTGAGCTCGTAAAGTTTTGGACAGGTTCGGGTATAAAACTTCAAGGTTTTTTCCTCGCTTTCCCACAAATCCTGAATACCGGTGAGGCTTTCGAATATATAATTCACCCTGCCCCCGCACATCCCGTAGACCGTCCCTAATGTATCGGCAAGTGCTTCAGGACTCTCGGGTTTCTTGACAGGGATCACTTTACACTGGGTCCAGGGTTGAGCGTTTTGATAAAATTTCAAAAAAAGGTCGCTCCCTCCTCCTTTCCCATAGGTAAAGCAGTCGAGAATAGTCAACAAACTGTTTTCAGCCAGTTTCCCAAGAGTAGAGAGCAAATTTTTTGGAGACCTGTCAAAACTCACGTAGACTATATGGTTTCCATCGTCAAAAGAAGATCGCATGAAGGTGAAGAAAAAAGCTGGAGCAAGGCTCCCGGACTCATCATGCCAGACCACATTATCCCCTGTTCGCAATCCACCGAGCAGGGTGTCCAGTTGCTTGTTTCCAGTACTTTCCATAGTATGTATTTTCTGGTCAATAGTTGTAGGAGTGTTGGGAGTAGCGTCTGGAATACTAGCAAATGTTTCATGGAACGCAAAACAAGAACCCAACAGGGGGTATCCTTTCTTGCAGAGCGGAGAAACCGCTCCCCTCCATATGCCCTGTTGAACAAGACTTTTTTTCCTGAAAACATGCAGCAACAAAAAAGAAAAACGATGGATACTTCCAAAAAAAGCCCTCTCCCGTCATAAAGGGAGAGGGCTTTTTTTCAATAGCTACCTTGATTTCTCTCCGCCTTTACCGACAGATGTCAAGGTAAAAGCTACCAATTTCGAGGGGCTGGCCTGGGGGATAGGGAAAGAAAAAACAATACGTACAGTTGGACCTAGAATCAGATGGGCGTGGTATTATACAGCCTGTCGGCGAGCTCCTCTTCCGTTGCTCCCCACGGGGTGGCAAACGCCTGCTTTTCACCTTGTAGCAGAGGGTTATACTCACCAAGCCATAGCAACCCTTTCGGGGTAATAAGATTGAACTCCTGATCAGGATCGGTCTCAATAACGCCTATGCCTTCCAACCTCTTAAGCGCCTGTTTCAGTGCAGGCAATTCAACCTGCAATTGGTTGGCAATAGTGGAGGAAGGAACCAACTGCGGATGGCTTTGCTGCAGATTTTCCTTAAGGATGGTGAGGACATTATAGGTCTGTGTTTGCATCGGCACGGAATCCTCTTGTGTTCATTTAAAAAGGTTAACAGTACTGGTTTTCAACGCTCAGTTGATCGTCTCACCCTTTACTCCCACTAAAAAATCACCTGAAGCCAACCGAGCGAACGGTCCGAATTAACTCCCTGAAGATGGGCGGAAATACTACGAGGCGCCCCTCCCCACCGGGGGGTCCAGGGGATTGCATAAAAGAAATTGATGTTTTTTGCAAACAAAATAGTAAGTAAAAATAAATTTTATTCAGCAAAGTAAAGTTTAAATAACAATCTTAAAACCTGCATAATGGAAGGCATGCAGGTGAAAAAGGGCTCCTCAGCCGTACTCCCCAGTACGGCGCTCAGTCCTTTTCCTGGAAAATGGTAAATCTTCACCAGGTACATATCACGAACTACAACCAGGTCGGTAAACCATGTGGCCGGATTCTCTTCCAGCTACAGTGGGCAGTGGCTTATATTTCAGGAAAAAATAACAACTTACTGCTGGCCAACCTCCTTTTTTTTCATTATAGAAAAGGGGAGTTTAACAAAGGATTGCGGCAGGGCAAAATGCCGGTTCCTTCATGCACATCACCATCCTCCGACAGGCTGCCATGCTGCATATTCTTGCTATCAATGGATCGTATAGACCCAGCGGGATCACCGACCAAGCCATTGAAGTGCTTGTCCATCAGGCACAAGCCAAGGGGATGACGGTGGAAGTTCTCCAACTGCGCGATTACCCCATCGAATTTTGCACCAATTGCCGAACCTGCACCCAACTGCCGGGAACCTCGCCCGGACGCTGCCCCCTGGACGATGCGATGGGCGAGCTTATCGAGAAGATAGAGCATGCCGAAGGCTACATCCTTGCTTCACCCACCAATTTTTATACTGTAACCGCGCTGTTTAAACGGTTCATGGAACGGCTGGTGGTCTATGCCTATTGGCCCTGGGAGATGCATGCCCCTCAATTAAGAAAAAAAGGTCTGAAGGGTAAAAAAGCAGTGGTACTTACCTCCTGTGCAGCACCCGGACTGTGGGGAAGAGTGTTTTACAGCACCATCAAAGAACTCAAACTGGCGGCCAAGACCATGGGTGCTCAGCCTGTGGACTCCCTCTGTATCGGTCTCATCAGCAGGGAGAACCATGCGGTGCTGCCGCCTGTGGTTGAAAAAAAACTTGCCCGGGCAATCAACCGACTGGGCGATTGAAAATAATCCGGCCTCCATGCGGACGCCTCTTTTCTCCTCCTCGCTTTCCTGCGCCTTTACCAGCACCGACTCCTGCTCATTCATGGTGATTATGGGTTGACCTCCTCCCCCCTTTCTTCTATCATCGTCGTCCGTTAACTCCTTTTTCTTTCCACCTTTTCCTCAGGAGGCATTATGCACAGACACATTCGACTGTTTTTTCTTCTCCTTGCCGCGACCCTTCTTGTTCCCGCGGCCTTACAGGCTGCGGGCTACAAGAAAGAATACAAAATGAGCGTAGTGGTCGGACCCAAACTCCCCTGGGGAGCAGGGGCCACAGCCTTTGCTGACCTGGTCCGCGAACGGACCGACGGACGCATCAATATCAAAGTGTACACCTCCTCATCTCTGATGGCCGGCAAACAGACCAACGAATTTCTCATCCACCGCCAGGGTGTGGCCGATTTCTGTTTTGCCTCCACCATCAACTGGTCCACCACTATAAAACAGCTTAATCTGTTCAATCTGCCTTTCTTTTTTCCTGATTACAAGGCACTTGATGCGGTTACCGGCGGTGAGGTTGGGGCAGAAATCGCCACGCTTCTCCACGATAAGGGCGTGACCCTGCTTGCATGGGGAGAAAACGGTTTTCGTGAGCTGACCAACTCCAAAGGCCCGGTACGTAAGCCCGAAGACCTCCACGGAATGAAAATTCGAGTGGTCGGCACACCGATATTTATTGATACCATGAAAGCACTTGGCGCAAACCCGGTCAATATGAACTGGGGAGATGCCCAGGTGGCCTTCCAGCAGGGTGTTGTCGATGGCCAGGAAAACCCGGTGGTAGCTATCGAAATACCGGTAAAGATCTGGCAGTTCCACCAGTATGCCACCATCTGGCGTTATGTCATTGACCCGCTGATGCTCACTGTCAATAACAAGGTAATGGCCAGCTTCACCCCCGAAGACCAGGAAATCATCCGCCAGGCCGCAAAAGAAGCCGCCGCTCAGCAACGAGCTATCGTCCGCAAGGGACTCATCGCTCCAGACCTGAGTGCCCTGGAAACACTGCGCAGCAACGGCATGGAAGTTGTTGAACTGGATCAGCAGGCGCGCATGGTCTTTCGTCAACAAACCCAGCCGGTCTATGATAAATGGGTGGAAAAAGTAGGTGCCGACCTTGTTGCCAAGGCGGAAAAAGCAATAGAGGCTGCACAATAATAAATCATGCGTACACATTTTCAATGGCTGGCCGGGCACCTGGAGGAGGTGCTCGGCGCCACGCTTCTTGCAGGTATGGCCTGCCTGGCTTTTGCCAATGTCATTACCCGTTACCTCTTTGAATACCCGCTGGCCTTCACTGAGGAGCTTGAAATAAATGCCCTGGTCTGGCTGACCCTTTTTGGCACATCCTGTGCCTTTCGCCGACGCCGCCACCTGCGGATGCTGTTTTTTCAAGAGAAGTTACCCCACAGTGCCCGCCGCTGGCTGAATCTCGTCATTTCCATTGCCGGCATCCTGCTCTTTTCCTGTCTTGGGTATCTTGGGTACCGCCAATTGCTTGATGAACGACTGCTGGAGATCACCTCAGAATCACTCGGTCTACCGCAATGGTGGTACACGGCCTGCATCCCCATTGGCTGCACACTGATCGTTCTGCGGATGGCGATCGCCACGGTTCAAGATTTTCGGGAGAAAAAATAATGGGAATCCTGCTGTTTGTCGGTTTTTTTACCCTCCTGCTGGCCGGTGCACCCATTGCGCTCTCCATTGGGCTGCCGACCTTCTTTGTCATATGGGCGGCTGATCTCGGCACGCCGGTGATTGCACCCAATTTTTTTGCCGGCATCGCCAAGTTTCCGCTGCTGGCCATTCCACTGTTTATCCTTGCCGGCTTTATTCTTGAGCGCTGCGGCATCTCCCAGCGCATCATTCACTTCGCTAACCTGCTTGTGGGCAGGCGCAAGGGAGGCCTGGCCATTGTTGCCATCGCGGTGTGCGTTTTCTTTGGTGGTGTTTCCGGTTCCGGCCCGGCAGACGCTGCCGCCATAGGCGCAATCCTCATTCCGGCAATGTATGCCCAGGGGTATAGTCGTGGCTACAGTGCCGCCCTTATTGCCGCAGCCGGGTCAACGGCTATCATCGTTCCCCCCTCCATTGCCCTGATCATCTATGGTGCCATTACCAACACCTCGGTTCCCGCCCTTTTTGCGGCCGGGGCTGTTCCCGGTTTCCTCGCCGGGCTCTCCCTGCTGATCCCGGCCGTGTGGGTTGCTCGGAAAAAAGGCTATGGTGCGGTAACCGAAACGGAAAAAAACAAGGAAAGCCTGCTCACCTCTTTTCGGGAGGCGTTCTGGGGGCTGCTGGCTCCGGTAATCATCCTGGGCGGACTGTACGGCGGCATCTTCACCCCCACGGAAGCTGCAGTAGT
Organism: Desulfogranum aggregans; assembly: GCF_055398265.1. Classification (NCBI taxonomy): domain Bacteria; kingdom Pseudomonadati; phylum Thermodesulfobacteriota; class Desulfobulbia; order Desulfobulbales; family Desulfobulbaceae; genus Desulfogranum; species Desulfogranum aggregans. The sequence continues at coordinate 116,192 of NZ_AP042447.1, read as the reverse complement.
TGCTGTCTTCTACAGTTTACTGCTGGGGTTTGTCATCTATCGGACCCTCAGCCTTTCCTCTTTCTACGCCATCCTGGTTGAGGCCTCTGAGGCTTCTGCCATTGTCATGCTGATTGTCGCCTTTGCCGGCCTTTTTTCCTGGGCCGGATCAACGGTCGGGATACTGGACACTTTTGCCGGTATGCTGATGGGAATAAGTCAGAATGAATGGGTAGTGCTTATCCTGATCAACCTGCTGATCTTTATCGGCGGGATGCTTATTGACGCGATTTCCATCTTTTATATCTTTCTTCCGATTTTTATGCCGATCATCATCCACTACCAGTGGGATCCGGTATGGTTTGGCGTGGTTATGACCCTGAACCTTGCCATCGGCCAATTCACTCCACCGGTCGCGGTCAATCTCTATGTCACCACGCAGCTGGCCCACATCCGCATTGAAGATACCTTTAAAGCGGTGATCCCTATGGTCGCGGCAATGATCATCGCCCTGGTGGTGGTGGTGGTCTTTCCTTCCCTCTCCCTGTTCATCCCCCGGGTCTTGGGATTAATGTGAGCCAACGTGTTGCTGATAGGATGGAAAATCGTAATTTCCGCCCTGATGGTGGTAGCGGTCACCTGGGTTGCCGAACGGCTTTCGCCGCGATTTGCCGGGGTGCTGCTCGGTTTCCCCCTCGGGCTTGGTTTGGCCCTGTTCTTCATTGGCCTGGAACAGGGTCCTTTTTTTGCTGCTGAGAGTGCCCTCTGGTCCATCCAGGGAGTGCTTGCCTCCCTTGGATTCTGCATGGCCTATAATGGGGCAACCAGAATACAAAGACTTCCCCGGCTGCCCGGGATCATTACTTCTGTGCTTTTTGCTCTTGCCGCGTATTTCGCTACCGCGCTGCTGATCATGCGGTGCTTTCCGGAAGATATCCGCCTGCGCAATCTGTTGGTGGCACTGGCCCTCCCTGCGGCCGCTGTCCTTTTTCGTCTATTCCCCTTTGCAGCCTTAAAACAGCAGGTGCAACTGACGCCCCTGATCATCGGTTGTCGGGCGCTGGCTGCCGCCCTGGTTATTCTTCTGGTTACCGGCACCGCGACCCTCATCGGTCCCCAGTGGTCCGGTCTTTTTTCTGCCTTTCCCACCACCATTCTGCCCACCGTTGTCATTCTCCATATCCATTACGGTCCGGGCATCATCAATACGGTCTTTCGTGAACTGCCGCAAGGAATGCTGGCATTAGTCCTGTTCGCAATCTGTATCCACTTTTCCTATCCTATCCTCGGGGTTATCCCAGGCATATGCCTGTCGTATCTGGCCAGCGCCTGCTACCTGCTCGCATATGAAATAATATTCAGACAGCGAATTAATCAGCTCCTGGATGCCTTCACCGGGCTCATGCAGAAACACACCACCCTGCAATAAGTTTCCAGGTGCAGGAGCACACACGCGGCAACGCTCCGAATATCTGCCAGCATTTCTTGTAAAGATAAAGAATCTGCCCTGGATAATGGCAAGGTCATGCAGGAAAAGGTCTTACGCAATCCACTACGTGGTAGGGGTTTAAGTTTTGACCTCTGCCGAAAAAACAGTATACTTAGCCAGGAAACCGGCCTCAAACACCAGGGAAAGACTATTGGCACTTCTCTCTCATCGCAGAAAAACATGCAGTACGTTACCAGACGTTGAGCATGTGCTCATGGCGTATCAAGGCGCTCTGTACTTCCCCCGTTATAAGGACAGGAAAAATGTCTGATCACCTCATTGCCTGCCATGCATGTGACCTCTTGCACCGGGTTGGAAAAGTCCCCCTTGGCGGTGCTGCCCGCTGTTCACGTTGCGGCACTCCCCTGTATCGGCCAAAGCGGGACAGCATCAATCGCTCGCTCGCTTTTGCGGTGGCTGGCGCCATTTTTTTCCTGATCGCCAATACTCATCCCTTTCTGGGATTCAAAATTGGTGCACAGCTGCGGGAAACCACGCTTACCACAGGCATTTATCAACTGTATCAGCAGGATATGTATATTCTCGCCAGCTTGGTCCTGTTTACCGTCTTCATCGTACCGGCGGTCCACCTGGCCTGCATGCTCTACATTTTGATACCGTTACGGGCAGGTAGCGTCCCGCCAATGCTTGCTCCTGTTTTTCGATTGTATTTTCTGCTCAAGCCATGGGGAATGTTGGAAATCTTTATGTTAGGGATATTGGTTTCCGCAGTTAAGCTGATGAAAATGGCAACCATTATTCCAGGAGTGGCGCTCTATGCTTTCCTTGCGCTCATTTTTGTGCTTTCTGCCATGACCGTGACCTTAGATAATCATCTGATATGGAAAAAAATCGAGCATTCCTGAAGAATTCGAGCATAACCGCCAGAAAAGCAGGATTAGCCTCCTGCCATCGCTGTCATCTGGTGAGTAAGCTGTCTCAAAACAAAGGCACCTGCCCTCGTTGCGGCGCAACCGTGACCAGTCGCAAGCCAGAGAGTATCGCCCGCACCTGGGCCCTTGTTATTGCGGCTTTCATTTTCTATATCCCTGCCAACATATTACCTGTCACCTATACAACCTCCATTGGCATGGTCCAGTCGGACACCATCTTAAGTGGTGTGATTTATTTTATCCACTCCGGAAGCTGGCCGATTGCACTGATCATTTTTATTGCCAGTGTATTTGTCCCGTTGCTCAAGCTCGCTATCCTCATCCTCTTACTGCTTTCTGTACAGTTACGTTGGAACTGGCGCCCTGTCGATCTCACCCGCCTCTACCACCTTACTGAGGCCATTGGCCGCTGGTCCATGCTTGATATATTTGTCATTACTATTCTGGTTGCCCTGGTCCATTTAGGAGCATTGGCCAATATTGCCGCAGGTATGGGTGCCTTGTTTTTTGCTCTGGTTGTGGTTATCACCATGTTCGCGGCTGAATCTTTTGATCCCCGACTTATCTGGGACACCCTTGAAAATACACCTCAATAAAAAAACTGACGGTCCCGCCCTGTCCCGACCACCGGCTGCAGATCAGCTCACCAGACAGCGTCGTTCGAACTCCATCGTCTGATTCATTCCAGTATCTTGTTGCAATCATAAGACAAAAGGCCGATTGCCACACTCTTTCTCCCTTGTACCCCCTCCTGCCAATGACCGGTGCGGCCTCCCTTTTCCCGATGCATCTTTTCTTTGCCCAAAATGCCGTTTGTGTTTATCATGTGCCGCTTTCGGTGTAGGTTTAGCCCGCACATGTCGCGCAATACATGCCTCGCACCTCTTGGTATTGGTGTTATTCTTTCTTTGCTGGCCGAAATAACCGGTCAGGAGCCGTAATATGTCCCATCCTCCAACCGTTACCCTCTTTATTCCATGCCTGGTTGACTCCATGTTTCCTGCTGTTGGGGAAGCCATGGTTGACCTCTTCGACCATCTCGCTGTCCCGGTTGATTACCCCGCTGACCAGACCTGCTGCGGCCAGCCTCCATTCAACAGCGGCTACCGTCGTGAGGCTGCCGCAGCCGCGCAACATTTTCTCAATGTATTTGACCAGGCCGAGGTCATTGTCTGCCCCAGCGGGTCCTGCGTGCACATGGTTCGTCATCACTACCCATCCCTTTTTCAAGACGATCCCCGCCTGCTCACCCGCGCCGAGTCCGTTGGTAAACGTACCTTTGAATTGACCGAATACCTGATCGATGTCCTTGGCGTCACCGACACCGGGGCTGTCTACCCAGGTCGTGTGACCTATCACGACTCCTGCCATCTTGCCAGAGAACTGGGCATCAGGCAGCAACCCCGACAGCTGCTCAACAATGTCCGTGGACTCGAGCTGGTGGAGATGGCGGTCAGTGACCGCTGCTGCGGTTTTGGCGGCACCTTTGCCGTCCATTATCCGGAGATATCCACGGCCATGGTGGATGACAAGATCGATGCCATCCTGGCAAGCGGGGCAGATACAGTAACCGGTTGCGACATCAGTTGCCTGATGAATATCCAGGGCCGCGTTTCCCGTCGGGGTGAAGATGTCCAGGTGCTGCACATTGCCCAGCTACTGGCGCCAGGCGGAGGGAAGAACCGTGGCTAAAAATCATTCTTCCTCTGCCTACGCCCGTCTTGCCCATGACGGACTCAACAACCCCTGCCTGCAAAAAAGCCTCCGTGGCATGCAAGGACGTTTCGGCCAGGGAGCCCTTCGCATCTGGGAATCACTGGATGACCCATTCCTGCGACAAAAGGTCAAACAACGACGCACGTCGACCCTGGCACACCTCGACCTCGTTCTGGAAGAACTGACCGCCAATGTTGAAGGTCGAGGCGGCCGGGTCTACTTTGCCGAAACAGCCGAAGATGCAACACGCTACGTGCTCAAGGTGGCCCAGGACAACCGGGTACGGCAGGTGGTCAAAGGAAAATCCATGACATCGGCGGAAATTGGCGTGGATCAGGCGCTTGAGCAGGCCGGAATCGAAGTAACGGAGACCGACCTGGGCGAGTACATTGTCCAGCTTAACCAGGACACCGCCTCGCACATCATCGCCCCCTGCATCCATCTTGACCGGGAACAGATCGGCAGTCTCTTTGCCGACCGGCTGGGGATTGATTACACCGATGATCCGCCTACCCTGACTCAGGCTGCGCGGACAGCTCTGCGCCAAAAACTGCTTTCCGCGGACATGGGCATCACCGGCTGCAATATCGCCTGCGCCCAAACCGGCCACGTCTCGCTGGTTTCCAATGAAGGCAATATCCGGATGGCAACCACTATGCCGAAAATCCATGTGGCACTCATGGGCATGGAGCGGGTGGCCTCCACCCTGGCCGAGCATCAATCGCTGCTGCAGCTGCTCACCCGGGGCGCCGCCCTCCAGGACCTCTCCACCTATGTGAGCTTTCTCGGCGGACCTGCCGGGGAGGAGGAACCGGACGGGCCGGAACAATTCCATCTGGTGATTATTGACAATGGTCGCTCAAAGATTCTCGGTGACCCGGAGTTTCAGGAAGTGCTCTCCTGCATTCGCTGCGGCGCCTGTCTCAATATTTGTCCGGTCTACGGACGGATCGGCGGACACGCCTACGCTTCGCCCTACAGCGGCCCCATCGGTGCAGTGATAACCCCGCTCCTGTTCGGGGTCAATGAATTCGCGGACCTGTGCAAAGGAGAAACCCTGTGCGGTGCCTGCCGCGAGGTGTGCCCGGTGGATAACGATCTCCCGCGAATGCTCTCCGCCCTGCGCCATAAACTGGCCTACGGTGACGCGCACTGGGGAGTAGCGCCCCATAACCCAAAGGAACAGCGTTTTTTTCGTCTCTGGAGCCATATGATTCGTCGTCCCCGTCTCTACCATTTCTTGATCCGGGCGGCGGGCATACTCCAACGGCCCTTTCTCAATCGGAATCATACATGCTCCAACCTACCGGGAAAAGGCAGGGGATGGACAGCCACACGCGACCTGCCGCCCATCGCCTCTTCTTCGTTCAGGGATCGTTGGCAGCAGAGAGTAAGCAGGCGATCCATCAATCCCGGAAAACAACGGAGGTCCCGATGAACGCCCACCCGGAACCGCTCGCACGCTTACGCCGAATCTGCGCCGGTCACCCGCAGCGAACAGCCACTAGCTTTTCCGAACTGGTGCGATTTCAAGGTGAGACGACCTACCCGGTCGACAGTCATGACAACACAGGACAGCACCAGCCGGTACAGCTGTTCATGGAGCAGGCCAGGCCACTCAACCTCCTTACCCACCTCTGCTCCGGGTGGCAGGCCGCTGCTGCCACGATTGGAACCATCGCTACGGCTGGCAAGCTTGAATTCACTGCCCGAAAAGAGATTATCGCCCATGCGCATCCGGATATTGATGCCCTGCAATTGGAATCGATGCTGGCTGCTTTAGACATTCCCCTCCATCGCAGCGTAGGCGATGCAGCCACAGTCAGGCAGCACACCATGAACAGCTTCATCGGCATCACCGCAGCCGACTGGGGCGTGGCAGAATCCGCCACCCTTCTTCATTTGACGGCTCCCGGCCGTCCCCGGTCGACCTCGCTGGTTCCTTCCATTCATATTGCCCTTCTCCCCATCCATCGACTGCTGCTCAACCTGGAGCAGGCCTATCAGCAACTCCAGAGCACCTCGTTGCCGGACTCCCTGGTCTTTATCACCGGACCATCCAAAACAGCGGACATCGAAGCACACATGGTTCTTGGCGCCCATGGCCCCAAGGAAATGCACGCCATCCTGGTTGATCTGGAGGGAAAACCGGTGTAGCATGCAGCATCTACATGCAAGAAGTGGCTGCCATGCGTTTTATCCTGAAACCGCTTTCTTTTTTCGATTGCTCACCGCCTTCTGCTGCTCTATTCTGTGGTACGTCCCCCTGTGCTCGCCGAACAATCGGCCGACAAAGCGCTTGCCATCCCTGAGCATGCCATTGACCACTGGCGTGGTACCCGCTCCATCGCCACCTTCACCCTCACCATCCACCGTCCTGACTTTGAGCGATCCATGCGCATGAAAGGCTGGACCAAAGGCCGACGCAACGGTCTGTTTTTGTCCTGGCGCCACCCAAGGATGCAGGCAACGGTACTTTGAAAAAGGGAAGGGAAATGTGGACCTTTAACCCGGAAATCAACCGGGGCATCAAGTTGCCGCCGTCCATGATGAGCCTATCGTGCATGGACTCGGATTTCTCCAACGACGACCTGGCCAAGGCAGACAGGGGCCTTGCTGCTCCAGCCACGAGTGGACCGGAGTATCTCCTCCTCACTGCAGTTGCTCGCCGGCTGCACCATTCCGATGGACGGGACGGACAGTGAATTCGGTACCATCACCCTTCCTGCGAGGGAAGTCACCACCAACAGATCCACCCAACTCTACCTGATACTCACCTGGTACTTTTAGACAGGGACAATCTCCCCTCCCCGGTCGTTCATCGCAGAAGAGCGCTTTGGGAAAAAGCTGAGGAATTCATTTCACCAGTCAGCCCGCCTGTGATAAAATCGACCCCAGGTACCATTTATATGTATATTTCAGGAGACCAACCTATGATCGGCTCGTTGTTTCGCCATAATTTTCGCCTCCAGCTTATTGCTCCGGTTGCACTCGCTCTTGTCCTGACCCTGGGAGCGGTCGTTTCCGTTACAGTGATAGCCCAAAACAGTGCAACCACCCAGCTTCGGCAATTGATCGGTGATTCCTTTGAGGGGGTACGCTCAACCATTGATAACAACATGCAGCAATTCGCTGACACGGAACAACACAAGCTGGCGGCGATGAACGCCACGGTACAGGAGACGGTGACCAGTTCCACCCGGGAGAGCCTTACCAGGGTCACCCAGATCATGAACCAGAAAATCTCCGACCTGGAAGAAGAAAAGGCGCACGCTCAGGCCAAGCTGCTTGGCCAGCTTGGCCGACCGGCAGTCATCATGGAGGATTACTCTACCCTGGAAGGATATGCCCAACAGGCCTTACAGGACGACCAGCTGGTTTTTGTCTTTTTCCTCGACAGCCAAAAACAGCCGCTGACCCGTACGGTCAACCTGGAAAATAAACGCATGCGGGAACTGCTCCCCGCACAGGGCATGCCCAACCCCAAAGCCATTATCCTGGAAGCCATGGGCAAAGACGACCTGCTGGTTGCCAATCATCAGATCACGGTTGATGATGAAGTGATGGGTGCTGTGTTCCTGGCGTTGGATATCTCCCAATCCCAGCAGGCGGCAGCCTCAACCAACAAGCTCCTGGACGAACTGGTCGCCGCAAACCAGAAAGAGGTTGAGCAGCTCATCGACAGGGAAGCGCAATCTATCCTTGCTTCACTGGATCAATCCATCGGAACCCTGCAGCAAGGTACAACCCAGGATGCCAGAGACACCATTGGTCAACTCACCACGAAAAGCCATGAGATTGTTGGCGCAACCAGGGGATACCTGCTCGCTGGAACGGGCCTCTGCCTTGCAGTCGTCCTCATCATTCAGCTCCTCAATGCCCGCTCTATTCTTCGCCGATTGGGCGGAGAACCTTCGGCAATGGTTGCCATGGCCAAAAGTATTGCCGAGGGCAACCTGGACATTTCCTTTCCAGAGCGAACGAAAGTCGACCAGGCGAGCCTGCAGGCTTCGTTGCAGCATATGGTTACCAGCCTGCAGACATTGATTGGCAAGCTCCTCACAGAGGGGCAACGGATGGAGGATATGTCAGCAACCCTTGGTGCAGCCGCCCATGAAATGAGCAGGGATGCCGAACTCTCAGCCCAAAAAACTGCGGCCGTGGCGGCCGCGGCCGAGGAAATGAGCGTGAATGTCGGCACGGTCTCCCAGGCCAGCGAACAAACTGCCGGCAATGTACAGGCGGTCTCGCTGGCCATTGAAGACATGACCAGGGCCATGGATGACATTGCAGTCAACACTGATCGGGCAGCGGCCATCACCGAAGAAGCGGTATCCCATGTACATGCCTCTTCCACCAAGGTCAATGCACTGGGGGTCGCAGCCAGAGAAATCTCACAGGTAACCGGGGTTATTACCGATATCTCCGAACAGACCAACCTGCTGGCGCTCAATGCAACCATTGAAGCAGCCCGGGCCGGCGAGGCGGGAAAAGGCTTTGCCGTGGTAGCCAACGAAATCAAGGAACTGGCAAAGCAGACCGCAGAGGCTACCGGAGAAATTAGAGCTAAAATCGAAGGCATCCAAAACTCGACTGACGACACGGTGTCGGAAATAACACGCATTTCCACCGTCATCACCGATGTGAATGATATCGTCACCTCCATTGCCTCGGCTGTCGAGACCCAAAGCGCAACAGCAGCCACCGTGGCCGAGAATATCCACTCCGCAGCCCAGGGGATCGGCGAGGTCAGCGACAATGTTGCCCAGAGCAGCGCGGTATCACGAGAAATCGCCGAGGAAATCAACAGCGTAAGCAGCCTGACCGACAATTCTCGCCAGTGCAGCGTACGGGTTGAAATCAGTGCAGAAATGCTCTCTGGAGTGGTTGAGGAGCTGCAGAACGAAACAAACCGTTTTCAACTCGGCAAGACGCCGGCCGCACAAAGCGAATCAGCAGCTGCAGGAAAAGAACTCATAGCGTGGATGGACAAACTCGCTACAGGTATAGACTCGATTGACGGGCAGCACAAACGACTGGTTGAACTGGTAAACAGCCTTCACCGGCTTACCCTCAACCATTCCTCCCGCGCCGAGGTGGGCACCATTCTCGACGAGTTAATCGCTTACACCGGAAAACATTTTCAAACTGAAGAACAACTGTTTGACCACTACAGCTATCCGGAAGCCGAGGAACACAGGGAGGAGCATGCCACCCTGGTCAGTCAGGTGGTTGCCTTCCAGCGCCAGTTCAGGGCAGGATCATCGGAAGTCGATACCGACCTGCTCGTCTTTCTCAAAGACTGGCTCATCGACCACATCATGAAAACCGATAAACGGTATGCTCCCTTTTTATTAGAAAAAGGGGCGAACTGATGAGTACCCCTCCTCTTATCAGCTTTATCGGATGGCACAATTCCGGTAAAACCACTCTGGCCGCCCGGGTGGTCGCCCGTCTTGCCGAACAGGGGTTTGCGGTATGCGTGATCAAATCGACCAAGGAAACCGGCATCGAACTGGACACCCCCGGCACCGACACCCACACCTACGCACGAGCAGGCGCACAGAGTGTGGCCTTAGTTGCTCCTGACCAGCTGATGTTGAGGACCACCGTCCCTGTCAGAGACCTCCTCCTACTGGCAGCAAGGTACGGTGACCGGGCGGACCTGGTCGTGGCCGAGGGGTTCAAGCATACATCGGAGGTACCAAAAATCGAAGTCCACCGGCAAGGCTCGGATTACCTCCACCTCCAGGTGGACAATGTAGTCGCAGTAGTCAGCGATGAACCGGTGCAAGGATTGCCGCATTTCTCCACCGAACAGACGGATGAGATGGCCGCATTTATTCTACGGTTCCTGCAGCTCGACTGACTCCTCCTCCAGGGACGTACCTTTCCATTAACCATGGAAGGAAGCGACGTGTTCCGTTGTTGGCCACTGAAAGAGAAGAAACATCGCGCAACCAAATATTTATTGTGGCTATCCTGAATAATCCGATTGTTTACAAGAGAGAAGCAAGCACCTCCATCAGCATGGCCAACCAATCAATCAGGACTTCTTCCTGCGGGCCCCTTTGACCCGTCGATACCGGAACCAGAACCCGGTAGCCGAGAGCAACCCACCGAACGCAATCACCCCATACTTAACCATCTCGACATCAATGGCCCGGGCAGCCACCACGATCAGCAGTAACCCGAGGATGATCAACAGCCAATCGGTAACGATCTGGAAAACGGTGTTAAAAGAATCTAACAAGGACACAACCACTCCCCTCTGTAAACGTAAACCATTAATGGCCAGCCGCCTTGTTTGCCGATCGGTTCAGTGCACTGAGCAACGCTTTGACCGAAGAAATGATGATATCGGTATCCACCCCGGCGCCCCACCAGCTTTCATGGTCCTGGTCATAAATCTCAATATAGGTGACTGCTTTCGACGAGCTGCCGCGGGTGAGGGCGTGCTCATGATAGGCATGGAGGGTAAAATCAAGATCCAGAGCCTTACGCAACCCGGTACAGAGCGCATCCAACGGTCCGTTGCCGACAGCTTCCACCCAGATTTGCTCACCATGAACTTCAAGCATGGCTTCCACTTCAGCGGTTGAAAGCTCCTCGTCATTATCCAGGTGCCGTTTGAGCACGTTGAAGGCCTTCAGGGCATAGCCGTTGCGGGAAAAAAGATACTCTTTTTCAAAGGCATGGTAGATCATCTCCGAGCTTAACTCATCACCGTAACTATCGGCAATCTCCTGCACTACCCGCCCAAACCCCGGATGCATCTCCTTGGGCAGCTTGAAACCGAATTCATTGTCCATCACATAGGCCACACCGCCCTTACCGGATTGTGAATTGATGCGGATGATCGACTCATAGGTACGTCCGACATCTTCCGGATCAATGGGCAGATAAGGGACGGCCCATTGGCCATCGCTATCTCCCGATACCGCATCCATACCTTTATTGATAGCATCCTGGTGAGAACCGGAAAAGGCTGTGTACACCAACTCCCCGGCATAGGGATGACGGGGATGCACACTCATTTTGGTGCACCGCTCATACACGTTGATCACCTTATTGATATTGGACAGATCAAGTCCGGGGTTTACCCCCTGGGTAAACAGGTTGAGGGCAAGGGTCACCAGATCAACATTCCCGGTCCGTTCGCCATTGCCGAACAGGGTCCCTTCCACTCTATCCGCCCCGGCCATCAACGCAAGCTCGGTGGCGGCCACCGCGGTACCCCGATCGTTATGGCCGTGCAGACTGATAAGGGCACAGTCCCTGCTGGTGAGGTTTCGGCAGAACCATTCTATCTGATCGGCGTAGATATTGGGAGTCGACATCTCCACCGTGGCAGGCAGGTTGAGGATGACCGGATTCTCAGGAGTCGGTTCCCACACATCCATGACGGCTTCACATATCTCCAGGGCGAAATCAAGCTCCGTACCGGTGAAGCTCTCCGGCGAATACTGGTAGCGAATACGTACGTCGGTATCCTTGGCCAGCTGATGAATCAGCCTGGCGCCGGCAACTCCGAGGGCAATAATCTGTTTCCTGTCCATTTTAAACACCACATCCCGCTGCAGGGTGGAAGTGGAGTTATAGAGGTGGAGGATAGCCTCTTTGGCACCTTCAAGGGACTGAAAGGTCCTCTTGATGAGCGGTTCCCTGGATTGGGTAAGGGTCTGAATGGTTACTCCGTCGGGAATCTTACCCTCCTCAATCAGCATACGCATGAAATCATACTCAATCTGAGACGCTGCCGGGAACCCTACTTCAATCTCCTTGAATCCTATGTCGGTCAGCAGCTTGAACAGCTCCATTTTTTCCTCAAGGTTCATCGGCTGTACAAGCGCCTGATTGCCGTCCCGCAGATCGACGCTGCACCAGATAGGAGCAGTATCAATGATCGCCGATGGCCAGGAGCGATCAGGCAGGTTAACCAACGGATAGGGACGGTATTTCTTGGTTTTTAAGGGATCCATGGGCATCTCCAGGTATACAGAAGTCAAAAAAACAAAAAAAAAGCCACGGTTTACATAAACCGTGGCTTTAAGGGATCAATTCTTTTTCGCTCTTAACAGACAGCGCCCTCATCTGCCACGGTATCGGGTAGCAGTGCATTGTGTAGCAGAAGTAGAGCGAGGCGAAGTATCATATTCAGTCGAAGTAAGGTGTAGAGCAATTTTTTCTATACTAAAGCTGTCAGGCAGATTGTCAAGCAAGAAATAGGCAATACCACGATCTTTCCGTGCTATTGATGATCAGCTTCTCCTCCAGCCCTTAGAACAGGCCACGCTCCCCTTGTTCACTGTGCAGCACATGTACCTGATCCTCCAGGTCCGGAAACAGGGCGTACCCGTCGCCAAATGCCAGCACCAGTTTCTTCACCTGGGCAAGGATGGCCTGAAGTTCAGCCGGTGCACTCGCCCCACTCAGGTCGACCACCACCAACTTCAGTAATCCGGCCATGGTCACCACTGTCTCGGTCAAACTGAGGTTATCAGGCCGAAAACAATCAACAATCAAGGCTAGATATCCCTGCTGCTGAAACCACTCCCGCAGGGAGTGCAGCCGCGCCAGCCCACCATCCGCCCGTACCACCATGTAGCAGCATGAAATTCCTCTGCTTTTTCATTTGACTTGTTCCACCATTTGCGGTTAGATTTTCTCCGTTTCAGGTGCTTGCACGCAAGCTCAAGGGAACCCAGTGAGACTCTGGGACGGGCCCGCCGCTGTAATCGGGGACAAAATGCTGCATTAATGCCACTGTTGACCAAACAACGGGAAGGCGCAGCATAAAGGATGATCCGAAAGTCAGAAGACCTGCCTGAAACGAGGTACACATACATCGTCGTACCGGCATGCAGCCGGGGTGAGCGGATCACCCTTCTTGAGGTTGCATGCTGCAGAGACCTCCGTGGACAAGAGGTTTCGTTGTATCTGTGGATTTAAATCAGGGCATCCCCGGATCAATTGCGTACTCATTGGTTCGGGGATTTTTTTATTTCTCTCCGGACAAAGCATCACCCAAAAGGAGGAGAAATAAGGAATGAAAAAGGTTTACCCTGCTTTACTGTTTCCCATGCTTGCCTGCCTGCCAGCCACTGCCGCCATCGGCGCTGAGGCATCCCCGCAGCCCACCATGATGGACGAAGTAGTCGTCACTGCCAGCCGGAGTGCCGAAAGCAAAAAAAAGGTAAGCGCCAACCTTACCGTTATCGATCGGGAAGAAATCGAACAATCTGCCAGCCGCAATGTTGCAGACCTGCTGGCGGAAAACGGGATCGGTCACCTCCAGAAGTATCCTGGCACCCTCACCTCCATTGGCATTCGCGGATTTCGCACCGATACCCATGGTAACGATCTTCAGGGCAAAGTGCTGATTCTTTTGGACGGTCGTCGTGCAGGCACCGGCAATGCCGCCAAGATATTGACGAAAAATGTTGAACGGGTCGAGATTGTCCGCGGGCCGGGAGCCGTACAGTATGGCTCTGCAGGCATGGGCGGGGTGGTCAATGTCATTACCCGACAGGGTACAGCCAACAGCCTGTTTGTAGAGGGCGGCGGCGGATCCTTTGATACCGGTGAAGGCTCCATCGGCGGTATGGTAGACCAGAACAATATTGATTTTGCCGGATCCTTCACCTATCGAACAGAAGGGGACTACGATACCGGCAGCGGCGATACTTTCCCCAACACCGGCATCGACTATCAGACCGGGATCAGCGCCAATCTCGGCTATTCCTTTTCCGATACCAATCGACTGGGTATAATCTATACCGGATTTCAAGTCGATGATGCAGGCGATCCGGGATATTTCAGCAACCCCGACCTGGACAACACCACGGATAAAGACAACTATTCCGTGGATGCCAGGTACACCGGCGCGACCGACAACAACCAGTACCAATGGATGGTCCGCTACTTTTTCGGCAAAGACGAAAATACGTGGAAAAGCCCCACTGCGTCCAATGCCTCCGGCTGGGACACCGGTATAGACTCCTCCAACGAGACCGACCAGCAGGGTGCCCAGGCCCAGGTTACCGGAACTTTTCCTCTGGCCACATTGACCGCTGGATTCGACTGGCTGGACTACGATGTGGAAAACACCTGGACCCCCAACAAAACAACCTACAGCAATCCGGCGCTTTTCCTCCTGGGTCATTCCACCTTTGTCGATGATACCCTCACCTTCAACTATGGGCTGCGCTATGACTGGTACGAGGTTGAAGTGGAAGAACCTGCAGGCAGGGATGAGGACCAGAACCGCCTGACCCCCCTTATCGGTCTAGCCTGGATGGCCACCGACAACCTCAAATTCCGCGCCCAGTACGCTGAGGCATTCAGAATGCCTTCTGCTGATCAGCTGGCAGCGGATTTCACTTCTTTTGGTACCAGGACAGTAGGTAATCCTGGTCTTGACCCCGAGAAAAGCGCCACCTACGAAGGCGGTGTGGATTTCGCCCTCAATAGCCTCAACGCTTCCCTCACCTATTTCTACACGGATTTTGAAGACAAAATCACCACCGACTATCTCCCGGATGGATCGGCCACCTGGAAAAACCTTGGTGATGCCACCATCGCCGGTTTTGAGGGGGAAATCAGTTATGACGTGGGTGACCCCATGGGATGGGCGTGGGAAGTACGCCCCTACCTGGGTTTGACCCTCCTTACAGAATATGAGGATGACGAAACCGGTGAAGATCTGCTGTATGTGAGCGGCACCACCCTCTCTGCCGGGTTGGTTGTTGGTGACGGCGCAGGTACCTTTGTTCGCTTCAATGTCGCCTATACCGGCGAACAGGATGTTGATGACTGGGAATCCGGCGAATACCCGACCCCTGTTGTTGAGCTCGACTCCTCCACCGTTGCCGACCTGGTGGCCTCCTATCGTTTTTACGAATCAGCAACCTATGGTGCTTTTACCCTTCGCGGCGAGGTGCGCAACCTGTTTGACGAAGAGTATGCATACGTCAAAGGCTACCCCATGCCTGGCATCAACTGGTTTCTTGGGTTGCGCTGGGAGTACTGATGGAGCTGAACTCGCTCCTGCCGGGACATAACCACGCGCTCGGCATCTTTACCATCAAGGGCGGGGAAGGAGTTTCCTCCCCTGCCCGACAAGAACAGAAACACAGAGGGGTGTTGCCCCTCTGCAGCCAGGCGAGTACCTTCACCCTCTTTCCCCTTGCCTGGTACCTCATCCGTCAGGTTGACCTGACGGAGCACCTGGAAGGATGCATGCTGTCCCTGGAAAACAGCCTGCCCTTCCGCTGTCTCCTTGCCGCCCTTCTTCTCCTCAGGGGGGCGGCACTCCTTCACCTGCCGCTTGATTTTGCACCCACCACTCTACAGAACTGTTCGTCAGGCGGTGCACAAGTGCCACAACTCTAAGGAATTGGGTCACAGTGAGCTGGATATATCGACCGAAAAAAGGATAATCCAGGCAATGCAAAAATCACCCGTGACCACCCCGAGGAAAAAAAACCACCGTCGTTGCGGCGCGTGTCGTCTGGAGGATGACTCCATCCTGCCTGCCATGCACGCCGCCCTCTTTCTTTTCTCTCAGCCTGCGCAGCCTGCCATGAAATTCACACTCCGTTTATTTGCCATGATGTTTCTCTTGTTCCCTGCAAGCGCACAGACAGCGGCATCCTCCCTCACCTTTACCGATGCCGGCAACCGCACAATCATCCTCCATGCACCACCCCAGGCGGTTGTCTCCCTGGTTCCCTCAATCACCGAAATTCTGCTGCGCCTTGGTGCAGCAGATACTGTTCGAGGGATCACCTATCACTCGGTCCTTCCTCCGCAGACCAGCTCCATACCCACGGTCGGTGGCTTTTTCACTCCGGATCTGGACCAGGTTGCCGCTCTCAAACCGGACCTCATCTTTTATGCCGGCCTGCAGCAGGGGGTGCGAGAACGCTTCAGCGACACAACCACCCTGGTGGAACTGTCGCCGCAAACCATAGCTGAGAGCTTTGAACAGATCCGCCTGCTTGGTCGCCTCTTTAACCGGGAAAACAGGGCTGAGGAAATTATCACCCGACAACAGGAACAGCTGCAGATTATTGCAAAGAAAACTGCCGCAATTCCCCCTGAAAAACGGCAGCGGGTCATGCGCCTCATGGGCCGGAAAAGCATCATGACCCCTGGCGACGATTCATTCCAGCATGAATTCATCCGAGCAGCCGGCGGCATGCCGATCAGTCTCGGTGCAAACGGCACCATTCTTCCGGTGAGCCTGGAACAGTGGCTCACCTTTAACCCGCAGGTCCTCTATGGCTGCGGGGACGATCGTTCGCTTCTCGATGTCCTCCACCAACCGGACTGGAACACGGTGGATGCGGTGAAAAACAACCGCATTTATTTCTTCCCCTGCGACCTCACCTGCAGGGCGGCCACCCATACCGGCGACTTTGTCTCCTGGCTCGCCGCGCGCATTTATTCCCGGGAATTCAGCGAACCTGACAGTTTTGTACTCCCGGAGCAGGTCATTAAGACCACTCCCCTCGAGCTCAAACTCGACTATGTACGCCAGGCTGGCATCGTTGAGTCGGATATCAAAGATTATCGAAATAAGTCGGTGATTGTCGACTTTACCCGTCCCATGAGGGTGGTCTCCAGCCTGGAAGGTCCTCGCAGCGGGATCACGACCGTGGCCAATCACTACTTTCCTCCACCCTCGTGGGGACTTGGACACCGGCAGGGATTGGAGGCATTACGTGAAGAAACGTTGCAGGTCCTGGCTCTACCGTCTCAATCGACGTCAATTCTCTTTACCGGCGCCAATATGGACAACCTCTCCGTGGCAAGGGAACACTTTAAAGAGATGGAGGTCGCGGCGCTGGTTACCGCGGGAGTGAGCAGCAACAGTGTGCGTATGGGTAAAGATACAGGTGCTTTTTACGAACCCGCACAAACGCCAACCACCACGCCCGGAACCATCAATATCCTGCTCCTCACCAACATGCGCCTTTCTCAGCGTGCCATGACCAGGGCACTCATTAGTGCGACCGAAGCCAAATCCGCCGCTTTGCAGGATCTGGACATCCGCTCCAGCGCTACCCCGCAGACCCACCAGGCGACCGGCACCGGAACCGACAACATCCTGGTGGTTGAAGGCGATGGATACCCCATAGACTCCTCTGGCGGGCATACCAAAATGGGCGAACTCATTGCCAGGGCCGTCTATGCCGGGGTACAGGAAGCGGTTCATCTACAAAACGGTCTGACAGCCGGACGAACCATTTTTCAGCGGCTGAAGGAAAGGCAAATCAGTCTCCACGCTGTGTGCAGTCAAGTCACGAGCCCTCAAAAGACCCATCAACTGCGGGCCCAGCTTGAGCGTATCCTGCTCGAGTCCTCATATGCTGATTTCCTCAAGGCAGTGCTCGCTATCAGTGACGAGGTGGAAAGAGGAACTATCAAGGATATGACCAGCATCGATGCCTGGACCGAAACCATAGCGGCTGAACTGGTCGGTCAGCCTGATGTCAACCTGGCACCCTATACGCCCGAACACATCCCCCGCGTGCTGGCCAGGGGCCTGGCCGCACTGCTGGCGGGCGCAGAAGCACAAATAGGCAAATAACGGTTGTCAATCCTGTGCACAACCATTTCCCGGTTGGGGTTGCCTTAACTGGCCGCATTGCCCTTGATGTCGGGACAGGTATACCTACTTTATGGAACAAACAGTCCTGTACGCACACCACACTATCCTAGGGACCACTGAGCATGCATCAACAAGGTAATTCAGCACACCAGCGAAGCGTCCGTCTCTTTAGAAAACATCAATATTTCAAACAATTGCTTTTCATGAAGATGGTGTTCTCCCTGCTCCTCGTTTTCTCTCTGCTCGCGATACAGCCGGGTTCTCTCTATGCAGATAGTCAGGGCGCAACTCCATCATCGCAGGACCCGGCACCACAGCGCATAATCTCTCTTGGGCCGATCAATACTGAAAGCGTCTACCTGCTCGGCGCTGATGATCGACTGGTAGCCAATACCAGCTACTGCGTTCGACCGGAAGCTGCAAAAAACAAAGAGAAAATCGGCTCGGTGATGCAGGTGTCCCTGGAAAAAATCGTCAGCCTTAAACCGGATCTGGTCCTGGCAACAGGACTCACCCAGGACCAACAGCTTCGACAGATGCGTGCGCTCGGCCTGCGTGTGGTTCGGTTTAAACAACCCACTTCTTTTGCAGGCATCTGCTCCCAATTTCTTGAACTTGGCCGGCTGCTGGGTCTGGAAAAACGAGCAGCGGACATTGTCGAGGAGGCCAGGCAGCGGGTACAGGCGGTTACCGATCGATATGCCGCTACTCCTCCGCAAAAGGTTTTTCTCCAGATTGGTTCCCAGCCGCTCTTTTCTTCGGTCAAAGGCTCATTCACCAACGATTACCTTGTCTATGGCAACGGCATCAATATTGCCGGCGACCAGAAAAACGGGACCATGAATACAGAACGGGTACTCGCCCACGACCCGGACGTGATCATCATCGCCATCATGGGCTCTGAAACCGGCGTCGCTGCCATGCAGCGAGAAAAATGGCGGACCTTCAAGGATGCTACTGCAGTCAAAAACGACCGGGTTCATGTTGTCGATCCAGATATTGTCTGCAGCCCATCCCCTCTAACCTTTGCCGAGGCACTGGAAATCATAGCTTCGCTCATCCATCCGATGACGTGAAAGCAGCCGGCTGTACATACTCTCCGCTCCTCCCCCCAGGGATTACTGATGCATACCCACGACAAGCACCCCCCTTCCCCTGATTCCAGTCGCAGCGTCCTTGACTCGCTCTCTGCCCACGTCGCCATCCTGGACAGACATGGAGTGATTCTTGACACCAATGCAGCATGGAAAAATTTTGCCCGGGCCAATGCGGTCACCATGCGGCCGGATATGGTTGGGATCAATTACCTCCAGGTTTGCACTTCTTCCCTTGGTCCCTCGTCCCAGGAGGCAAATCCTGTTTATCAGGGAATCACCGACCTCATCGAAGGGAGGATAGATGAATTTGTGATGGAGTACCCCTGCCATTCTCCTGAAGAAAAACGGTGGTTTTATATGCGGGCTACCCGTCTGCAGCGTCAAGACGACCTGCATATAGTGGTCAGCCACGAAAATATTACCCCGCTCAAGCAGCTGGAAGAAGAGTTGCGGGAGCAAACCCTGAGGCTGGAAGCGAGTGAGCAGGAATTAAACGTCCAGAAAGACGCCTTGGAAGAAACAAACACCGCGCTCAAGGTGCTCTTGCGGCAACGGGAACAGGATAAAAAAGAAATGGAGGAAAACCTGGTACGTAACGTTCGGGAACAGCTCTTTCCCTACCTGGAAATGTTGGCAGCCAGTTCCTTAAGTACCCGGCAAAAAATGTGGGCAGAAACCATACGCTCCGGACTGGAGAATATCATTTCGCCCCTCTTTTCCCGTTTTTCCTCGCTCAAGCTCCAGCTGACCCCCAGCGAAATGCAAATTGCTGCCCTGATCCGTGATGGGCGAACCACCAAGGAAATCGCCCATGTCCAGGGCTGTTCGGTGGATGCGATCGAGTTCCATCGCAAAAACA
The DNA here is from genome assembly GCF_055398265.1 of Desulfogranum aggregans. Lineage (NCBI taxonomy): Bacteria > Pseudomonadati > Thermodesulfobacteriota > Desulfobulbia > Desulfobulbales > Desulfobulbaceae > Desulfogranum > Desulfogranum aggregans. The sequence goes on along the minus strand of NZ_AP042447.1, from coordinate 96,541 downwards.
TCCGTAAAAAACTTGGCATTACCCATCGAAAGGTCAACCTGCGGACCTACCTCCTCTCACTGACCAACCAGTAGGTTTATCCTCCCACTTTGCTCCGTCTCTCCTCCCATTGCACCATACCGGAAATGGCTGCATAGTATGTGTATCAAGGCACTAGAACTACACACTCATAACCCTATGGAGGTTCCTATGCTGTGCAGCTATTCCCACCTGAACAAAGATGCCCTTTCCGCAATTCAGAACCTGGAAAAAGAAATCGGAAAGCCACTGCTCTCCTTCACCTGTCAGGATATCAAACCGGCATTGGTTGAGCAGGAGGCGCTGGATAAGATCCAGGCCCTGGAAAAATCACTCTCCATCTCGCTGGTTGCCGTGGAAAATTAGTTCTCTTCGGGTATTGTGCCCGAAAAACCCACCCCTTCCTGCAAACAAAAAAAGTTCCATCAGGCTACTCCTGATGGAACTTTTTTCATTCTCGCCTGAAATCAGTGACAACGTTGCGTCGGTGCTGGAAAATTTTCTGTGCTTTCCAGAGAAAAATTCGACACCAGCAAGCTGTCTAACGAGCCTGACTAGTAAGGAAAGCGAAACCTTACGCCCACGCTTATCAGATGTTGTTTATTTTCGATGTCCAATTTCCCTGGAAATAAGGAATTATCCACTTCGATATCATCGGTCATGCGGAATGCATACTCACCATAGATATCAACAGTCTCAGTGCATCGCCATGTTGCACCGGCTTTCAGTTGAAAACCAAATTTTGTCTCGTCATCATCGATGATCTTCACTCCTGATGGTTCATACTCCACATCTACCGTCATGAAGCCAATACCTGCACCAAGGTAGGGATAAAATGATCCTAATTGAACGAAATCATAGTAAATGTTCAGAAAAAGCCCTGTCGATGATATTGATCCCTGACCATCTGCAACGACCTGGCCGACAGTTGCTCCAAGCTGACTGGAGGAACCGGTAAGCACAGCTGCATCTACACCGTCTATAACGGTGCCGGCAACATTTACGTTTTTATGCGTATCAACATCCGCACTGGAGTAGGTCAGTTCTATACCGGATCTCAGTCCACTATCATACATCAACCCGCCTTCACCGGATATCGCCCACCCACTGTCAAATTCAGTTTCCCATCCATATGGTGTTCCTGCAGCAATGGGGGTCCCAAATGGTACAACCGGTGAGCCATTTCCAGTAGTGAAATCCCCTGTGGTGCCGCTGTTATCACTATCGCTCTGCATCAGGTAACTTACAGAGCCAGCAACATACCATTCGTGTTCTGCATAGCCTGTGGAAGCAGTAATAAACACCAGAGCCACTGCAATGATTAGACAAGTTCGCATGATCAATCCCTCCTTGACGGTTAAATGGTGAAAAATGGCAGTTAATGTCCATCAAACAGCAAGTTACAGAGATAACTCTTGAGCGCTACCACGAAAACCATTCCCACGCAACATTTTTCAACACATCTTCTTGATTTTTCGCCCGAATCGTGCAGACAATGCAATGCATCCAACACCATCATCAATCCGCCTCGCTCCAGTTACGAACACATGCCAGCAAGAGTAACATTCGCTGCCCACGTCCAGGCATTTCAAGCGGCTACCTGCGCACTATATCCCAAGTATATACAAACGGAAGCAGGCAGCAGACGGACCACATTGCTACTGCCCCAGCCCGTTCAACACACCATGCATCCAGAGCCTCCCCTGCGGTGTCGTCAGCCAAAACAGAACCCAGCAATTAACAAAAACCGTTATCCAGTAAATGGCCCTGAAGGAAACCTTGGTTGACTTGTGCCGCAAAAAACTTTGGGCGATAGCGGCCCCAGGCCACCCTCCCGCCAGAGCGAGTGCGTGCAGGGTACCCTCCGAAACTCGCCACTCTCCCCTTGTTGCAGCACGCTTATCCTTGGCATAAATTAATAGAGCAATGCTGCTCATCAACGCATAGCCCCCAACCACCTCAATGGGTATCAATCGGGCATGAGAAAGGTAAAAGAGAAAGGCTGTAAAACCGGTAAAAAGAGTGAGCGAAAGCATTTTCTGCCGGAGTTGCCGGTTGACCCGCTTGTGCCCCCAGGCAGGGCGAACATCAGCTGCGCACCTTCGCCCTTTGGCATCCTTTTCCCGCACATACTTCACCTTCAGCCCTTCCACCGGCTGCCTGTGTTGTTTGCTGTAATCACTGATGTGAAAAAAAAGAGGTCGTTCGCCTGATGCGGGAGTTATGAACCCAAACCCCTTGTCCTCGTTCCATTCGGCTACAATTCCACGCTGCATCGATACCTTCCTGGTAAAATAAAAAAAGAGAGGACGATCAACAGCCCGGGTAGGCGCACCGCCTCCGGCAATCATCAGGCTGCTGCTGGTGTAGATAAAGAAAAACCCTTGAGCCGATTAAATTCGGGGAGCATTAGCCTTGCTTTCTCTAAAGTTAAGATGAATTAATTTTACTAATCTACGCTCAATAATTATTGTAAAGGGTAAAGCAAGAAGATGTAAATCGGTCCTCAGCCACAGCAAGCCATCCAGGAGGATACCATGCGAGAAAAGTTAAGAAAATGGCGGGATCTGGTTGTATTCATGATCAAACCCGAGGATTCTTCCGAAGGCCACGTTTTTCACGATTACCGGGAGGAAATGCCGCCAGCCGTCAACCCCGACGTGGCAGGAAGGGTCAAGGTACTGTTGCTGATGGCAGCGGTTACCTTGGTGGTGTGGCAGCTTATCAGGCTCTTGCCCTGACCGACCGATGGGGTACCGAACGGGTACCCCACTCAAGGAAGCTCGACAACAGATTGGCTGACTTGTTACAGATGCAGTGGCCACGATGAGGGGCAACCAGGGATCGTGAACGATGCCATGAAGGAGTCTCGAATAGCTGGTGTATGCGGTTATATTTTTTTCACAAACTTTGATTTGAGTTTCATGGCGCCGATCCCCTCAATTCTGCAATCAATATCGTGATCGCCGTCAACCAGCCTGATATTCTTCACTTTGGTACCCACCTTCACCACCGTAGATGCCCCTTTTACTTTTAAATCCTTGATCACGGAAACACTATCCCCATCGCTCAGCGGATTTCCATTGGCGTCTGTAATGGATTTTTCAGCAGCATTCCTTTCCGGTACAACCTCTTTTGACCACTCATGCCCGCACTCTGGGCAGACAAAGAGTGTTCCATCATCATAGGTGTATTTCGAGCCACATTTATTACACTCAGGCACATCAATCATTGCTCTATCCTTCTCTCTGTTACAGGTTGCCGGTCTCCTAGGAGACGAAGACCGAAAGGGTATTTTTATGCGGGTGGAACGATGCCTTTGCTATGTGTAATCTTCGTCCGGCAATGGGTACCGTATGGAAAAGGCGGACCGCTCGATGATGCAACGGGGTGCCCCACCCAGCCCCATACAGGGTGTCATTCACTCACCCTTTTTTCGGGGACCGGATCAATCGGGTTATCTCCGCATCAATGGCCTGGTGATCGACTAACCCATAAAAAAACCGGTCCACGGTCCGGCCGGTGGCAAGGCCGAGCAGGACGCCCAACACCGATCCCCGGTGCACATTATCCCCACCCAGGTTGGTATTGGCAAGCAAGGCAGCCTGCAGATTCTCCGCATACTTATATGCCAGGTAGAGAATACTCGGCCACGAATCGGTAATATAGCAGGCCGTGGAATAGCGCCTGCCCACCACCTCACTGTCGCTGCCAGCTCTGGCGACCAGGCCGGCCACATTTATCCCCATGGAACGTTGGGCCGCGTCGGCTATCAGTTGCCGGGGTGCAGTATCCTCTGACCGAGAGAGCAAGCCGCTCACAAGTTCGACGAACGCATCACCTATGCCGGCGAGAAAATCATCCGGATGGGTCAACAACAGGTGCTCTCTGCAGATCCTCTGGACATGCTCCAGAGCGTTTCCATGAACAAGCAGCCCTATGGCAAGGGGCGCCAGCATTACCAAGCCGCCGACCGAAGCGGTATCATGAGTCACAGCCCCGCAGCGATCGGGTGGCTTGCCGCTTTCCAGGTTGGCGAAGAATCCCCGATGAAAGGATTCTGCATAGGTGTCCGGATGCTGGGGTTCCTCGGTGGTCATGAACCCGATATACTCTTCTAGAAAACGCTGGCGCTCATAACGGCCTCCGGCTGCTGCAAGCACGCGGGTTACCAGCCGTGCACAATGGGCGTTGAGGGTATTCTCGCCCGCCTGCATTCCCTGATGATAGTGCTGATTGGCACCCCCCCAGTAACCTCTTTTCCCCTTGAGGATCACCTCGCCAACGATTTCCCTGTCCTGGTTGGTGGCCCGTTTCCGTCGCCCGCCGCCAGCTGTTGAATGAAGTGACATGATCGAAGAAGGATGCCGTTGCGGCGCATGCTCAAGCTGTTGGATACCACCGGGAAAATCGCTGAAAATATCGCGAGGATTGTAGTACCAATGGACAGGCATGGCAAGGGAGTCGCCCACATAGAGTGAGCGCAGACCGGCCCTTGCTCGTCTCAGGATACGCTCGTGCTGGTGTGTTTCAAGAGTGTGCATTGCATTGTAGAAATCAACTGTCAAGGATTTAGGCAAACAGATAATAACGCAACAAGACATACACCATAGCCATACAAACCGTCAGCAGGGTCACAGGGACCCCATAGGCCATAAACCGTAAAAAACTGATCTTGTAGCCCGCCTTTTCCGCCATGCCTACTACAATCACATTGGCTGATGCGCCTATGGGCGAGCCGTTGCCTCCCAGGCAGGCTCCCAAAGCCAAGGACCACCAGACGGGCATAAGTTCATGGTGGTGCAATAGCGCTGTTCCAGAGAGGTGGGGCCACATCTCCTTGGCCATGTCCACGATCAGGGGGTTCATACTCGCAACAAAGGGAATATTGTCAATAATGGCAGAAGCAATCGCAGAAAACCACATGATCAGCATTGAGGCGACCATCATATTTCCCTGGGTCAGGTCAATGAGTTCCAGTGAAAGCATGTTGATCAGCCCGACCTTAACCAGGCCGCCGACCATGATGAACAGGCCGATAAAAAAGAAAATTACCGGCCATTCCACCTCAACCAGCGATCGATGCAGCTCGGAGGAACCGGCCAGCAGCAACAGCAACCCGGCACCAAAAAGCGCAACCGTGGCCGGCTCATACCCCAGAACGCCGTGCAAAGCAAAACCGATCATTACCAGCGCCAGGACGGCTATGGACTTGACCAACATGCGCTTATCTCGAATGGCCTCGCTCTCGCGCATATTCATCACCCGATGCTTTAACGCTCTGTCGGCTATGAGGCGATTGGCAAAGAACATCCTGATGATCACCAGGAAAACCGCCATGATCACCACCACCGCGGGCAGCATATGGACGAGAAAATCGACAAAGCTGAGATGCGCGCGGGAGGCAATCATAATATTGGGCGGATCGCCGATCAGGGTGGCTGTCCCACCGATATTTGAAGACAAGGCCTCGGCAATAAGAAACGGAATCGCATCCACCTGCAGCGCCTCAGCTATCAGCAGGGTCACCGGGGCAATCAACAGGATCGTGGTCACGTTATCCAGCAGGGCAGAGAGAACGGCGGTTACCAGGGAGAGAATAACCAGGATCCTCACCGGTTCGCCATTGCCCAGTTTCGCACTTTTTATGGCAATATATTCAAACATCCCGGTGGGACGCACCAGGTTGATGATAATCATCATCCCCACCAGCAGGAAGACAACGTTCCAGTCGACACCGTATTCCTCGAGGTGAAACGCCTCATGCTGATCAAGTATTTTCAGCACAAGGACCAAAGACGCCCCGAATACAGCCACCACCGTTTTATGGATTTTATCGGTCATGATGGCTATCAGGGAAACTGAAAAGATCACCGTCGCCATCCAGAAGGACGGATCACCGGCTATCGAGCTCTGTTCAAAGACGGACATGAATATTTCCTAGGGTTCAAGGGAGCACATGATGTTGGTTATGTGCTCATACAGGTTCCGAATGTGCACTATCCCCAGAACGTTGCCGACCTCATCGACGACCGGCAGCCGCTGCAGTTTTTTGCTGATCAGCAGATGGGCGCAGTGCATCAGGGTATCTTCAGCCTCAATAGTGACCAACTCCCTGGTCATCACTTTGGCTACAGGGAGATTACCCGCCTTTTTCACATATTCATCAAACATCCCATCCCAGGTGACGCCCCTCAAGTTGTTGTCCAGGTAGGTGGGAATTGCCGCCCGGATGATGTCTTTCACGGAAATCACCCCTACCAGTTTGAGGCCGTGCTCCAGCACCAACATTCCACTAACGGTCCCTCCTCCGGGCCATTTGGTTTTACGCATGGTGCACACGGCTTCGTTCAGGGTACTCTCCGGCAGCAACCAGTATTGCTTAACCGGCTCCATAATTTCCTTTACCTTCATTATGTATCCTCCGGGGAAAAAGCTTTCCACTCTGGATGGAAAAGGAGAAAAATGCAAGAGAGTAGCTTTCAACAAAGCCACCCTTAAACACCTTCGCAAAACAACAACCGCTTAGCCAGAGCGTACAACTTACAGCATCTGGCAACAACTGGACGTACAAAAAAACGATGGTCTGCAGCAATCAGCACAGTAATTCTGCTCAACTCTCAGCGATAAAGTTAGAGAAACGCTCTGAAACCATCTGGAGAAAGGCTTGGTTTTCCGGCAAAAAATCAATCATTATTTTCTGTGCAGAGGCTACATCCTTCTCCTCCATCGCGATATCAAGGAGGCCTGTTTTAAAATCGTTTCGTATTTTGCGCCACTTTTTTATTATCTCTATTACACGCTCACTACTCTTTTCATCGGTAAATAGATCAAAAATATCTTTTTCCTCCCCAACATTTCGTGATTCCCAGTCCTGTTCAATTCTCGATATCGCCGTATCAAGACGGGCAAGATCTTCTTCGGTAAGCGGCCTTGTAGAAAACTTTTCCAGCACCTCCCATCTAAATCGAAACGTCGTTCGCAGAAGGTTACCCAAAAAAGACAACTCATGAGGCATCGCTGAACGATCGAGTGTACTGGTATCTTCATGAAAAGATAAGTGAAACGACTTGATCGGTCCCCCTACGTCTGCCCTGTCTACGGCAAGCACTCCGGGTTTATAAATCTTACCGTTCTTCGCTTGAAAGACCGCCTGAATGGGATCTGCAATTTCCCCTTTGCCGATGCTCCTGATAAGACGCATCAGGTCAACAAGCCACTGATCCCCGTCTTTATTTGTTCCTCCAATGACACTTCTGCGAAGCTCACCCCAGGTTTTTTTCTTAATCGTCAATCCAAATAATGCCAGCGCTTCGGTATTGATAGACACCACAAGTGCCTCGTCAAGCTGCTCCACTGTTTCCAGCTCCGCTGGTTGTATAATCTGCAGCTCAATCCAGGGTTCATAGAATTCTTTGATAAGTTTCTCTGGCGAGCGAATGGCATTGATGATCATGTCGGCATACTCAGGGATGTCATCTGCGAGGCTTTTGTTCAATGGTCTCATCCCCGGAATAGGATTTTCCTCGATGAACATCATTTCCAACATACTTCTCACCGCACTCGGCTCGGCACTCACAGCCTGATATTCAATAATGGGATCAGGTGGTTTCAATTCATGGTGATGCAAACAGATCAACCGATCAGCACACGTGCGCTGCGCCTCGAAAAGCCCTGTTTCAAACAGGCACCAGTCATAGTCATCTTTTGGATCGGGCAGTAAAAGGATAAACCAGTTTGCCTTCTTGATTTCCTCGTATATGGCATTTCTCCAAGCCTCCCCGGTGAGTTCCCTGCCGAAATCACCCTGATAAAAAATTTTAATTTTCTCTGCCGACCATTTACGCAGCAACTCGACAATGGTTTGAGCGGTCTCCCAGTCTTTGGATTTAAAACTAAAAAAAACATTGATCCGATTTTCTGTAAATGCACCTTGCGGTTTCTGCAGCCCCGCAACAATCTGTGGTTGATCAACATTATTTTTTTTCAGCATACATGCTGCGGCATCATGCATTTGTTGGGCTTGGCTTTGATGTGTATTTATGAAATTCTCCACCGATTTTTCGTGCAATATATCATCTATTTTCATAGCGCACTCCTCAGGAATATTTTTTATGAGTAAATATACTCAGATTTTATACCCAGCACTGACCTCTAAAAATGAAATTATTCAGCTGTTCACAGGATTGAAAATATCCTGCTCTTAAAAAGAACAACGCAAGATATATTCCACGGCTTTCTATTTATTACCGTTGACCAGTAATCCATGAACAAAAGTACATGCCTTCAATATATCTCTCCCCTAGTGGTGCATATGCACCACGTTTTTTGGTGCATATGCACCACAAAAGACCACTTCTATGTGCCAATAGGCTGACAAAAAAGCAGTGACTATGGACGACTATCGAACAGGAATAGACAGCATTGGAACAGAGTATGGCTCAAGTAACAGACCGAGGGTCTAGTTAGCTCATCTTGGGAAAACTGCCTTTGGCCACCTGCAATATCCTGCTTTAACAGGGCAAGGCAGCAAATTTGAATATGCATGAACACGCGAAACAACACCATGGACGGAAAAAATGCCTCGCAGATACGTCTGCGGCAATGTTTTTTGGGACACAGGAACTCAACTACAGGGGGGGGAAGTATCATGAACAATTAACGTATCAATAACGGCATACAATATTGCACACGTGAACTCTCCACGATTCAATGAATAAAAACGTTTTTGCGGCGAAAATACACTGGACACTCCCCAGTCCTACACAAGATTGCTCGCCCGTCCGCACCGGAAAAGAAAGATAAAGTTCAGTGCGGCAACAATCCAGTCAGTTTATAGACCCTGTGATTGCCCTGCACAGCACTCCGGGTTGCCGTCAGCTTCAGGCGACCATGACCTTTCAGGATATCCTGACGTTGAGCCCGGCATCCTCCACCTCAAGTATACGTCCACCATAGCGATCGATGAGGGTCAGGGCCGCATAGGTATCCGGATGGCCGTCTAGCTGGCTGCGGTATCCTTTGAGGATCGCCCTGCACTCCCGGACAAGGTCGGGTAAATCCACGTGCCCATTGATCAAGGTAACCTTACCAAACCCCTCAAGGCGAAAAATCACCTTGGTTTCTGCCATGGAACTCCCCACCGCTCTTGCCGCAGTCATCTCTCCCCCTCCGCTATAACCGTGCTACCATTTCACCCAATCGAACCGGATTCTCACTGATATACCTGGCTGTTGTCTGGACGTGGGCATGCCCCATCAGCGTAGAAACAGACCGCAGATCATACCCGGATTCGATCAGCCTGGTGGCGAACGTCCTTCGCCCTGAATGACTCTTTGCCCCTTTAATCCCGGCAGCATCATACAGTCGCTTAAACACCTGCTGCAGACTATTGGGGGTAAACGCTGTTTTCTGGCTCTTGAACAGGGAGCGATTGCTATCTCCTGATCGCTGTTCCAGATAGGCCTGCAGGTTCTTCCGCACCCGCTTATTTGTCAGGTAGACATATCGCCCGTACTCGCCTTTGGGTCGATCACTTGCCAGTTGGAACATCGTCACCAAGTGCCCTTCCCCATCAACCACATCATCAATGGTCAAGGACGCCATCTCCTTGACCCGCAGTCCCAGCTTAAAGGAAAAATCCAATAACACCAGATTGCGCAACCCGTGCCGCCCGGCAGCGGCAACGGTCCGCACCCGATGTTCCTCTGCTGGTGATAAAACCTTGGCTTGCCCTTCCCTCATGAATGCCTATAAAAAATGTACAAATATTATTATATTATTAAAACTAAATATTAAATAGAAAAATGACGGCCGGTCAACCAAAAAGCCTCTGCTTCACCCATTGTTCGTTTCCTGTACGGAGCCAACAGGTGTTTTTTTATCAAAAAGGATGAAACCGGCAGCGGACTGCGGTAGAGAAGAGCAAACGAAAACAGATTGCTGAAAAATACTCTTGAGGAGGCAAGCTATGGATGCTGCATACCTGGTTGATGTCGCTTACATGGTGCATGTAAACGACAACGAAATTGACTTTGAATCGGTGGACAACAGTGAACAGGTCTACCCGTCACTGATCGAGGCAAAAAAAGCGGCCCTGCAATACGATTTACACCAGCATAAACAAGACCTGCTGAACCGGCTCAACGGCGACAGAGGGAGAATACAGGCAGAGGTCGTCACCATAAAAGAGGGTGACATCACCGACACATTGATGATGAAATATCTGGAATGTACGCTTGAAAAAGGAAAGCCTGCATGGGAGGAGAACATATCGGCCGTGGAGGGACAGCCTCCTCAATAAACGGCAAGGAGGAAGACGGGTGTGCGGCTTGCAACGCAGTTGATCATCCTGCGTCGTGCACCTTCCTATATGGCCTGGGACTGATGGTTATTGGTCACGCTGTTCTGTTACCCGGTCTGCTGTTGCCGGTTTTCTGCAGTTAACGGTAAAATTTCGCCTGCTGCCAAACACGCGGCTGACCTTAAAGCCGTATGCCGTAACCAATGACTCTACCTCACCAAGGCTGAGCTTGTCAGGATCACCCGCCAGCTCCGAGATCGACAGCACCCCCCCTGGCTTGAGAATTCTATGCATTTCCAGCATGTATGCTTCCCGGTTCTCGATCTCCCCAAGAACGGTAACCAGAAATATTCTATCAAAGAGGCCACTGGCAAAGTCAAGCCTGTTGCCGTCTGCGAGTTTGTATTCCACATTGGTGAGGCCCCGCTTTTCAAGGCGTTTTCGGCAGAGATCGACCATTTCCTGCTGAATATCAAGAACCACCAGCTTCCCTGTTTTGAGCGCCCTTGCCACATGGGTGCTGAAATATCCGGGTCCCGGACCTATCTCCAGCACGGTATGGTCTTCCTGCAGCTCCAACCGCTGAATCAGCTTCCGCGGAGAAAGGAAAATATTTCTCAGGGGAAGCAGGAGCGTGAACGCATACTGCGGAGGAAACAGACCTTTGCCTGAAAAGCTTTTTTCACTGGATGGTGCCATGATTCATATCGACCGGTACATATGGTGATTTTTGCCGGTCAACCGGCACCGACAATCCCTACATCTCATCAACGTGCTCCTCATCTCCAGGATACTGCGGCGGTGCTGCGCCTACAGAGTGAACAATCCGTCCCTGGCGAGATTTCCTTGGCCCCAGCTACCAAATCATCCGTTTTTCCAGAGGCATTTTGCAGGCACTTGCAAAAGAAACGACATGCAGTGACAGATCCTCCCGTCCAGGCAGCACCTGTCACTGCTTCTTGGTTCAGCAACCGGATGGCAGATACCGGCTGCTCCCCTCTCCACGCCGGGGCCAGAAGGTTTACGCCCCCAGGCGCAGCTGACCGATGTCAAACGGCAGTGCTCTCAGCCTGACTCCGGTGGCGTTGAATACCGCATTGGCAACAGCAGGCGCCACCGACGGCAAGACAGGCTCGCCGATTCCCCCGGCCTTGAGAGTGCTAGGCATGATATGCACCTCAATCTCCGGCACTTCCGACATGGTCAGTACCGGATAGCTATCATAGTTGAGGGTGCCCACACCGCCCTGCTCAAAGTCGACCCGCTCATGCATGGCTACACTCAAGCCCATAACCACCCCGGCCTCAGCCTGGGCCTTGATTGCATCCGGATACACCGCCGTACCGCAGTCAATGGCACAGACCATCTTGTGGACCGTGATCTTCCCCGCTTTGCTGACCGACACTTCCGCTATGTGTGCGGCAAAGGATTCAAAACAACCCGTCACGGCGACCCCGCGCGCTCTGCCCTGGGGAACGGGACCCGACCATCCGCCTTTCTCCGCAAGCAGCGTGAGCAGAGCATGGGGACGGGAGCCCTTCTCCATATGCTCCAGACGAAACAGAACCGGATCTTTTTCCGCTGCGTGGGCCAGTTCATCCATAAACGACTCGACTGTAAATGTATTGACCGAGTACCCCACCGATCGCCACCAACCGACCGGTACAGGTGATCCGGTGAGCATCACATATTCCACCAGCAGATTGGGGACATCGTAGACCATATCTCTGATGCCGCTGATGGCGTCAGGATCCACACCGTTTTCCACATACTGGGGCATGGACCTGGACATGACAGAGGGCGCGGCAACCTTGTGCGACCAACCCACCAGTTTCCCGTTTTCATCCAGCCCGGCCTGTATACGGCAGTGACTGCCCGGACGGAAGTAGTCATTGGCAAAATCGTCCTCACGGCTCCACATCACTTTCACCGGTCTGCCGAGGGCCATGGATAGCTGCACCGCATCCTCTACAGGATCCGGTTCCCCCCGCAAGCCGAAGCCCCCGCCAACCATGGTGGTCATTACCTCCACCTTTTCCGGGGGAAGGCCGGTCAGCTTGGCAGCCGTCATCTGAGCAACGGTCTGCCCCTGGGTCGGCACCCAGAGACGACACCGGTCCTTTTCCACATGGGCGGTACAGTTGATCGGTTCCACCTGGGCATGGGAGAGATAGGGCAATCTATAGGACTGGGCCAGGGTTGTAGACGCCTGCGCCAGCGCCCCGGCAGTATTGCCCCGTTCTTTACCCACAGCTCCCTTTTTCTCCAGGTGCTCTTCAAACAATCTGTCCAGTGCTGCATTATCCAGGTCTGGGTGCGAGCCCTTGGACCACTGAATGTTCAGGGCATCCCGGCCTTTCATTGCCGCATAGGTCGTATCTGCACAGACCCCTATCCGGTTCTCCAGAGGGATGACGTCCACCACGCCCTTGACCCCCATGGCCGCCTTTTTCTCAAAAGCGCTGTAGGTCGCGCCATACACAGGCGGGCGGGCCACCACGGCAATGCACATGCCGGGCACGACTACATCAATCCCGTACACGCTTTTCCCCATCACCTTATCCGGTATATCCAGGCGCTGCCTGGCCGTGCCGATAATCCGGTAATCCGCAGGATCCTTGAGGGGTGGATCTTGGGGCAATTCACGTTTGCCGGCAGCCCCGGTCAGTTGACCATAGCTCAGGCTGCGCCCATCCGGATGAAGGACCCGCGACTCCCGGGCAATACATTTATCCGCGGCAATGCCCCATTGTTCAGCTGCCGCGGCAACCAGCATCTGACGGGCTGCAGCCCCCACCTGGCGGAGCATATCCCATCGATGGCGTATACTGGTGCTGCCGCCGGTCAACTGGGCATGCCACTGGGGATCCTTGAAGGGCTCTGCGGCCAGCGCCATCTTCACCTGGATATTTTCCCAGGCAGCCTCCAACTCGTCGGCTATAATCATAGGGATGCCGGTGTGGGTCCCCTGACCGAGATTGGTTTGCCCCACCCAGACGGTTATCGAGTCGTCGGCGGCAATCTCTACAAACGCATGCGGCTTGAACGGCAGCTCCGCCGATGCCTGCACAGGCGATACATTCAGCAGCTGCACCGAGCCGGAGAGAGCTGTCGCGGCTATGACCAGGCTGCCCTGCTGCAAAAAGGCTCTGCGTGTCAAATCGCTTGTCATGATTTCACCTCCGAGGCTGCATTCATTTCTGCGGCAAGCTGGATAGCCTGTTTCATTCTCGGATGCGAGCCGCATCGGCAAACCACGTCATCCATGGCTGCATTGATCTCCTCCGCTGAGGGCTTGGGCACCTTGGTCAGAAAATCTACGGTCTGCAGCATAATGCCCGGTTGACAGTACCCGCACTGGGGCACCTGCTTTTCAATCCATGCCTGCTTGACCGGGTGCTCATCGGGGATCCCCTCAATGGTCAATATCCTGCTGCCCACAGCCTGAGCTGCGGTTATTGAGCAGGATCTGACCGCTTCTCCATCGATAAGCACTGTACATATCCCGCATTCGGCAATTCCGCAGGTGTACTTTACACTGGTAAACCCCAGATTATCGCGCAGTACCCACAACAATGGAGTTTCCGGATCAACATCGACCTTTCTTGCGGTTCCATTCACATTGAGCTCGATCATAGCCCCTCCTTTTTCTGGCTGAATTTCGGTCAAACCATCAGCAACAGCCTACCTACACAGCTACAGATTATGCAACTGTAATTTGGCGATTTATCAACTTTTCCCCCCTACGGTTCAACACCGAGTAAAACCACGACGCAACCATGCACCCGACAGGGGAACGCCATCTCCTGCCGATGGCACCCCTTTGCCCGGTTAGACCATCACAACGATGAAAGAAAAAGCCTTGACACCTTTGGGTGCAACAAAAGCGTTCTTTTTTTCTCCAGAGGGAATATAAAGACCATATTAATCAGCATATCGGCAGGCCATCCTTCTGTCCCTTTTCTGGCCGTTAACGGCAGGGAGAACACGTGGTGAATCAAACGAAACTCCTGCACAAGATCTACTGCGGCAGCGTGGAGTCGCGCCTGGCCTTTGGGATCCATCTCTTTAAAACATTCGGCCCCACTCTCGAGCGACGCGCTGATGTGCTGTCAGCTCTTGCCCTTATGCGCTCCAGGGAGCGGGCACTCTCAACCCACATGCAGAGCCAGATGCTCGGCAGGCTCTGCTCTGCCTGCGCTGCCTCCGAGTGCGGCGGGTGCTGCAGCAGGTACATGGCAGGCGAGACAGACAGCCTGCAGATAGTCATGAACCTGCTGGCCGGAGTGGAGGTCGCACAGATCAATGAGCACCCTGCCGAGTGCTGCTACCTCAACCCTGCAGCAGGCTGCATCTTTCTCTTTAAACCCATGTTTTGCCTTAACTATAATTGTCGTCGGATAGAGGAATCGGTCAGCGGAAAGGAATTAAGCCAACTTGAACGGGAGGCTGCGGCGCTTCTTCGCAGCCAGTATGCTTTGGAAGGGGTGTTGCAGCGCTTTCTCTCCTCTGATGGGGTCGAACTGGACCTGTAAAGACGTACATCTTTTTCATCGCCCATCCACCTCTCCGGCCATTGCGGAAAATCTGGGCACATATCAATCAATTTGCTCAGAGAAGAGAAAACGGCAGCCAGCAGCCGCCTGTGGTACTACAGCTGCTCCTTGGCATTATTTCGCTATTAGTCGGTCTTCCTGGCAATATACACCCCGTAACTGACGTGCGCCTTGTACCGCTCATAAAGGTCAATTTCCAGTTGTTCCGCGGCCACGATTGCACGCGCCGCCTCACTGTTGCCATTCCGGTTCAGAAAATCCTCGAACCTGGCCTGCATTGGGCGATAATACTGATCCATCCAGCAATGCTCCGGCAACACAAAGTATCCCACAGGCGAATACCCATGCTGCTCAAGCACCCTGATTTTCGCCGATGCCACATCCACTTCGGGATACTCATTGTGCCAATGGCGCTGGAGTTCGGCCGGACGCGAATCGGTGAGCCACGTAAGCTCTGATACAACCAATAAACCGCCTGATTTCAGGTAGCGTCGCCACTCCTCCACGCCTTTTTCAAAGCCGATGCTATAGATTGCCCCCTCAGACCAGATACCATCCAGCTCTCCGGCAGCAAAGGGCAGGTCATCCATGGAACAGGCAAGGGATGTTATCCTGTCCGCCACCCCTGCACGTTCAGCCCTCTGCTTCAACACCTCAAGAAAATCCTCAAGCAGGTCCACCGCCGTGATCCGAGCATTCAGGAGTCGGGCAAGCAGGATCGCGGACGCCCCTGTACCGCAGCCAATATCCGCTATCTTCAGCGGTTTTTGCCGATCGATCCCAGCCAGATTAAGGGCCAGCTCCGTCTCTGCATCCCCGCCCGGCCCCTGTCGATATCCTTCCCTGTGCAGGTCAATCAGCAGACTGTAATCATCACTCATTAGTATATCCTTGGTGGCATGCAAAGCGAACGGTTACGCGCATGTTCCTGCCCAGCAACAGGGAGAGCATATGCAGTGAGCGCAGGAGACAGACGGAGCCAACCGTCTCGCTAGGCCCGCTTTGTATATTTGGTTATGATTTGATCCAACCTATTGGCAAAGACCTGTTTATCGCGTGCACCAAAAGCAGAAGGCCCGCCAGTCTCTATCCCACTTGAACGCAAACTGTCTAAAAAGTCTCGGGTACTTACCCTTTCACCTATATTTTCTTCCGTATACACCTCACCACGCGGATTGAGCGCCACCCCTCCCTTCTCCACAACCCTGGCAGCAAGAGGAATATCCGACGTAATGACAAGATCTGCAGGCTCCACCTTTCTGACTATTTCATTATCAGCTCTATCCAACCCCTGGCGCACATGGACGAAACGGATGAATGAAGACCGGGGCACGTGCAACTGTCTATTGGCAACCAAAATTAATTGCACCTTCGTCCTTTCCGCCGCTCTATAGAGGATTTCTTTTATGGCAACAGGACAGGCGTCTGCATCCACCCAAATTTTCATGGTTTCATTTTTCCTACAGTAAGGCTGCGTTTGTCTAAGCCCCTGTTCGAGCAGCACAGGATTTCCGCCAAGCTCACCGCCCCATCGTTGTGGCTGAAGCGATCCTCTTCTCCATATAGTTGATGGCCATGGCGAAAATTTCTTCAATTTCCCTGCTGTCTGGCAATACAGAGCGCATTTTTTCCAGATAGCCTCTTTTTATTGCCTCTTGAACGGTGGGCACAAAATTGAGATCATAAATCCAACTGACCTGGAGCAATTTAAAATCATTTAAGGTGGTAAGATTATTGATGTCCACCATGCGCTGATGGAGCAGGTCATTGATCACTGCAGGACTGAGGTCCTCTCGGTTGTCGAGCCCAAGCTCAATGACAGGGTTCTTTTTCCCATGGTTTTCAAGGTAATAACTGGTGGTTACATTCCAGATATCCAGCTTGTCAGCATCACGGATCAGCTGTGAAAAAAACAGACATGTTTGCGTCTCTTTTTCAGGCAGTGCAGCACGGTTATGATAGAGAATCGGACGCATTACCATCTCTTTGAGGTCGGTTGCCATCTCTGCCAGTATTTCTCTTTCTTCAATGATGCGAATGCCGAGTTCAGCATGATTAACCGATGTGCGGTCCATAAAGGTACGATATTGCGCGTACTGCTCAAAACGACCGATATCATGCAGCAGAGCGATTATTTCAGCCAAGCGGAGTTCATCACCTCCAAGACCGAGGGCTTTACCGATGAGCAGAATATTATCGCAGACCCGAAGGCTATGGTCTCTTTTGAGTGTGATATTCGCCTGATGCGAGGCATCCGGCTCCCTGAAGGTTGCAACATACCGTTCAAAGCGCCCTCTGATGACCTTAAGATCGGCATCGCTAACTTGAAATTTCATACTGTGGATTCTCTTTGTCTGCACACGTGGAGGTAATAAGCAGAGGCCCCTGTCATTGCTTTTGAGAGGGCGGCATTTATCTACCTGACGCCCAACCTTGTGGACATGACATATGGTTGATCAACGGGGAGTGGTCTTCCATGCCAAAACTGAAAGACAGAACCAATCAAGAGCCGGACAAAGAACTGCTCCCTCTGCACTTTGCCTCACGCATAGCTCCCGCTTGACAGCGTACGTTGTGGTACGATTTAGTCAGACAAATTCTCTTCGTATTTGCTGGGAGCACAATTTCTTGATCACAAAGCCAAATAAACTGATCATAGCAGCCACCATGACCACGCTTGCTATCTGCATAACATGCACCATGGATTCCAGCTCTGGCTGTGGCGGATGAATTTCAGGGGTAGATTGCAATAGAGTAAACTGCATAATCAGTCCAAAAATATTCCATGCTATACCAACACCCATTAAAAATATAAAAATAATTCTCGCCCAATTTTTTCTATTTAACAATGCAATAGCTGATATGAAACTTGTTGCCGAAAAAACCAGCGCCAGGAAAAAAAACAGGTCAAAATGGTCAAACATTAATTGAGCAAAAGCTGGCAAATTTTCTGACGATTCAGAATGAGCCGCAGCACTGCTCACTTCTTGTATTGGATGAAATGCGTAAAGCATTATATTTTGCAAAATTCCAATAAACGTAGCGAACCCCCCGAAAATAATAAATATCCATGCTAAAACATTAACAAATGTTGATCTTTGCTCTTGAGGGGTAACCGTTTCTTGGGGTTCGGCAGTCATCTTGTTTCCTTTGTATGTCTACGTTTAGGGTACCCGGTGGCAACGAACTGCTTACCAACCACCGCAATTTTTGACGTTGTTTTTCAATTTTGCACGACCTATTTTCCATCCGGTGGATTGGTTTGTTCGCCTTTTCCTTTGCGAACTAGCCTGAGTGAGGAGCTAGGGTCTTGTTCAACTAACGAGGTACGTCTCCCCTGCGGCCTACAGTATTCCTATCTACGCTTCACGACTGTTGTTCAGCGATTTTCCGATTCCGTGGGTCGCGCAACAGTCGGTACGGGCTGCTGGCTAGGCTTTGCCCGATCGGGACTTCCCACCATACGGTGAGGCACCCGACAAGAAGCGCCAAGCTACGCCTGGCGCACTAACGACAAGCTGAGAGGTCTTTGAACAAGCGAAGTGCTGCTCCAAAATCCTTCTTAAACGAATTGTTCGACTGTGCCCTATTGCAACGTCCGTAAATCATTGAAATTGAACGTCCATTTCGGATTTTCCGGAGAGCGGGTTAAGGTATCACTCTGTTTTGCGGGAAATCCCTCTACAACAGAATAATCCGGAAAATTGGATCGCTGTTTCACCAGGGTTCCTGCCTTAACAATGGAATGTTTCCCAACCTTGCTGGAATCACAAACAATGCTTCCAGGCTCTACCACCGTGCACTCTCCAATTTCACAACCATGAATCATACAACCGGGACCGATAATGACATGGTCCTCAAGTATCAATTGATTGTCAGGTAAAAGGTGCAGAACGGTATTTTCTAAAATTTGAACGTGATTACCTATTCGAACGGGGCCATGAGAGTCGCCAATGATTTTCACCCCTGCTCCAATGACGCAATGTTCTCCAATAATCACATCGCCGGTGATCTCTGAAGAATCAAACAGGAATGTTGTTTCTGCGATTTGAGGTGATTTGTTTTTATACGAATATACTTTTCCCATAGGCTTTCCTTCCGTTAATAATCCCTGAACAATTTGGTCCGCTCTCTCGGCCAAGGATATATCGCCTCCTCGCATTCGCGAGATCATGGCCTGGTCTTCCTCTGTTAATGACCGAATGATTCGACCAGGTCGCCCCACCACCACTGAATATTCAGGAACGATCATCTCCTCTGGAATAAGAGTCCCCTCGCCCAAGATACACCAATGTCCGAGGGTGGAGCCTGGCATCAAAATACAACCATTGCCGATTTCACACAAATCGCCAATGGTAGCGCCAATGATAAAGGTTCGGTGTCCAAAAACGACTTTGCGGCCCACCGTTGTTTTCAACTCAGGATGTCCCACAAGGACACAATTTTCCAACACAGCACTGTCATGGCCAATAGTGATTCCTTCAGGGACTGATCGCAGGATAGCTCCTTGAGCAAGGTAAGTTTGATGTCCCAAATGAACAGAACCATAAAGGGATGCTGAGTCTGCTTGTGTAAAATTGTTCATTGTATAATTTTGAATTTGATTTACAGACTATTTTATCACGTCGTGACAGGTTGCATCTTTATAAGCATTGCTTGGTCGTTCCAATTGTCGAACGGTCCATGATAACTGGCGGTTACGCTCAGCTCGAAACGATGCCGTCGCGCGCAGCGGGACGCCATCGTTAAGTTCACCGGCGCGCGATCACACGCGTCCGACCGTAGCGGTGTGAAACGCTTGGCTATGTGTTTTTATTCTAATCAGGTAACTTCTCAAAACATGGATACTCTTCAAGTTTATATGACCACGGAGCTTTACTGCTCATAAAAATATTTGCATCTGGTTTAATATCCAATTCACTATCAAGACTACCTGCTGGCACTACAACCATATTTAATTCTTTAGATTCATATGGGATAGCTGAACCACAGTTTGTACAGAAACTTTTGGTATGTTGTGTCTCGGGTAACTGATATTTCTTTACAAACTCATGCCCCTGTAACCACCTTAACTCTGCCGATTTTGAAAAAATATTCGCAGCATGAGCTGCCCCTGTGTCTTTACGACAACGTTTACAATGACAAAGATAGAAAGATTCAAAATTTCCTATAATTTCATACTGAACCTTACCGCACAAACATGATCCATATTTTTTTCCAGCCACACAGTTCTCCATAAAATATTTCACATAACACTGGTTTCACCTGCGTTACCCAGAGTGAGGAACGCACGGCATGTAACGTCAGGTATAAACGCTTGTCATGCGATTAATTCAATATGTGTTTTTACTTTTTTTAATGTGTTAATAAATCCATCAATTTCTGGTTCACCGATTATAAGTGGTGGATCAATCCTTAAAGATGAACCTCGGTTCCCTACAATATACCCTCTCTCAATAAGCTCATTATAAAAGGAATCAGCAATTTCTTTGTTCTTAATATCAACAATAAACATCAACCCTCTGCCCCGAACTTCCGTAATAATTTCATTATCAATAAGTGATTCAAGCTGTTTGCGAAGAAGTAAACCACTATTCTCCGCTTTCGATATCAAATTGTTTTTTTCGATGCACTGGATTACACCATACGCGATCGAAGCTCCCAAAGGATCATTTTGATGGGATTGGGAATAATGAAACGGTTTTAGTTCTAACTGATTACTGACCGTTTCGTTGATGAGTGCAACACTAACAGGGTATCCATTTCCAATTCCTTTACCAACAGCGATAAAATCGGGAGTAATGTCATAATGTTGGTATCCAAACCATTTGCCAGTCCGACCGATACCTGTTGTTACTTCATTGACAACAATTTTCCCTCCATTGCCTTGAACAATATGGGAAATATTACGTATCAAGCCTTTTGGTGGAAATCTTACAAATCCAGAAGAACTACCCGGTTCAAAGATGAAAGCAGAAACGTCTTTTGGTATATTCTGCAGCACTTCACATGATAATTTACAACACTGGTGTCCGGTTATAGTTTGCTGAAATTAAACAGCATTTTTTGATAACTTTCAGTTCTATGTTTTACAGGCAAAGGGTTGAATAACTCCCACAGATTCTGTTTTTTAAACAGGTTTAACTGCAGAATTCGTTGGATTTGTGTAATAGATTGTCCCAGTTTTGCCAAAAATTTCATGTAAGAAAGTACCAGCATGGTGATAAGGGCAATCCATATCTGTGTCATGACCGCGTTGCGGCTGGTACCGAGAAAAGTTTTGATCTTCAGGTTTTGTTTGATCCACTTGAAAAAAAGCTCAATCTCCCACCTGCTTTTATAGATATCGGCAATGGTTTTAGCTGCCAGGTGGAAATTGTTGGTAAGGAAAACGTAATGTTTGCCGCTCTTTGGGTCTTTGTACCCTATTCGCCGTAGAGGTATGGGGCATTCGTCTGATTTTGTACCGGTAAGAATGATGGTTTGATCAGAGGTGAGTCCTTTGGATTTAAGGACTGGGCGTCTTTCGGTCACCTTGTATTTGATGTTGCGTTTGAGGCGGGTAACAAGGAAGTTCTTTCTTTTATTGAGCTTATACAGCCAGGAAAAATCTATGTACGCCCTGTCGGCAGCAATAATCGAACCTGCCGGTAACGCGAGGGTTCTTGCAAAGGATAGGTCTGAGGTTTTCGCGTCGGTAATAGCAGCGAACTTGGGGATATAACCATCATGATCCAGCAAGGCGTGCAGTTTCACACCGCCTTTGGTCGAACGAAATTTTGCCCAGGGAAAGACGGACAAGCAGAGGTCGATGGTTGAGGCATCAAGCGAGTAAAGCTTGTTCTTGAACTTGAATTTCTTTTTTCCTGGTGCGATGGACATGCAGCGTTGGTAGGTCTTTTCAAAGAAAGCCTGATAGAATTCTGCAGGTCGCTTGTTGTTTGCGTCAGCTAGGGTTGATTTCTTCACTCGGTTGACTCCGAGATGATATAATCTTCCTGCTTGTGTCTGCAGGGAGTCACAGATATCACGAAGACTCGCTCTACCGGTAAGTTGAGCAAACATCATGATAGTAAATTGGCCCCACTGGCTGAGAGCACGGTACTTTCGTTGCGGTCGGTAAGGACCCGTATGCAAATATTGGAATTCATGTCTGTCAATAAGTTTGAGCAATTGTGCAAGTACCGTGTTACTATGAGCCATGGCCTGAATCTCCTTTTATGTTAATGTGTTAGCGGTAACATCATTATACAAAAAAGAAGCTCTTCAGGCCTTATCTATTTCCTTAACCGGACAGCAGTGAATTTACAATGATCTCTATCGGAACATAACTTACACTGTTCCCAATTTAGCAAATACCAATTTTGGGACTTGTCGATTATTGAAGAATACGCCCCAAGGTATGAGTCATGGAGTGTCAATGATATCTGTTTTCCAGTCAGGTGGTCAGCCATCTGCCTTGATATCTCAATCGCTTCACTTCCGGAGCAAAGAAACACACTTTTCCCGTTAGTAAATCCAGCGACATTGAGAATTGACTTAGCCGCTTTTTCCAGTATTTCATTTGAATAACAAAATCCAGCGTGCATTAATGAGTCAATTTGATTTTTTATTATTCTGTTTACCTCAACGGTATTATGTCCAAGCGATGTACACCAAACACCTGATTCTAAATCCATATAGCCTTTGCCTTGTTCATCATATAGATAAAGACCTTTACTCTTCACAATATTTGGAATTTTGAGCTCGTGACCGGTACAAAAAAATACATGTTCCATTTCTAATTCGGGTTTGCTGAACAACGATTAACCACTTGCGGCTTCGATGGCTTTAAACCCGGCCAAAAGGCAAGAAAGTTTATGAGGCGTCCACCAAACATTCGCAAATCGAGCTTTTGTTCTTTGAAAAAATAATAAAACGACGATGGCCAGCCACCGTTTCAGGTTCATTACCAAGAAACTGATCATGATTGCGGTTTCACTGGTACATGACAGCTTGGTCATGATCCGGTTCAAACTATAGCGGCGTTTGCCTTGACCGAACTTGCCCTCAACCGCATTTCTGTCAATTTCATCCTGCCTGGCCTGCTGTTTTGCTGCTTGGAGTGCTTTGGCATTTTCCTGGGTCACTTTTGGCGGTCGGCCAAGCCTGGGGCCAGACAATCGAATCTGGTGGTGCTTGCAATATCGGCGGTTTTCGCGGTTACGATAAATTTTATCGGCATGCACCGATTCCGGGTAGCAACCATATCGCGTACGATACGCCTCGATTTGAGCAATAAGGTCACAACTTTCATTGTAGTTGTCCCAACTGATATGGTCGACAAAGCTGATGCCGTGCACAAGGCTGATACTGATTTTGGCCCCGAACTCAGTGTCAGCAGCAGCTTTACCACGCTTGATCGGTCGAACATGCGGTTGACTAATGCTGACAATACGGTCATCAATACGATGACTGCGGTTCTCGTACATCCACTGTTGTTGGCGGTATACCTCAGAAATCACCAGCAGCTCTTTATAATGGCGACGGCCGAGCAGTGTAAATCCTTGATGCTCACCAAGTTGATCAATGGAGTTGAGATTGCGCCGCAGATACCCTAATTGCCGACGGAGGCACTTTCGAATCTTTTTGCGACTCATCCGCTTGTCTTTGGCAATAGACAAAAATTGTCTTCTGGCTCGTTGACGGTAGGTGCGCGGCTTCTTATATCCTCGTCCTCTGGCTTCATGCAGGATATCAATGATCTGCTCACTCTTCTCACGGGCCTTGTTGAGGAGTTTGATATCGGTGGGATAGGTGATATCCGCAGGAGCACATGTGGCATCCACCAGCAACTGGCCGCTGTTGCGAGATGGTTTTTGGTCGCTCGTCGTCTCGGTATCGGTTCCTGGGGGTGTTTGGCCGGGTGCCGGTGGGTCCTGATCTCCGTGCATCTTCTCTGCAATGGCATTGTTGACCTCGCTCAACACATCTGCCGGAAAGCGTTTACGGAAATGGACAAACATGGAGGCGTCAAACGGTGGCATGGTGATGAAGGACTTGAGCCCGCAAAAGTACTGCAGATACGGATTTTCCGTGATCTGCTCAACGCATAATCTGTCACTGACACCTAGTTCTTCTTTGATGATCAGTGCGGCGAGGGCCATTCTCACAGAGAGAGCCGGGTGCCCGGTACCGGATTTCGAGAAATTTTCCCTATAGCGTTCTTCGAACTGCACCCAGGGGATCAAGGCAGCTAATTTTACCCATTTGTTGTCAGGTGCCAGCTCTCCATGAAAGGGTAGAGAAAATTCAGGGAGTTCGAGCTGCTTCTGATTATGCTTGTACATGGTGTTACTGTCGGAAGGTGCAAGGGTTTTGGAAGGTGTCAGCCGTTTTCTGTGCACTTACGACGCCGATTATACTATTTTTTAAACACAAATTCATGGTCTTGCTTGTTGCTCAGCAAGCCCTAATTCTCTTTCTTTGTTTTTTTTTGCACATAATGTTTCGAGCTGAGCGGCAGCGTTCTGCAGGTCACTGTCAAGTGGCCCCCCTGAGAGGCGATGTCCCCTCCGGTGGTTGGAAGGCGGCCTACGAATCAGCAAGCAGGCATCTTGTAATTTCGAGCTCGGCGTATTTTCCTTATTAATTTTCTTAGAGCCGTCCGGTGCAGCGTCTTGTCAGCCATCACTTGCATGTAAGTGCTCAAGAACTTTGCCCATTAAACTGTTTATTGATAGATAACACTTTTGAGGAGCGGACAAAATTTGTGCCTTGGATTGGATGTATTCACCTTCCACAAGTTCATCTCTACAGTTCTCGACAATTGCTTGTGCAGATAATGGCGTGGTTTCCAAGTGGAACTGCAACCCGATAATATTGCTGTCAATTTGGAAAGCTTGATTTTCACAACCTTTACTTCTCGCTAGTTGAACAGCACCTTTTGGCAGGCTGAAGGTTTCACCATGCCAATGGAACACTTCTATTTTTTCTGGAAACTGAAAAACTGAAGCAGTTCCGGATTCAACTGCTTCAACAGGAAACCACCCAATTTCTTTTTCTGAATTTGCGAAAACTTCACCTCCCATTGCATTAGCAATGAGTTGCGCTCCCAAACAGATACCAAGAACAGGCTTACCCGCTTCAATAGTGCTTTTAATGAACTTCTTCTCTTTTACAAGCCAAGGGTGTTCTGTTTCATCGTTGACACTCATCGGACCACCCATGACAACGAGCAAATCAATATCACCAATATCTGGGAGAACACCTGAGTTGAAAAATTGGGTGCTGGATATTGTATAACAAGCATGTCGAAGCCAGGGTTCGATACTACCCAAGCCTTCAAACGGTACATGTTGCAAGTAATGTGCTCGCATTTTGAATCCTGCTTTTTATGGCATTAAGGTAGGACGGCCAGTTACCCGACCGCCCCCTCTCAGATCCCTGCGTGCGGTATTCCCGCACAGGGCTCCTCGATATTATTCGCTTCGTACAAAAGCGTTATTTGGCCCAATAACCGATTATGCGGGGTCGAGGGATACCAAAGAACTCCATAAGTTCGAGAAATCCTCGCCAGTTAAAGCTTTTCCGTTGGCTGCGTCGGTTCAACCACTTAAAGACGATCCCGCAGCTGAGGCGGTAGAAGGAATTCAGCTTGCGATAGTTCCCGCTGACACCATAGTAATTGTAGTGCCCCTGGAGCTTCGCTCGCAGTTGCTCCATGATTTCCGCCAAGCCTTTGCTGCGGTTGGTCTTTATCCACGATCGCATTGCTGAAAGGGCCAGCTGGAACTTCTTCTTTGCTGTCCTCATACTCACCAGTGGCTTCCCTTTCCTGCTCAGAACCCATCGATATTCAAAACCCAAAAAAACAAAGGTCTCACTCTTCTCGGTTTCAAATCTGGTGAATTTGATTGCTTTCGTCTTCTCTTTGGAAAGCTCGAGGTTGAACTTGCCAAGTCGCTTGCCGATGACCCTTTGCACTTTATGCAAATCTTCCCGGTACTGGAAACAGCACACATAATCATCAGCGAATCTCATGAGATAGGCGTCTCCTTTACAACGAGGTTTGACGATTTTCTCAAACCAGAGATCCAACACAAAGTGGAGGTAGATGTTGGCCAGCACGGCAGAAACTACACCACCTTGAGGAGTACCGGTCACTGGTAATATTACCCGGCCATCCTCCTCCAAGATACCAGCCTTGAGCCACTTCCTGATCAGATTCATAAAGGAGCGATCATCTATCCGCAGCTCAAGCATACGTAACAGCCAATCATGATCAAGATGATCGAAAAAGCCTTTTATATCTGCATCCAAAATCCACCGAAACTTGCCACGATGGATTCGTTGGCTCAACTGAAGAGCCGCTTTTTGGGGCCCCTTGCCACGGCGATACCCATGGCTGCAGGGCAGGAAATCCTGTTCAAAGATTGCCGAAAGGATGTGCGCTACGCTATGCTGCACCAACTTGTCACCCATTTCCGGAATACCAAGGGGGCGTTGTTTCCCACCTGGCTTGGGAATATAGCGGCGGCGAACAAGCTTGGCCTTATAGCGTTTCTCCTTCAGGGCGGTGGTGATACCCCTGACATTACCCTGAAGATCTTTCCCAAACGTCTCCCAATCAACGCCGCTTACTCCAGGCGCTGACTTACGATTAAGCTGGCTGAAACTCCAGCACAGGTTTGTTTCGTTCAGGAGACTGTACAGATTGCCGAATCGGTGATGTGGATCCTCCTTTGCTTTCTTTGCTATTCCCCGCAGTGAGGTTTGCATATGTTTATCAGCCTGTCGTATCTGCATATGTTTCCTTTGCGGGCTGCATAATATCGTCATTCCCTTCCCCATGTGATCGGCCCTACCGTCTCGGAGTACTATGGAATGATCTGACTCCCTTCTACCCATCAGACGTTCTTCTTGTGGTTGAAACGTCTTACCTCCTGCTCACAGGAGGAGATGGAAGGGTCTCCCAGGTTCCTGACACTTCTCTCACTGCATGCCACGCTCTCGGACCCCGGCAGCCCCTCGGGAATCTTGCCAAAGCGATTCCGTTGTACTGGCTTCCGACACGTTAACATCGTCGCCAACTGCACTATACTCTGACGAGGCTGAATTGCTTGAGGGAGGTACGTCTCCCCTGCGGCCTACAGTGTTCCCTGTGTACGCTTCACGACTGTTGTTCGCCGATTTTCCGGCTCCGCGAGTCGCGCAACACTCGGTACGGGCTGCTGGCTAGGCTTTGCCCGATCGGGACTTCCCACCATACGGTGAGGCACCCGACAAGAAGCGCCAAGCTGCGCCTGGCGCACCAACGTGGAGTTCAGGGGCCCGCGCTCTTTGCGGGTCCGCTGGAACGTTTGGTTGTGTGAGTTATTTTATTTAATTTCTTATATCTGAGCTTCTAACTCTTCTGGTTTTCTTCTTAGTATTGGCTTGGAATGAGATTCTTTCAAGACCTTTTGGGCAAATAAAGAAATCGGTATCGATTGTAGGTGGTTTACCGCCAGTGATGTATGTAACTTGTTGCTCTTTATGTAATTTATTCAAGTGAGCCAAAACAATTTGAGGTTCACTATCAATTATTTTTGCAATTGATACCGGACTACCAGCTTGGTTTAACGCCCTAAACTTAATTACTTGAGTCAGGATCGACAGTTCGAGAATATTTGGAGTGATAGTTTGAGAGCTAGGATCTGGCGTTTCTTGTTGTTCATTGGACTTTATTTTTCTTATGAAAATTAAGAGATTGACGACAATAATGAACAACAATAATGACAACGTAGCCAGTGCTAGAACAAAACGAATCTCAGGTTTTGCCAAATATTCTATTTTGATTCCTAAGCTATTAAGGAAATCGTAAAGAAACAAAGATGATGGGACTGCCGTGAAGACTAATGGAATTAGTACTTTTGATGTATTTGTTGGCAAGAATTTTTTGACGATTTCAATCACATCAATTTCCTTTTAGGCGCAGAACTCCACGTTGTGTGAAAATTTTTATTTATACCCTTAGGTCGATAGGTGTCCTGCAGCGACCCCGACTCCTGTAGCCCATAAACTTTCAACTGCAGAGCTTAAAAATATACGAGTACGAGCGTTTAATGTCTTTTTCATAGGCACCCCCTTAATGTTGTTTTGATTCGATGGCATCAATAAGAAACTTAAATAACGCAACAAAAATAACAAAAGGGCTACGAAGCCAACAATCGCTATGAGGGGTGTCAATCCCCCACCACCTATCGAATAAGGTTAGACCGTGAGAGCGAAGCGAGCCACGGTCTGAACCGTTTGTTGGACAAGCCTGGTAACCTATATAGAAAATATCTTATGGGAGTGGTGGTTGCCAGAGTCGGCAGATAAGGCTTAGGCTGTTTCAGCCTTTGGAATTCTGATCTTTGAAAGAGACATTTTTAACAAAGCGTGATGAAAACACTGTTTTTTGAGCGCAGGAGTACCTTGCCGGCAGTAAGCGGTTTTTTTCAAGGGCAAAAATGTTGGTCCAAGGCTACATAACCATTTCTCCTTTGCAGCTTATACCAAGCACATTGCTTTCCTTGGCGGTGGCTTCGGTAGCATAGTCATGATGATTTGCATGGCTGCTCCGCATTTTCGACACATTATCGTTGGTCGTTTCCTGCTGGTCGGCAGCAATGTAAATCCAGGTACCCGCAGAACCATCTGCAGAAATTGAATGAGTTTTTTGCTGCAGGGGTGGAGAAACCCGTAACACCTTGCCCGTCGGAAGCCTTTTGGCAGTACATGGAGCATGAGCAGGTAAAGGAAATATTCACCGGTGACTGTCTTTATCCGATATTGGCCTGTTTTGGCATGAAGGTATCGGTAGGTGACCTTGGT
Organism: Desulfogranum aggregans; assembly: GCF_055398265.1. Classification (NCBI taxonomy): domain Bacteria; kingdom Pseudomonadati; phylum Thermodesulfobacteriota; class Desulfobulbia; order Desulfobulbales; family Desulfobulbaceae; genus Desulfogranum; species Desulfogranum aggregans. The sequence goes on along the minus strand of NZ_AP042447.1, from coordinate 67,825 downwards.
GTCCGTACACCAAAGAATATCTTGTTCGCGGATTACCCCACGATACAGATATCTGCCAAGATAAACGATGGCCTTGTTGCCATTGCCAACGTTTTTACAGTCAACAACCCAGATCGATGGGCAGTCGGCTGGCACCTGCATTTCTTTACCGGCAATGGCCTGGAGCAATTTTGCTCTGAAGACCTTGGCCAGGGCTTTATGGTTGAAGAGATAGCCCGGTGATTTTACCCGCCAGAGCCCGGTTTTCAGGTTGATGCTCGCGGCCGGGATAACCACATGGATATGGGGGTGGAAGTCAAGACTTCTGGAGTGGGTATGGAGGATGGCAGTGAACCCAGCGGTTCCTCCAAGTTTTTTGTCATTTTTGGCAAAGGTTTTCAGTACATCCTGAACGGCTGCAAACATCAGGGAGAAGATGATCCGCTGGTTCTTCCAGGCCAGTTCCCTGAGTTGACTCGGTAGGGTGAACGTTATCAGGTAGTATGTGCTTGGCAGCAATTTGCCAAGCTGCCTCTCAATCCACTGTTGGCTTTCATGGTTCTGGCAATGAGGGCAGTTTCGGTGCCCGCAAGAATGGGGAATATAGGTCGAGTGTTGACACTGCCGCTCTGAGCATTGTGCCAGCATGTGCGGCCCGTGCTCCTGCCTGCATTGCGCCATTGCCCGTAAGGCTTTAAGGTGCCCAGGTAGCACAACATGTTGATATCGGCTGAGGAAACGGTCTTGGAATTGGCTAATGACAGAGGAGAGCAACATCATTTGACCCTTCCCCATGTAATCTCAAAACTGTCGGCCAGTGCGTTGACGGCTTGACGGGCGTTGTTTTTGGTGTTGCTGGTAAGGTGGGTGTAGCGGGCGGTGGTTAGGATGCTGACGTGGCCAAGGATTTGCTGTAACTCAAGGAGATCAACACCTGCTTCCAGCATATGCGTTGCATAGCTGTGACGTAGTGAGTGGCATGAGATTTTTTTTTATGCCGAGATCTTTGGTAACTGACTTCATGGCAACCTGTATGCCACCTCGGTCCAACGGTTGCTCGGCCAATCGGGCGTTGTTAAGCCCTCTTTTTCGGCTTGGGAAGAGAAAGTGAGGATGTTTGTGAACTGTCCAAAATGCTCTCAGGGTGTGCAGTGTCTTTTCGGGTAGCGGTACCAATCGGTCCTTGTTGCCCTTGGAGTCGCGGATATGAACCCGCATGCGGGATGGGTCGATATCGCCGACAGTGAGCCTGACCCCTTCTCCCAGGCGTAGCCCCAAACTGTAGGCAGTGAAAAAGAAAACCCTGTAGCTCAACCTATTGGTTGCACCAAACAGTCGGTTCAGTTGCTCAATGGTCAGAATGTCGGGTATTCTGGAAGTCTTGGGTGGTTTGATCAAGGGGATATCTTCCCAGGTCTTTTTGAGTACATGGGAATAGAAAAACTTCAGACCATAGAGGTCGAGCTTGACCGTACTCCATGAATGGTGCTCCAATAAATCATGGAAATACTCGAGCAACTGCTCGGATGTGAGGTCGTCGATCCTGCTGTCGAAGTAATTGCCAATACGCCTGAGCGCCCTGGAGTAGGCCTCGATGGTTTTTGGCTGCAGGCCGTTGAGCTTCAACGACTTCTGGTGTTTGTGGTAATAGGCAGCAAATTCGGGACCAGTAGGCATGCCTGTATTCATTGTAACCTCCGCTTTGGGCTGGATAATATGAGTGGCAAATAGTTTGCCGGTACACCTTTGTTTTATCACAGACAGAGCGGAGTGTTACAATGTATCAGAAACAAAAAGGGCATGTAGCTCATTGGTTTTTCTGCCGCGTAGCGGCTTCGTCCAACACCCCTATCGACCTAAAGGTACAAATTAGCTAACTGTTTTATAAAATGATCTGTTCCCTTCTTTTTTAAATATGATTTTATTCTTATCCTCTAAATGCCTTGCAATAGTCGCGAATAACCAACCAGTTTTATTGTCTATTTTGTTCTCTTGTGGATAAGAGGACTTTTTCAAATCTAATTCATCTTTTATAAAGGTTGCTGGTACCCAACGCTCAGCGTAGTTAGATTCTGATTCTTTTATAAATTCATAAACTTCATTTGCTATCTGGCCAAACAGCTCATGTATTTTAACTTTGTGAGTCATATTTTCATCCTTTTTGGCACACAACGTTTCGAGCTGAGCGGCAGCGTCCTGCAGGGAGGTCACTGTCAAGTGGCCTCCCTGTGGGGCGATGTCCGCTCCGGCGGTTGGATGGCGGCCTGCGAATCAGCAAGCAGGCATCTTGTAATTTCGAGCTCGGCGTATTTTCCCGATTAATTTTTTTAGAGCCGTCAGCCAAGTGCTGGAGCGGTTACGCTCAGCTCGAAACGATGGCGTCGCGCGCAGCGGGGCGGCATCGTGAAGTTGAGGGGCGGCGAAATTAAAGATTTCTTAGAAAGGATTGATGCCCTTTATGATTTTTTTGCAAAATGCCCCAAACTTCTTGCCGTCCCTCTCGAACGTTTTGTTCGGCATTTTTCTATTTCAGATCTATGCTTCCGTCTTCATTTTTTGGGAAACCATCTTTCACATGCGTGTATATAACTTTTCCATCTCTCTTTATTTCAAATGCATTAAGCCATTTGTTTCCAACCTTTACGAACTTTAGCCTTTCATTAGTTTTTCCATTTCTCGCAAAAATATTAATTGAGAAGGTTCTTTCATTCAGGTTTTGATACAAGGTATCAACCCTATATGGTGTAATGGTTCCAGAATGAGGCCCCAAGTTTTCAAGTTTGAAATTCTTATTGGCTTCATTTATTGCTTTAAATACTCCTTTTTCTTTCTCAAACACCTTAAACCTGTCAAGATCGGATACCTCCATCTTGATGTCATACATAGGGTAATCGCTGCTATTTAATGCAATTAATGCGGGGTTAATACCATCGATATAAATTGGATAAACTGAAATATAACCGTCACCACCAGAGATGATTGAAATCTGCTTATCAGAATGTTCTTCTAACTTTTTAGATAGGTCATGAATTATTTGAGTTTTTTCAGCAATAGTCCTTTCGAAATTCGATTTTTCACTTTGAGAGTTAATTGAACCTGTAATTACTAGAGAGCCACCTATTATAATTGCCCAAAAATTTAGCCTTTTAAATATTTTGACTGACTTTGATGATGGTAGGAGACCTGCAAGTGCCATTAGCACGGAACCAATTGCAATTAATAAAGTATTGGTCATTATAAATATTGTTATTTTTGGTTAAAATATTATCGACCATCTTTGCAGAAAAGCCGAACGTTTCGAGCTGAGCGGCAGCGTTCTGCAGGGAGGTCACTGTCAAGTGGCCTCCCTGTGGGGCGATGTCCGCTCCGGCGGTTGGATGGCGGCCCGCGAATCAGCAAGCAGGCATCTTGTCAGTTTCGAGTTCGGCGTTTTTTCGATTGTTATTCTATAGAGCCGCCAGCCAAAGGCTTGAGCGGTTACGCTCAGCTCGAAACGATGGCGTCGCGCGCAGCGGGACGCCATCGGTGAGTTCACCGGCGATCCTCAGCGAGTCCGGTGGAATGGTTTGTTGGATTTCTTTTATATTTTTTTTGTGTTGCGTGATTCTCTATCGAATTTTTAATATAATCTAAGGAGTTAATGACTAGATCATGTAATTCTAAAAATGTGGTTTCATCTATCTCATGTTTTTCTCCATGAGCAATCTTATTTCTGTAGTGCAACAACTTTCCATCAATCCCAAGTGATTTACTTTTCCAGAATTCATCATATGGGAGACCTATTGTGTTGAGCAAATTTTGAAGAACTCTAGATGACAAGTTTGACTCAGTATCAACTACACCATTATAAGGGACTCTTGCTCGATCAGACTGGTTTAACATTATAAAATCAATAAATTGATTATGTGTGTTGATACGTTTACTTTTTGAAAGGTCAGATATTATGGATTTACATGAGACTGCAATAAAATTGGTAGTTAACTCGCAATACTGTAACCGTTGTCGTGAGACGAACTCAAGATAACAACTTGACGCCTCTTTTATGAATCCCTCCCAATGTGCGTAAATCATGGGGATTGAAGCTCTTAAATATGCTTTTTTTATATGAGCCCTCCTCTGGCTGCGAATATTTAATAATAAGGTGGTAATTTCCTTTTTACGCCAAGCAAGAGCATTATTTAAAGCAGTATTTAACTCTATTGTACTTCTAATCTTCATGGCTATATGCAGAACGACCCATAGGGATTGTTATGGGAATTCTTATTGATGCCCTTATGCCAGACCCAGTACTACTTACAAACTGTGGATCGTCCCATAAAGATTTTTGGTTTTGATTAAGAGTCTCTTCTGAAATTGAATAATTCGATACTTGTGAATTATATGCTATCCCAAGAGCTACAATTTCGAACATTGATATTAATACCGGACCACTTGGGGCGTTTTTACTCTGATTAAACTTCTTAAAACTATCTTCTCCAATGGAACCTCCTAGAGTTTGAAATGTTTTCCGGAAAGCATTCTCAGTCTTTTCTCGATCGTAGCCTTGGTCTTCAGCTATGGCAATTATTCTATCGGTGATAAATGTTCCTACTTCTTTTATTGAACCAAGGTCGGTTTCCTCAATATCCCATAAAGTAACAAAACGGACTAGTAACTCCATGTCGTACTGCTCTTCTTTTTGTCTTTCAGATAGCGGTAGACAAATTTGAAAGTTTGGATCATTTTTTAGAGTTACCAACCAATCGTAGAAATCTTTATTTACCATTATTAAAATACAGTTTCTCACTTCTTGGTCAGTAGCAAGAGAACCACCCGTGTTTAACCTCTGAAATAATTCATATTTTGACTTTGAGTCACTTTTGTTTAATACAATTTTTAAATCAAATCTTGACCTTTTGATTTTTAATTTTGCCATCGGGGGCAATTCACTTTGATTTTCTCCTGGATTCGCCCAAACTTTTTTCTCTAAAGAAGGAAGGTACCTTGTTTTTTCTAGAACTAATGGAGTTACTAATTCAGAGTTATGATCCTTTAACTCTCCCATTAGTTCCAAAATTGTTGATATTCTTTGTAATCCATCAACAACGTCCCAAGTGCCATTGTCTGTTTCAGAAACAAAAATAGATGGGATCGGAATGCCCAACAAAAGTGACTCAATAAATCTTGATTTTTGCTCCGAAGTCCACCTGAAAAATCGCTGAAATTCTGGATGAATTTCTAGCTCACCATCTCTATATAATGAAATCAACTCACCTACTGACATGGCATAAGCATCTGTAGAGATTTCTTGACTTCGTTCTGATATTTCTGTTTCAAGTGACATTATGTCTCCTGCAATTTATTTGATTAATCCAACGTTTAATAGGCGTCAGACGTTTTTACACACACTGATTACTTTTTTGTTTTTCAGCTCAGCTTTTGCCTGCTGAAAAATTTCCCCTGTCATTGCAACACTTCCAGCGGCGAACGCGTCTGCACCGTGTTTTTATCTTTCATAACTAGCAAAAATTGCATTAAATATACAGTATATAGCTCGCAGGATGCCTGATCGCAAGCACTTTTACCTGTCCAGGTTTCCGGGGAAATATTGGAAGTTTTACAGTTGACGCATAACGGGAATTTCTTTTCGTTCACCCCCACTTTTGTCTCCTGCTTTACCTGCTTTTGGCGCGGTATTTTGGGACTATGTGCTTATTATCGGTCTGCTGCATAATACGTTATTCATTTCGCTTTTTTGTTTATGTCCTCAACAAACAGTACTTTTCTAGCAACGGAATTTGGGAATTTTCTCCTGAACAATCACCTGGTACCCCAAGGTCGAGAACAATACTTCGTGATGTGGGTCCGACGTTTTTTTAAGGAGCGTTCCTCGCTAACAGAACATGCGTGGACCGAACAGTTGACCCGCTACCTTGAGGTGCTTGAGGCCGAGCCCACCGTCGAATCATGGCAGCTGCGTCAGGCTGAACAGGCGGTGCGGCTCTACTTCGTCAACTTTCTGGAAATCAAGGGTGAGGCGGAGCCGGCCAAACCACTGGTTGCCCTTGATGCCCGTGGCGCCTTTTTGCCGGATGCCGCCCTGCAGGCATTTACCGAGGCCTTGCGCTTAAAAAACTATGCCTATCGCAGCGAAAAAACCTACCTTGGGTGGTGTCGTCGCCTGTTCCGATATGCAGCAAAAATGCAGAACGTGACCACCTGGGAGCCGATCTCCATTTCTCCTGCACTGGTCCGTGATTATCTTGCCCGCCTTGCCGTTCAGGGTCGGGTATCGGCCTCGACCCAGAATCAGGCCTTCAGTGCCTTCCTTACCTTTGGCCGCCTGGTGCTGCGAATGGAGCTCGGCGACCTTAAGGAAACCGTACGGGCCAGGCAGGGCAAACGCTTGCCCACTGTCTTCAGTGTAGAAGAAATGCAGCGGCTGCTGCCCCATCTTGAAGGGACCATCGGCCTGATGCTGCGCATCATCTATGGCGGGGGACTTCGCCTCACCGAATGTTTGCGGCTGCGGATCCAGGATCTGGATTTCGATCAGGGGCTGGTGTACGTGCGCGGCGGCAAAGGCGATAAGGACCGGACCACCCTTCTGGCCGAGTCAGTGCATGGGGAACTGCGTGAACATCTGGGTCGGATCAAGGAACTGCACTGCCAGGATCTGGACGAGGGGTGTGGCGAAACTTCCCTTCCCCATGCCCTGGAACGCAAATACCGAAACGCTGCCAGAGAGTGGGGGTGGCAGTTTGTTTTTCCCAGCGGTAAGCGGTCGGTTGATCCGCGCACCGGGGTGATCAGGCGGCACCACGTGAGCGCCAGTGCGGTACAGCGGGGGATGAAAAGCGCGGTCCGGGCAGCAGGGATCGATAAACATGCCTCGGTGCATACCCTGCGCCACAGCTTTGCTACCCACCTGCTGCTCAATGGGGTTGACCTGCGCCAGATCCAGGACTACCTGGGGCATGCCAAGGTGGAAACCACCATGGTCTATACCCACGTGGTCAAGGACCTGCGCAACCCGGCGGTCAGCCCTCTGGATATGGTCGGCCATCTGGCGGACGCAAGCCAGCAGTGAAGGTAATCTCCTTTTCCTGCTCTCTTTTGCCAGCCAACAAAAGCTGACGTTGCATCGCAGCTTCGCACCCCTCCTGGTGGCCTCAGGGATTGAACTGTCGTTGGCCCTGGTTTTCTTGCAGAGTGACCTTCAGTGGTGGGAGCCGGCTCCACCTGTGCCCGAAAATGCACTGTGCAGAAAATCAAGAATGATTGCGGCAATGGTGCTGGTGCAGTTGGGGGCAAGGATATCACCGGCCAGGACGTGACGCTCCGGGGCTTCGGTATCGGCGATGGGCACCAGGAGTTTATCGGCTGCACCTATCCGCGCAAAGGTTGCGGGAATTGCCCGGGGATCAATCACCCGGTCATAGGGCGAATAAATGGTTAACACCGGCTGATGGATGGTTTCCAGGGGAAGAGAGCGGACCAGGCGAATAAAGGCGATCATGGGCAGCAGGGCCCGGGTCGGGAAACGGTAGGTCCAATAGGTGCGATGCAGCTCGCCCTGAGGTTTCCAACTGTACTCCGGCCCATTGACCAGTTCACCGATCAGGCCGCCCCAGGGCAAGGTCAGCAGCACGGATCGTTTGTCGGCCAGGGCGTAATTAGGTGAAATCAGAATAAAGGCCGCGGCGTGCCGGGCCATGGGCTGCACGGCCAGCCAGGTCGCTGCTGCCGCACCGGTGGAAAGTCCCATAACCACGACCCGCTCACCGATCCGCCTGCCGATGGCCATGGCCTCGGCAATGTCGTTGACATAGGCATTGACCGTGCATTCAAGCATGGCCTCGGAGGTGCGGCCGTGGCCGGTGAAACGGGTATAAAACAGGTTGGCGCCCAAGGCTGCAGCCACCCTGTCCGCCAGCGGAGCCGACTCCTGGCGGGTCGCGGAAAACCCGTGCAGGTAGATGACCGAGAGGGGGGTCTTTTGGCCGGGTTCCCCTGCCCAGCGGATAATCTTTTCCGTACCGGGCACCAGGTCATTGTAGAGAGCTTCCTGCTCAGCCAGGTAGCGGTCAAGATCCTCGGGCAGGGTGAGCGGCCGGATGGTGGTATCGACCTCTACCCGCGGACCGGCAAGAAAAAAAAGCAGCAGAAGGAGCAACACCCCTCCCCCGAGTAGCAGGTACATCGCAGGTCTCCTTTTCAACGGACGCAACAATTCCACTCAACAGTCTGTGCCGGGAAGCGTCCGCACCAGGCAAAGAAAAAAAGGGTGCCCCATTGCACAAAACACTTCCCTTTTCCCTCTTCCTCCTATACAGTTCCCGACCTTTTTTTGCAAACCTCTCTGTACGGAGCTACCTTCGAGGAGCGAACCATGCCCAACCTGACGCAATCACGCTCATGGAACCTGTTGCTGATCACCGTGGGAGCGGTCATCTTTTCCATCGGCATCAAGGCCATTGTTGTTCACCACGACTTTATCACCGGCGGAGTATTTGGAGCCGCGCTCCTGTTACATAACAGCGTTGGTCTCCTGCCTCCGGCAATATGGTTTCTGCTGCTGAACCTGCCGCTGTTTGCGGTCAGCTACTTTTTTGTCGGCAGGCGATTCTTCTTCTACAGCCTGTACGGTATGCTCGTCACCACCCTGGCGACCCAGTTTATTTCGCTCGACTTCCACATCCATGAACAGATCTATGCCGCCATTGCCGGCGGAATCACCTGCGGAGCCGGGTGCGGGATTATCTTTCGTTCCCTGGGCTCCGGAGGTGGACTTGATATCATTGCGGTGGTGCTCTACACCAGATTCAACATCGGCGTAGGCAGGGTCTTTCTCCTGTTTAATTCCGTTCTCTTTGCCTTTGCGGCCACGCTCTACACCCCGGACATGGTTATTGCCTCCATCATCATGGTATTCATCACCTCGATCAGTATGGAGAGGGTCATGGTCCTGTTCAACCAGCGAAAAATCGTCTACGTGATCAGCGACTACAGCCAGCGCATAGCCAAACAGATGCAGGAGGAAATGGCCCAGGGCGCAACCTTTATCCGAGGCAAGGGCGCCTTCAGCGGACAGGATAAACTGATTCTTATGGCAATCACCAACAATATCCAGCTCAAAAAACTGGAGAACATCGTTTTCAATGAAGACGATAAGGCGTTGTTTATTGTTGAGGACAGCTTTAACGTGATCGGCTCCTCCTTTGGCAAGCGCAAGATGTATTAAGCAGCGGGAGAAAAGTCAGCGGGCATACTGCTCGCGCAGCACCGTTTTCCCCACCTGCTTCTTGGACATATTGCGCAGGATCAGGCGGTAGGCGATAGAGTACTTGTAAATGTTGGCCACGTACTGGACGGTCTCCCGCCCAATTCGCTGGGCAGCTATCAATTCCACATTGTTGAACCACGTATTGCGGTCAAGCCCCTGGGCTGCCGCCTCTTTGCGGAGACCTGCGATGCGGGCCGGTCCCGCATTGTAGGCTGCAAAGGCGAAAAGGTGTTGATTGAGCGGGTCGATTTCCTCGTCGGCGTAGTAGCGGTCGGTCAAAAAGCGCAGGTACTTGGTTCCGGCATGGATATTGGGTTCCAGCTTCTCGATCTCCGATATATTGACCTTGGGATCTGCGGCCGTACTCGGCAGCACCTGCATAATGCCGACCGCACCGGCTTTGCTTCGCTTTGCCTGATCCAACCCGGACTCCTGATAGGCCATGGCGCCCAGCATTATCCAGTCAAAGGCATAGCGGTTGGCGTATTGCTTGAGAATCGCAACCACCTGTTGGAATTTTTTCATCTCCGCTTCCGAGGTGTTATTGCGTACCCCTGAAGCATTTTCCAGGTAGCGGCGGGTAAGCATATTGAAGTGGAGAGTACCCTGCCTGTTGGCTTTGACAAACCGGTTGAGCGTCTGCTTGAGCAGGGGACTGTTTTTGCGGATTGCCCAGGCGATCTGACCGCCACTGCGCACCACGATGTTTTCGTGCACCTTGATTGCAGGAAAAACCTGTTTCCACAGCTCGGCCTTATGCAGATCGACCACGACCATGGGCAGCAGGCCGGCATTGACCATCTCGAGCAGGTCCTCATCTTCCAGGTATTCGGCGGCCGGAGTGATGGTGATCAGCGGCTTGTTTACCGCCTGCAGGGTCTGATTAACCTTGACCAGACTGGCGTGGTAGCTGCTCGACCGGCGGACAAAAATTTCTTTGCCGGCCAGATCAAACAGCGAGGAAAGCTTCGGCCCTTCCTTGGGAGTAATGACCACCTCGCGGGCATCGGTGAAAAACGGGTCTGTAAAATCAACCGTACGCCTGCGCTCCGGGGTTATGGTCAGGTTGCCGATAGCAATGTCGCCATATCCGGCAACCAGGTCGGGAAGCAGGCGGTCGCGCGAGGTGGGAATGACGACGGCCTTGATCTTGACATGCCCTTTTGCCTTTTCCCGGTTGAGATGCTGCTCAAAAAGTTTGATAGCCTCGTAGGAAAGGCCCTTTTGCTGTCCCCGATCAAGGGAATAAAAGGCCTTATTGAACGGCACCAGGAAGCGGATGACGTGCGCCTGGTTCATCGCATCAAGATCACCCAGCCGCTTGACCTTAAAGAACGAGTTCAGTGCAGGTTTCTGCGCATCGGCCAGGCACCCCCCTTCAAAATTCAACACTGCCAGCAGCATTGCTATCGCTGTCAGCAGCCACAACCGTCGGTATGATCGTCTTCTCTTCTGCATCCCTGGCCAATGCCCAAAGGGCGCGTTTTTGATTGTCTGCTAAAAACCGTAGAAGCCGGGAAAAATAACCAGTGATGCCAGCACCCCGATCTGAATCGCGATAAACGGAATCACCCCCCGGTAAATATCCACGGTCATCACCCCGGGCGGACACACGCCTTTGAGGTAAAAGAGCGAGAAGCCGAATGGCGGGGTTAAAAAAGAGGTCTGCAGGTTCATGGCAATCAGAATGGCAAACCACATGGGATTGATGCCGATCGACTCGGAGATGGGCAGTAGAATCGGCACCACGATATAGGATATTTCGATAAAATCGATGAAAAAACCGAGCAGCATGATCGACAGCATGGAGAGAATGAGAAAACCCCATTTTTCCCCCGGCAGGCTCATCATGAACTCTTCTACCAGCAGATCGGCACCGGTATAGACAAAAACCATGGAAAACGCGGTCGCCCCGATGAGGATCGCAAACACCATGGCCGTAATCTTGACCGTTTCCATGGACGAGTCGAGCAGGATCTTCCAGCTCAGTTTCCTGTAGGCCGCAGCCAGTAACATGGCTCCCAGAGCACCCACTGACGCCGATTCGGTCGGTGTGGCCACCCCTGCAAAGATAGAACCGAGCACCAGAACAATCAGGGTCAGCGGCGGCACGATAGCTTTTACCGCACGCCACACCATGCCTTTGCGTTGGTCTGCCGGCACCTCGATCTCCGGGGCGGCCCCCTTATCGATCAGGGCAATCACCAGGATATAGAGAATATAGCAGCCGACCAGCGCCAGCCCCGGTGCCAGTGCCGCCTGGAAGAGGTCGCCGACCGGCAGTTGAAAGACATCGCCCAGGATGATCAACACGATTGACGGAGGAATGATCTGTCCCAGGGTCCCGGCAGCACAGATGGTACCGGTGGAGAGTTTCTTACTGTAGCCGTATTTGAGCATCACCGGCAGGGAGATAACGCCCATGGCAACCACTGATGCCCCGACAACGCCGGTGGAGGCAGCCAACAGGGTGCCGACCAGGACCGTACTGATGGCCAGCCCGCCGCGGATCTTGCCGAAAAGGATGCCCATGGACTCGAGCAGCCGTTCAGCCAGTTGCGATTTCTGCAGGATAATACCCATCAGGATAAAGAGGGGAATCGCCATGAGGATGGTATTGGTCATGATCGAATAGGTCCGAAAGGGCATCATCGAAAACATGCTGAAGAACTCTTCCACCACATCCACGAACGTCGGGTTCGGGAGCATCTCCACAAAGGCGGCAATGGCACCGAAAAGCATGGCCACCGACCCGAAGGTGAAAGCAACCGGATACCCGACGACCAACAGTGCCAGTGCGGCAAAAAACATGACTATCCCGGTCATTTACCCCTCCTGTACAGTTCGATATTCTTGAGGATATAGCCGACTGCGGCAAAAAGCAGGAAGGCAAATGCCAGGGGAATCATCCCCTTGATAATATAGCGATAAGGCAGCCCGCCCGGGTCTTCGGAGATTTCTCCTGAGCTGTAGGCATCGTACACGAATTCAAACGATCCGAAAAAGAGCAGCAGTGTCAGCGGCAGCAGAAAAAAGATAGTGCCCAGAATATTGATCATCGCCTGTTTCCGCTTTTCCATGCGGTCATAGAGAAAGTCAACCCGGACGTGGCCTTCATGCTTTAAAGCGACCCCCACCCCAAAAAGGATGATCACCGAAAAGAGGTGCCATTCCATCTCCTGCATACCCACAGAACTTGCCCGGAAAAGGTAGCGCATCATCACATCGTAGGCGACATTGAGCACCATCAGGAGCAGCAGGAACGAGAGCCCCTTGCCGACGATATCGACCGTCCAACTGATAAAGGATTCTATTTTTTTCAACATGCGAGCGTAATCCGTTGCTGACGTGAACCTGCGTCCGTGACAGCGCAGGCGTTGATTCGCCGCGCGAGCAGGGTAAACACAAAACCGCCCTGTCGAGGTCCACTAGACAGGGCGGTCAACCAACATTCCCGGGAGGCCTGAAACCTACTCGGCAAGCACCTTGCTGGTCTCGATATAGTTGAACTCGGAAATGATGCTCCAGGTTCGGGCTTTTTCCATGTAGGATCGCTGAGAGTCAAGCACCTTTTTAAACAGCGGATCCTTTTCAGCATAGCTGTCGTAGAGACTGTCTGCAGCTTCCTTCATTGCCTTGAGTACCGGCTTGGGAAAGGTTTTGACCTTGATGTCCGGAAATTCGGTCTTCATCTGCGCCCAGGCATCCACGCTGCCGGCAAAGTTTTCGATGTACATTTCCGCGGTAACCGCCTTGATTGCCGTATCCAGCATGGCCTTGAACTCAGGGCTCAGTTTTTCATAGGCGCGCTTGTTGATGAGGAACTGCATCTCGGAAGCCGGTTCATGCCATCCGGTGTAGTAATAGGGAGCGATCTTGTGAAAGCCCATCTTGATATCCATGGCCGGACCGACCCATTCAAGCGCATCAATGGTTCCGCGGTCAAGCGAGGTGTAGAGTTCGCCCGGCGGGATATTGGTTACATTGACGCCCAGTTTGGCAAATACCTCGCCGGCAAGGCCGGGAATACGCATTTTCAGACCCTTGAGGTCTTCCAGGGAGTTGATCTCCTTACGAAACCAGCCGCCCATCTGTACGCCGGTGTTGCCGCCCGGCAAACTGATCACCTTGTACTTGTCATAGGCTTCCTGCATGAGCTCCATGCCGCCGCCGTAGTAGAACCAGGCGTACTGTTCGGAAGCAGTCATGCCAAAGGGAACCGAAGTAAAGAAAACCATGGCCATATCCTTGCCCTTCCAGTAGTAGGAAGCACTGTGGCCGATATCATACTGCCCGCCCTTGACCATATCCAGGATACCGAGGGCGGCTTTGTGTTTTTCCGCGCCCTCCACCCTGATGGTGAATTTTCCGCCACTCATCTCTTCCAGCAGCTTTGCCAGCTTCAACGGCGGGGACGCCAGCGGCGTCAGGGTCGAAGACCAGGTCATGGCCAGCTTCCATTTTACAGCCTTCTGGGCAAAGGCGGGAGCGGCCATCATCGACAGTGCAGCAAGTACAACAACAGTACGTACAACTAATTTCATCATACCCTCCTCAGTTGAGTTGTCATGCGTTCACTTCCCCTACCGGCCGCCTGCAGCTGTAACCGCTCTGCTGACAGCAGATACGTCGCCTACTATGACAAGTGCCGCCGGACAAATCAAGCACCTTGTCCGGCAAATACACAATAAATAACTATACCTTACTCATTGTTTCCCGGAGCCGCGGTGTGAATGGCGGCCCCTGGGATTACGCCGGCCCTCCACGGGTAAAAAACTGTTCCGCCAGGTCCACCTCCTTTTTCGAGCCGATAATCAGCGGTACCCGCTGATGGAGACTGTTGGGCTCGATATCGAGGATGCGGCGACCGTCATCGGTGATGGCCCTGCCGCCGGCCTGTTCAACCACCATGGCCAGGGGCGCTGCCTCGTAGAGCAGCCGCAGTTTGCCTTCGGACTTTTCCGGGCTTTTCTTGTCCCTGGGATAAAGGAAGATGCCGCCCTTGACCAGATTGCGGTGAAAGTCGGCAACCAGGGAGCCGATATAGCGCAGGCTGTATGGTCCCAGTCCCTCTTCCTCCCGCTTGAGGTAATTGATGAAATCCCGGGTGGAGTCGAGCCAGTAGTTGCTGTAGGCTTCGTTCACTGAATAGTAGGGGCAGGTGTCCGGGATGGTGATGTAGGGGTGGGAGAGAAAAAATTCTCCAACACTGGGATCAAGGGTGAACCCATGGACCCCGGACCCGGTGGTATAGACCATCACCGTTGAAGAGCCGTAGATGATATAGCCGGCAGCCACCTGCTTGTTTCCCTTTTGCAGCAGATCGGCCTCATTGCCCGTGCCTTTGCCCGACAGGCGGCGATGAATGGAAAAGATGGTCCCGATGCTGACGTTGACGTCGATGTTGGAAGAACCGTCGAGCGGATCAAAGGCAATAGTGTACTCCCCTTCATAGCCGTCGAGCACAGGAATAACCTCATCATCCTCCTCTGAAGCCATGATGCAGACATACCCGCACTGTTCCATGCGGCGTTTGATGGTCTGGTTGGCAAACACATCAAGCTTCTGCACCGTTTCTCCCTGGATATTGGTCTTCCCTGACTGGCCCAGGATATCGGCAAGCCCGGCCATGTTGACCTCGGCGCTGATGATTTTTCCGGCTACAACCAGATCATTGAGCAGGCCGGTCAGGCCGCCGGTCGCTTCCGGATGGAGCAACTGGTCGTCCATAATCTGTCTGGAAACGGTTATTCCTTTTCTCTTTTCAAGCATGAATTTTCCTCTTTGGTGTTCGGCTTGGGGTGTTCGCTGTCAATCCTTATCGGCCGGTTCCTCCAGGGGCTTCCAGTGGCGCAGCAGGTTGACCAGGGTCCGTGTGCAGATCCCGGAAGGCCCTTTGGGGACGTATGATTTTTCCGTATAGTTCCAGGCTGTTCCGGCAATGTCCAGATGGGCCCAGGGAACCTCGCCGACAAATTCCTGCAGGTAGCAGGCCGCGGTGATGGTCCCGGCACTCTTGCCACCGGTATTTTTGATGTCTGCAACCTGGGAATCAATCTGCTTTCGGTATTCAGGACCGATGGGCAGCCGCCAGAGCAGCTCGCCTGAACGCTCGCCGGCTTCCAGCAGGCGTTGGGCGAGCTCATCATTGTTGGCAATCAGACCGGTACGGTGATGCCCGAGGCCGATGATCACCGCACCGGTAAGGGTGGCGAGATCAATGACCGCCTCAGGTGCATAGGTCTCGATTCCATAGGCAAGCGCGTCGGCCAGGATGAGTCGCCCCTCTGCATCGGTATTGATAATCTCCGATGTCTTGCCGCCGTAATGGGTGATAATGTCCCCCGGCTTGAGCGCTGCAGAGCCGGACATATTGTCGGTGGTCGGGATCAGGCCGATGACGTTTACCCCTGCGGGCTCATCCTCGGCTATAGCCTTCATGGCGGTGATCACCGCCGCTCCACCGCACATGTCGTATTTCATGTCCTCCATTCCGGCAGCGGGTTTCAGGCTTATCCCTCCGGAATCAAAAGTCAATCCCTTGCCGACCAGCATTACTGTGGGGTTTTTCCTGTCGGTCCGATATTCAAGCGCCACCAGCCGGGGCGGCTCGGCCGATCCCTGATTCACGCCGAGTATACCGCCCATTCCCAGTTTCTTGAGCGCAGGCTTTTCCAGCACCCGGCACTTGAGCTTATTTTTCTTTGCCGCCCGCTTGGCATAGTCGGCAAAATCGGCAGACGTCCAGCCATTGCCGGGCTGATTGGCCATATCCCGGGCCGAGCAGGCAGCATCGGCCAGAATCTTCCCTCTGTTCATGCCCCGGCGTACGGCAGTGGACGACAATCCGCCGTGGTGCAGGAAAAAGGTTTTCACCGCTTTGGTCTTCTCAAGCGCCTTTTCATCAGTTTTATAATGGTTGAATTGGTAGTTGCCGAGCAACAGCCCCTCGGTAACGCTCTCGGCAATCTCTGTCGGCGAAAGAACAAATTCCTTGGGCAGTACCACCAATACCTCGCTGGCCTTGGCTTTGCATCCCTGGGCGGCAACGACGCCTCCGGCTACACGAAGCTGTTCCAGGCGCCCCCCGACGCTGTCATCCTGCTTACCCAGCCCGACATAGAGCACCCGAGTGGTGGCAAGCTCGCTTTCCTCACCGGTCAGCCCGGAATAAAAAAGGAACACTTCCTCTTTTTCCGCCTTGAAGTCCCCCTGTTCCTTTATCCGATACAGCACCCTGTTGACCAGGGAATCGGTTTCGCCCGGCAGGCGCTCATTCCCTTCTTCAACAAGGTACACGAGGAGATCGCCAGCGAACTCTTCCGGGGACTTGCTTGTCAGTTTGATCATTATCACCTCGAGTTGGATATCCGTTGATGGTGCTGCTGCCACAGAATAGATGCTTCGGCACCGGGTGCAACGCCCCCCTCTGATGCTCCAGAGGGAGCCGCCACCGCAGCTGGAATTGCAAGAATAAGTCAGTTGAACAATTCTTACACTAAAGTTGGCTGAAGCTCAATTGGCAAAACTGTTCTTTTCCGCTAAGATAGCAAAAAAATCCACGATTCGGAGGACGTTCATTTGCTGACTATTTTTCTGGTATCTGTCTGCTGTGCGGTAGTTATCTCGGCCCTCTGCAGTGTTTTTGAGGCAGTGCTCTATTCTCTTTCCGTACCGCACGTCGAACTCATGGCGGCCAAGCATCCGCGTCAGGCAGAGGGGATGAACCGGTTGAAGGAAAATATCGAAAAACCGATCACCGCCATTCTCACCCTCAACACCATTGCCAACACCATCGGCGCATCGGTTGCCGGCGCGGCGGCAGTGGCCCTTTTCGGCCAGCATTCGCTGATCTGGTTTTCCGTCATCTTTACCCTGGTTATTCTCCTCTTCTCTGAAATCCTGCCCAAGACTGTCGGCGTGGTGTTCACCCGGCAACTGGCACCGTATATCGTCGCGCCGCTGCAGGTGATGATCGCCGTGCTGCGCCCCATCATCTGGCTCTGCCAGGCGGTCACCCGGTTGGTCCCCGCCAGTTCGGTTTCGCAGCAGATCTCGGCTGACGAGCTCAAGACCATTGCCAGCCTGAGTAGAAAATCAGGGGAGATAGAAGCCGACCAGGAGACCATTATCGGCAACATCCTCCAGTTGGGCAAAAAATCGGTCCGCAAAGTGATGACCCCCAGGACTGTTACCTTTTCCGTGGACAAGTCACTGACCATTGATGAAGCTTCAAAAGACGAGGACAAGTGGCAGATGCACAGCCGGGTACCGGTATATGACGGCGACCAGGATAACGTGGTCGGCCTGGTGCTCAGCCAGGAGGTACTTATGGCGGCCGCACTCGACCAGAACGACCTGCAGCTCTCGCACATCATGCGTCCGGTCTTTTTTGTCCCGGAAACCGCCCCCCTGGACAGGGTCTTCATCGACTTTTTTGAGAGCCATCAGCACCTCAAAGTCGTGGTGGATGAATATGGCAGCGTGACCGGCGTCATCAGCCTGGAAGATATTATCGAGGAAATTCTGGGCAGGGAAATCGTTGACGAATCCGACAAAAACCAGAACATGCGGGAATTTGCCCGGCTGAGGATAAAGAAAATATCTGCCAAAGTCTCTGCACCGGTGGAGGAAAACGTCTCCGCCAACCCGCCGACGACACCGAGCGACCAGTGAAGCTGCCCAACGGCAATGGCGGACGACAAGCGGATACGGGGTGGCGACACCATCCAAAGCGTGGTACATATGGAGCCGTTCACGTGCAAGCAGGCGGCATCCGCCATGCTCAGGCGTCCTTTCTCCGCCAGCACCCCCTCAGCGTCAACCCTACAACAGAAGAGATGAGCACAGTACCCGTACCGCCAACCGGCACCAGCCGACGTCATTCCATCTACGCCGCTCTTGGCCTGTCGCTGCTCCTGGCAGCAACAGCCCGGGCCAGCACCATGTATGTTCAGCCCTCTTCTGAGATTCCGGTCAGACGGGGACAGGGAACCGAGTTTAAAATCGTTTCCATTGTCAAGGATGGAACAGCAGTGCAATACATCGGGGAGAAGAACGGCTGGGCCGAGGTCAAGCTCGGTAATGGTAAACAGGGATGGATCCTGAAGCGCTACCTCAGCCCCACGCCTCCGTTATCGCAGCAGGTTGAACAGCTGACTGAAGAAAAAGAAACACTGGCCGCAGAGGTTGCCACCCTGCAGGGGCAACTCGACGAACTGACAGGGGCCCAGAGCCAGACGGCCGTGGAGCTGAGCAGCTGCATCGCCGAACGGACCGATATCAGGGATAAATATCAGACCCTGGAGCGTGAGACCATAGATGTCGTCCAGACCAAGGAGGCGTTGATCAATGCCCGGGCGGAAATCGAACGGTTGAAACGGGAAAACAACGATATCCACGTTGCCAACACCGTATTAAAGAAAAACGAATCAATCAAGTGGTTCATGGCCGGTTCCGGAGTTCTGCTCGCCGGTTGGCTGCTGGGCCGAATTTCGCGCAAAGCACGCAGGAAAAAGCCTTCCCTGCTTTCCTAGCACCACCGGCCTCCCTTGGCGGAAACTCCCGTCATGCGGCTTGGTGATTAATTGCTTGCCTCCAGCACCACGGCGACCTCAATGGTGCCTTCATCACGCAGCAGTCTGAGCACAACCTCCTCACCCACAGCATAGCGCTCCAGGGCATCACGAAGGGAATCATAGTCCTTCACAGGCTCGCCGTTTACAGCCTGGATCACATCTCCCAGAATAAGCCCGCCGCGAACCTGCTGCGTTCCCTGCAGCCCGGCCTTTTCGGCATTGGAGCCTGGAGCAACGCGCAACACCAATACGCCATCGAGGCCGAGATCGTCGGTCAAGCGCCTGTTGGCAAGCACTATCCCGAGACCGGGTTTGATCACCTTGCCGTGTCGGATAACCTGGGGCACGACCCGGTTCACCTCACCCACGGGCACCGCAAAACCGATCCCTGAACTGGCGCCCGAGGGGCTGAAAATGGCGGTGTTCACCCCAATCAGTCTGCCGGCACTGTCCAGCAGTGGTCCGCCAGAATTGCCTGGGTTAATGGCGGCATCCGTCTGGATGACATCATGGATGGTTCTTCCGGTTACGGCCTGGATCTCCCTGCCCAGAGCGCTGACCACTCCAGTGGTCAGGGTTTGATCAAGACCGAACGGATTGCCGATGGCAAAGACCTTCTGCCCCACCAACAGGGAAGAGGAGTCGCCAATGGCCAGGGGCTTGAGTTTATTCGCCGGCGCGGTTATCTGCAGCACCGCCAGATCCCTGTCCGGTGCGGCGCCAACCAGCACGGCCTTCCAGGAGGAGTGATCGGCCAAAGTCACCTCGATCCTGCTGGCATCAGAAATCACGTGATAATTGGTTACGATCCGCCCTTGCTTGTCCCATACAAAACCGGAGCCTGTCCCCTGGGGCATCTCGTAGACGTTGAGGCTGAAAAGATTCCTGCGCACGGCAATACTGGTGATGTACACCACCGAAGGAGCGGCATTGCGGAAAATATCAATGGTATTTTGCTCATCAGCGGCCAGGTCCCCTCGGGCAGCAATGGTACGCGGTACCGCTGTCGGATCGTGCAGGGTGGGCTGAATAGTCTGAAAAATCAGCCACACTACCATCGCGCCGATAATCAGTATCCACAATCCCCTTGTGCTGCCTGGGCCCCCAAAAAAAGATGATTGTTTCATGGGCTATAGATTGAGTAACATTTTGGCAACCATGAAGTACAGACCAATGCCCAGTACATCAACGGCCGTGGTGATAAACGGGCCGGTGGCAACGGCTGCATCGATATTGAGCCGCTTCAGCACCAGCGGGACCAGGGCGCCGACCATGGCGGACATCGCCATCACCGCAAAAACGGAAAATCCGACAACCAGTCCCAGCTCCATTGGGTCGGCATAGCTGAAAAAGGCAATCACCCCCAAGAGCAGGCCGAAAATAATCCCCAACACAATACCGACCAGGGACTCTTTGAGGACAATCTGAAAAAACTGCTGCATACTGGCCCGGCCAGTAGCCAGCCCCCGGACGATAATCGTGCTTGACTGGGTGGCAATGTTGCCACCCATGCCGGCGATGATAGGAATAAATGCCGCCAAGGCGAGGACCTTGGCCAGTGCGTCTTCAAACGAGGTGATAATATACATGGCCCCGACACCACCCAACCAGGAGGCAAGCAGCCAGGGGGCGCGGATAAAAATCTTCTGGTGAAGCGGTTTGAGCAGGATCTCCTGGTCGCGTCCAGCCCCGGCCATCTGCATGAAATCCTCATTGGCCTCTTCACGCAAAACGTCGATCACATCATCCACGGTAACGATCCCCACCATGGTAAAGGCTGCATCCACCACTGGTACCGCCAACATGTTGTACTGGGAAACGATGTGGGCCACCTCCTCCTGATCCGTATCGGTGGTCACTGTAATCACGTTGGTGTTCATGATATTTTTCAGTTTCCGATGCATGGGATGGAGAATGAGCTCACGCAGGGAGAGGACCCCGGCAAGCTGACCGTCGCCATGGGTGATGTAGAGATAGAAGACCATCTCCTTCTCTTCGCTCCGCCGCTGTACCTTGGCAATGGCCTCCTCAACAGTCAGCTCCTGATCCAGGTACATGAAATCGGGCGACATTATACCGCCGGCGGAGTCAGGGTCATACTTGAGCAGCTCTTCGACTTCGTCCCGGTCCTTGACCTCCATGTGGGTTCGGATCTCCACCGCCACTTCGTTGGGAAGCGCTTCGAGCAGATCAGCCGCATCATCTGATGCCATGTCAGTGACCACATTGGCCATAAACCGGGGAGACAGCCCTTCGACCAGGTCGAGCATGATCTGATCGTCCAGCTCACTGAGAAAGAGAGCTACCTGATCGGTCTGGGCCAGGATTTCGAAGATATATTTTTGTTCGGTAAAATTCAGGGATCGAAAAACCCAGGCCAGATCGGCCGGATGTGTTTTGAGGATAAGCTTACGAATATTTTCTTTTGCTGCCCGACGATGCAGGCGCCGCAGGGTATCGCGGAGTACTTTCCCCTCAAGTCCGACCATTTCCCTTTTCGGGGTTTTTCCTATCATACCTACCTCATGAACCTGAAGGAGATCGTTTCATGGTCCTCTCTGTCCGGACCAAAACGTTTTTTGGCGAAAAAAAGAGCAGTTGAAGGACACAGCGCCGGTTGAACAGGCCATGCCTCGCGCTGACTGCCGGAGGTTGCTCTCCACCTCCAGACAATCGTGGCAAAA
Organism: Desulfogranum aggregans; assembly: GCF_055398265.1. NCBI lineage: Bacteria > Pseudomonadati > Thermodesulfobacteriota > Desulfobulbia > Desulfobulbales > Desulfobulbaceae > Desulfogranum > Desulfogranum aggregans. Next base: position 46,319 of record NZ_AP042447.1, on the reverse strand, counting down.
CTATATAGCTTACAGAACGATGGGGAGAAAAGTCAATCGATAAAAGGAGGGACAACCATTCCTCATGGATACTGCGTGGTAATTTACTCTACCTTGGCGCTCCGTTCAGGAAAACAAGCCGCTTCGTTGCCCGAGAAAGCAAAGAAAAAAACCCACAGCCATGGCTATGATGCCCATTTTTCGCAATTGGGCGGGTTCCATTTCCAGCAACTGCGCCAGCCAGCGCTTCATCCCTTCCGGTGCGACCACATAAGGCAATCCTTCCAAAACACAAACCAGACCTATCAGTGTTATCAGCAATTCCATCCCATTTCCTTACCAGAAAGAAACAGGGGTTGCAATCCCCACAAACATATTGACAATACTCAGTAAAAAAAAGTATTCTTTATACTTACCCTTAATAGGCATACACCACTATTACTCAACCATTCCCTACCTTTATCCAGGCAGGGAGGCTGCCCCCACAAAAAACCTATGACAGAACCAACCTCGAAATATGCCGAAGCCGGTGTAGATATTGACAAAGGCAATCGTTTTGTTTCCACCATCAAAGACATTGTCAAGGATACGCACCGCCGCGGCGTATTGAGTGATATCGGTGGATTTTCCGGGCTGTTTGCCATTGGCAATGAAGACTACAAGGATCCGGTGCTTATTGCCTCCACCGATGGTGTGGGCACCAAGCTGAATATCGCCAAGTTATGCAACAAGCATGATACCATTGGCATCGACCTGGTGGCCATGTGTGTCAATGACGTGGTGGTGAGTGGCGCCAAGCCGCTTTTTTTTCTTGATTACTTCTCGGTCAGCAAACTGGACATGGAGGTAGCCACCGAAGTTGTCAAAGGGATTGCTGCTGGCTGTAAGATTGCCAACTGCTCTCTTATCGGCGGCGAGACAGCGGAAATGCCCGGCCTGTATCAGCCCGGTGATTACGATCTGGCAGGCTTTGTGGTGGGTATTGGCGACCGAAACAATATCATCGACGGCAGCGATGTTCGGGTAGGCGATCAGATTATAGGTCTCGCCTCTTCAGGGCTCCACTCCAACGGGTATTCCCTGGTGCGCAAAATCATGTTTGAAGAGCTGGGCCTGGACGTGGCAGACACCATCGAGGAACTGGGTTGCACGCTTGGGGAGGAGTTGCTTCGCCCCACCCGCATCTATGTGGACAGCATTACAACACTGTTGCGGCGCTACCCTATCAACGGCCTGGTGCACAACACCGGCGGCGGTTTTATCGACAATATTCCGCGTATACTGCCTGCCGGCTGCGACGCCCATATACAGACCGGCACCTGGCCGGTACTTCCGATTTTCGATTATCTTCAGGAAAAAGGTAATATCCACATCGACGAAATGTATCGAACCTTCAACATGGGCATTGGCATGCTGGCCATAGTCGCTGCTGATAAGGTTGAAGATATCCTCCACCAGTTCCAGGCACTGGGGGAAAAGCCCTACCTGATCGGCTCAGTGGTTGCCGCTGGAAACGGCAAGGGAAAACAGGTTTTTATTGAGCCTTAAACAGCATGCCCCCCCCCGGACGCATCAAGCACAGTGCCTAAAAAAAGGGTAGAGTGATTGTTCACTCTACCCTTTTTTCGTGCGTCGGTCGTACCGCCCCTGCCGGCCAGACCCGGCAGCATCGTCAGGCCTGTGCGCAGTCGGCGGTTCCGCCCTTGAGTTTGTATATACCGTGAGCCAAGGCCGGAAGTACGGCCTCCAGGTTTTCGCCGGCAGCTTTTCTACTGCCGGGCAGGTTAATGATCAGGGAGTGCTTTCGTATACCGGCAATGCCCCGCGACCAGATCCCCTGAATTGTCTTCTCCAGACTCGCCGCACGCATGGCCTCGCTGATACCGGGCACCTCCCTGTCCAGGATAGTACGGGTCGCCTCCGGGGTCTGATCCGAAGGCGACACCCCAGTACCGCCCGTGGTCACGATCAGGTCAAGCCCCAGGTTGTCTGCCCAGTCGACCAGGGTCTGTTCGATCAGCGACTGCTGATCCGGCAGGATTTGATAGGCTTTGATCACGAAACCGGCCGTACCAAGCATCTCTTTCAACAGTTCACCGCTGGTATCAATACGCTCCCCCCGAGAGCCTTTATCGCTGAGGGTGAGGATGCCGCAGGTGTAGGTCTCGGCTGGGGAATTGCTGATCACGACTTACTCTTCACTTTGCTTGTGGGCTTCAATGACTTTTTCCGCAATGCTTGCCGGCACCTCTTCGTAATGGGAGAATTTAACGGTAAAAGTTCCCTGTCCCCCGGTCATGGAGGTCAAATCCAGGGCATAAAGGAGTATCTCTGCCTGGGGTACATGGGCATTGACAATTTCATATTTATCAGTGGAATCCATCCCTAGTACTTTGCCTCGGCGACTGTTCAGGTCACCCATTACATCACCGACAAAATCCTTACCCACCTTTACTTCCATTTCCATAATCGGCTCAAGCAGAACCGGCTGCGCATCGAGCACGCCTTTTTTAAATGCCAGTGACCCGGCAATTTTAAAGGCCATTTCCGAGGAGTCTACAGCATGAAAGGAACCGTCAATAAGATTGACTTTTAAATCGACAAACGGGTACCCGGCAATAACACCCTTTTCCATGGCCTCCAGGATACCTTTTTCCACTGCCGGACGGTACTGCTGGGGAATAACCCCACCGACGATGGAATCAACAAATTCAAACTGCTCACCTCGGGCAAGGGGCGACAGCTCTACCGTACAGTCGCCGAACTGCCCACGACCACCGGATTGTTTCTTGTGTTTGCCCTGGACAGTTGTACTGCCCTTGATGGTTTCCCGATACGGCACCTTGGGCGGACGCAGCTCCATCTCCACACCGAACTTCCGTTTGAGCTTCTCACCGACCATCTCCAGGTGGGACTGACCAACGCCCGAGATAAGCACTTCTTTGGTCTGCTGCTCTCTGGTCAGCTTCAGGGTCAGGTCCTCATCGAGCAGCTTGGTGATGGAGGCGAACAGTTTTTCCTCGTCCCCCTTCTTGGCACTGACCGCGTAAGAGATGACCGTGGGCAATGGTTCTACGCTTTCAAACAGAATTTTATCCGATTCAGCGCAAAGGGTATCGCCGGTGGCGGTTTCTTTGAGCTTGGCCACCGCGACAACCATACCGGGCACGGCAAAATCTACCGGCTTTTGTTCCTTACCTTCCATCACATACAGCTGACCGAATCGTTCGGAGGTTTCTTTATTGGTATTATAAAAGCTGTCGCCTGCCAGCTTTCCGGAATAAACCCGGAAAATAGTCAATCGACCGGCAAACGGATCGGCCATGGTCTTAAACACCAGGGCGGAAAACGGGGCGTCAACGGTTGCCGATCGCTCCACCACTTCCTCACTGGCCGGATCAATGCCTTCCACAGCCGGACGCTGATCCGGCGAGGGCAACAGATTGACAATGGCGTCGAGGATAACGCTGGAACCTTTGTTGGCCAGGGATGCACACGCACAGACCGGGGCAACTTCTGCTTTCCGTACCGCCTGGGCAAGCCCTTCCTTGAGTTTATCATCGGGCAGCTCTCCCTCTTCGAGAAAGAGCTCCAGCAGGTCGTCGTCGGTTTCCGCTACGTACTCCTGGAGGTTTTCCCGCAGTTCGGCCACCTCGTCCTGCATCTCTGCCGGCACATCCTCGGCCTTGGCGCCGCCTTTATCATCGAATATCAAAGCCTTATTGGCAACGATATCGACAACGCCCTTAAAATCCTCCTCTGCTCCAATGGGCAGGTAGAGGACCACCGGATTGAGCTTAAACGCTTCGCGGATGTCATCCACGGTTTTAGAGAAATTTGCGCGTTCGCGATCCATTTTCGTCACGCAGATGAGGCAGGGCAGATTATTCTCCTGCACCATGTCGACAAACCGTTCTGTCTGCGGACGAACGGAAAGTACCGCGCCAACGGTGAGCACCGCGCTATCCGCTACGTGGGCGGCAAATCGACTTTCATTGACAAAGTTATCGTCTCCAGGGGTATCAGCAAGGAATATCTCGTTTTTCTGCCATGGTACATGGTTGAAGGCCGTACTCATGGAAATCTGCCGCTTCACCTCTTCCGGCTCAAAATCCATGGAGGCTGTTCCATCATCCACCTTACCCAACCGCTTCACCGAGCCCGCAGTAAACAATAACGCTTCAGCGAGTGTTGATTTACCGCTGTTGCCATGTCCGAGAATAACAGTGTTCCTTATGTGTTGAACGTCTTGCATGGATACCTCCGGTGAAACGGGTGCATGATTGAATTGTAAGGAGATTACCTTTCCATCCGGTTTTCGGGAAAATACTTTCTCTTTCCAGGCAGGAATGGTAACCATCTACTCCTGAAAAAACAGTTTCTTATATATTCAGATTATACTGGCAAAGTCAAGCGATAACCTCCTTACCACCACGTGATGCATGACCACTGAAAAAACCGACCAACCCAGTTGTTCTACGGGGAAAATTGCCCGCTCTGCTGGCGCTGTGAGCGTGGCTGTAATGTGCAGCCGGGTTCTGGGACTTGTCCGCGAGCAGCTCTTTGCCGGCCTTTTCGGCGCCGGGTATGCCTACGATGCCTTTGTGGTCGCCTTTCGCATCCCCAACCTGCTCAGAGACCTGTTTGGCGAGGGGGCACTTTCCGCCGCTTTTGTTACCGTTTTTTCCGATTACGATACCAACAAGGGAGCCAAGGCCACATGGGAACTCGCCTCCTCTGTGCTGATCTTCTTTGCCATCCTGCTGAGCCTATTATCCCTGGTAGGGATTTACTACGCCGACTTCATCGTTCACCTGCTCGCTCCTGACTTTGCCCTGGTTGAAGGAAAGACCTTGCTTACCGCCAAGCTGACCAGGATCATGTTTCCCTTTCTGCTTTTCGTTAGCCTGGCAGCGGTGGTCATGGGCATGCTCAATACCAAGGGCAGGTTCTTTATTCCGGCAATGGCTTCCAGCTTTTTCAACCTGGGCTCTATTGTCGGCGGGGTGTCACTGGCTTTTATCTTGCCCCATTACGGTCACCCAGCCATTGCCGGAATGGCATGGGGAACCCTTATCGGCGGGGCCATGCAGCTCTCCATTCAACTACCCTCCCTGCTGCGGGCAGGCTTCAGGTTCACCCCCCGCCTCAACCTGCGCGAACCGGGTCTGCGCCGGATACTGCTCCTGATGCTGCCGGCAACCATCGGGCTTTCCGCAACCCAGCTTAATATCTTCATCAACACCAATTTTGCCGCCAGCTGCGCTGAGGGGTCGGTCTCCTGGCTCAACTATGCCTTTCGACTGGTACAACTGCCCATCGGTATATTCGGTGTTGCCCTTTCCATTGCAGCCATGCCGGTGATGGCCAAGCTGGCGGCGGAAAAAAACCTAAAGGCACTCAAGCAGTCATTTATCTCCTCGCTGGTTCTGGTCTTCAGCCTGACCCTGCCGGCCACAGCCGGACTGATACTCCTGGCTGAGCCTATTATCCGTCTCATTTTCGAGCACGGCAGTTTTTCCGCCTTTGATACGCTCAAGACCGCTGAGGCCCTCCAATTCTATGCTGTCGGCCTTTTTGCCTATTCCGCCATAAAGGTCATGGTTCCTGTCTTCTATGCCATCAACACCACCCGCTATCCGGTCATTGGCAGTTTTATCGGGGTGGCTGCCAACCTGGTGATCATCAGCATGATCATAGACGTGCTGCAGCACCGCGGCATCGCTCTCTCGACCTCCTGTGCCATTGGCTGTAATTTTCTGTTTCTGGGAATTATCCTGATAAGGAAGCTGGATGGGCTGCCCCTGGCCTACCTGGGGAGAGGGCTATTTAAAATCCTGAGTGCCACTCTGGTGATGGGAGCTGCGGTGTGGGCACTGCAGCGGCAACTGGAAGCCTGGTTGCACGGACCGGTTCTATTCCAGGCCGCAGGCGTTTTTGCCCTGGTCTTTTGCGGGGGCGTCGTCTACGCACTCGCCCTGCAGCTGAGCGGGCTACCGGAGTACACCCTGCTGACCGGCAAGATGCGTCAACGTTTTTTCAGGTCATAGAGCAACTGGAGTTGAGCAAGCAAGGCCACGGTGGCCGTATCCACATGCAGGATGCGCTCCCCCATGGTGAAGGCCTGGAAGCCTGCACTGGCAAACATATCCAATTCAAAATCGTTCCACCCGCCCTCCGGTCCTACGGCCAGAAGCACTCTTCCATCGGGCTTCGGCACATCCAACGCCGCCAGCGGTGTACCTACCCGTGGGTGGGCAATAATACCGCTACCTTCCAGGGTGGGCAGGAAATCCTGGGCAAAGGGTTTGAACTGCCGATGAATACTGACCTCAGGCAGCCAGGTGTCCATCCCCTGCTCCATTCCCTCGATGAGGAGTTCATGTATCTTATCCGGCGCCAGAACCGGACTCTGAAAAAAGGATTTTTCCACTCGGCGCGAGCGGATCAGATAAAACCGACGCACGCCAAGCACGGTTGCCTGCTTGAGAATACGTTGCAGCATGATCGGTCTCGGCAGCGCCAGGATCAGCTCAACATGCAGGCTGCACACTGGCGGGTTTTCCAGGCTCACTTCCAGCACCACTTCACGCGGGGTAAGATCAACGACCGTCCCATGGCCGATCGGCCCGTTTATCATGCCCACCCGGACCAGATCGCCCTGCTCCACGCGGAGTACGTTGCGCAGATGCGCTGCCCTGCGGTCGGTGAGGACCAGGCGACGAACGTCCAACTCGCCGCCTGTAAAGATCAACAGATTCACGAAGCCCCGGGTTAGCCGATGATGAGGGAATCGGGTTCGAAATTCAAGGTCGCAAAATAATCGGCCGGGGTTTCTTCCCTGCGAATCAGCTCCACCGTCCCATCAACGGTGAAGAGCACTTCCTTGGGCCGAAGCTTGCCGTTGTAGTTAAAGCCCATGGCATGTCCATGGGCACCGGTATCATGGATGATGAGGATGTCGCCATTATCGATTTTTGGCAGTGCCCGTTGAATGGCAAACTTATCGTTGTTTTCACACAGGGAGCCCACTACATCAACCACTTCACCGGCTGTTTCCTCTCCTTTCCCCAGTACCTCGATATGGTGATAGGCCCCATACATGGCGGGCCGCATCAGGGCTGTCATGCAGGCATCCACCCCAATATAGGTACGATAGATTTCCTTGCGATTGATGGCGGTAACCACCAGGGCACCGTGGGGACCGGTCATGAACCGTCCGCTTTCCATAAATAATGCCGGTGCATACCCGTTGGCCTGCTTGAACCGTTGAAACAGGGAGGTTATCCCCTGCCCCATGGCTTCAAGGTCCAGCGGGGTTGCATCGGGAGTATAAGGTATACCCATACCGCCGCCGATATTGATAAACTCAAAGGTAATCCCAAGCTGGGCGTATAATTCGCCGATCAGGTCGAGCAGCATCTCGGCGGTCTGAACCATGTAGCCATGGTACAGTTCATTGGAAGCGAGCATGGTATGAATGCCGAACCGCTTTACCCCCCGGTCGCGAGCCTTCCGGTAGGCATCGATGATTTGATCATGACTCACCCCGTATTTGGCCTCCACCGGGTTACCGATGATTTCGTTACCCGATCGGCGCGCACCTGGATTATAACGAAAACAGATCAACTCCGGCATTTCTTCGATCTTATCTAGCAGAGAGATATCATCCAGGTTAAGAATACATCCCCCATCGGCTGCAGCCAGCCTGAACTCTTCCTCACTGGTATTATTGGAGGTAAACATGATATCATCGCCAACAGCTCCGAGTTGGCGACTGAGAAGCAGTTCGGTGATGGAACTGCAGTCAAAGCCAAAGCCCATGTCCTGCATAATTCGAAGGATCGCCGGGTTGGGCAGTGCCTTTACCGCATAATATTCGCGAAACTCATCAATACCGGCAAAGGCATCCTTGAGCCGGGCACCAGTCTCTCGAATTCCCTGTTCATCATACACATGAAAAGGAGTGCCGAAATGGTCTGCCATGGCCGGCAGGTGAGGATACAGTCGTGCTTTATAGTCAGATGAAAGGGGCATACGCTTAATCCTTGCAATGGAGGGTTGTGGAGAGCGGCAGTTTGGCCGTTTCCTTATACGATTTCAGTACCGTTGCCGTCCGGGTAGAGACAACCCCCTCGACCGCGGCAATCCTACATCTGAGGACAGTACCCAGTTCTTCGGTATCAGCCACCCGCATTTTCAGCAGGTAGCTGTCGTCGCCGGCAACATAATGCACTTCCTGCACCTCGGGAACAGCTGCAAAGGCCTCCCCTGCATCAGCTGCACCAGCTGCCACCCGAACCTGGACAAAGGCGACCTGACGGCGATCGAACATTTCCGGATTCAACCGTACTTCATATCCTTCGATGACCCCCTGCCGCTCCATCTTGCGGATACGCTCCAGTACCGCAGAGGGCGCCATTTCCATCTGTCGGGCTACCTCAACATTGGGTATTCGCGCTTTCTCCTGGAGTATCTGCAGTATTTTCAGGCTAGTTGCATCGATCATCGAGTGCACCCCGGTTCCTTTGTTTTCCATCAGCCGTCACTCATGGCTGTTATCCTTTCCTCGTCCCAACAAAATAACCGCCAGATCCTGACTGTCAAGACAAATATTCTGCTTGAAAGCTAAAAAAGAGACAAAAATTCTCTTATGTGTAAAATAAAAAGAATAGATAGGCTCCTGGATAATAATCGGCCTGCCGAGCTGACCTCTTCTGCTTTTGCCTCCCTGGTCTGAGGCCAGGAGGCCTCCTTGCCTTTGCTGACCCCACTGCCTGCCTCCCTTTACCAGGGTGGTGAACAGCCCGGAACCGGCTTTCGTCCGGTCGCTCACTGACAGGGGACGGCACGCTCTTCCCCAAACCGTCATCTCCCACCTGCAGAAGGGAAAAAACAGCCCCCCCTTGCTTCTTCATACTGCAGTCATACTGTAGAGAGGAGATATAGTCAGGCGAGTAAGATATACAAACACAAGCGGGCTCTTTTCCATCACCAGGAGCACAACCCGAGGCACGTATGGGGTGGTATTCCGTCCCTCCTCCGCTCCGGTCTCTTTATTCCCTCTGCCTCCCGGAGCGGGGCATGCGACTTACTTGACGGATCGATGGTTGGAATACTTGTTTATGGCAGTCTGATGAACAGGCGTGAAGCAAAGGCACAGCAGCTTGCTGGCCGTACAATGCTCCCAGTGCTGGTAGATGGGTACAGACGTCAATTTTCCCAGGAACCCTCCTGGCGGTCAGCCAGCGGTAGAGAGCGAGCGGTATTGTCGGTGATGCCGGCTCGTAATCATGCGATGAACGGCATACTACTGCAGGGGATATCCTCCAAACATCTCCACCTCCTGGACAAACGCGAGCAGGGCTATGAACGGGTAATGGTTGCCAGCGAAAGCGTAAGGCATTGGACCCAAGGAAAAAACACCATCTCCTGTGCAACCATTTTCATCTACCAGGGGAAAAGCGAGAAAAGCAATTCTGAACTCCTGCCCCATCCTGCCTATCTCCAACTATGCCTGGATGGGGCCAGAGAATGGGGGCCAGATTTCTTTGCCCAATTTCTGCACACAACCTTTGTCGGTTCTCAGCTGTTGAGTGAATACCTTCGCTGCCGGGACCTGTACCTTTCTTGAACGCTCAAGGATCCGGCCTCCCTTTCCGGCCGTAGTCCCTATCGGTCAGGCCCTCTTGTCCACCTCCGCTTTCTCACCATGGGCGAGAAAGATCGGGACAAACATCCATGCTCCGGCGATGGTGGAGAAGCCCCTCAGTGCATCGATCAGCACCTGATCTTCTTTTTTCCACGCCCCCATCCGTTTCAAAGTCTGTTCTTTAAAGCTGAAAGCCGCGTCTACCAGGGCATCCAGCGAAATTTCCCGGGAGGTGACCGGTACGACTTCGGTGTTGACCGCACTGAACCCCTCGTCCAGCAGGAGACCGCCGAGTTTTCTTCCTATGTGGCGGTCACCGCCCAGCTGCGCCTGTGCCGAGGCTGTCCGTTGTTGAAAATCATGGAACCCTTCAGGTTCGGGGTGTACGATAACCCCTTTATCATCCACATCAAGGATGATCACCTTACCGCCCGGCCGGGTTACTCGCTGCAGTTCCTTGAGTACTTCCGAGGGATTGGACAGATGCTGAAAAACAAAACGGGCAGTACAGTAATCAACCTGACCATCCTCCAGAGGGATATCCTCTCCCCGTCCCTCAACAAAAGTGCACCTTTCCGCAACGCCATGGTGCCTGGCATGCTCTCTTGCGCGGTCCCGTAGCAGCTTGTCCGGTTCCACCCCGATGAATCGGCTACAGGGAAACAACTGCGCCAGCATAATGGAGGTCAGGCCGGGGCCAGATCCCAGGTCAAGAAAGGTGCAGTTGTCCGTGCAGCCGATTCGTTTGAGCCAATACTGTTCCAACTCTCTGCCCATCCAGGCCTGTCGCTGCAGGCGCTCCAATTCCCTTACCGGATCGTCAAGGGTAGAAATGGCATAGGAATCATCAGGTATCTGCTGATGGGTGGATATTTGTTTGGGCATGACAGTATCCTTGAGGTAATGTCGATGGGAAGCTCGACGATAAGTCTGCATAAACTGCAGGTGTAGCATGTGCAGTCGCGAGACCAAAAGCAGGTTGAGATTCATGCGTAACCTGCCGGCAAAGACAACATCATGACTATCCATGACCTCAAACAGGTTATACGGCAGAATCAATACTTCGGAATCCTGTAGGGCTACCAGGGCCGCTGAGCGGACACCGCCAACGAGGGCCTCTACCTCTCCGCAAAGGGCTCCTGCTTCCAGTATACCTACGAAATGAGGGACTTCGCCCTCATCAAAAGTAATTCCCAATTGCCCTGAGAGAACGAGTCCCATGCTGCGCTCCTTTTCTCCCATGGTGAACAGCCGCTCTCCACGCTGGATACGGATATTCGGGTAGCGACGCATGTACTGCATGAGGCGCTGCATTTCCTCCTCGGAAAAACCGTGAAAAAAATTGGACGATGGCAGGGCGCTCAATCTATGGGCTATCCCAGCCCACAGGGCCTTCTTCTGCAACGGAGTAACAGCAGGTTCCTCCCAATCGGGAAAGTGCTGCTGCATCAACGCCGCAGTAGCTCCACCACCTTCCCCGTCCACCTGGCAGAAACGACGAAATGGACTCCGCACCCGTTCAAGATAGGCGTGGTCATGGGAAACAAGAAGGAGCGGCAGACGAAGCCCTGCTTTGTTCTGTATCCGACAAGCAGGTGCATATGGTCGGTATCCCAGCTGATAATAGAGGTGCACCAGTGACAACTCCGACAAACAGATATCCAGGACATAGCCAAGCCTGGTGCCCCGCTCATACAAATAGTGCGCAAGCAGCGAGGCAATGGTTGTCCCCCGATACCCTGGATCGATCATGAGAGCGCTGGTATAACTCACAGAAGTTTTGCCAAACAGGGGCAGGAGGGATTCAAACCGAAGAACATCGCTCAACTGCTGCGGGAAGCTGGTCTGGTCTGCATAATTGGTGCGAACGGTACCGACGATTTGTCCGGTAGCATCATCCCGGGCAACCACAATACAGGCACTGCGGTCAAGGCCGTCGGTGTACAGCTTTTGCCGATGATCCATGCCTGGAAGCTGCTTCCCCAGTTCTTCGCCATAAATGCCATACCGAAACCTGTATAGCTCCCTCTGTTCGGCCTTGGTGATGACTTCAGTAATGGAAACTGCCATATGGGTCCTATTGCTCCTTCGATCCCGCGGACAGATCCAATGCCTGCCTGACGGCCTGGGAAAGTTCCTGCCGTACCAGCGGTTTCATGACAATGGAAAGGATGCCTGACCGCTTGGCCCGACCACTGGTGATCTGTTCACTAAACCCGGTACAGAGAACAATGGGCAATCCGGGACGAATCCCCTGTATCTGCTGGCCCAGTTCCAAACCGGTCAGGTTGGGCATGGTCATATCGGTCACTACCAGATCGAAACGATCGGGCTGAGAGCGGAACAATTCGAGGGACTCGACACTGCTCGTTCTGGTTGTCACCGTGTAGCCCAACGTCTCCAGCATCCGCTTGCTGATATCCACTATGGCATGTTCATCGTCGACCACCAGAATATGCTCATTACCGGTCTGCAGCAGCGCTTCGCTCAGGAGAGCTGCCTGATCCTCCTCAACCGTGGTCTGCGGCAGGTAAATAGTAAACTCTGTGCCCTGCCCCACTTCACTGTCAACTGTTATAACACCTTCAAATCCTTTAACAATACCATGAACGAGCGCAAGTCCCAGCCCTGTGCCCTCACCCTTTTTCTTGGAGGTATAATATGGTTCGAAAATCCGCTTCAACGTTTTCTTATCCATGCCGCACCCGGTATCGCGCACACGGAGCCTGACATGTTTCCCCTGGTTACGATCAAGACGGGCAACCATAGGTTCATCCTGCATGTCAACGATATCAAGCGCGATCTCAAGAATCCCCCCCCTGTCTCGCATGGCATGATAGGCATTGGTGGAGAGATTCATAAACACCTGTTGGATTTTTGTCGCATCAGCAAAAATTATCGCCTGATCAGCAATAATCTGCTCCCTAATTTCAATGGTGGCGGGAAACGACGCCCTTAAGAGCTTGATACTCTCTTTGATAATCGGACTGATTTGTATGGGTTCAAGTTCTTCCTCCTGCTGTCTGCTGAAGGAAAGTATCTGAACGATGAGATCTTTGGCCCGGTGACTGGCCTGCAGCACCTGCTGCAGGTACTTATACGGTTCGCTTCCTTCCTGCAGGTCCAACCGGGCAAGTTCGGTATAGCCGAATATAGCGGAGAGGATATTATTGAAATCATGAGCAATACCACCGGCAAGCGTACCGATTGCCTCCATCTTCTGGGCATGATTCAGTTGGCTCTGCAGCATCTTCTGCTCGGTAATATCACGGGCGACATTTAGAATTCCGGGACGACCTTCCCAGGATATCAAGGCGCTGTTGACCTGGACCCAAATCTTCTGTTTGTTCGTATTGAAGAGGCTATAGGTATGTGTCAACTCCGTATCGTCCCCACTGAGAATGGCTGCATGGTAATCAATCACAGCATTCTTATGGGCTGCCGGAAGGATGTCAAAAAAGTCTATGACTGGCAGCTCCTGGTCCGTGTAGCCGGTCATCTCTACAAAGCTGGGGTTGGCAAAGGCAATGGAATTCCCCTGAACAATAAAAACGGCGTCATTGGCATTATTTACCAGCAGTCGGTACTTTTCCGCACTCTCCCTCTCGGCCTGCTCCGCCTGCAGGCGAACCGCTCGCTGTCTCCGCAGGGCTTCCACCATCTCATTATAGCCCTCGATCAGCAGCTCGTGCTGGCCGCTGGCATCCTGTTCCTGGAGTCGATAGTCCAAATCACCCTGCTTTATTTTCTCGAAAGCGGCTCGCATCCTCCTGTTGGCTGCATCGAGCATGCAGGAAACCGGTACGGAAACCAAAAATATCCAGTTTATCTCAGGAACGACGCCATAATAAACAAAGAGTTCCTGGTTGCGCTCCCCCCGAAGAAGGAGCTCTCCCTCCTGTTGCTCGACAAGTGATTGGGGCACAATACGATGAAAATCGCCACCAAGAGTACTTACCTTTTCCTGCAGGAAGCTGCCTTTTTCCTTATCTATTTTCAGGGGAATATCCGGATGGGCAATGATATCTCCCTGGTAGTTCAGCAGGAAATTGATCTGGTCTGCGATACAGGCCTCGTTGAGCACATCCTGGTACAGGTTTCGCACTGGAATATCGATGCTCCAGACCCCCACAAAACGCTCCTGGTGATATACCGGGATAGAGGCTGAAAGGATCAGTCCTTCCCCGGCATAATCAATAGTCGGAGGGGTCCAGCGAATTGCCCGCTCAGGATTGACTGAGGGTTTGACAGAAACAAAGGTGTGATAACCAGACCATTCAAAATCCGGGGTAATAGCCTCGACTTGATCTATGTAGGGGAACTGAAAAGATGTATTGCTCACATCCTGATAATAAATCCAGGCTATACCAGACAAACGACTATGGATCTCTTGCAGGTAGGGTCCAATGGTCCGCAGGCTGTACATCCTTGACCGGGCATCCGGGTGGTGCCGCAGCCCAGGATTCCAGGAATGACTGATTGCATCTGCAGGGGCTTTACCCGCCCGAAACTGCTCAAGCAGTGGCAGAGCAAGAAAAAAACCATCTGCATCAACGTCGAACCCTTCCCGGGCAAGCCACTTTTCCACTTGCAGCTCATTCCCTTGGTGAGTGTCAAAAAGGATCAGCGTCAATCGCCGCAGTTCATAAAGGGTATCGTAATACCTGGCAATGGTGCTCTTCAGCAGGGTGACTGTTCGCCGCACCTGTAAACGAATTAGTTCGGATTCCTTCATTTTGTCCCTTTCACAGGCTGTACTTTCTTCAAAAAATGATTGCAGTCCCTTTGCTCTCTTTGTATTTGGGACAGAGTGCGATCAGCGGTAATGCGTACTCTACCTTTTTTCAGGATATTGCAGGCATGCTGTTGATCGTGGTCGCAAGCGCGGCTTTGCCCACTTAAGGATTCCTCATCCTTGTGACATGATAATCGGGCACTCCCCTTCTGGAGCAGAGTATACCACCTCTGGTTACAAGAGTGAAATCGAATGGAAAAAAACTTCACTTCCTACAATCTTCCTCTCTTCTCACCAAAACCAACCACAATCGCCCCGGAGCAACAGCAATAGAACACATGACGTTTTCCACACCGGCGATCGATGCACAGCAAAAAAGGTGCCGCCAGTTGCCCGAATTCCAGTCTATACCTGCCCGTATTCGCAACCCGTCAGTGGTCATTACTCTTCGCTCATCGGTCCACCTCTTTTCTCTCTGAGAATGAAAAAAGTGGTAAAAGTATGATTCCCGGCTATTGCGAAGCTCAGAACATGAGCATAAAGTGTTGAAAAAAGGAGCGGAAAAATTTTCCGTACGGCCGGCAAAACTACTGTGCAGGAACGGAAGCACAAAAAACAGGCACCATCTGCCCTGTGGCAGGGTCACTGTGAAGTGTCGATATCACTTAGAGGCCGCACGGATACATCGGCTGGAGGAACCCATGTACAGCATCAAACATAAGCCAATTCTCTACGTCCTGATTGTCTGTCTTCTCCTCGTTCTTTCATCGCCCCCCGCTCCCCTGCAGGCTGCTTCCTCTGCGAACCCCCAAAAAAATGCCATTCGTATCAATGGCATCCTTACCCAACCGAATCATATTCTCAGGATGACTGCGCCCCTGCTGCCTCAGCATGAGTACTGGTACGATTCCACGGCTGGTCTGCTTGGCGTTGTCGGCAGGGGTGGAGCCTGGAAGGTTGTTTCTGATGTATCCCAGGGCAGGCTGGAACGGAATGCTTCGGCAGGAGATACCGGTATCCTGTGCAATGGCCGGGAGTTGCCGAGGCAGGAATTGCTGCGCCTTGAACGGGCCCTGGGGACGCGACTCGAACCAGGGTATTATCGAATGTGGGACGACAAAACAGGCACCCTCTTTCTTCAGCAAAGAGGAAGTGACCATGTGTTTACCCTGGCAGACGGTGCCATCTATCGTTCCGTTGCTGAAGGTAAATTTGGGGCACAGCAGCTCCGCTATCTGGCCGCTCGTCGCGCCCTCAAAAAAGAAAGCCCGGCTACGACCTATTCCTACCAAAAAAAAGCAGTGGAAGCTGCTCCTCAACCCACTCCAGAACCCATCCAGGAGGTCGAAACAGAAGCCGTTGCGAAATCCGAAGCCGCTGCGGATAAAAAAAGCTCACCCCTGCTCGATATTCGCCAGTTGCCTCGTCCGATTCCCAACTGGACCTCAAGGTACCTGCTCCCACATTCCGTCCTGTTTACAGGCACTGAAGCCGAAACCTTGGGATCAGTTTTTGACCGTCTGAAAAATTCCATGCGACGGGCAAAAATGTATTCCTGGTCTGCATATGCCATTCACGACGATGGGTTTGCACTTGTGACACAGATGGAGGCCATCGATAGCCATGGAAAGCCCATTCCCGAACCCGACCGCTGGGCAGCCATACTTGAGGAGAATGAGCCCATGAGTATTGCTGATTATTTCACTACCCTTTTTCAATCAAAGCCGGGACGGTACCGTATTATTTTATTTGCCATTACCCACCGCAACCTGGAAACTCGACCTGACCAGGCCACTTCCGAGGGATTGCAACGCCTACTCCATGAGGGGGCCAGTTCGCTGCCCGCAGTGCTGCGCCAGAAGGAAATCCTCCCGTTGACTCAATGCGTTGCATACGTCTACGAATTCGAACGTTCCCGGGAACAGGTGAGGCAACTGGCAACAAGCGGACTGCAGGTTATCGACCACCTGGCCGCTGGCGGCTACTGGGAGCGCTCCATATTGCAATGACCAACAACAACCAGAACACATCCACCTATTTCATCAGCTACAGCCATTATGATGCCGACTTTACTTTGCGGCTAGCTGACGACCTGCGGGCAGCCGGGATAAACGTATGGCTTGACACCCGTGACATCAGCACGGGCGCGGTTTGGGATGAAGTGCTTGAGCAAGCCCTGCGCGCATCAGAAGGGATTATTGTTGTCCTTACTCCCGCTTCTGCAGATTCTGCCTTTGTGCGCAAAGAAATACTCTTTGCCCAAAACCACCACAAAAAAGTGTATCCGCTCCTGGCCAAGCCAACGGAAATTCCTCTGCTCATTGCTGACTCTCAGGTTGCCGACTGCTCATTCGACTACAGTGCCGGTTTACAGGCTCTCACCACGTCGCTCCTTCATGATAGCGGAGCTACAGAAACCGCGAGCCCGGGGATACTGCGACGCATTCAATGGATCGGAATCAGGAGCTTTTCCTTTAAACGGGCTGTGGTGGGCATGTGCATCGGCGGTGTGTACGGGGTCGCTATCACCAGGGGACTGAATCTGGGAGGGCAAAACGTAGCGGCAATGGCTGAAGGATGGGTTGTCTACGGCTTTTTCGGCGCCCTGGCAGCACTCCTCACTCCACGATCGTATCGTGCCCTCACCTTTTTCAGCGGCGGGTTTCTTGCCGCCCACCTCTTACTGTGGCTATGGCTTGTTTTCTATAGCGACAAAGGGTTTCAATATGTGCTGGTTATCGGCCCCATCATCGGTGCCATTGCAGGGGTGCTGTTGAGTCGGTTGATGAGCAAATTACACTGACAGATGAAGCTCCCTCCACCTCAAACAGGTAAAAACAGGATAAACCGCTCAACCAACAGTGAGAAAAGATACCTTGTTCCCAGATGGCGTTTGCTGTGCGGTTCACTCTCCTTTCTCTTCAGTATCTGTTTACCGGTGGTTGGCATACCGCTGGTCACGGCACTCAAGCTGTCGACTGCCGCGACGTCAATGCTCTCGGGAGTCATGCTCGTTGGCGGGGAGGTGTTGGGAATCCTGGCGGTCGCTATCATGGGGAAACCCGGGTATCACTACTGTAGGCAACGTTTTTTAACCTTCTTCAGGCAACATGTTTCCCCCGCACATGTTAGTCGAACGCGTTATTACATTGGCCTGGTTCTTTTCTCCATACCTCTCCTGTTTGGCTGGCTATCGATCTACATCGCACCCTTTATTCCCGGTTTTATCAACCACCCTATCCCTTACGCCCTAGGTGGAGACCTCCTCCTGATCATCAGCCTTTTTGTCTTGGGCGGTAATTTTTGGGAGAAAGTGCAAACGCTTTTCATCTACGAGGAGACGGCTCACTCTTCCTGAGCTGAATCAACCAGCAAGGGCTGTGCGCAACAGCTCCATGGGGCGCCCAAATTGTTCTCGTCGGTCAGCTTCGCCTTGTTCGACTTCCAATGTTTCCCTCAGTCCTGAGCGGATAGGGTGCCACGCTCAATATCCCCGGCATCCTGCCGGGCCAGCCATTGCTCAACCATCACTTCTAGCCGGTGCTGCTCGGCAGTGTCTATTGCCTGGGGATCAAACCGCAATCGCTGATGCAAGGCAAACATTGCAAACAGTTTTTCCGTATCCAACTGTTGCTGTCTGGCGACCCTTGTCATCCACCCCACAAACGGTTCACCACGCTGAGGGGGCATACCATATCCGGAAAGCCGCTCTACAATCCGATAAAAAGGAGAATCAATCACCGGCTGGGCCGTTTTCCGTGCGCCCGGTTCCCTTGCGCGGCTCCGTGCATTCACCCTTCTATAAATCCTTACAAGGAGAATGACCGCCAGCACCACAACCACGGCAGTCAAAAGTACTTTATAATTCTGCTCAGTCCCTATACGGAAGTGCTCATATTGAAGCCGCAGATACGAAAAAAAATCCTTCACCGTTTGCAGGCGCGACCGGTTCACCTCCTCGCGGTGCAACCAGTCGGCCGGAGTGGTGTCCACGACAATCCATTGCCCCCCTACAAAGGCCTCAGCCCATGCGTGGCTGTGGCGATCCCTGACTACAAATTTATCTTCCAGGACACTTCGCTCGGCAACATGAAACCCTGTAACATACCTGGTGGGAACGCCTGTCTGCCGCAACAGAAGAGCGGTGGCTGTGGCAAATATCTCGCAATAACCACGGCGTTCCCGGGAGAGAAAGAGTTCCAAGGCCGAATCTCCCGGCTCGTCGGTTTGTAGTCGGGTTGAGTAGGAAAAGCCCTCTGCAAAAAACCGCCGCACCCGCTCGATCTTGTCTGCTGCAGCAAGTCCACCCAGTTGTAATTGTTGGACGATGGGTTCGAGGTACTTTCGATCTTCTGCCTGGACGGCAAGGTGTCTGTAGGTTGGTGGATCCACCGACGGATGCATTGCCCGGTTGAAGCGAATATCGTAGCTGACAAGGGGTGCCCCATCAATAATCCGGATAACGCCATCGCTTTTTCGAGCCAGCTCGTACAGGGTCTTCCCATCAACCCGATAGCTCCCATAGGGCTGCGGCAGCACCCCTTTCTCCTTTGGCAGATAGTACTCGATGGACACCTCTCCGCCCGGATGATGCGGCTGAGGGAGCAGATCCCACCCCAAGTCGCGGACAACCAGGTAATCAAATTTTTTATTGCTGTGCCAGGTATTGCGCCGATAAGTTTCATAGCTGTTCTGCCGCAGCAGGGAAGGTGCGGGCAGTGTACCGTCAACACGCAGAACAATGGATGACGAAAGTTTAAGCTGACCGATTTTTCCGTAGGAGAGATGCGACAGGAAAGGATCGGCAAATTTTCCGGAATAATATGAACGAAAAAACTGACGGGTTCGATCCCGCAGCATACCATGCATCTGTTCAGCGGTTCTCGCACCCCAGTACCCTCCAGCCACGGCAACCAGACAGGTGGCGACAAATACCCACCAGGGAAACCTGCGCCCTCTGTTCGCGGCCGCTAACCAGAGCAGAATACCGGCGGCACCGGGGAAAAACAGGAGGGATCGACTGTTGGCCATGGCTGTTGCGACCAGGCAGACCCCGAGATAATAGGGCCGGAAATCCAGCGGCTCATGAGCATAGATCCGCTTCCGCCGCAAACCGATCCTGGTGCCGATAACTATTTTCTCTTCCCCGGTGAGCACCTGGGCGAGTACAAGCGGCAGCAACACCAATGGTTGCCAGACGATCAACGTCTTGAGAAAAAACAGCTTATCAACATGAAGCAGAATAAGAGCAGCTGCTGCCAGAAAAAGTATGGATGTGAGGTCGGACACACGGACAAAATCCTCGGTTTCGAGCTGCCACCTGCCTCCTTGAACCTGTCCCCAGGATATTATCAGGAAAGCGAGCAATCCCATGACCGGATGACCGGCTTCCACGCCCCACAAAAGAACCGATGCTGCCAGCAGAAAAGGAGGGGTTTTCATCGCAGATCGACCTGCTTTGTGGGGGTATCCACAGGAAAACATTTTGCCTCTGTCAGGGAAGATGCCGCCAGTCTTTTCAATGTCTGCTGCTCGTCTTTGGTAACGACGATTACCCGACACTCCACTTTTGCCAGCTCCAGTTGAGCTACCAGTCGGGTTCGACACTCGTCAATATCCAGCAAGACGACGATCGCACCACTGAGCAGATCGGCATGTTCCAATACTGCGTCGCTCATGCGCTGAAAACTTCCATTTGTACACGGTGCAGCGCAGGCGAGAGCCTCAACCATAGGGTAACGCTCTGGCAGCCCCCTGCCCGCAGCTAAATGTGCTACGCCCGCTTCCGCGGCCAGGTACAGATCAACCAGGTGGTGGGAGAGATCCTGTTCGCTCATAATTGATGCCCCAATCGATAGAACGTCCTCAAAGAGCTGTTCAGCCCCTTCATTGCAAAAGGTGTCGATGACCAGGGCAATCCGCGGAAAGTATTCCTCTTCCAACTGACGTACAATAGTTGACCGGGTTCTGGCGGTGGCTTTCCAGTCAATTTGCCTGACCGCATCACCGGGCCGGTATTCCCGCAGGCCCACAAACTCTCCTGTATCCCCGCTGCCGGCGGTAGCCCCCGCTCCTCCTTGATGGTACTTCCTCGAACCAGGCAAAGCAGCAGCAATCACGGGGTAGCGTTTTGGCAGAACCAGTACCCTCTCGGGTTCACGAAAATATATTTCTTTTTTGAATATCCCCAAAGGATCTACCGAAAACAACACATAGCCGGGCAAAAGAATATACCCTCGGCGCAGCGGCATGATCCGGGTCTCAACCTGTCTGCTTCCGCCTGCAGGCAGTGACGGTAAAGGAAAAGGTTCATCAGTAAAACCGATAGTGAGCTGAACAAGATGAAGCCAGCGACGATAGCCGAAAAGGCGATCGATGAAATGGTGACGCCCCCCAGGGCTGTCGGAAAAATGAGTAAATCGCTGAAAACTTGGCAGCTCGGGGGAGACTTGCTCCCGGTAAAACACCCCTTGAACCTTTCGTGGCCCGGGATTGTAAACCTCTACGGAGTAAGCAAAGCCTTCGCCCACCGCACAGGTTTGCGGAAAAAAACGTCGCAGCCGAAGAGAAGTGGAGAAAAATAGGGCAAAAGGTATAGCGATCAGCGCGGCAACTACGGCGATGGACGCCAACTGATACATCATGGTCTGCCGTGTATTGAGCCCAAACAGGCTCATCAGCAGGGCAAACAGGAGAAAGTGTCGGCCAAAGGGAGTCACCCATGTCATTACACGGCGCCGCACCCCGGACGACCAACAATAGAGCCGATAGCGTAGATACCTCATCGCGGTGTAGGGACCTGCTCAAGCAAAGTATGCACCACTCCACGGGAAGTAAGCCCCGAATAACGCGCCTGGGAACTCAACTCCAGACGATGGCCAAGAACAAAGGGTGCGGCTTCAATGATGTCGTCGGGCGTCACAAACTCCCTTTGACGAAAAAGGGCAAGAGCCTGAGACATTCGCAACAAGGCCAGGGAGGCCCTGACGCTGGCACCCAGGAGTACGCCTTCAGCCTGGCGGGTTGCACCCACAATATCAACGATATAGTACTGCATCTCTGTTGACAGACGAATATGCCGCATTGCACGTCCAGCATTCCTCACCTCTTCCTGCGAAGTTACCGGTTCAATAGCTGTAAGTGGATGGCTGGTAAGTTGATCTGCGAGTACTTCTCTTTCCGTATCCCGGTCAAGATATCCAGGAGACAATTCCACCATGAATCGGTCAAGTTGTGATTCGGGCAGAGGATAGGTCCCATGGGACTCCACTGGGTTCTGCGTCGCTATCACGAAAAACAGCTCAGGAAGATCATACTTTCTTCCTTCCATCGTCACCTGCTCCTCCTCCATAGCCTCCAATAGTGCCGATTGCGTACGCGGACTGGCACGATTAATTTCATCTGCAAGCAAAATATTGGCAAAAATCGGCCCCTTGATGTATTCAAACAGCCCGCTGTGCTGTCGGTAAATTGAGACGCCGAGAATATCTGACGGCAGCATATCCGGAGTAAATTGCACTCGACCAAATGCGGTATCCACCGACCGGGCGAGCGTTTTGGCGATGGTTGTTTTTCCGGTTCCAGGAACATCCTCGAGCAACACATGGCCGCCGCTGAAAAACGCTGCCAGAAGTATCCGGATGGTTGCCTCCTTTCCTTTCACCACTTGCTGCATGTTGTCTGCAATACGCGAATAGACCGTGTACGCTGAGGAAAAGTCTTTCCCGGCTGCCTCTGTCTCTATTCCGGTCGCTGCCAGCTGACTGTTCATAAAATATACCGTTACTATGGTGGGGTGAGCGGTTGTGTCCCTTTGTATTTTTACACTCACTATAGCACATCTTTCGACGGGGCAAGGGCACAATTTCCGATGGTATCCCTGTGTCAGGCATGGGCAATGGACCTTGCCCGATATATCGACAACATCATAGGCAGCCGGCCCCTTGCGACGACGTTGACGCACCATCTTTGGTCCGCTATAGTGCAGAAAGATAAAAAAAACTGTGATACTGGTGAACTAGGAACCAATGAACTGCCGCATTTTCCGCTGCCGCCCCCGAAACCGCACTCTGCAGCAAAATTGAGTACTTCATTTTCTGCTCTGTCCTTCAGGAAACCTCCCTCGCGATGTCCTTTGCCACACGATGGACCACAACCCTCCCGGCGGCTGCTCTCTTCTTTGTTAACGCGGGAGCTGCAGGGCCTGTTTCCCTTCATGCCACCGGCCACCACCACTGCCGACCAGCCGCCGAAAAGGGTCATATTAAGCAAACCGGACTCTCCCACCAGGATGAGGGTCGCCTTTTTTTCATGGGGTATCCTACTGCTACGGAACAGGATTTGCTTGACACATCAAGGGGGGATTTGGCTATCATACTTCGAGAAGCATCATGCAGACCGATGTGATCATCGTCCTGGGAGCGGCGGTATGGCCGAATGAACAGCCAAGCCCCCCGCTAGCGCGACGGGTAACCAAGGCCGTGGAACTCTACAAGCACGGCGTGGCTGGACATATAATTATGAGTGGTGGACGTGGAAAGCATCCGCCCGCGGAAGCGGTGGTCATGCAAAGACTAGCGGTGAACATGGGGGTGCCGCCTGACGCGATCATCCTCGAGGACAGTTCTTCTTCCACTTTTGACAATGCCCGCCACTGTGTTGCTATAATGAAACAACACCACTGGAAAGATGCGCTTGTCGTCAGTGATTCCTACCATATCCTGCGCAGTGTTTTTGTTTTTCGAGCGCTCGGCCGTCAGGCCAGAGGTGTCGCATCCGAAGGCCGCGGCGACACGGCAACGGGAAAATGGATATTCTATCACTTGCGGGAAGTTGCGGCAATCCTCTGGTACGGTGTTCGATTGGCTCTGTTGAAGCTCTCCCTGTTGAATAAAAACTAGGCCGGGCACGTTGCCTCATCGCTGCCCCGGCCCAGGGAGAGTCAGTCCCTGGCAGATGAATCAATCCATAAAGAAATGATTAGTATTCTCCCGGATAAAGATGAAGGATACCCGCTGTGTCGTCTTTGCTCAAAATTCGTATGGTGCAACGAATCGCGCTGAAGACCTCTCCTCACCCGGAATGTTGAGAAAAGGAGCAACCATGAAATACCTTTACCTTGCCCTGCTGCTTGTCTTTTTTCTTGCTGGCCCCTTGCAAGCAGCAAGTGGAACCGTTGATGTGGAGAGCGCTCATTCGGTACGGGCAACGGCCGACCGTCTGGAAATTCTCCTGCAGAAAAAAGGAATAACCATCTTCAATCGCATCAAGCACACCGAGGGGGGGGCGCTTGTTGGTGTGGATTTACGACAAACAGAACTGCTTATTTTTGGTAATCCAAAGATAGGAGCACCATTAATCAGGTGCCAACAGAGTGTGGCTCTGGACCTGCCCCAAAAGGCGCTCATCTGGGAGGATGAAAACGGCAAGGTATGGATAACCTACAACAGTGCGCACTACCTTAAGCAACGCCACGCAATCCGTGACTGCGAACAGCTTATCGGCCGCCTGGAAAACACCTTGGCCGACATCACCAGGGCCGCTGCCCAATAACTTAAACTGTCGGTATCGATTTTCACACCGCAGCAAGCTCCCCAGGTAGGAAAATTTCTTGATATATTATAGCACCATATTGCTCTATAACCTGCTCAGCATCCTTGCCATCCTTTTGTTCTTCCCCCTGCTGGTGTTGCTCGTAGCAGGCAAAAAAAAATACCGCTCGCGTATTGGTGCACGATTGGGAAAGGGCCTGGGCGCCGTTCCTCTTGCCCCAGGAAAAACGCATTCTCCCACCATTTGGCTCCACGCCCTTTCCGTGGGGGAGACGACTTCCTCATTGGCGCTTGTCAAAGGCATTCGCAAGACCTATCCCACGGCTGTCATCATCTTCTCCACCACTACCAGTTCAGGAGAGCGGCTTGCCAAAGAACGTGTCCAGCCGTACGTCGACGCTGTGATTGCGGCGCCCCTTGATCTCTTTTTCAGTATACGGTCTTTCATCCACACCCTCCAGCCAGACCTGTTTATCCTGACGGAAACCGATTTCTGGCCCAACTGGCTCTTTTTTCTTCGCCGGGCCGGTATCCCTTCTGTGCTGGTCAACGGAAGGATATCCCGGACATCATTCATCCGGTACCGTCGGTTGCGCTGGTTTTTTCGCCCTCTCTTTTCCCAGTTCAGTGCCCTGTGCATGCAGACAGAAAATGACCGCAATAAGATGATTCAATTGGGCGTACCGGCAGAACGCGTCCATACCCTCGGCAACCTGAAATTCGACACCCATCTTCCCACTGCCGCCCGCTCAATGCCGGCAAGCCTCTACCGTCAACTGGGGCTGCAGCCCGGCGCCCCGATATGGATATGCGGCTCAACCCATGCCGGTGAGGAGAGCATACTCCTGTCAGTCCATGCACGATTGAAAAAGCAGATACCCGGGCTGCAGCTTATAGTCGCACCGCGTGACATCGATCGCAGTGATGATGTCCTGAACATCGCTCGCAGCAGCGGCCTTGCCTGCCGAAAAAGATCGGTCTTGACGGCAGCAGCACCTGCAGAAGTGCTTATCCTTGATACCATAGGGGAATTAGCCGTCCTCTATCAAATTGCTGATGCAGCCTTTATCGGCGGCAGCCTGATCGAACAGGGAGGGCATAATCCGCTCGAAGCGGCCATATGCGGCATTCCGGTCCTCTTTGGGAAGCATATGGAAGATTTCTCAGAGATTGCCAGCGGTCTGGTCGACAGTGGCGGGGGGGTTGAGATAGAATCCGGTGAGAGGCTCTTCGAGGTGCTGTTGGGGCTTTTCTCGTCTTCGAGCCGACGTCGTCAACAAGGCACCATGGCCAAACAATGGGTACACAAGCACCAGGGTGTGGTGAATCAACATCTCCAACTCCTGCAGCCATTGCTTACACCTGACGGACCACAACTCAATTAGGGTCCCGGGTGTTGTTCGCTTCTCTTGCCAATCATATCCGCACACACCTGCTGCCCTGGGTCACTGGAGCCTATATTACCGGATCCACCCTCTCTTTTTGCCTCGTCGCTTCCTCGCCTCCTCCGGCAATCCTTGCCGGCGCCGCCCTCGCGGTTGCACTGTTTGCGGTGACTGCTTCACGAAAAGTCCCCCCCTTTTTCGGCGTCGTTTCCTGCCTGCTGTTTTTTTGTTTTCTCGGCATGGCTTTTACCCATAATGCCAGGCAGGGACCATGGCCTGAGGACCACATCGCCAAGAGTATCACCACCAAGCAAAAGACGACACTGATCGGCACGGTCTCCACCATGGTGGGATACGACGGTGAAAAAAGCCGGTTCGTCCTGGAAACCGAAGCCGCCCTCCTCCCGACTCCGGAGGGACACCGACCTCCCCATTTTCATGCTGTCCAGGGACGTATCCAACTGGCAATACATGATGATATTACTGCCATTGTCCAACCGGGCAGAAAAATCATGGTCATTGCCACCATTGCCCCTATCAGGAATTACCAGACCCCCGGAGCCTTTGATTACAAAGGGTTTCAGGCAGCAAAAAACATCCGACTTTCCGGCTGGATCAATGGGAGAAATCAGCTATTGGTGTCCGAGGCAGCAGCTTCGTCTCTCCTTCAGCGTCTCCGTTACGAACCCGAACGGAGACGCCAGAAAATCGCAGGCTTTCTTCATGCACATCTTTCCCCTGAAAACGCCGGTCTCTTCCAAGCACTGCTTATTGGCTATCGCGGCAATGTCCCGCCACCTCTGATCGAGCATTTCCAAGCCGCCGGCGCTATGCACCTTCTGGCTATTTCCGGGCTCCACCTCGGCCTTCTTGGCGGGATGACGGCATTCTGCTTGATGTTCATTGGCAAACGGTCTCAGTGGTTGCTTCTGCACACCCATGTTCCCACCCTTGCCATCACCATGACCCTGCCAATCCTTGTGGCGTACTGCCTTCTTGCCGGAGCGAACCCACCGGTCGTGCGGGCAACGCTGATGGCCGGATTAGGTCTCTATGCCCTGCTGATTCGACGCAGTAAAGACCTGCTGCACCTCATCGCTGCAGCCGCGCTCTTCATGCTGCTCCTCTCGCCGTTATCTTTACCCACCGCATCTTTTCAGCTTTCCTTCGCTGCAATCATCGCCATTGTCGTCATCCTCCCCGTCCTTCCTCTTTTTCGTCCGAGTCAAAAGCCGTTGACTAGCTCCCGTCCATGGTACCGCACCCTTTTTTCCGCAACAACATCGCTCTTTTTTGTTTCCTGCGCAGCCACTGCTGCAACCGCCCCCTTAATGCTGTTTCATTTCAACCGCCTCTCTTTAGTCGGGCCGTTGATGAACCTGGTGCTCGAACCGCTGATCTGTCTCTGGGCCCTCCCCGCCGGTTTGCTTTCCATCCTCTTCATGGATGCTGCACCCGAACTTGCCCTCGTTTTCCTGAAAAGCGGTGAGCCGGGATTATGGTTTGCCCAACGGGCTGCGGCAGCGGCTGCGCAAATCCCCTCTTCCACCCTGTGGACAATCACCCCCAGCGCTATTGAGATCTTCCTTTACTACCTCGCGGTCATACTACTCGTTAAGGGTCGCAGCAAAGTTCCGATGATGGCAGCCCTGGTCCTGTTTTGCATCATCGCCGGCTCTTTTTCCTCACTGCATAGGCCGGCACAAAGTAAAATTACAACGGTTCACTTTCTCGATATTGGCCAGGGAAACAGCTCCCTGCTGCAACTTCCCAACGGGCAGAACATTCTCGTCGATGGAGGCGGCGGCAGCTCAAGGCGTTTCAACATCGGCAAGAGTGTAATTGCACCGTTTCTATGGAAACAGAGAATCTGGCGCCTTGACGGCATAATTGTCTCCCACCCCGATGCCGACCACTTCAACGGCATTCCTTTTGTACTGAAGCGTTTTTCCCCTTCAGTGCTTTACGTCAACGGGCAGGATGCAAGAGAAAATCGCTCCTACCAGGCCCTGTTGGCGACGGCGAGAAGTCATAGGGTCGACATACAGCCTCTGCAAGCAGGAAAGACCATTGCCGCGGATAGATATTTCAGCCTTTCATGCATGGGGATGAACGGCCTTGTGGACCAAAGCAGGGGTGGGGTGGATAATGAACGGAGCCTGGTCATACGGCTCCGACATAAGGCACGAACGTTTCTCTTGCCCGGCGATATTCCGTCATCCATGGAACATGTACTCCTCAAACACTACCAGGATTTAACAACCGACGTATTGATTGCCTCGCATCACGGCTCCATTACCTCAAGCAGTGAGGCGTTTATGCGGGCAAGTAATCCGCGGCTGATCGTCGTCTCGGCGGGCTATGGCAAAGCCGGCACCCATCCCCACCCAAAACTTTTAGCCGCCTGGGAAAAAAACAATTATCAGGTTCTGCTCACGTCCCGAGATGGCACCATCACCTGCACTACCGACGGCAAAAACCTGAGAGCCACGACCGCTACTGGAAAATCACTGGCTGTCCCGGCAAGCCGCACCCCATCGGCAGTCAGACAAACCGTGTTCCTCAATCAGTAATCAATCAGCCCTTGCGTTTTGGCCGGTAGAATTTTTTCCGCTGCCCAACGTTTCCCCGTTGGTCTTTGCTGAAAGCACCCATTCATAAGGTCTATTAAACCTTGAAATTTTATGCGGCATGCAATATTTTCACCCTCCACATCGTCTGACCATCAGTACTGGAGGAGAGAAAATGGTATGTCTGGGGAAAAGATGTCCGTGCTGCGGTGGGAAAAAAATGGTGAACAGAGGGAAAAACTCATGGATCGAGGGAACCTCTTTGGTGTCCCCTCTGGTGTGCGCACAATGCGGGCAACGCCTGACCTCTTTCGGCCTGTATACAAAATCAGCGGAGCAACGTCGTCACGCCAGGTACCAACTTCCGCCCTCTTTTGTATTACGAATACCAGGGGAGCCTCCCCAGTTTTCCAGAATTCACAATATCAGCCAGAATGGGATATGTTTCTCCAATACCAATTGTTGTCTGGCAGCTGACCAGACCCTTCGGGTTGATATTTTTGATTGCAACAGCGGGACGGTTATCGAACAACTCCCGCTGGAGATTATTGCCACCTCCCCCCTTGCGCGGCAAGAATCAGACCAGTCCTCCCTCTTGCTCACTAAGGGAGCACGTTTCCTTCACTTGACCCAGGCCCAAAAAAAGCTTCTGGCAGGGTGTATTCAATCGCACGGCAGGCTGGACCAGACCAAGCCTGCCGAGAGTTTCACACTTCCGTGAAATCAACCGGTGCACGCCGGAGGTACTTGACAAACTTCTGTTTTTCGAAACAGTTGGTATAGGCATCTTCCGCACTGATTCGCTTTTTCTGTAAAAGATCCATTATTGCATCGTCCAGGGTCTGCATGCCAAACTTCTTTCCAGTCTGCATAATGGAGGGGATCTGGTAGGTTTTGGCCTCCCGTATCAGGTTTCGGACAGCCGGGGTACACACCAAGACCTCCAGTGCGGCAACCCGCCCTTTAATATCCACCCGTTTAAACAGTGTCTGTGAGACGACCGCTTTCAGGGCATCGGCAAGCGTTGACCGTACCTGCCCCTGCTGATTGGCAGGGAACACCTCAACCACACGGTCAACGGTTTTCATGGCATTCATGGTATGCAATGTGCCGAAAACCAGATGTCCGGTCATGGATGCCTCCATGGCCAGAGTAATGGTTTCCAGATCGCGAAGCTCCCCTACCAGAATTATATCCGGGTCTTCGCGCAACGCTCCTCGTAACGCTGCGGTAAAGGATTTGGTATGTGTCCCCACCTCACGATGATTAATGACGCATTGCTGCGATTTATGCACAAATTCAATGGGGTCTTCGATGGTCAGGATATGATCCTTTCGCGTCTTATTGCATTCATCGAGGATAGCCGCCAGAGTAGTGGATTTACCCGAACCGGTTGGTCCGGTAACCAGCACCAGCCCTTTAGGTAGGCTGGCCAATTTAGAAATAACCTTGGGCAGCCCCAGCTGCTCACAGGTCATGATCTCACTGGGAATTTCACGAAAAACCGCACCTATACCATTTTTCTGCTGAAAAAAGTTACACCTATAACGGGCAAGCCCGGGTATTTCATACCCGAAGTCCATGTCACCGGTTTCTTCAAAAATCTTTATTTTATCTTCAGGGCAGATTTCATACAGCATCTGCTTCAGGGTCTCATTGTCCAGCACTTTGAATTTGACCCGTTCCATATCGCCGCGAATACGTAGTACCGGCTGCTGGCCGGCCATTACGTGTAAATCCGAGGCGCCTTCGTCGTGCATGAGTTTAAAAAAGGCATCAATTTGAGCCATATAGCACTCCTTCCCCCTGCATTGAATGTGTTAATATCACCCTATTACTGTCTTTCGAACATATCGTATCACATCATCCACGTTATCCAGAAGCTCAAACAGTAATAAATCATCATTTTCGATTTTTCCTGAGCCCAGGACCTGATCGTGCAGCCAGTCCACCAATCCTCCCCAGAACGCGGTACCCACAAGAATAATCGGAAACCGCTTGATCTTTCTCGACTGAATAAGGGTAAGTGACTCAAACAATTCATCAAGCGACCCGAATCCTCCGGGCATACAGATGAAGGCCATCGAATACTTCATGAACATGACCTTGCGTACAAAAAAATACCTGAAATCAAGGGGCAGATTAACGTACGGGTTTCCCACCTGCTCGTGAGGCAGATCTATGTTCAATCCTATGGAAAGCCCATCGGCATCCATGGCCCCGCGATTTGCGGCCTCCATAATACCTGGTCCTCCACCGGTGATGATGGCGCAGCCAAGTTGGGACAACCGAGCTGCGAGTTCCCGCGTAGTCTGGTACTCAGGGTCTGCTTCAGTGGTGCGGGCAGACCCATAGATGGTCACTGCCGGCTGCTGCAGTCCCGAAAGGGTATCAAAACCTTCTACAAATTCCGAGAGGATGCGAAACATTCTCCATGAATCCCCACGTTCCATGTTGTCCAGACAGTACTGATTTTCCCTTCGAATCTTATGCTTTCTCATAGATCTCCCCCCTCAACTCCGCCGGTCGAAATGGATACCAGCATCCGTTCGATTTCCCGTTGTTGCCGGTGGGTAAGTGCCGGTCGCCGTTGCAGCCGTTTCAGACGTCCGCCCGCCCGGATAGTGTAGCCTTCCAGAAGCTCTATCCGTGCAACCAGCATACCGCAATCCACATGCTTTCTTTGCAGCCGCAAACAGTGGCCGGCAGTCTCTCTGGCCTGCGCAACTTTGCCTGCCTGAAAGAGCGCCAGGGCCTGCCGATAATGGTTATCAGGGTTGGCAGGATCAAGCTCAACTGCTTGGGCACAGAGACGCAGGCCGATATCATCGCCCTGTCCCTCGATCACGTACAGCAGGCCCAATAAACTGAGACTTACGGCATCCTGAGGATAAATGCGCAGGGCTCGCTGGCAGGCACTGATCGCCTGCTTGTATTCTGCCTGTTCAAAATAGTTCTTTCCCAGCAACCGATGAAGCAGGTATTCCCTGTCGCTTCCGGGAAGGGTGGCCCATTGTTGGAGCACCGCCACGGCCAATGCTGTCTGACCATACTCGGTATAGAGCCGGCCCAAGGGAAGAAAGAGCTCGGCTCCGGCCTGGAGATCGGGTATGACCTGACGCGCTTGCTCCAGCGCTTCAATTGCTTTTATTTTCTTGCCGCCAGCCAATTGGGCCAGGCCGAGATTGACAAGCGCCATGTAATCAGCAGGTTCCTGTTTCAACACTGCAGAAAAACACTCGACAGCTCGAGCATAACGGTTGAACTCCACCAGTGTTACCCCCAGGCTGTTCAACAGATTGATATCATCCGGCCGCAAACGCAGCCCATCACGATAATCCCGACTGGCAGCGTGGTAGTCACCACGATCAAAATAGTAGTCACCGCTGATGTTTAACGAGAGATGATCGAAAACGGTGACGCTCCCCGGCTCAAGAAAAGAGCAGTGCAACAGGGCCTTATGACAGTTGAAAGCGGTTTGTGTTTTAGAAAAGTCCAACATCGGCCACCCGGCAATACCCACAGCCTCAATCCCCTGCTTGACCAGACGATCCCCAAGCAGCCCGAGCAGGTCTGCAAGCTGTGCCGGGTACCCCTCCTCAAGCGCTGGAAAAAAGGCGTAGGTGTGCCCGGGTTCACTGATGAGTACTGGCGAGACATCCGCCAACAGGTGCTGTAACC
This sequence comes from Desulfogranum aggregans, assembly GCF_055398265.1. Taxonomy (NCBI): domain Bacteria; kingdom Pseudomonadati; phylum Thermodesulfobacteriota; class Desulfobulbia; order Desulfobulbales; family Desulfobulbaceae; genus Desulfogranum; species Desulfogranum aggregans. The sequence continues at coordinate 14,766 of NZ_AP042447.1, read as the reverse complement.
CTCTCTCCATTTCACGGGCTGTACCTGAAAAATCCCCCCAGGCAAAAATTACCAGTGTAAAGCGCAGGCACCCACGCCACTCTCGACGCAACTGCTTCAAGACAGCTGCATCGGCAACTGTAAACGGCTGATCAGCCAGTGCACGGGTATCGCACACCCCGAATGGTCCTCTTTTCTCTGCTTCCACGAGTCCGCGCCAGGCACCCTCGACCACCTCGTTCTTCTGCTCTCCGGAGGCAATGCCGACCTGCACTCTCCGCACGCCATCGCGTTTGAGATGCTTCTGCAACAGGCGACAGACCTGGAGGCTTTTTGCTGCCGAGGTGTCAAAAAGCAGCAGCCCGAAAAGCTGCGGACCGAGAGAAAAGAACAGACCGGGCATAACGGCATGCAGAAGATCGGTCACCTGCTGGAGACGAGTCGCACCCATTGCGGCGGAACGACTGGCAAAACCTACGGCAAGAAAAAGCAAGGATACCTCCGCAATACCAGAAAGAGAGGGGACGAGATGGAGAGCCCGTCGATTATACATGCCTGAATCAGGATCCGTGTGCACCTTGCGCACCAACAGCAGCTGCCGAAATACCTGTGCCTGAAAATCACGGAGCCAGTGGTTGGAGAACTTTTTCAGCAATGACGGGTCAACACCTGTGGCCACCACCCCTACCCCTTCCCCCTCGCCCATTGACAGCGGAATGACCAATGTATCATGGTAAACAGTCGCCTGCGAAGGCGGCTCACCCATCGTGAGGTCAAGCGAGGGAAACACTCCCTTGTCGGATAGCGAGGGCAAGAGTGCGCCAGCCTGATATGCGCCAAAGGAAACCGACGCCGGCACCGGAAGCAGCGCATTTACGGCCGAGGTAAAAGGAGTCTGCAGAAGAACAAAGTCAGCAACTGTCAGCCGCTCCTGATCATGGATTGCAAGGAGGGACATAGGACGCTCACCTCCTGGAGGATTCGGCAAGAGCTGTACCGATACCGGCAGCCACAAGCTCAATTTCATCATCTGCAATCGTACGCATATCAAGCAATAGAGCATCCTGTTCGACATGGCCGACGATGGCCGGGACCTGCTGACGAAGCTTCCCTTCCAGGCTATTAATGGATAGAGCTGTGGCCTGAAGAGCGACAGCCCAGCTGGATATTCGCTGTTCCGGCATTGCTCCGCCGCCGACCTTGGAAAAAGTCTTTACAACCGACACGCTCCCTCCCGGTAACTTTTGGGCGAGCAAAGCACTGCAGCAGCGCTCGGCACGTTCCTTCACCTCATCAGGTGATGCGGAGATCATGGCAAGGGTGGGAATACTGGCAATAGCCCTATCCTGATCGAGATAGTATCGCATAATTGATTCCAAGCCACTAAGCGTAAACTTGTCTATACGCAGTGCCCGGTTCAGCGGATTTTTTTTGATACGCTCAATATGTTCTTTACGACCGACAATAATCCCGGCCTGGGGACCTCCAAGCAGTTTATCACCACTAAAGGTGACCACATCGACTCCGGACGCTACGACTTCCTGGACGGTTGGTTCTTTTTCCAGACCGAAACGGCTCAAATCAACAAAAGATCCGGAGCCAAGGTCTTCGACCACCGGAATACCATGTGACCGACCAAGTCGGACCAAATCCTCATTGGATACTTCGCTGGTAAAACCGATGATACGGTAATTACTGCAGTGCACTTTCAGCAGCATGCCGGTCTGTTCATTGATCGCTTGCTCATAATCGGCAATATGGGTCCGATTAGTCGCACCGACCTCCACCAGTTTGGCCCCACTTCGCGCCATAACATCAGGTATGCGAAAAGAACCTCCGATTTCAACAAGTTGGCCTCGAGAGACGATGGCCTCCCGGCCTTTGGCGAGGGTATCCAATACAATCAATACAGCTGCTGCGTTGTTGTTGACCACCAGGGCAGCTTCAGCGCCGGTCAGTTCGCAGAGAATAGACTCGATGTGGCTGTAGCGACTTCCTCGCTTTCCGGTAAACAGATCAAATTCCAGATTACTGTACCTGGAGCCGGCAATGTGGATGGCATGCATCGCCTCATCAGGCAACAGTGAGCGCCCCAGGTTGGTATGCACGATGACGCCGGTACCGTTGATAACCCTGCGAAAATGATATTGGTGGCCGGAGACAACCGCGTTTATCAATCGTGGAAGTAAACCGTACTTGTCAAGAGAGAGGGGCCCAGGGTCCCTGCCTGCAAGGATCTCGCTTCGAATATGGTCAAGAAAATCACGAACAATTTTTTTCAGCCGATCACGTGGAACATCTGCGATTTCTTCGACCTCGGCAAGAGAGAACAGGCAGTCATTAACATTGGGAATAGTTGGAAGCAAATGGGTGAGAGATGACATGACTATAAATTCCAGACCCCTAAAAAACGATAGAATTAAATAATTTTGACATTGTCGGCATGTTACGACAAAACCTTTGTACAAGGCAAACACAATCGGTAGTCAACAACGCATTTGAGCGTGACAGAGCATAACCATGAGCCGAGGAACTTCTGCTAGTGGACAAAAAAGGTATTGACTTCTGTAGTCGGTTCCGTTAATTTCGCCCTCCGTTGCTTGCGCAGGTGGCAAACAGCGGCAGGGATGCCGCATTACTTATCCAATGATTTCAACATGTTTTTACAAATTGCTTTCTTGACAGCAAGCGGCAAAAAAAGAGTTGACTTCAAGGCAGAGGTAAGGTAGTTTCCCGCTCCGTTGCTCAGCAGACAGTTGCCGGACAGCAGCAAAGGCATCAGCGCCAGGTCGTTGATGCCGCCTTTCTGACAGCTTGTTTTTCACATCGAGCTGAAAAAAAGGTTGACTGCAAGGCGGAAGTAAGGTAGTTTCCCGCTCCGTTGCTTGACGAAACATCGACAAGCAAAACGAGCCCCGGCTTTCACCAGGGGTTCACGCAGAACATACCGTATATCAACTGGATATGCGTCGGCCATGGATGCCATGGTTTTGATCTTTGACAACTGAACAGTAATAACAAGCGGGCCAATTGATTTTGGTTTTTTTGAAGTTTGTAAGTCCAATCGTTAGTGATTGAGCAGAAGATATTAAACTGGAGAGTTTGATTCTGGCTCAGAACGAACGCTGGCGGCGTGCTTAACACATGCAAGTCGAACGCGAACGTCTTCTTCGGAAGACTAGTAGAGTGGCGCACGGGTGAGTAACGCGTAGATAACCTGTCCTTATGTCTGGGATAACCCACCGAAAGGTGGACTAATACCGGATGTGCTTGTTTTTCATAAGTGTAATAAGCAAAGGTGGCCTCTGATATAAGCTACTGCATGAGGAGGGGTCTGCGTACCATTAGCTAGTTGGTGGGGTAATGGCCTACCAAGGCATCGATGGTTAGCGGGTCTGAGAGGATGATCCGTCACACTGGCACTGAAACACGGGCCAGACTCCTACGGGAGGCAGCAGTGAGGAATATTGCGCAATGGGGGAAACCCTGACGCAGCGACGCCGCGTGAGTGAGGAAGGCTTTCGGGTCGTAAAGCTCTGTCAAAAGGGAAGAAATGCGTAGCAGTTAATACCTGTTATGTTTGACGGTACCTTTAAAGGAAGCACCGGCTAACTCCGTGCCAGCAGCCGCGGTAATACGGAGGGTGCAAGCGTTGTTCGGAATTACTGGGCGTAAAGGGCGCGCAGGCGGCATGGTAAGTCAGATGTGAAAGCCCACGGCTTAACCGTGGAAGTGCATTTGAAACTGCCAAGCTTGAGTATCAGAGGGGAAAGTGGAATTCCTGGTGTAGAGGTGAAATTCGTAGATATCAGGAGGAATACCGGTGGCGAAGGCGACTTTCTGGCTGAATACTGACGCTGAGGCGCGAAAGCGTGGGGAGCAAACAGGATTAGATACCCTGGTAGTCCACGCCGTAAACGATGTGAACTAGGTGTAGGAGGTGTTGATCCCTTCTGTGCCGCAGCCAACGCATTAAGTTCACCGCCTGGGGAGTACGGTCGCAAGATTAAAACTCAAAGAAATTGACGGGGGCCCGCACAAGCGGTGGAGTATGTGGTTTAATTCGATGCAACGCGAAGAACCTTACCTGGTCTTGACATCCCGAGAATTTTCTGGAAACAGAAAAGTGCCTTCATTAGAAGGAACTTGGTGACAGGTGCTGCATGGCTGTCGTCAGCTCGTGTCGTGAGATGTTGGGTTAAGTCCCGCAACGAGCGCAACCCTTACCTTTAGTTGCTAGCAGTTCGGCTGCGCACTCTAAAGGGACTGCCGGTGTCAAACCGGAGGAAGGTGGGGATGACGTCAAGTCCTCATGGCCTTTATGACCAGGGCTACACACGTACTACAATGGCCGGTACAAAGGGCAGCCACTTCGCGAGAAGGCGCAAATCCCGAAAAGCCGGTCTCAGTCCGGATTGGAGTCTGCAACTCGACTCCATGAAGTCGGAATCGCTAGTAATCGTGGATCAGCATGCCACGGTGAATACGTTCCCGGGCCTTGTACACACCGCCCGTCACACCACGGGAGTCGGTTGTACCAGAAGCAGTTGAGCTAACTTTCAGAGGCAGGCTGCCAAGGTATGGCTGGTAACTGGGGTGAAGTCGTAACAAGGTAGCCCTAGGGGAACCTGGGGCTGGATCACCTCCTTTATAAGGAAAGATACAGAGGTTACTCTGTATGGGATCAACCCTGCTTGGATATTACTGTTCGGTTTTGAGAGATCAAGGTCATGGGCCTATAGCTCAGCTTGGTTAGAGCGCACGCCTGATAAGCGTGAGGTCGGTGG
>NZ_AP042447.1:2500-5000 GCF_055398265.1 Desulfogranum aggregans | reverse complement strand
CATGAGGAGGGGTCTGCGTACCATTAGCTAGTTGGTGGGGTAATGGCCTACCAAGGCATCGATGGTTAGCGGGTCTGAGAGGATGATCCGTCACACTGGCACTGAAACACGGGCCAGACTCCTACGGGAGGCAGCAGTGAGGAATATTGCGCAATGGGGGAAACCCTGACGCAGCGACGCCGCGTGAGTGAGGAAGGCTTTCGGGTCGTAAAGCTCTGTCAAAAGGGAAGAAATGCGTAGCAGTTAATACCTGTTATGTTTGACGGTACCTTTAAAGGAAGCACCGGCTAACTCCGTGCCAGCAGCCGCGGTAATACGGAGGGTGCAAGCGTTGTTCGGAATTACTGGGCGTAAAGGGCGCGCAGGCGGCATGGTAAGTCAGATGTGAAAGCCCACGGCTTAACCGTGGAAGTGCATTTGAAACTGCCAAGCTTGAGTATCAGAGGGGAAAGTGGAATTCCTGGTGTAGAGGTGAAATTCGTAGATATCAGGAGGAATACCGGTGGCGAAGGCGACTTTCTGGCTGAATACTGACGCTGAGGCGCGAAAGCGTGGGGAGCAAACAGGATTAGATACCCTGGTAGTCCACGCCGTAAACGATGTGAACTAGGTGTAGGAGGTGTTGATCCCTTCTGTGCCGCAGCCAACGCATTAAGTTCACCGCCTGGGGAGTACGGTCGCAAGATTAAAACTCAAAGAAATTGACGGGGGCCCGCACAAGCGGTGGAGTATGTGGTTTAATTCGATGCAACGCGAAGAACCTTACCTGGTCTTGACATCCCGAGAATTTTCTGGAAACAGAAAAGTGCCTTCATTAGAAGGAACTTGGTGACAGGTGCTGCATGGCTGTCGTCAGCTCGTGTCGTGAGATGTTGGGTTAAGTCCCGCAACGAGCGCAACCCTTACCTTTAGTTGCTAGCAGTTCGGCTGCGCACTCTAAAGGGACTGCCGGTGTCAAACCGGAGGAAGGTGGGGATGACGTCAAGTCCTCATGGCCTTTATGACCAGGGCTACACACGTACTACAATGGCCGGTACAAAGGGCAGCCACTTCGCGAGAAGGCGCAAATCCCGAAAAGCCGGTCTCAGTCCGGATTGGAGTCTGCAACTCGACTCCATGAAGTCGGAATCGCTAGTAATCGTGGATCAGCATGCCACGGTGAATACGTTCCCGGGCCTTGTACACACCGCCCGTCACACCACGGGAGTCGGTTGTACCAGAAGCAGTTGAGCTAACTTTCAGAGGCAGGCTGCCAAGGTATGGCTGGTAACTGGGGTGAAGTCGTAACAAGGTAGCCCTAGGGGAACCTGGGGCTGGATCACCTCCTTTATAAGGAAAGATACAGAGGTTACTCTGTATGGGATCAACCCTGCTTGGATATTACTGTTCGGTTTTGAGAGATCAAGGTCATGGGCCTATAGCTCAGCTTGGTTAGAGCGCACGCCTGATAAGCGTGAGGTCGGTGGTTCAAGTCCACCTAGGCCCACCATGCTGAGAGAAGTTCTGTAGTGAGATGAATGGGGGTGTAGCTCAGCTGGGAGAGCGCCTGCCTTGCACGCAGGAGGTCATCGGTTCGATCCCGTTCACCTCCACCATTTAAAAGAGTAAGGTTAGGTGTTGAATTGCGTTTGCGATTCACCATCTAACTTTAAACTTTTAAAATAAAAAGTTTATAGATCTTTGACAATTGAATAGCAGGGTATCTAAATCGTAGTACCCTTCCGTATTCGCGAGTGAGTTTTCGGACTTCAGCGATTTTTTTATCTACGGGGAGGTACGTACTACAAAAGCGTTTAGAAGTATAACTTAGTTTACAAAAGACTTATGGTTAAGCTACTAAGGGCTGACGGCGGATGCCTTGGCACTGGGAGGCGAAGAAGGACGTGGAAAGCTGCGATAAGCTTCGGTGAGCTGCTAACAGGCTTTGACCCGGAGATTTCCGAATGGGGCAACCCGGCAGAGTTCAAACTCTGTCATTTATTACTCAATACATAGGTAATAAAGGCGAACGAGGGGAAGTGAAACATCTCAGTACCCTCAGGAAAAGAAATCAATTGAGATTCCGTCAGTAGCGGCGAGCGAACGCGGAGTAGCCCAAACCCATAAGCTTGCTTATGGGGGTTGTGGGGCCCCGATATGGGATTGATGATGGATAGCGGAATGGTATGGAAAGGCCAATCATAGACGGTGATAATCCGGTACGCGAAATCTTGAATCACCCTAGGGTGTCCCCGAGTACCACGAGACACGTGAAACCTTGTGGGAATCCGGGAGGACCATCTTCCAAGGCTAAATACTACCCAGTGACCGATAGTGAACCAGTACCGTGAGGGAAAGGTGAAAAGAACCCCGGGAGGGGAGTGAAATAGAAACTGAAACCGTCAGCTTACAAGCAGTTGGAGCTCAAATTTATTTGGGTGACAGCGTGCCTTTTGCATAATGAGTCAACGAGTTATCCTATGCAGCGAGGTTAAGCCGTGAGGTGTAGCCGCAGCGAAAG